>NZ_QXIW01000023.1 GCF_003570985.1 Candidatus Cryosericum hinesii
TACCGGTACAACTACTGGAGCGGATTCAGCTACTGGAGCGGGTTCAGGGGCAGTTTCCTGAGCGATGACGGTCTCAACTGGAACGACAGTCTTCTTGTGCTCGGGTCGCGTAACCATCCAGCGGATGACGTTTTCGTTCACTCTCAGCTGCTGCTTGAGGGCATCGACTTCGCCAGGCTCGCACTCAAATGCGATCACCCAGTAATAGCCATCCTGCTTTTTGTTGATCGGATATGCCATGCGACGACGACCCCATGGGTCTGCCTTCAGAATCGTGCCCTTCGATGAGATGAAGGACTGAACGGTAGTGGCGACAGCCGTAGCTTCTTCCTCCGGCATTGTCCCGTCCACAATAAACATCAATTCAAACTCTCTCAACAGTTCCTCCCTTTGGACTTAGATTTCGGCCGTCTTCGCAACGGCAGAGAGCGGTAACAGTATATGCAGGAGCTGAAGCGATACAACTGGGGGAACCCTTCACGGAAGCATCCGGCTGTATCGCCTTGAAGTGAGATGATTTAGCGGGCCCTCTCCAGGAACGCCTTATAGGCCAGATAGCAGGCATACAGATCCGCCTTGCTCGCCAGCTCCTGTGGCGCATGCATCGACAAAAGCGCTGGGCCGGCGTCGAGCGTTTCGATGCCACGCTTCGAAAGGAACTTTGCTACAGTGCCGCCGCCGCCGACGTCCACCTTGCCCATCTCAGCCACCTGCCATGGGACCTTGGTCTCGTCCAGCAAGCCGAGCACCTTGTGGAGAGTCTCGGCGGAGGCGTCATGGGCTCCGGCCTTGCCTCGCGAGCCGGTGAACTTCGTGATCACGATGCCGTTGCCAACAGTGGCAGCGTTTGTCGGTTCAAACACATCCAGATAATTGGGGTCCATGCCGGCGGCGACGTCGGCGCTGAGCGCCATGGAGCTCCAAAAGACCTGTCTGGCCGTGGTCTTCTCTCCAGTTTCCAGGATGAGCCGCTCAATGACCAGTTCAAGGAACTCGCTCTGCATGCCGGTGTCGCCGTCACTGCCAATCTCTTCCTTGTCAGCGAGGAAAACGACCTGCGTGCGCTCAGGCTCCTTCTTCTGGTCCAGCAGGCCACGCAAGGCCGTGTAGCCACAGATCCTGTCGTCGTGTCCGTAGGCGAGGATGAGTCCGCGGTCAAAACCGACTTCCCGAGGCTTCATTGCCGGCACAAGCTCCAACTCAGACCCGGCGAAAGCTCGCTCTTCGACGTTGAGCTGCTCGGCAAGCATCTTCAGGACGTTCGTACGAACAGGCGTCTTGTCGTCCTTGTCATCAGCGGGTACGTGACCGACGATTGCATCGAGCGCTTCGCCCGAAACGCCTTCGCTCAGCTTCTTCTCTGCCTGAGCCTGCCCAAGATGTGGAAGAATGTCGGAAATGTTGAACACAGGATCAGTATCGTCCTCACCGATGCGCAACTGAAGCTTCTTCCCTGCCTTGTCGTAGATCACGCCATGCAGGGCAAGGGGGATCGTCACCCACTGGTACTTCTTGATTCCACCGTAGTAGTGGGTCTGGAAGAGGCCCAGACCAGTGCTCTCGAAAAGCGGGTTTTGCTTCACGTCGATGCGCGGAGCGTCGACGTGCGCGGCTACGATGTTGAGGCCCTCGCCGAGAGGACGCTTGCCCAGCCTCACGATCACGGCGTTCTTGCCCCGGTTGATGAAAATCAGTTTCCCACCTTTGGGCAATGCTTTGGCAGAGAGAGCGTCGGCAGTCCTGTAACCGCCGGCCTGGGCAATAACCGTCGCTGCCTCGACGAACTCGCGTTCAGTCTTGGCATCCTTCATAACCGACATGTACTCTGCAGCCAGCTTATCGGTTGCTTTGCGATCGATGCTGCTCCAGGCAGATGTCTTGTTCAACCCGATTTCCTTGGACTTCATCACGGTTCACCTCCGAGTGTGTAGAAAACCTAGCATACCTTGAAATTGGACCAAAATCAAATAGCATGCTAAGTCAGAGGAATGGAGGAGTCCTATGGAATTGCGCGGTGACCTGCAGAGTTTTCCACTTGCCCAGCTTATTCAGACTCTGGACAACGCTCAAAGGACTGGAAAGTTGGACATAAAGGGACACCTGGGTAGCTTTGCCATCTTTTTCCAGAAAGGCAAGGTCATCCATGCGCAGTCACCGTACAGCAGCGGATTACCCGCTTTCTTTGATGCCTTTCTCGAGCGTGACGGTACGTTCAATTTTGTATCTAGTGTCATCATGCCGCCTCGAAGGATCACCCAGAACAATACGAGCCTCCTCATAGAGGCCACGGGACTTGCTGACGAATACGTGCGGTCAGGAATCCAGACGGAACCGTCCGAACTGCAGGTAAGCCTGGGCGAGAATGACTCCGACGCAGCTGTTACGCTGACCGCCGATGAGTTTCTACTCCTGCAGAAGGCTGGCGACCTGGAGTCGTTCGACAGGATACTGAAGGAAGCTGAGTTTGGGTTCTTCCGCACATGGACAGCTCTTAACAGTCTTGCGGACAAAAAGATGGTTACGTTGTCGAAATCGGAGGCATAGATGGAAGGTCAACTGTCTTCACTGGTGGTCACAAAGGAAGATATCGAAACCATCGACGAACTGTTCTCACAGTACCTCGTGGATTCGCAGGCGAAGGACCTTATCCTCCTCAACAAGAGCGGCGAGCTCCTGGCGAAGAGTGGTGCTGTCACGCGAGAGTCGGCAGTTGCCGTGTCTGCCTTGGCGGCTGGTGTCTTCTCGGCCACGAATGAGTTGGCAAAACTGCTCGGCGAACGTGAGTTTACCCTGACGTTTCACCAGGGCAAAGAGACCAACATCCACATTTCCCTCGTAGACCCCTTGATCCTGCTCGCCGTCATATTCGACAACAAGGCGCCCATCGGCGCCATCAGGTTTTGGGCCAAGAAGATCTCGGGTTCGATCAAGCCAGTTCTCGAGAAAATGGCCTCCGGCCCGCGTCAAGAACCTTCTCAGGACCTCAGGAAGGGACTGCAGGATGAGATTGACAACCTCTTCTAGCAAATTGATGCGAGTCACTACATGTCTCTGATCGACTTCTCCAAGTCTGAGATTACGTTCAAAGTTGTCTACTATGGCCCGGCAATGAGCGGCAAGACGACGAACCTCAGCTGGATCTTCCGGACAATCCCGGAGAAGGTGAAGGGTCAGTTCACGTCCATCGCAACTGAGACAGAGAGAACGCTCTTCTTTGACTTCCTGCCAGTAGAACTGGGGACCGTCAAGGGCTTCAAGATCCGCCTGAGCCTTTATACCGTGCCGGGACAGGAACTGTACAAGTTGACACGCAAGTCCGTGCTCAAATCTGTCGACGGCATCGTCTTCGTCGCAGACTCGAATCGCGACCGGCGAGAGGACAACGTCAATAACCTTGCCGATATGTTCAAGAATCTCGAAGACTACGAGTCGCCGGATACGCCTATCATCTATCAGCTGAACAAACGGGACATGCCCGCCATCATGCCGGTCCGTGAGATTGTCGATGACCTGCAGCTCAAGGGAAAAGCCATCTACCTTGGCATGGCCAGTAGCGGAGTATCTGTCATGGAATGCCTCAAAGGAATCACTCGGGAGGTTGTCAGCAAGATCTGATCTGTCGCACCTGCCCGAGAGATGGATGGGTGCCAAGCCTGGCACCCTGTCCGTTCTGCGTTCGCTCAGGCTCCCCCGTTGTCGCCCATGTCCTGCACCCATCCATGGACCAACCCTGATCGCGACCACGTTCTCATGACCCGGTCGCACTCCGCATCGGTGAGTTTCCGCCAAATGCCCAATGCAGGGTCAAATGCTTTGTAGGCAGGAAAGTACTGCGTCATGACACTCACGTATGTCTGAAGTGACAGTCGGCGGGACACGAAGCCAAAGACCTCTCGAGCCATACCGGTATGGTGCGGGAGAATGAGGTACCGCACAATGAGTCCTCGCGGGACATATCTGCCCTGCTCGTCCAAGCTGATGTCTCCAACTTGGCGATGCATCTCGATAAGCGCACGCTCAGCGACCTGAACGTAATCAGCGACTCCCGAGAGTTGCATGGCGACAGCCTCGTCCGTATATCGAAGATCGCCCAGGTAGATATCCACGATTCCATCCAGAAGAGCCAGCGTCGATGGTTCGTCGTAGCTGCTCGTGTTGTAGACGATGGGAATGTGCAGTCCCTGTTGTCGCGCAGCAAATACTGCTGCCAGTAGCTGGGGTACCTGGTGGGAGGGTGTGACAAAGTTGATATTGTGGGCTCCCTTTGTCTGAAGCTCGACGAGCGCACCTGCGAGTTGCCCAACCGGCATCTGCGTTCCATGGTGCAGTTGACTCAGCGGATAGTTCTGGCAATAGCAGCAATTCAGGTTGCAACCGCTGAGAAAGACCGTACCTGATCCTCGTGTCCCACTGACGGGAGGTTCCTCGCCACGATGCAGATTCCAGACAAAGACCTTGGGCTTGAGAGCGGCGCCGCAGTAGCCAGTGTCTCCAGCAAGCCGATGGGCTCCGCAACGTCGAGGACAAAGATCGCAGGCCGCCATGCGGCGATACGCATTCTGGATCCGGGCTCGGAACTCTGCATCCGACAGCCGGAGATACGACCCGTCAGCTTCAGCGACCACTTCCGGACTCGTCGCGAACTCCTGCCTCGGCACGGCAACCGCACCTGAGTCTAGAGGCTCATTTTCTGTGCGGTCCATGCTCCAACCTGGTCGGCAACCTGTCGGATGTGCTCCAGAGCCACAACAGCGAATGTTTCACGGTCGACGGCCTTCTGTTTGGGGCCGGGTTCGAGCGGGAGAAGCCCGTAGTTGGCGTTCGTGGGTTGGAAATCCTCTCTGTCGCGCGTAACGTAGTCGACCAGAAGACCCATCATCGTCTGGACAGAAAAGACTGGCCGCGGGAAGCCGTGAAGTGAGGCAGCAGCGTTCAGTGCCGCAACGAGTCCCAGTGCGGTCGACTCCATGTATCCATCGACGCCGCACAATTGCCCCGCTGCCCATACGTGTGGAAACGCTCCCAGTTGGAGGTCTGCGGACAGCACTGAGGGGCCGCGCAAAAACGCGTTCCGATGAATGAGGCCATACCGCACGTATTCAGCGTTGCGAAGGGCTGGTATCATGCCAAGCACTCGTTGCTGCTCGGCGACGGCCAGAGAAGTCTGAAATCCAACCAAGCCAAGGACGGTTCCTTCACGGTTCTCCTTGCGAAGCTGGATAACGGCGAAGCAGTCTGCAGGTCTCTCCCGGAGACCGACGGGGCGCATCGGACCAAATCTGAGAGTGTCATCGCCCCTTCGCGCAATTTCCTCGACGGGCAAACACCCCTCAAAGTACTTCTGTTCATCAGGAGTCTCGGGGAGGTGTTGTCTGGCAGATTGGAGCGCATGCACAAATGCATAGTACTCCTCCCTTGTCAGAGGACAGTTCAGATAGTCGGCGGCATCTCCCCCACGGGAGCTCAAGAACGAAGAGTTGCGATCAACCGAATGAGCCCAGACGGATGGAGCGACGGCATCGTAGAAAAAGAGATTCTCGCACCCAAGGCGCTCCCGGAGTTCATGGAGAAAATCCGGACTGGTAAGAGGCCCTGTGGCAAGGATCGTTGGTACCGAGGAATCGATCCGTTTGTATTCCTCCCTGCGAATGGAAATGAGCGGATTGCTCTGGATACTCTCAGTCACCAGGGAGCTGAACTGGTCCTTGTCGACCGCGAAGGCCTTGCCTGCAGGAAGACGGCTCGCATCAGCGCACCGCACGATACCGGAGCCCAGGAGTCGAAGTTCGGCTTTGAGAAGGCCTCTCGCGTCCCGCAAGGCGTCAGAGCCAAGGGAATTGCTGCAGACAAGTTCTCCCAATCGGTCGGTTTCGTGGATGTCGGTCTGGTGCAAAGGCCGCATTTCCCATAACTCCACCGTCAGGCCAAGGCGAGCCAGAGTCAGCGCAGCCTCACTGCCTGCCAGGCCGCCCCCGACAACGCGGATGTCAATGTCCATGCTACAGTGGCTGGACGATAGCGAAGCTGTCGGGTCCCCGCCGTACCAGGAGGCCCCGCAGTTCAAGACTGGTCAGAACGCTGAGCACCTGAGGCGCGGTGCAGGCAAGGCGTTCGCACAGCAGATCCACTGAGGTGCAGCCTGTCTGAATGCAGCCTGCGATCGTCAGTTCCTGCTGCGACAGTGCCTCGGACGGGTGTTCCTCGGGAGCGGCCTTGAATCCCGGAAGTTCATCGAGAACGTCTTGTACAGATTGTACCAGTTTGGCACCAGACTTGATCAACGCGTTCGTTCCAACGTGTTGCGGAGCGTAGATAGAACCTGGAATCGCAAAGACTTCACGATTCTGTTCAAGAGCAAAGTTGGCCGTAATCAGAGATCCACTCTCCTTCGCAGCTTCTACCACGAGGACCCCCAGCGAGAGACCAGAAATGACGCGGTTGCGCTGCGGGAATGTATAGACCGTTGGCTGCATATGAAGATGAAACTCAGAAATGACGGCTCCCCCGCCGTTTCCTGCAATGGTCCGCGCAATTGGAGCATGAATAGACGGGTAGATCTCATCTACACTGGATCCCAGGACGGCAACCGTTTGACCCCCAGCATCAAGGCATCCAACGTGGGCTGCCTTGTCAATTCCATAGGCAAGGCCACTGACCACCACGAGACCTGCCGTTGCCAGTTGTCCGGCAAGGTCGGAAGCTGCTCTAAGACCTTCAGGCGTCGGTTTGCGGCTGCCCACGATGGCAATGCAATCCCTGAGCAGAACTGTTGCGTCACCCAGAATCTGAAGGAAGATTGGTGGACGGTAGCATTCGAGGAGGCAACCCGGATAGGTCTCCGGTCCGTCGAACATCGTAATAAGAGAAGCCCCGAGGCTGTTAAGCTCGGCAATCTCTTTGTCGGCTTTTTCCAGGGCACTGTCCCGTTCAGCCAATGACACGTGCTTTCCTCGCGCCGAAGGCGACGCAGAAAACAGTTGGTCGAGCCTCTCCTGTGACACGGCCTCCAATTCACCCGGCGCCTCAAGCAGGGCCGCGAGGTCCCACTTACAGACGCCAAGAGGCAGGAGGTCGAGAGCAAGAGCAGCTCGACCAAATGGCGAGATCATGAAAGGACTAGGCAGTCAGCTGCTTCTTCGCCTCGGCGACGAGGGTGGCAAATGTTTCCTTGTCATGAACAGCCATGTCAGCCAGAACCTTGCGGTCGAGTTTTACGCCGGCCTTCTTCAGGCTTCCCACGAACTTGGAGTACGTGATGCCATTAGAGCGACAAAGCGCATTGATACGCACAATCCAGAGTGCTCTATATTCGCGCTTCTTTTCCTTGCGGTTGAAGTAAGCATGGCGCTCAGCCTGTTGAACGGCCTCCCGTGCAGCCCTGTACCGTATAGAGCGTGCGCCGACATAGCCCTTGCTGAGCTTCAGTATCTTCTTGTGCCTTCTGCGGATCGAGCTTCCACCTTTAACTCTCGACATAGTGAGCCTCCATTAACCCTTGAGATACGGCACAAGTCTCTTCATGTTGCGAGCATCTGCGCCATGAAGAACACGCTTCTTCAGCATCTGTTTCTTCTTCGCCATGGACTTCTTACCAAGCTTGTGGCCATGGTTGGCGCCATACGCCATGATCTTGCCGGTACCGGTTATCTTGANNAGCACTTCTTTGGATGGTTCCATCATCATTGACATATTGCGTCCCTGCATCTTTGGTTCCTGCGTGACTGTGCCGTACTCGGCAAGATCAGCAGCAACCCTCTTGAGCAGCGCACGCCCCTGGTCCGGAAAAGCCATCTCACGACCGCGAAACATGATGGTCACGCGAACACGGTTTCCGTCGGACAGGAATTCCTTGAGGTGCTGATTCTTTACGGTCAGATCGCCAACGTCGATGCGCAGCCGGTATTTCATCTCTTTCATCTCGACTGTGACCTGTTTCTTCTTGGCTTCCTTCTGCCGCTTCATCTGCTCGTACTGGTACTTTCCCAGGTCCATGATCTTGCAAACGGGTGGAGTGGCGTTGGGCGCCACGACGATCAGGTCGAGCCCCTTCGAGTACGCAAGTTCAAGAGCTGCTTCGGACGTCAATAAGCCCAGCTGACCATTGTTCTCGTCAATGACGCGGACTTCCTTCCAGCGCACTCTCTCGTTGTAAATCAGATCTGAATCCCTATTGATTCCACACCTCCAAAAAGAAAAATGGCGGCCGCTGTAAAACGGCCGCCACATAGTATCACATTGGCGAACTCAAGAACCTCTTTGCTTAAAGCTGGAGGTAGAAGCCTTACCGGCTTCGTTTTACAGTGGCTCTACTCTTTCGAGCCTCCACGAGTATAGCAACGTTTCCGTGCAAAGCAACTAGGGGAAGATGACCTTGCTCTTGATCTCCCCGAGCACACGCTCGATGAACTGGTCGACGGCCACCACACCTTGATCGCCTTCATGCCGCATGCGCACGGCTACCGAGTCCACTGCTGCTTCCTTGGCGCCTATGACGGCAATATACGGGACCTTCTGCATCTCGGCATCGCGGATCTTCGCCTGCATCTTCTCTCGGCGGAGATCCATCTTGGCCCGGATGCCACGATCAAGCAGCCTGGCGGTGATTGTCCTGGCATACTCCTCCTGCACGTCCGTGATGGGGACCACCTCGACCTGCACGGGAGCAAGCCAGAGCGGAAATGCTCCAGCATACTGCTCGATGAGAGTACCGAAGAACCGCTCCATGGAACCCAGCACGACGCGGTGCAGCATGATCGGCCGGTGTTCCTTGCCGTCTTCGGCGATGTAGGTGATGTCGAAACGCTCTGGTAGATTGAAGTCGACCTGAAGTGTCGGCCCCTGCCACTCACGGCCAATGGCGTCCACAAGCTTAATATCGATTTTGGGCCCGTAGAAGACACCTTCACCTGGGTCGACCTTGTAGTCGAGATGCATGTCCTCAAGAGCCGTTCTCAGAGCCTCGGTCGCCATCTGCCAGCCTTCATCCGTTCCGACAGAGTGCTCCGGGCGGGTGCTGAGATAGATGTTGTACTTCGTAAACCCGAACGTCTCGATCATGTGACGAGTGAAGTCGAGTACTCCCTTGACCTCAGCGTCAAGCTGGTCCGGACGGACGAAGAGATGAGCATCGTCCTGAGTGAACCCGCGCACGCGCAGAAGGCCATGAAGGACTCCCGACTTCTCGTAGCGATACACGGTGCCCAGTTCAGCCCAACGAAGCGGAAGATCGCGATAACTGCGAACCTGCGACTTATAGATGAGAATATGGAAGGGGCAGTTCATTGGTTTGAGCATGTACTGGTCCTCATCGACTTGGATCGGTGAGTACATGTTCTGCTGGTAGAAGCCCCAGTGGCCAGAGGTCTTCCAGAGTTCAAGATTCGCTATGTGGGGGGTGTAGACAAATTCATATCCACGCTTGATGTGCTCAGCATGCCAGAAATCCTCGATCTCCTTGCGAACAATGGCACCCTTGGGATGCCAGAAAACTAGTCCAGCGCCAGCCTGCTCCTGAATACTGAAGAGGTCCAGCTGCTGTCCGAGCTTGCGATGGTCGCGCTTGGCAGCCTCTTCCCGGGCCGTGACAAAACCGACCAGCTCTTCCTTCGATGGGAAAGCCGTGCCATAGATCCGCTGAAGCATCTTGTTCTTCTCATCTCCTCGCCAATACGCGCCTGCGATGGAGAGAAGCTTGAAGTGCTTGAGGTAGCTGGTGGAAGGAATATGCGGTCCACGGCAGAGGTCTGTGAACGATCCCTGAGTGTAAAGCGAGACAGTCGTCGCTGGTATCTCCGAAAGGATCTCGACCTTATACTGGTCGCCGCGTTCCTTGAAGAATTCGATGGCTTCGGCTATCGGCTTGTCTTGCCGGGTGAAATGCTCGCTGCGTTCGGTAATCTCGCGCATCTTCTGTTCGATTGCAACGAGATCATCGGGAGATAGCGTCTTCGGCATGTCGATGTCGTAGTAAAAACCAGTGTCGATAGATGGTCCGATGGCAAGCTTGGCATCCGGATAGAGCTCTTTGATCGCCTCGGCCATGATATGTGACGTACTGTGGCGAAGGATTTCGAGCCCGTCGCTGGTGGCGGTACCCACAAGCTGGATGTCGTCGGTCGTGGATGGGATCGTCGTCAAGTCCACGAGCAAACCGCCAATCCTGGCAGCAACGATAGATCGCTTCTGCTGGGGAAAGAGCTTCTGAATAGCCATGAGGATGGACTCGCCATCAGTGAAAGAATATTGAGACGATACGTCATCAAAGACAATTCTGATATCCATGTCCGCTCCCTGAAAACTCAAATGGTGGGCGATAGAGGAATCGAACCTCTGACCTCTTCGGTGTCAACGAAGCGTTCTACCTCTGAACTAACCGCCCACAAAACCGGACTTGCTGTAGTATACACAGAACACGCTCGGCTGCAAGTCCTCTGACTCGAGACGGCCTGTATACCGCGGTCCAAAAGGCATTCGACCCACGAGGTCTTCAGCCGAAGGTCAGAACAGCCATCTTGCTACTATAGCATATGAGTATACTGTTGGTTACATGTAGACGTCAAGTGAGGAGATATGGAAATGGCATTCACAGCGCAGAAGCACGTTCGACAGGTCGTGGCCACACTCGAGAAGACCTATCCCGGGAGAGGCACCGCTCTGGAGTTCAAAGACCCATGGCAGTTGCTCACGGCAACGATACTCAGCGCCCAGTGCACAGACGTCATGGTCAATAAGGTTACCCCACGTCTCTTTGCTGCTTATCCCAGCGTATGCGCTCTGGGTCACGCCGATATTCTTGCGGTCGAAGCGATTGTCAAGCCGACCGGCTTCTTCCACAACAAGGCGAAGGCGATCATTGCCGAGTCACTGGAGCTTTGTGAGAAATGGGGAGGCACGGTGACTCCTGAGATGGATTTTCTCACGGGACTCCCTGGCGTCGGACGGAAGACCGCAAACGTCGTCCTTGCGCACGCGTTCGGCAAGCAGGCTGTGGTTGTTGACACGCATGTGAAGCGTCTGACTTATCGCATCGGACTGAGCGAGAGCCTCGTTCCGGAAAAAGTAGAACAGGATATCATGGCTGCCGTTGCCGAGAGCCACTGGAATTCGCTCTGTGATGCACTCATCGCCCACGGGCGATCTACCTGCAATGCTCGCAGACCGGATTGCGACGCCTGCACCATTACTGGACTTTGTCCGAAGAACGGGGTGCCTGAGGCGAAGGTTCCACGCTGAGGGGAGGCATTCCGCGATGTGCAAGCACATCAGCGAATCACGCGAAGTATTAGTCTAGTCCGACGAAGTAACCAACGTGATTCCTTGAGAGACGGCACCGTTCCACAGCCCAGAGTCTAGTACTCGCATACTGTGCCTGCTGTGGCGTGGGCTGGTTGGTGTTTTCGTATCTCTGCAAAGACAAAGAACCGCTACTTCACTCGCACAGAACCAGAGACAGCACATTCATGTCTACTTCACGACTAGACTTCCCCGCTGAAACCGACAACGCTTCGCGTGCGCACGGAGCACGACCAAGGGCAGCGCTCCTACGGAAGCGGCACGGCTAACATGTCGTCCGAAGGTACTGCGGCCTTCTACCCTTTTGTCAGAGCATCAATTGTGTCTTTGAGGCTTGCCTCCAGCTCTCGAATTCGCGCAGCAACCGAGGGATCCTTCACCTTCTTGGCAATCCTCTGAATATCATGGAGCACCCACCCGATCTGCTGTGACCTGGACAGATATCCATAGCCAGTGGCAATGTCAGTCCGAATCCCCTCTTCGAGCTCAGTTAGGATCGCCTGAGCCTGTGCTACATTTCCATTCCTATCAAAGGCAAGTGCGAGGTGGGGGTATACCGAGTATCCGATTCCGCTCTCGTTCGACTTCTTGAGTTCCGGGTATAGCTCTGATGCTTGTTGGAACTGACCCTTGTCAACCAAGTTCTCAATCAGTTGCTCGATCGCAATTGTGTTCCCGGGGTCCAACTCCAAAGCCTTTTCCAGTTCTCCTCGTTCGATTAGTTGATCCACCTTCTCGCTTCGCCTCAAGTCGTCAAGAACCTCTGGAGAAATGGCTTCAAGGATGGATGCCCTTATCTCCCCTTTGAACTCGGTCAACTCGTGCACAACACCCTTGGTATCGCTTCGGAGAGATGTGACGTCTTCTCTGACTTCCTGCTTGAAACTCTCGAAGCTCGCTTCAAAGCCTCCCTCTGGACTGACGCGAATTCGGACGGAACTCCAGATCGATAGCCCCGTCAGGAGTGCTCCGACGAGCGTGAGAGTGGCTCCCCCGAGACCAAACACATACCCAAGCAAGAATGCTGCAGTAACGCTGACAAGCATAGCTGACCCCAGGACGAGCCCCATGACCAGTGCTACCGGTTCGATAGTCGTCTGTTTGATGTTCATTTGAGCAGCTCTCCTCCCCCATGTCGCTTCAGCAATCCCTAGAAGGTCAGAACGTATCTGAAGTCCTCCAAGGGAGAACCCAGACGTAGTGCCAAACGCGGTCAGCATGCCAGTATCTCTACTATGTATCACATTTGCCGATTATTGCCAGTTCAGGCGCTCATTGGCCGATGCGTCTACGATGACTGCAATCCTGTCCGTCGGACTCCGGGGCTACGGTTTCGCTTGGCATCTCTCTAGCTTCGCCGCAAGAAGTCGTTAGTCATCCCGGGATCTGTCCCAAATCGATCTATTAGCTGGGACCCCCACTCATCCATCATCTGACGGGCAAGGAACAACGATGCTGATCAATGGCGTTCACGCGTTATCGCCAGTTCTTCCAATGACAACGTCGTCCTTGCGCATGCATTCGGCAAGCAGACTGTGGTTGTTGACACGCATGTGAAGCGTCTGACTTATCGCATCGGACTGAGCGAGAGCCTCGTTCCGGAAAAAGTAGAACAGGATATCATGGCTACCGTTGCCGAGAGCCACTGGAACTCGCTCTGTGACGCACTCATCGCCCACGGGCGATCTACCTGCAATGCTCGCAGACCGGATTGCGACGCCTGCACCATTACTGGACTTTGTCCGAAGAACGGGGTGCCGGCAGCGAAGACTCCGCACTGACAGGAGGAATTCCCAGTTGTGCGAGCAGGTCAAGGAACCAGCCACGTCCGACAGAATGCAACAGGCCACGGTCCCGATACCTTCTCTGGTGGCGATCCGTGGCCTGGTTGTGCCAAGATTCCTTCTGGTCAGGGTCGCTCCCAGTTGCCGAAGGGGTGCCTGAAAACACCACGTTCAGTGACGATACCCGAAAGCAGCTCGTTGGGGGTCACGTCGAACGACGGGTTGAAGGCATGTGCGCCTTCAGCGGCAACACGCTGGCCTGCAAATGACAGGACCTCATTCTCGTCGCGCTGTTCTATGGGGATCTCGGCGCCCGAAGCAATCGAAAAATCGAAGGAGCTCAACGGTGCCGCCGTGTAGAACGGTAGCCCATGGTACTTGGCCAGGACGGCCAGCTGGTAGGTCCCAATCTTGTTGGCGAAGTCACCGTTCGAGGCGATGCGGTCGGCACCCACGATGATCTTGGTGACCATTCCATGCGACATCATGAAGCCGGCCATTCCGTCAGTAATAAGATGGAATGGGATACCTGCGGTCACGAGTTCCAGAGCCGTCAATCGTGCTCCCTGAAGGTACGGCCGTGTCTCGAGGGCAATGACCTGAATCTTCCTGCCTTGCTTGAACGCTTCGTTGATAGAGCCGAACGCTGTGCCATACCGATAGGTCGCAAGAGCGCCGGTATTGCAGATGGTCATGACGGTATCTCCGTCTTGAAACAGTTCGGCACCATACTTCGACAAGGCGAGATTGCGGTCCTCGTCGTCCTGGGCAAGCCTGTCCGCGAACGCAGCCAGTTCATCGGCCGCTGCCTGTGGGTTCTTGCCAAGACTCGGCGCTCCATCGGCAAGAGAGCGATCGACGGCCCAGGCAAGGTTCACGGCAGTGGGCCGGGCGCTCTTGAGATAGGCGCCAGCGTCGAGAACAAACTGTGTGGGCTGCGGAGTCGTCACCGCCTCTCGGGCAGCCAGAACCATACCATAAGCGGCAGCGACGCCGATTGCGGGAGCCCCGCGAGTGTTCATATTCTTGATGACCGAATAAACATCTCTGTAAGACCTACACTCGATCCACTCAATCTCGAAGGGGAGCCTGAGCTGGTCGAGTACACGCAAACTAGAGCCTGTCCACAACAGGCTCCGAAGTTCTTCACTCATTGGTCGAAGCGTCGAATCAGGCTGTGGCCTTCAGCTTCTTGAGACACTTTCCGCACACGCGAATCCTCTGAACCCTGCCGTTCATCTCTACCTGTACTGTGTGAAGATTCGGCAGGAAACGACGAGAACTGCGCTGAATGGAATGGCTAACCGTGTTGCCTACCATTGGACCCTTGCCACAAATAGTACATACTCTGCTCATTTCGATGAACCTCCATGAAAAAGTAGGTTAATTCTACGTCAAAGGCCAACGAATTCAAGTTTGGTGGTATAATCGAATACCACATTTTGCCTGGAGAGTGGATATGACTGATACAAAAGGTAAAGTCGTTCTCAGCAGGAATGCAATGGAGGAAATCCTCCGGCTGGCTACCCTGAATGTTTACGGCGTGACAGGGCTGGCTCCCGTCACATTCGCCGAACGCTTCACTGGCGCTCTTGCGCTTCTGTCGACACCGAAGGGCGTCGATGCTCAGATCAGAAAAGACGGCACGATCGAGGTGACCGTTCATGTTCGGCTCCAATATGGTCTTCGTGTTTCCGAAGTCGCCCGTACCATTGTATCACAGGTTCGCTATGTCTTCTGCAGTATGACGGGGATTGCGCAGGAGAGAGTCGAACTGAACGTCGTGGTCTGGTCCATTCGCGTCGAAAACGAAAACGAATAGCAATACTTCCGGAGGATATCTTGAAAGAAATCGGTTACAGTGAGCTTGAGGCGCTGTTCACGGCTGCTCTCGCCAGCCTCGAATCCCGCAAAGCCTTTATCAACAGTCTGAACGTTTTTCCCGTGCCCGACGGAGACACCGGCACGAACATGTCTCTCACCCTCCGAACTGCTCTGGAGGAAGTCCAGAAGAGTCAGCCCAAGTCCATGAAAGAGTTGGTCTCGACATTGTCCGCCGGATCCCTCATTGGGGCGCGCGGAAATTCAGGCGTCATCCTGTCACAGATCATCCGCGGCATGGCAACGGCAGCTGACAGCAAGCCGGTACTGACCACGACAGATTTCACACAGATGCTCACCAAAGCGACCGAGGTAGCATATAAAGCGGTGGTCATGCCTGTAGAAGGAACCATCCTGACCGTCGTCAGACGCATGGCCGAGAGTGCGGCCGGGCTGCACCAGGAAGACTATACGGATTACCTGGCCGAGGTCATCAGGACAGGAAGACAAGCGGTCAAGGAGACGACTGGGCAGCTTCCCGCACTGGCGGAAGCCCATGTGGTGGATGCCGGCGCCGAGGGCCTTGTGACCCTCCTGGAAGGCATGTTGATGAGCCTCCGGGGTGAGACGGTCGCCTCCGGGAAACTGACAGTCGAGGATGAGACCGAGGAGCATGTCGGCCCGCAGGACCTGACGTACCGTTATGACACTGTGATCCTGGTGGCTTCCGACACGCTGCCGGAAGCGGAAGTCCGTGCGAAACTGACCGAACGTGGCGATAGCCTTGTCATGGCCTCGGCGGGCGGCCTTACCAAGATCCATGTCCACACCAACGAGCCGTACGATACTATCCAGTACCTCATGAAGTTTGCCCCGATACGGGAGGGGCGCATCGAGGATATGCAATACCAGGCAAACGAGTATGCCGGCGGCCCGGCATCCGGGGCAGGTTCTTCCTCAAAGACACTCGCTTCGACGGAGGGCTGCGCTGACGAGTACGTGCAGCATGCATACGTGGTAGTGTCACCGGGGGTCGGATTTGACGAAATTTTCCGCAAACTTGGAGCACAGATCATCGTGGGCGGCGGTGACACGATGAATCCGCCGACTGAGGCTTTCGTCGATCCCATCAAAGCATGCAACGCCAAGTCCTTCATTGTCTTCCCAAACAACAAAAATATCATTATGGCCGCACAACAGGCCGCCGACCTCATTGATAAGGACGTGCACGTGTTGAACGCTCGCCACCCGGTGCAGGCTATCAGTGCGCTGGTCCAGCTGGCTTCCTGTGGTCCTGATGACGACTGTCTGGCGGTCGCAAACCAGGCCATCGAGGCGACAGATTTCTTTGCGGTCACGTGTGCAACCAAGAATGCCTCGGTCTCTGGAATGCTTGTCCACGAAGGCGACTATATGTTGCTCGTCGACGACAAGCTTGTGGGGCTTGGTCAGTCGGTCGAGGGAGCACTGATGCACCTCAGCGAATCTCCCATCACCTGGGATGACAAGTCTCTGGTATCGGTTTACCGGGGCGCCGACTTTGCTGAGGCGTCATTCGATGTGCTCGTTGCGACGTTGACCCGACAGTTCCCTGATCTTGAGATCCAGCCTTATTACGGAGGGCAGGCCTTCTACAGCGTCGTGGGGTCGGTCGAGTAATGGACAGCGCTCAGCTGAGACAGCAGGTGACCATCGCGGTCGACAGCCTGATGCGGCGTATTGGGCAGTCGTACGAAATTACTGTCGTCCTCGGATCTGGTCTGTCGAGCTTCGTGGACCGGATGGATGGGCGGACAATCGTTCCCTACGTCGAGATTCCGGGGTTCCCTGTGTCGACAGTCAAGGGGCATGCCAGCAAGCTTGTTGCGGGGAGCATCGGTGGACACAGAGTTTTGTGTTTTGCAGGTCGCTTTCATTACTACGAGGGTTATGACGCTGCCACGGTGACCATCCCTGTTCGAGTTGCCCAGGCCCTGGGAGTTCGTATCGCCCTCTTCACGAATGCGGCGGGCGGTATTGCGGATCGTCTGCGACTGGGGGATCTCATGGTCATCGAAGACCATCTCAACCTGCTTACCGCAGACAGCCCACTTCGAGGTCTCGCCGATGAGGTTTTCGGCTCCAAATTCGTGAACATGTACACTGCGTATGATCCCGCGGTCACGCGAGCGCTCAAATCGGTCGGTGAACATCGTTCGTTGCCGATTGCGTCCGGCGTCTATGCAGCGCTGTCCGGGCCTCAGTTCGAGACCCGTGCAGAGATTAGAATGCTGCGGATTCTAGGAGCTGATGCAGTCGGTATGTCCACGATTCCCGAGGTGATTGTGGCAAACCAGGCTGGCATGCGCGTTGGCGGCGTCTCGGTCATTACGGACCTTGCGACCGATACGGTCACCGAGCTCAGCCATGACCAGGTGCTCGCCACGGCGCAACGTGCCGATGAACACCTGGCAGAGTTGCTGGCCGGTGTCATCGAGAGGCCCGAGTGGTGAACAGGAACTTCGCAGAACTTATCGAGCAGAAGAAATCCGGTGGCGAGCTCTCGGAAGAAGAGATCTCGTGGTGGATTGATGGTCTTGTGAGTGGCTCCATTCCGGACTACCAGACGTCGGCAATGCTCATGGCCATCTATTTCAGAGGGATGAACGCTCATGAGACTTCCTGGCTCACGCATTGCATCAGTACAAGTGGAGACGTCATCGATCTCTCTTCACTGAAGGGAGTGAAGTGTGACAAGCACTCATCGGGGGGTGTTGCCGACACAGTGTCCATCCCCCTCATCGCCATTGCCGCAAGCTGCGGTGCTGTGATGCCCAAAATGTCTGGAAGGGGCCTCGGACACTCCGGCGGAACAATCGACAAGCTCGAGTCGATTCCGGGTTTTGACGTGAACCTGACGCCACTGGCGTTCATGGAGATTGTCAACCGACTAGGTGGAGCCATCATGGCTCAGACCGGCGATGTAGCTGTAGCCGACAAGAAACTCTATGCCCTCCGCGACGTGACGGCAACGGTGGACTCTGTGCCTCTTATCGCATCCAGTATCATGGGAAAGAAGCTGGCGTCCGGTGCCGACGTGATCGTCCTGGACGTGAAGTGGGGATCTGGAGCTTTCATGTCAAGCGAGTCGGAGGCCATCGAACTGGCGAAGACCATGGTTGGCATAGGAGAGGACAATGGCAAGACGACAGTTGCCTATGTGACGGACATGAATGAGCCGCTGGGCAACGCCGTAGGTAATGCCCTCGAGATCGTCGAGGCCGTCCAGGTTCTCAAGGGGCATGGCCCGGCCAAACTTGTCGATGTCATATTGACGCTCTGCGACGAGATCCTCATGCAGAGCGGCATCGTTCAGAAGCGCGAAGACGCCAGAACAATGGCGATGAACGCCATCGCGAATGGGAACGCACTGCAACGCTTTGCGGATATCGTCAGGGCGCAGGGAGGTGACCCCGCATTCATCGACCGGCCCGAAGTCCTGCCACAAGCCGCGGTCAGGCTGCCGGTCTATGCTCCGCGCAGTGGATTCGTCACGAGCATTGATGCGAAAGGCATTGGCCTGGCCGCCATGCACCTCGGCGCAGGGCGCCGCACGAAGGAGGACGTCATCGATCTGGCCGTCGGCCTCGTGCTGGACGTCAAAACCGGCGATACAGTGACTGCCACGCACCAGATTGCGACCGTTTACGCGCGCACGGACGACGACGCACGCACGTGCGAGCAGGAGATCCTGGGGGCCATCGTCGTCGGGCAGGCGCCCGTCCCTCGGTGGCAGACTGTCGTAGCAAAGATCAGCCGTGCGGACGGTGTGGTGACCTACGAGCGCTCGTGAAAACGGTTATTCTCGGCCATGCAGGTGCAGACTTTGACTGTGTAGCCTCGATGGCAGGACTGTCTCGGTTGTATGCCGGTGCGGTCCCAGTGTTGCCCGGGTCCCTCGAGCCGAACGTGGAGGAGTTCCTCCGGCTCTATGAGGGACGTTTTCGTTTTGTACGCATGCCTGCGCCCACGTTGTTGAAAGAAGACATTGGGACAGTCGTCCTGGCCGACACGATTGTCGCAGCTCGCCTCGGGGAGTACAAAGAGGTCCTCTCGCTTCCGGGGATAAGGCTGGTTGCCTATGATCATCATGAACCAAACTCCGCGAGCCTGGCACATATTGACGAGGGGCATATCCGGAAGTGTGGAGCGACCGCATCGCTTGTGACCGCCGTGCTCCGCGAGCAGTTGATTCCCGTGAACCCGGATGAGGCTACACTTCTTGCGCTTGGCATCTATGAAGACACGGGCTCGCTGCTGTTCCCCGAGACGACGGCATTCGACGTCGAACAGGCAGCCTATCTGCTCAAGGCCGGGGCAAGTCTTTCCATGGTCGCCCGCTATGTCACCACCTACCTGGTTCCAGAGCAACAAACTGCTCTCGAGACTGCGTTGAACAATGCACAGGTCAGGACGGTGGCTGGAGCACAGATAGCTTTTGCCATTGTGCATGCAGAGCGGAACGTCGGCAACCTTTCGGTCATCGTCCACCGATTGGCTCAGATCATCAAGGCAGAAGCGTTGTTTCTCATCTACCAGACTCCCCAGGCGCTCTATGTTCTTGGGCGCAGTGACCGTCTGCTCAATGTCGCAGAGTTGCTTGCTCCTCTGGGGGGAGCAGGTCGGATCCATGCAGCAGCATCCATCCTGCGAGATGGAACATCCGCTGAGACTGCACAGGAGCACATTGTTTCCGCGATAGCCGCGAGGCATACCCAATGGCACCAGGTCGTCCGCGATATCATGACGCCCCATCCCGCGACAGTCTCCCAGAACCGGTCTGCCGAACAAGCCTTACAGACAATGGTGAATCTTGGGTTCTCGGTGCTGCCGGTTGAACGTGATGGCCGCATTGTCGGCGTCGTGTCCAAGAAAGCTCTCGAGAAAACTTCCCTCACGCGACTCCAGCAGAAGCCTGTGCATTACTTCCTGAATACGCGCATTGCAGCCGTCCCACTCACTGCAACCGTCGAGGAGCTGATACAGGCGTTCGGTACGTACAACACAGGCCTCCTGCTGGTCATGGAACAGGACCAGCTTTTGGGTGTGGTATCGAGATCCGACATCCTGCGCTACCTCAACAGCACGGCACATCCACAGAACATCGTGGGGACAGCAAGCGTGCGAGTCATCGCGCGTTCCGACCTCGATCGACTGGGCGGAAACGACACGGCTGCGACACTGGCCAGAATTGGTCAGATTGGCGATGCGGAGGAAAACCGAGCGTATCTGGTCGGTGGCTCGGTACGCGACGTCCTCCTCGGCAGACATCCCAACGATTTCGACATTGTCACGGAGAAAGACGTCTCGGGCATTGCCGCGGCAGTCGCCAAGTCCTTCGATACCAACGTGATCTCTTATGGACGCTTCATGACACACAAGGTTCGTATCCGAGAGCGGGAGTACGATTTTGCTGCTGCTCGCCTCGAGTACTACGATTTTCCGGGCTCGTTGCCCACGGTCGCCCCTGCATCATTGATGAAGGATCTACTGAGGAGAGACTTTACCGTGAATACTCTTGCCATGTCCCTCTCAGAGAGCGATTTCGGCACCATAGTCGACGCCACCGGAGGGCTGAAGGACCTTGAAGCCGGGACGATCCGGATGACATATTCCGACAGCTTCATCGAGGACCCCGCGCGGATACTGCGTGCGGTGGCAGCCCAGACACGTCTGGGTTTCACTCTCGAGGATGGTACCCATGAGAAAGCGAGAGATGCTCTTGAGCTCGGACTCTTGAATGTCCGCCGCAACAAACGTGCACAGGAGGAGTTCAAGGAGCTGCTCTTAGGAGGCAGGAGCGTCGCATGCATCAAAGCGCTTTGCTTCCTCGGATGCGGGCTCATTGGCCTTCCGCTGATTCCGCCGCGGGCTGCGAAAGTCCGACTCCTATCCGCCCTCGAGCAGGGACTCCAACCGTCCCTGAACGGCCTGGACGCTCCTCGGTGGGTTGCACCGCTTCTCGTGTGGCTAGGCGACATTCCTTCTGGAGAATTGCAGGAGGTCCTCAAGGACTTCGGACTGGGTGACCGACTGGCATCGGCGTGCCGGTCATGGCAGCGAAAGGAACGGGCACTGCGCCGCCTTCTCGAGCAAGGAGCATGTAAGGTGAGCACTGCAGCAGAAGAACTTCGGGGCATCCCCTTGCCTGTTCTCTCGATCCTGGAGGCCCACCTTGCCGGATTGGAGACCACCGGACCCCGTGACCTCCTTATGACAGTCCTTTCACGGATGGACGAGCCGTTGCTGGCCTCAGGTGAGGACATCGTGAACCTCGGTATCCCCGAGGGACGACAGGTCGGACTGCTTCTCGACCAGGTACGACGCCTCCAGCTGGACGGCATGATCGGCTCCAGAGAGGAGGCTGTGGCGTATCTGTGCGCGTCGAAAGGTTGACGCACAGCCGTCCCCGCCTATAATAAAACCCACGCAGGCCCTTTCCTGACGTGCGCACAACGCAGGGGCCCATAGCTCAACGGTAGAGCAGGTGGCTCATAACCACTTGGTTCTTGGTTCGAATCCAGGTGGGCCCACCATGATGTCAGAATCGTCGATGAGGTGTATTCATGCTAATAGACAAGCTTTGGGAACTTCAAGAACTCCAGTTGGCCTATCGTCAGAAGGAACGTCTTCTGCAGGAGTCGGATCTTTCTTCATTGCTGAGTCACAAGATCGACGAGACCGAGGAGCAACTGGCCGCGTTACGAGGGCAGCTGGAAACGTTCAGGGCCGACGAGGTCAGGATCAGTGAGAAGTTGGACGATCTTTCGGCGAAGGTTCACGAAGCCGGCGCCAAGCTCGGGAAAGAAGAAATGTCCGAAGACAAGGTTCAGAAGCTTGAGGAGAAGATGAAGAAGCTCACCCTCGAGAAAGAAAAGGTCGAGGATGCACAGGGGAAGAATTTCCATGACCGGCAGGACGTCGAGGACCAGACCAGGGCCTCGGAATTGCTGGTAGAGAAGCTTCGCAAGGAGCTCGAAAGCATTCCTAAGTTGGACACAACCTCGAGAGCAGCCGTAAAGAAGTCTCTTCCGACCTTGCGCAAGGACATTGAAACTCGCAAGTCGAAGTTGCCACTCAAAGCCAAGCTGATTTTCGAAAACCTGTCGGAGAAGTTCAGCGGAGCTCCTATTGCAAGAGCGGTTAGTTCGACCTGTGACTACTGTCACGTGAGGCTTTCCCAGAAGACATTGTTCCGTCTTCGTAATGCAGAGAGTGGCGGTGATGCTGAAGAGCTTATCCGTTGCGAGATCTGCGGCAAGATCCTGTACGTCGGCACCAAAGACCGCGAATGAGTCAGTCGCAGGCAGGAGTTTCTCCTGCTTGAGGAAAGTCCGGGCTCCAAGAAGCGAGTTGCTCGGGAAACCCGAGTGGGGGTAACCCCAAGGAAAGCGCAACAGAAAATATACCGCCCCGCAAGGGGTAAGGGTGAAATGGCGGTGTAAGAGACCACCGGCAGACCAGCGATGGGCTGCGCATTGCAAACCCCAACTGGAGCAAGACAAAATAGGAAGGCAAATAGGGCTGCTTCTCCCTGCCTTCGGGTATGTCGCTTAGATAAATGACTGACCACGACAGAACCTGGCTTATCATTCGCGGAATAGTAAGAGACCCCGACCTCACGGAAGGGGTCTCTCTATTTTCAGGCGTTTTTGCCGATGACGTCTCGGCATTCACCTCGCGGGAAACGTACGGCAGAGAGCTACACCTGCCCTGCGATCTCGATCAATTCGGCGAATGCAGACGGCTTGAGGCTGGCTCCCCCGATCAATCCACCATCTACCGAAGGGAGGCCTGCGATGGATGCGAAGTTGGCAGGCTTGACGCTGCCGCCGTACAGAATCGCGACGGAACCACCAATTGCCGTTCCGAGGAGCTGCTTGAGATGTTCCCGGATGAGGTGATGCGCTTGCTCTATCTGCTCATTCGTGGCATTCACCCCCGTTCCAATGGCCCATACTGGTTCATAGGCAACAATGAGTTGAGCGCCATCGGAGAGCCGGACATCACTGAGGGCGGTATCCAGCTGCCCAAATACGACCTCCTCAATCTTGCCGGCATTGCGCTCTTCGAGTGTCTCTCCAACGCATAATACGGGAATCAGGGACGCCTCCAGGGAGTTGACCAGCTTGCGATGAAGCAGGTCGGCCGACTCGCCAATGATGTGCCTTCGTTCCGAATGCCCTATGAGCACGTGGGTCGCTCCTGTCGAACGGATCATGGCCGGCGAGACTTCTCCGGTGAATGCGCCTTCTACCTCAGCCGCGACATCTTGAGCGCCGAGCAGCACCCAGGCCGGGACCGAACCGGTTTCTGCCAAGGCTCCCAATGCGATGTAGTTGGGGAAGACGATGACCCACACCTTGTCCCCCTGCGGGGGTGTGGTGCTGGCCAGTTCGGCAAAGAACGTCCTGGCCTCCTCAATAGTCTTGAACATTTTCCAGTTTCCTGCGACGATTTTCATGTTGTTCTCCTTTTGACGTGACATTTGACACACACGCCCACTATGACTCTTCATCCTCGGTCGAGTGCGGCGGAGCCGTGGGCAATCGCTCTGCACGCACTCTGGAAATTCTCTTCCCGACAACGTTCACTACTGTGAAAATGATGCCGGCACGCTCGACCTTGTCCCCGACACGCGGAAGGCGTCCGATTTCAGACAGCATGAGCCCCGCGACGGTATCGTAGTCTTCACCCGATAACTCCGACTGAAAGAGTTCCGAAGCTTTGTCGGTCGAGACGGAACCCTTGATGAGGAACGCATCCGCCCCCACGTTCTCGATTTCAGCGGCCTCCTTATCATACTCGTCCTGGATCTCGCCGAAAACCTCCTCCAGGATGTCCTCGACGGTGATGAGCCCTGAAACGGCACCGTACTCGTCGAAGAGAACAGCTATCTGGATGCGCTGCCGTTGCATCTCCTGGAGCAAGCTGCTGATCTTCTTGGTATCGGGAGCAAAGAACGGCTGCCGGAGGATGTCGCTTGCCTTGACATTGGGCCCGGCACCGCCTGCCATAGCTCTCAACGCATCCTTGGCATAAACGAGCCCCACCACGTTGTCGTCGTCCATGACCGGCAGACGCGAGTGACCGGTTTCGTCGATTGCCTTGATCACCTCACTGATCGGCGCATTCTTCTCAACTGTTGTCACGTCTACAAACGGCGTCATGATCTCATATGCCAGCGTGCTGGTGTAGTCGAAGATATTGTGGATGAGTCGCTCCTCCTCTTTGTCGATCACGCCGTCCTCCTGCCCCATCTTCAGCAGGTAACGGAAGTCCTCGGAATCGTTGAGGTGACCCGTGTGCTTGGCACGCCGCAGCAGTGGTCCCGTGAAGACCCCCGCGACTGCCGCAAGTGCACGTGCGCCTGGATAGAGCAGCAGGTAGAAGGGGTAAAGCGGAATAGCAGTGGCGCGCATGACCTGTTCAGGGAATGCCCTGCCGATCGATTTCGGGATAGTCTCGGCGAAGATGACGACAACGACTGTCAAGGCGAGTGTGGAGACCACCGCAAGCAGAGCTGGGTTCACACGCATGAACACAGTGAGTACGACCCGCGCGAAGATAAAGGATGCCCCAAGATTGGCCATGTTGTTGCCCAGGACCACCACCGCGATGAGCATCGAATGGCCAGCAGCCATTTTGGTGCTCAACCGATCAGCAAGAACAGAAGATTCAGCTGCCTTTTCCAAAGCCATCGGCGTCATGGTCACGTAGCCGTATTCCACCATGGAGAAGAGGAACGAGAGAGCCAGGAGGACCAGCAACCCGACGATCGGTCCAGTCATGCAGGCCTTCTCGCCACATCGGGGCAGTGCCCCTGCGCCAGCTTTGCAAAAACCTCTTCTTCGCGGTGCTCCATCAGAGTGCGGTCATGCTCCTCGATGTGGTCGAAGCCCACCAGGTGGAGCACAGAGTGAATGAGAGAGAACGCCAGCTGGTCTTCAAGGCTGTTCCCACTAGAGATAGCTTTGCTTTCCACCGCATCCATACAGATGACGATGTCCCCCAGTACCCAGCCCGTGCCGGGCGCGGCATAGCCCAGCGGAAACGACAGCATATCAGTGGTCGAGTCGCTGCCTCTGTGGTCACGGTTCAGCTCCCGCATGTGAGACACAGGGACAAAATAGCATGAGAGGGCGACAGCGCGTCGAACACCCGGAATAGCGGTAAGCTCCGGCTGTATCAGATGGACTATGTGGACGACGAGCGCTATGAGAGCCTTATTGTCCACCTGCCATCCGGGATCCGACAGTTCGGCACGACAGTGTACAGATAGGTCAGGTTCTTTCATTTGTCTCCTCGAGCGTCAGATAGGCATCGCGAACATGATAGAATGAGATGAGAGATGTGAGAAAGTAGTCCCTGACGGCGGCGATCTCACCCAGCGTTAGCTGTGACTCGGCGAGTTGACCGTCGGCAATGCGAGCGTTGACAACTGCATCAATGAGTCCTTCCAGAGCTGGTTTGTCCACCTTGGGAAGCGAACGCGCCGCGGCTTCAACGCCGTCGGCGAGGAAGACAAGGGAGGACTCCCTTGTGTGTGGCTTGGGCCCTTGGTACCGAAATGTGTCAGGCGAGAGGTTTGCCTGCTCGGCGGACGCCTTGTCGTAGAAGAACTGGACAACAGTCGTGCCATGGTGCTCGGCGATGATATCAACCACCTCGGGCGGCAGGTGATTGCTTCTTGCAATCGTAACACCAGCCTGGACATGCTCCAGGATCACCTTGGTACTCAATTCGGGTGAGATATCCTCGTGGATGTTCGGCAGTTCCCCACGGTTTTCGCCGAAAAACTGTGGATGCAGCAGTTTACCGATGTCATGGTAGTAACCCCCAACGCGAGCCATAAGCCAGTTTGCACCGATACGTTGAGCGGCGCCTGCCGCAAGATTGGCCACGTTGAGACTGTGATGGTAAGTCCCTGGAGCGCTTTCGAAGAGCTGCGCCAGGAGTTTGCTTCCCGTATCCAGAAGCTCGCGCAGCCTCACGACCGTAGCGACGTTGAACAGTCGCTCGAAAACCAGGGTCAGTCCCAGTGCAAACACAGCTGCAATGACCCCCCCTGCGATCAGATACCCGGCGTTGGCAACAATCACAGGTAGCCGCTGTTCGCTGAGTCCGGCAAGAGCGCTATAGACAAGCGCGGCTGATGCGCCGGCAATCGGTCCGGCGATGAGAAGGGCGCTCACTTTGTTCACCTTCCGTATGACGATGAATACGACAATGGCGCCCACAACGAGCCCCGAGAGCACTTCTGCGGGCATAGGAACCATGATCCACGTCAGGACCATCAGGGCAAAACCAAAGACCGTGGCAAGGGCGCCCTCAAAGAAGACAAACCCGAGCAACATGCAGAGGAAGAACGGGGTCATCGTTGCCGTCACGCCACCAGCGAGCCAGCCGATCACGATGCAGGAGCCACCTATGACAGCTGTCTCCATCAACAAATGCTCGGTCCGACCTTTCGCTGACCCAAGGAGCATGACTGCCAGTGCGATCGTTCCCCAGGCGAGCAACGCCACCAGCATCTGAGACACGACATTTTGGAGCGCGCGAGGTCCCCAGACCAGACCAGTACTCAAGAGCAGATCTGCGGTACTCTGGTCCAAGGCACTCCCCTTCTTCACGACGGCGGTTCCGGCGAGGATGGTTGAGACGACCGGTGATACCGACGACGCAGCCTTGTCACGGGCAAGCTGAGTGGCCTCTTGATCGTATATGAGGTTCGAAGACACGAAACGGGCTGCCAGGAGGTATGCAGAGCGTACTTGGTTGTCGGAAATACCATAGCTCTTGAGTTCCGTATTGATGCTTTCGCGAGCGGCAGAGAGGCTTCCCTCGAGTACGCCGCGACCCATGACTATCGTCAGTGCCTCACGCGCCGCCGTCTTCGACGATTGAAGCTCCGACTCGGAGCACGTCGCAAGGTACTTCGTCGTTGCACCTGCCGCTGTCATAAGCAATGCCGCGATCCGCTGAGACTCCTGGTCCACGGTGGTGTCCTGCGCGCGTATGCCGATGACCTTTGTCATGGCGCTTTCGAGGACAGTTATTGCCGCCGGCAGTCGTGAGCTGTCGAACTTGTAGATTGGAGCGACTTCGTCGCTTGCACGTTTGCGAAGATCCGCAGTTCGGGCATTATCGAGATAGACGATATCTCGCCTGGAGACCATGTCCGCGCTGACAACTGTACCTTCTGACACTCTTCTGCGCACGGGGATGAAGGGAAGGGCGCACAATATGGCGGACAGAAGCGCTACCAGTATGAACACCAGCGTCCCGGTCCGTCTGAACCGCGTGACCCGGAGGACAAGGCTATGACGAGCACTTCGCAGGAAGTGAACTATTCTATTTTGTCTGGTCATGGGTGCTGCTGTCCACCTCGTTTCTGTGCTTTGTTGCACGGAAAAATGTCATGCTCACATCTCCATAGCGCCTTTCCTTGTAGCTCTCCAAGTCTACCTCTGGGCCATCATACCGTTCATGCACAGGTCGCCTGGATGGATGCTCCATGATTATGATACAGCCGTCTGCTGCGTCGCGCAAATGCTCGGACAGGGTAACCAGGAGTCCTTCCTGCAATGCAGAGTCAAAGGGCGGGTCTGCAAAAAGGACATCGAACTCAGCTCCCTGCAATCCGCTCACGTATCCATCGGCGTCGCCCTTGACGACAGAAGCCTGCTCCTGAAGCGCAAGCATTCGCAGGTTGTCAATGATGAGACGCACTGAGCGATTGTCGACATCGACAAAGGTTGTATGTGTCGCTCCGTTGCTGAGCGCTTCTATGCCGACCGCACCAGTGCCGCTGCAGACGTCGATGAACCGCGCTCCCGCAAGAATCGGTCGCATCATATCCATGACAGCTTCTCGCGCCTTGTCGGACGTAGGGCGTAGCCATGGTTCCTTGCCGAGTGTCTTCAGCGAACGGCCCTTCAGTGAGCCTGACCCAATGATCATATCAGTTGTCCTCCATGCCTGGCTTTGAAGCAGGGTACCGGAGAGACAGCATACAGGCCAGATCTGCATGTTCCGGAGCACCAAGTGACGGGTCGTGTTCCAGGAGCTCCGAGGCAGCCTTTCGGATGTCCGGAAGAGCGGAAAGGTCGCGGTAACTCAGCAGTGCCGTAGATCCGAACAGTGGAACGTCATAACCATGCTGGACCGTCCCAAGGATGTCACCGGGCCCCCGCAGTTTCAGGTCTTCCTCTGCGATCTGGAACCCGTCGTCAGAGTGGACCAGGACCTGCAGGCGTTCGGTACCCTCGGCGGTCACATTGCCCTGGATCAGGATGCAATGGGAGACGGAGGACCCTCGGCCGACTCTTCCACGAAGCTGATGGAGCGTAGCAAGCCCAAACCTCTCCGCATCCTCGATGACCATGACACTTGCATTCGGCACATCGACACCAACCTCCACGACAGTCGTCGCAACCAGTGCGTCCAGATTCCCCAATCGGAAGGCATCCATGGTCGACTGCTTGTCACTACTCTTCATGCGCCCGTGCAACGACGCAACACGCAGGCCTTTCAGACTGCCTTCGGTCAGGTCCCGCATGGTCTCCTCGACTGACGCGGTGCCATCACCCTCGTCCGAAGCCGGATCGATGGCGGGGACCACGATAAACGCTTGCCTGCCCTGAGCTACCTGCTCACGCACCATGGCATAGGCGCTGTCGCGTGTGGCGACCGTCAGGAGATGCGTCTGGATCGGGAACCGCCCTGCAGGCTTCTCCACCAGTTCGGAGATGTCGAGATCACCGTATATGGTCAGAGCCAGTGTTCTCGGAATCGGGGTCGCGCTCATGACAAGTGAGTGTGGCACGTTGCCCTTCGTTCCCAGAGCCACGCGCTGAGCAACTCCAAAACGATGCTGCTCGTCGACCACGCTCAGGCCGAGACGCTCGAATGCTACGCCCTCCTCGAGGATGGCATGCGTGCCTACGAGACAGTCGACTTCCCCGGTCGCAACTGCGCCCAGGATGCTCCTGCGCTGAGATTTGGTCATCCCTCCGGTCAGCGTAGCGACTCGCACCCCGAGAGGAGCAAGCAGCTCCTGAAGGACACGTCCCGTTTGCTCCGCGAGAATCTCAGTGGGACTAAGGACGGCACTCTGGTATCCGGCCACCTTGGCCGCGTACGCCGCGTACCCGGCCACTGCCGTCTTTCCTGAACCAACGTCGCCGTGGAGCAGCCGGTGCATCTGCCTCGGTCTGCGCACGTCTCCCTCGATGTCTCGCATGGCTGCTGCCTGAGAACCAGTGGGAACGAACGGCAGCACCCCGACATACCGCTCGACCGTTCCTGTGGGCAGGTCGAATGGGTTTCCCGGGACATCTTGCTCAGCATGCCTGCGCATCAGGACTCTCAGTTCAAAGAGAAACAGGCTATCGAACGCAAACCGGCTCCGCGCCTTTTCTGCCTCATGTTCATCGGTCGGAAAGTGCAGAGAGCGGTAGCTCCATGCCAAGTCGGGCAGTTTGAAGTGCGACGCAACGTCCCGTGGCAGATACTCAGCCGCCGCTGAAGGTATCCGGCCTACGGCACGCCACACATGAGCCCGCAGTCCCTTCTGAGTAATGCCCGAAGTGAGGTGATAGAGCGGCACGATCCGGTTCATATGTAGTTGAGCAGCCGGCGTTCCAGACTCTTCGAAAGCCGGCTGCATCAGTTGAGCCCCTTCGAACGAGTTCTCCAGTCTCCCGTAGAAATCGTAGTCATGTCCAGCCTGAAGTCTGCTTTTCACGAACTTGTTGTTGAACCAGACGAGATGAAACACACGCCCGCCCGGATCCCGGACTGACGCCTTGACCAACAGTACTTTTCGTCGGATCTCAGTAACCGTCAGCAGACGTCCTTTGATGAGGACCATCTGCCCAAGCGACTCCCGCGACAGCTCAGCGGGATAGCGCAGGTCGAGGTAGCCTTTGGGCGCGTGCTGGAGAAGGTCGGCAATGCTGTGGACACCGAGTTTCCCCATGATCTCCTGAACACGGGGCCCGACTCCCCATAACTTGGACACCGGTTCCTCGAGTATCTCCAGCAAGGCGTTCATGCTATCGGCAGGAGGCTTCGACATCGACGTTGCACGTGCCGGAGGCACGCCTGCAGGCAATGGCGACCCAGCAAGCGGAGACTTCGAGTCATCCAGAAGAGCAAGAAGCGCCGAACATCTGTCTGCCCGCGTATGATTCGGCAGGAACTGATAGTCGACCAGCAAGGACCTCAGCTCGTTCGATACGCCATGCTCCGCTGCAGGCTGTGTTCGTGTGCAAGAACCTTCCACAGTCACCAGGGCGAGCCGCGCAAACCCACCTACGGCGGCGTCATCCTGACAGCCGCGCTTGAGTTCCAGACGCACCAGGCCCCGCAGAAGCTCTTTCCACGTATCTGATTCGGCTGGACTGCCTCCGCTGCTCACTGGGTCACTGATTCCTCGGATCCGTGCACAGGCCTAGGAGATGTCCGCAAGGAAGCTCGAACCCGCCACAGGCGCTACTCCGAGGTACTCCGACACTGTGGCTCCAAGATCCGCAAATGTTTCGCGGACTCCCAGGTATGTTCCGCCACGGCGCGAAGGCGAATATGCGAGAACGGGCACGTACTCGCGCGTATGGTCCGTATCCACAGTGAATGTCGGATCGCAGCCATGATCGGCAGAGATGAACAGGATATCATCATGCTTCATTGACCTCAGCAACTCGGGAACCGCCTCATCGAAGCGCTCCAGCGCGACGGCATAGCCGGCCACGTTGCGCCGGTGACCGAAGAGCATGTCAAAGTCGACCAGGTTGGTGAACAGCAACCCTTCCCAGTTGCTGGTCTTGATCAGCTCGATCGTTTTCTGGATGCCTTCCTCATTGTTGTGGGTGTGGAAATGTTGCGTAAACCCCTCACCAGCAAACAGATCGTAGGTCTTGCCGACGCCGATGACATCCATATCGGCCTTGCTCACCTGGGTGAGGGTGGTAGGGCCCAGCGGATGAGCGGCATAGTCCTGGCGGTCGGATGTTCGCACGAAATTCCCGGGCGTCCCGGTGAACGGACGCGCAATGACGCGCCCCACCAGGTTCTCACCCTGCAGGATCTCGCGCCGGCTGATCTCGCACATCTCATACAACTTGTCGAGAGGGATGATGTCGTTGTGCGCAGCGATCTGGAACACCGAGTCAGCCGACGTGTAGACAATCGGATAGCCGGTACGCATATGTTCTTCGCCCAGTTCTGCAATGATTGTAGTCCCAGACTCAGGTCGGTTGCCCAGAGCCTTGGTGTCGAAGCGCTTTTCGAAGGCGTCGATGACCTCAGGGGGGAATCCGTTCGGGTACGTGGGGAACGGCTTTGTCAACGTCAGTCCCATCATCTCCCAGTGACCGCTTATAGAATCCTTCCCCTTGGCTTTCTCCTCCATGATCCCAAACGAACCTATGGGACTGTTGAAGTGCAGGTCGAGCAGATACTTCAGGCCAAGTTCCTCGAGATGAGGAAGGCGAAAACCCGGCACACTCTTATAGATGTGGCGAAGCGTGTCCGAACCGCCATCCCCGTACATAAATGCATCCTTGGCTGCCCCGATGCCGACGCTGTCCAGAACAATAACGATGGCTCTCTTCTTCATGGTTTATCCGTCCCTTCCTTTGCGCTCGTGTCCTTGTCCGCCCGTCGACGCTGTCTGCGATGACGAGCCGGGCCCAATATGAATTCGCCGAGGGCCGTAATGCCGCCGGCGCCCATCTTGACATAGTGATCGAAAAAACGCCAGATAAGGATGAAAGCCCCCAGGATACCATTCGGAACAAACGCCGCAAACAGGGCCACCGCCCCGAGCTCAGCTCCGACAGAGGCGCCGGGGGTGGGGAAATAGGATACGGCGATGTAGTAGATGAGGGTTGCCACAACAATCTGGGTGATCGACGATGTAATGCCAAGACCGTACAGCAGGATGATCGGCGTCAGCACGAGGAGACCCCAAGAGACAAAACTGTAGGCCAGGCCTGCGACGAGCATTGGTCGGTTGGCCTTGATGGCTGTCTCTCGTGCGCGCAGCGTATCATTTGTGAATTTCTGTATACGACGCGCAATTCGCTGCCAGAACCTTCCTCGCACCGTGAGGGTCTGCGCCCCACGCAGGACCAGCCTGTTGATGTAATCGTTGATCCACTGCAAGCGAGTGAGACAGAACACGAGGAAACCGAAGTTAGCTACGTAGGCTGCTATGCCGATATAGAGAATGAGACGGAACCGGTTGTCGACCCCCAGGCTCCGGCCAGAGAAGATCAGCCAGACCGGCACAAAAACGAGGACGACCATCTGGGAAGCACCCGACAGGATCGCCTTGATGGCAAACACCATCGTCGAATCTGCCACGTTGATCGAGTCGTCCTTGAACAGCATGTAGATCTGCGCCGGCTCACCCCCGCCCGCCTCGAACGGTGTCACCCTGGCAAAGAACTCACCCACGAGGATGTTACGCATGGCGGTGCGAAACGGGATCCGCAGACCGACCGAGCGAAGGATCGCCTGCAGCCGCAGCGCCTGAAAGACGATTTCAAGGAAGATGAGAGCGATCGCGGCCAGGATATATCCGGGATTGAGGGACCTCACCACTGTCACGACGTTCATCTGGTGCGAAATGAGTGAGAGAGCAAAAATACCGAGCGCTCCAAATCCCAATGCTGCGAGAAGCTTCCAGACTATACTCCAGACGTTGGTGATCTCCGGGCGATCGGGCGCCGGCGGTAGAGGTTGAGACTGCCTGGTAACGACCTCGGGCTGGCTGACGACGTGATCCTCTCGGCCAGACATGATGGGCTCGGTGTGGTCGCACTGTTTGTCCATCGTTGGGAGGTTGTCGTCTATGTGTTTTTCGCCAATTGCCATAACCGCTCCAGTTCCTCGGGAGGTGCTGTCGAAATGTCGACTTGCTGTTGCTTTGCATAGTCACGGACACGACCATATCGGTCGCGAAACTTGTCGAATGAGTGTTGCAGGGCCTTCACAGGGTTGACACCTGAGAGCCGCGCGACGTTGAGGGCAGAAAAGAGGACGTCGCCCAGCTCCATGGCCAGCGCATCTTCGTCCCTGGATGGAGCGTTCAGTTCCTCTCCCAACTCGCTGGTCTCCTCAAGCAGCTTGCCATAAGCCTGATCCGCCGATTCGAAATCGAACCCGTCGGAACGGGCAGTCTCCTGCGAAAGCAAGGCGTTCTCGATGGACGATAGCAGTTTCGCACTGTCGACAAAGTGCTTCTTCCGGCCCTCAAGGATCTTAAGCTTTTGCCAGTTCTCCAGCACTTGGTCGCTCGACGTCACAGACATGCTGCCGAACACATGCGGATGTCTGAATGTCAGCTTGTCGTCAGCGGTCCGGACCACGTCACAGATGTCGAATCCGTCTTCCTCACGGGCGACTTCCGACTGGATGAACACCTGCAGCAACAGGTCCCCCAGCTCCTCTTCGAGGTTGTTGGCACTGTCTCTCTGTATGGCGAGAGCTACCTCATAGGATTCTTCCAGAAGCGAGTCCAGAAGCGATACATGCGTCTGCTGGCGGTCCCAGGGACACTTTTGGCGCAACTCGGCGATGAGCAGCCTGAACTCCTCAAGAGTTGTATATTGGGTGCCAACAAGAGGCCAGAGAACGTCGGCCAGCCGTATCGCCTCCCGAGCCAGGTCGTCGGGCTCGATTGTCGGAGCACGAGACAGCCCAGGTAACCGGCCAAGAAGCCCTGTAACAACAGACACCATGTCGACGGGGCACAAGCAGATGATTATGCCATAGTGCCGACCGGCAAAACGCATCCATGTCAGGAAACCGATAGCCTCTACCGGATCCAGCAGGGTCCGGGCCGAGGCTGGCAGCAACCGGAGACTGGAGGCCGACGCATAGACCAGAGCATCCGTTCCAGCCGGCACCGCCAGGGCAAAGCGTCGTCCAGTGTCGATCAGGGACTGCAGGTGAAGGTCTTGCTCCGTAATGACGCGTATTTCGTATTCTTCCATCCTTTTAGTGTACCGTTTCCGACCCCGAAAGCAAGGATGAAAGCAGAGTGAGCGGTTTCTGGTCCGCCTTCATGGGAAGGACCACCGAGTCCCGCACGGTTCGGGCGTGCGCGACCTGATCGACATGGGTGCGAAGGAACCGTGTGGCTGCTTCCTCAGCGCCGAATTCAAGAACAAGCACGTGGCCCGATTCTTTGACGGACGACACGCCGAGCGGAATCAGCGACAGTTCGAGGCGTTTCAGCGCAAAGATCCCCTCTACCTCAGAAGGGAGAGTTCCATAGCGGTCGATGGTCCGCTCTTCGAGTGCTGTCAGATCCTGCCCGCCAGCCCGTTCAACAGCGTTGTAGAGCGCCAGCCGTTCACCCGAGTCGGCCACATAGGTCTCGGGGATGAACGCGGACACGCCAAGAATGATCACAGGCTTCGCCACAGGCTCCGAGTACTGGCCACGTACCCTCATGATCTCCTCCTCAACCATTGAGAGGAACATGTGGTACCCCACGTCGGAGAAGCGGCCGCTCTGCTTTACGCCAAGGACGTCACCGGCGCCACGCAGCTCCAAGTCCTTGAGAGCGATCTGCAGGCCGGCTCCGAAGTCCACGGCCGAGGCAATGGCTTCCAGACGCTTGAAAGCAACTGATTCACGCATGATGCCATGGGAATAGAAAATATAAGCATAGGCATGACGTTGAGCACGACCTACCCTGCCACGAAGCTGATAGAGCTGAGCAAGTCCCAAACGCTCTCCCTCGTCAACGATGATCGTGTTGACGTTGGGGAAATCGAGTCCTGCTTCGATGATGGTGGTCGACACGAGGATATCGTACTTGCCTTCGTAGAAGTCCAGCATGATCTGTTCCAGAACTTCACTCCTCAACTGCCCATGTGCTACCGCGATGCGGGCCTCGGGAAACAGTCGACTGAGCAGTGCAAACCGGGCCTCGATGTCATTGATGCGATTGTGGACAAAGTATACTTGTCCATGACGCTGCAGCTCGGCACGAATAGCCCGCGTCAACTGCTCCTCGTCGAAGGGCATCAGGAACGTCCTGATGGGATACCGGCCGACCGGGGGCGTGTTGATGAGGGAGATGTCCCGGATACCTACGATAGACGATTCCAATGTGCGCGGGATGGGCGTGGCACTGAGAGTCAGCACATCGACCTCAGCTTTCATCTTCTTGATCTTCTCCTTGTCCAGAACACCAAAAAGTTGTTCCTCGTCGACAATCATCAAACCAATGTCCTTGAAGTCGCCTGCCATATTCAGGACCTTGTGGGTACCGACCGCGATGTCGACACCACCCTCGTGCAAAAGCTTGCGGTCGGCCGCGAGTTCCCTGGAGCCTACCATCCTTGAGAATAGTGCGACCTTGTAGCCAATCGGGTCGAAGCGGGCCTCCAGGTTGCGAAAGTGCTGCATCGCCAGGATGGTCGTCGGAGCGACGATGGCGACCTGTTTGCCGTTTGCGACCGCGCGCGCCGCCGCCCGTATGGCCACCTCGGTCTTCCCGAAGCCGACATCTCCACACACCAGGCGATCCATCGGCTTTCCCGCCTCCATGTCGCTGAGGACGTCGGCGATAGCCTTGGACTGATCGGGGGTCAACTCGTAGGCGAAAGCGTCGACGACCGGTACCTCCAACTCTGGATTCGGCTTGAACATATAGCCCTCGCGCGCATGGCGCTTGGCTGCCGTCTCGAGCAGTTCATGGGCGATACGCCGGGCATCTTCTGCAGCCTCCTTGCGTGCCCGTTTCCACTTCCGCGATCCTGGTTCGTCCAAGGTTATCTCCGTGCGATCGCCAACATATTTCTCGAGATATCCCAGGCGTTCGACAGGCACATGGAGCAATGAGTGATCCTTGTATTCCAGAGAGATATAGTCCCGGGTGACACCATCGACCGTCATGGCATTTATGCCCCTGAACACGCCGATGCCGTAGTCCCGATGGACGACGTAGTCGCCTTCGTGCAAGTCCTCGAGACGAGAGATGGCCTGGGAAAAGCGGGTCGTCTTCTTGGGGCTCATCGTGGCCTTCGGGAACAGTTCCTTGTCCGTCAGAACCATGAATCCCTCTGCGGCAAACCCCACCGACAGGGAGCCCTTGATAATAGCAAGTCTTGCCATGACACGCGGATCCTCGATCGTATCCATCACCAGATGCTGGGCCTTCTCAGGATTCCACGACACAACGTCGATAGCGGTCTCTCCGGGGGCGTGGAGGCCGAGGTACTCGCTCAGGGAACCCGACAGCGTCAGTGGAGGCAACTCGCGGGAAGCCGGAGTCATGGCGCCCAGGGCTGAGGTAGCGGTGAGCGAAATCGACCGGGCAAAATTGCCCAGAGCCAGTCTGGCAGTGTGCTCCACCTGATCGAGCGCGCTGGAGGATGGTACGAGGCCAGCTTGAATGCTTCGGTCATAGAGTTCCCGCGCAGAGTCGAAGATCTGCGTCAGTTCGGCTTCAGGGTCGACGTCGGCAAACACTGCTATGGCGCGGGGTCCAAGCAAGCCGGCAAGACCTCCACACATGCGCTCCGAATTCATATATTGATACAGAAAGTAGTTGACCCCTTTGCTGTTCGTCGTCGAAATGAAGGACTCCAGATCTTCGAGAAGCTCGGCATCCTGATCCTCACTTCCTTCAGCCGTCTTGCGCTCCTTCTTCCATCGCTCCGCAGCCATAGCGGCAAAACTCCGGCGGGCCTCCTGGTCCAGCACGACGGGATACGGTGGCAGGATCCCGACTGACGACACGGGCTCCACTGACTGCTGCGTTACGGGGTCGAACAGCTTGATACGGCTTATGATATTACCTTCAAGCACAATGCGCGCTGGATACTCTCCCACTTGCGAGTACAGATCGAATACGTTGCCACGCATACTGAACTGACTCATCTCGGTGACCGATGAAACCGGTTCGTACCCCATCTCCAAAAGCCGGCGTCCCAGGGAATGTGGGATGATGCGATCCCCGACAGTCAGCGTAGAAACAAGCTCCGTAAAATCGCAAGCGGGGATGGAGGGGTCGATGAGCCCCTGGGCCGTCGTGAAAACGACGGTCTCTGCATGCGCATAGATTTGATCAAGGGCTCGGGCTCGGGCGAACGACAGTGGACGCGAGTACTGGGTGTACTCCATGATCTCGACGCCTAACTCGGGCAGGATCACGAAGGGGCGCGTGCCCGTGATCGCCGGGGACATGCCGCGAACCATCGAAGACAGTTCCTCCGCACGGTCGACGCTCGGACAAACGACGACGATGGGTCGAGGGCAGACAGCGACCAGTGCCGCCAGCAACAGCTGCCGATAGCCGCTGGATGGACTGGAAACCGTAATGGAGTCCGGTCGTTCAAGCAGCTGCGCGAATCGGACGAACAGTTCGGGAGAACTGGCCTGCGCCTGCTGCAGCAGCAGGTCGAACGAGCCGGACTGCATCAGTCCTTTGCCACCTTGCGGTTGAACATTTCCTGCGCAGCCATCAGCCCATCACAGACGATGGTTCGGACGACAGTCGGCGACTTTGCAATAACATCGATGATGGTTGGCCACTCGGACCTGGAGAATCTTGACAGCACGAAATCGATGACGCCGTCCTTGCTGCGTGGCTTTTCGATACCGATACGAACCCGCACGAATCCCTTTCCACCACAGTTGTCGGCAATCGATCGGACCCCATTGTGACCTGCGGCTGTGGCGTTGAAGCTCACTCTGACAGCGCCGACCGGCAAGTCCATCTCGTCATGGATCACGATAAGATTTTCGAGAAGAATGTTGCGTTCCTTCATCATTGGAGCGATAGCGACGCCGGAACTGTTCATGAACGTCTGAGGCTTCACCAGGACTATCCTGACGGGTTCCGGCTCGTCACAGAGAGCCAGGTCGACGGCTGCCCAGTGCGCAAGTCGATTGTGGTTGAACTTGTGAACCTTGAACGAATGTGCGATAGCGTCGAGGGCCATGAAGCCCACGTTATGTCGTGTCTCATCGTATTCGGCACCCGGGTTTCCCAGTCCTGCGATCATAATCGTTTTCACAGATGGTATACTACTCGGGAGGGGCCCGATTTCAAGCTGTGAACGGTTGACAGGGGCCTCGAACACCGTATACTTTCTTCGCATTGGTCGGGTTCCCTAAGTGCCGCAAGGCCGCCTCGACCGAGCAATTCTTCGTGGAGGTAGTCTATGTACGCTGTAATTGAAGCAGCAGGAAGGCAGTATCGGGTCGAGCTTGGCGAGACCGTCAAGATGGAAAAAATCGCCAGCGAACCCGGCACGCCGATCGTGTTTGACAAAGTCCTCGTCGTCACCACTGACGCCGGCACTCAAATTGGCAAGCCCTACGTTCTGGACGCGAAGGTGAGCGGTACGATCCTTCGTACCACGCGTGACCGTAAGATCCGTGTCTTCACCTACAAGAACAAGACGACGCACAAGAAGCTCATAGGGCACAGACAGACATCGACCTACGTGAAGATCACGGAGATCGGGTAAGAGGGGCGGTGAACAATGGCACATAAGAAAGCAGGCGGTAAGTCACGTAACGGGCGGGACAGCAACCCGCAATATCTCGGCGTCAAGCTGTATGATGGCCAAGTTGTTCGGTCAGGTAACATCATCGTACGTCAGCGTGGCGAGCATTTCAAAGCCGGCAAGGGCGTCATGATGGGCCGAGACTATACCCTGTTCGCCGTCGTCGACGGAACAGTAAAGTTCGAGTCGCTCAAGACCGTGAAGCGCGTTCATGTGCTTCCTGTCCCCGAGCTCCCTGTTTCGGAAGTCACTGTTCCTGAACAGGCGAACTAGCACACATAAGGAGCATTTCCATTAGAGACTCAGCTGACCGCATTCTCGACGAGGTCATAGTTCGAGTCACCTCGGGACACGGCGGAAACGGAGCAATGAGCTTCCGCCGTGAGAAGTATGTAGAGAAAGGCGGGCCGGATGGCGGTGAGGGTGGCAGAGGTGGCGACGTCATCTTTGTTTCTACCGGCCGATACTCGAGTCTTCAGTTCTTCGCAAAGAAGCGGACGTTCAGGGCCCAGGCTGGAGAGCCAGGCGCTGGACGCAACAAGCATGGGAGCGATGGACTGGACATTACCATCCTCGTCCCGCTGGGCACCGTCCTGACGGATATTGTCTCGGAGGAAGTCCTGGCGGATCTGGTCGACGAGGGCGAGACTGTCACGGTAGCCCATGGCGGAAGCGGTGGCCGAGGTAATGCATCTTTTGCCACATCCGTCGACCGTGCCCCGAGGTACTGCGAACAGGGTATCCCTGCGGAGGAACGTCGCATCAGGCTGCGCCTGAAGGTCCTTGGCGACGTCGGCATTGTCGGCTTTCCGAACGCAGGCAAGAGCACACTGTTGAGCAAGCTTTCTGCGGCACACCCGAAGATTGCCGACTATCCCTTCACGACGTTGTCCCCCAACCTGGGCGTAGCATTCTCGCCAAACAGTGAGCGCATCACATTTGCGGATATCCCAGGGCTTGTGGAAGGAGCCGCGGAAGGTCGCGGACTTGGCAACAAGTTTCTCGCCCACATCGAACGCAGCCGGGTTCTGCTGTTTCTGGTTGACGGTAGTTCGTCCGACCCCGACCCGGTTCAGGCGTATCACCTGCTCTGCCGTGAACTGGAACAATACAGTGAACAGCTCGCAGGCAAGCCCCGATTGATTGTCGTCAACAAGATCGACCTGATTTCCGCGCAGAAGCGCACAGGGATTCGTACCCGCTTTGTCCATCAAGGTATCGAGCCTTTGATGATTTCCGCACTGGAAAATCGTGGCATTGATGCCGTCATCGAACGTGGATTGGCTCTCGTGCAGTCTGCGCCTGTGCCTCCCCGTGAACAGGTGACGAGGATCTACAAGCTGAAATTGTCCGATGAGACATTCGAAATCTCCCGGCTTCCCGACGGCATGCTCAGTGCATCAGGACGCTATCTCGACCGGATTATCCACACGACCGACTTCGAGAAGCCGTTCCAGGTCACATTGCTGGACCAGAGGATGCGTAAGATCGGCGTCGAAAAGGCTCTCCGCAAGAAGGGAGCCCGTGACGGACAGAGCGTCATGATCGGCGGCCACGTATTCACTCTGGGGGAAGAGACAACCACCAAGCGATGAAGACCGTGCTGTATGGGGGAGCGTTCGACCCTGTCCACGCCGGCCACGTTTTTGTCGGCCATGAGGCTCTTCGTCTCATGGCCTCTTCTACGCTCATTCTCATCCCCACTGGTCTTCCCAACCCGGACTTTGACAAGTGCCTCTCCGCATCCGATGCTGATCGTGTGGCAATGCTGCAGCTTGCCTTCGCAGGGGTGCCCGATGTGGAAATCTCTGACGTCGAATTACGCCGTGAGCCACGACCATCCTATTTCGTGGACACGCTGGAAGGTCTCCGTCCGGGGCTGGGTACGGGCAAGCCAGTGCTGCTTCTCGGTGAGGACCAGCTCTTGTCGTTCCCGCAGTGGCACAGATACCAGGATATCCTCGATCAAGTTGAACTATGGTTCGTCCCGCGCGCCGGTCGGCATCGTTCAGGCAACCTGGAGATCCCTGCGAGGGCTCTGTTCGATATCAACCCCTTCGACAGCTTGTCGTCGACCCTGATTCGCAACAGGCTGCAGCAGGGTTTGTCTGTCGATGGCCTGGTGCCTGCGTCTGTTGCTGCGTATATTGCAGAGCACGGATTGTACAGAGGTCAGTGATACCAGAGGAGAGAGCCCGCTTGGTCGACCTCGTTGCCGGGCGTGTTCCGAAGAAACGTCTGAAGCACATGCTCCGCGTGGAGACGCTGGCAGTGAGACTTGCCCGTTTCTGGGGAGTATCCGAGGAGAAGGCCAGCGTCGCTTCTCTGCTGCACGACATCGCGAGGGATGAGCCCGAATCGTTCCTGCTCGAGCTGGTCAAGGACACGGATGACCCTCTGGTTCGTGAGATGGCTGAGACGTTCGCCCCGGTAGTCCTCCATGCCCCAGTTGGGGCGCTGATCGCCCGACGCGACTTTGGTGTGGATGATCCTGAGATTCTTCGGGCAATTGCTCTGCATACGACCGGTGCCCCTCACATGGACCGACTGGCGATGATCGTCTTCCTTGCCGACTACTGTGAGTCGGGCCGCCACTTTGCCGGCGTCGAGGAAGTCCGCTCTGTACTGTTCAGCAGTCTCGAAACCGCAATGCTGCGCGCGCTTGAGCAGACGCTGCTCTATCTGCGCCAGAATTCCCGTCCGATCGACAGACATACACTCGACGCAATGGCTGCTTTCGCACGTCTGGCTGCAGAAGACTCGCAGCGCCTTCACCAGGGTTGACAGAAGCCCCCGCGCCGTGTAGAATACAGGTGTACATGATTGTGCGGGAGTAGCTCAGGGGTAGAGCATCGGCTTCCCAAGCCGAGTGTCGCGGGTTCAAATCCCGTCTTCCGCTCCAGAGGCGGCATAGCCAAGTGGTAAGGCAAGGGTCTGCAAAACCCTCATACCCCGGTCCGAATCCGGGTGCTGCCTCCATTTTTATATCCAGGCATCCCTGCCGGGATGGCGGAACTGGCAGACGCACGGGACTTAAAATCCCGCGGTGGCAACACTGTGTGGGTTCAATTCCCACTCCCGGCACCACGGTAGTCTCCGTGATGACACAACGTTTCAGTATCTGACATGAGATCGCTGAACCTACGCATGACGGTAGACCCTCCATGTGATGTCGGCTTTGCCCATATGCGATAGAGGGATGTATATATCGGGATTGGTGTCGGCAATCTGCGACCCTGACGCGAGTTGAACCCCCATCTTGATGGTCGCAAGATACGTCTTCTCATACAACATGGCATCGATACCATTCTTCTTGCGTGTTGTCCCCAGTACAAAGACGCGGCATTGCCTGAATTGCCGGTGTTTGACACGATTCTTGAGCAACCTGAAAATTCCCAGGTCACGCCGGATGTCCGACAACCCATAGATGTGAGTGCTGGGGACGTACGCCGCGTGAAGCCGATCGTATTCTTCGATCACCTCGTTGAGGTCGGGCAGCGTTACGGCCATGCCGATGACAGGATGATCCGGTTTCGTTATATCTTCGACCACAAAGACCAGGTCCTCGATGGCAATCATCTTCAATCCGCTCGCGAGATAGTCGAATTCCTCTTCGGAGAAAAGTTCAAACTGTGGGTGGACGCTGGTGTCCCACGCGGTGTTATAGATGGTCTTCACTCGAGCGATCTCATTTGTCCAATCGCTGATCTTGACGGATCTGACAGCAACCCCCTGGCGTGCCAGCCGTTGCTCGAGGTCCTGCCCGCGCTGTCGCATGTCAGCCAGGCGCTCCATGTACAGAGAAGCACTCTCATGCGTCATCCGAAAAGCATACCAGTCGTTTTCCTTGACTCCCCACTGTTCCAGAAAGTGCGTGTAGTATGGAGGTTGATAGGGCTCCATGACCATGGGGTGCTCGTCAAACCCATCAACAAGAAGACCAGCCTCACCGTTGGCATTGAACCGTGCCGGGCCGATGATCTTGACGGTGCCGGCCTGCTGCAGATCCTGAGTGGCCGCGTCAAGCAGTGCAGCCGCAACCTCGTCATTGTCGAACGACTCGAACAATCCAATCCACCCAATCTCGCCCTGAACTGTGCGTTCGCTATAGGAACGGTCGATGAAGGCTGCGATACGTCCGACGGGCTTACCATTCTTATGGGCCACGTAGTACTGTAGGAATGAACAATGATGGAAAAAGGGGTTGGCGCCGGGGAACTTCTTCTTCCACCAGTTGCGGTCGGGGTTCAGGTCGTTCATCTCCGCAGCCAGAATAGGCATGACCTTGTGCGACTCGGCAGCACTGTAGAAGGGGATGCTCCAGGCCACGTTGACGAATTTCTTGAGCTTGGCGACTGGCAGGGGAAAGGATCCCTCCATTGAGGCCGGCCGGGAGATCAGTCGCTCGATTGTCACTGTCGTTTTCATGGTTCCTCCGGGGCGCTGATCGTGATAGAAGCGTTGGTGCTCCTGTACATACCTGCAGTTTCACTGCTATAATGAGTTTCGAGACTCGTTCCGTACCGCAAATTATGATACGCGAAACGGGCAATCTGTAAATTGATAGGATGTCCCCGACAACATGCCGCTCATACTGGAAAACCTTGAAAAGATGTACGGCGACCGCCTCCTGTTTCGGTGTCAGCACTGTGCCATTGGTTCCGGAGACAAGGTCGGTATCGTTGGTCCCAACGGAAGCGGCAAGACAACACTCCTCCGCATCCTTACCGGAGATGATGATGAATACGGCGGAACGGTTCAGATCACCGGTGGGGACAGTTCCTGCTTCATCGATGCTGTTCCCGTGGACCCCGAGCGTACTGCCCGGCAGATTGTCGCTGAGCCTTTCGAGCATCTCCGCGCTCAAGATGCGCGGATTCGCGAGCTGGAACGCCTTCTGTCTACTGCTGCTGAGACCGATGACTACCTCGCCGAGCTCGCCCGGCAGACCGAGCAGTTCGAGGCACAGGGCGGCTACGACTACATTGTCAACATGAACAAGGCGCTCTCCAGCCTCGGGTTCGCCACAGGGGATCTTGACCGCCTTGCAGGGACCATGAGCGCTGGAGAGATCTCTCGACTGCGCCTGTCGCGGCTGGTCAGCGATACCAAAAACATCTGGCTGCTGGATGAGCCCACCAACTACCTGGATATTCCCGGCGTGCAGTGGCTCGAACGCCAGCTCAAGGGGCTCCAGGCCACGGTTCTCGTGGCATCGCACGATGTCTGGTTTCTGGACCAGGTGTGCAACAAACTTCTTGTTATTGAAAATGGGACGCTGCGCCTCTTCAGCGGAGGGTATACCGACTATGTCCGCGTCAGGGACGCCGAAGCAGCCGATCGCGCCCAGCACGATGCTGAGCTCAAGCGGGAGATCGAACGTATGCGGCAGTACGTCGAAAAGTACCGCTATGGCACGCGCGCAAGCCAGGCTGCCTCACGCGAGAAAGCCATGGAGCGTCTCAAGTTGAAGGTTCAGACTGAACCCACCTCGACGCGCAAACGCGTTCACGTGCGGCTGCGCAACACAGGAGAGAGTGGAGAGATCGCGCTTCGCCTCGAGCACGTCAGCAAGTCGTACGGCGACCGTGCGATTCTCAGCAAGGCAAATGTCACGATCCTCTCTCGTCAACATGTGGCCATCCTTGGCCGCAACGGGGCGGGGAAGTCGACACTACTGGGCATAGCGATGGGACAGATCGTCCCCGACGACGGCGACATCTACTGGGGACCAAGTGTACGGTACTCCTTCTTCCCTCAGAACTACACGCTCTTCGAGAAAGAGACTGCCATGGAGTGGATCATGACGCGCCGCCCGCAGATGATCATCTCGGAGGTCAAGGCCCTGTTGGGCGCTTTTGGTTTCTCCGCCGACCAGATGGACCAGCAGACCGGGGCAATGAGCAGTGGAGAGAAGCAGCGTCTACTGCTGGCACTGCTCTCCAAGGAAACAGCCAACATGATCATCCTTGACGAGCCGACGAACTTCCTGGACATCCAGACACGAGAATCTCTCGCTTCGACGCTCCGGGCGTTCGAGGGTACAGTCGTGTTCGTATCGCACGACCGGACATTCATCGATGCTGTTGCCGACCGTGTCGTCCTCATCGAGCGCAGCAACGTGTCGGTGCTGGAGGGAAACTACTCGGCAAACCGACAGGAGCTCTTCAACGAGCGCGCCAGCCGCACCCCGCCGCCTGGTCGTACGAATGTCCAGGACAATACCAGGTCCACGCGGACGTCACACAACAGGCTCGTGGCCCTCGAAGCCCATGTACGGCTTCTTGAGCGCCAGATTGGCGAGATCGAACAGGAACAAGCTGATCTCACCCGGAGACTGCAGGAAGAAGGGCCTGCCATGCAGGGAACGGATATCGCGTCACTGTCGGTACATATCCACGAGCTGCAGGTACGACGGGAGGAGTTGTTCGAGGATCTGGCAGTGGCAGAAGAGCAGTTCTTACAGGCCTCGGCGTCGTGATTCGATTTCCTGGAGCAGCTCCTCGCGGGATGTAAATCCCCACCGCTCCAGCAGTTCCTCCGAGAGGTCATACACAAGAACCTTCTTCAGATAGTCCCGTTTCGTCGTCAGGAGCTTGCGTTCGAGGAGCGACACCAGAGCTTTGTCGCTCGTGACCCCGCGAAGCTGCAGAATCTCCTTGCGTGCCAGCGCCCCCTTGGTAATGATGAGAGCGAGGACCTCCATGGCCTGTCTGGAGAGGCCGACCTTGGGTCTGGGTTGAGCCGGCTCAGGCGTGAGCTTGTCTGGAACAGAAAAGCAGTACTTCTGGCCGTCCTGAACGAGACGGACGCCACGATTGGCGTAGTCAGCCTGAAGACTCTCCAGGAGACGCCGGGTCGCCTGGCAGCTCTGTCCCGCTCGGCGCGCCAGATAGCGGACACCCACGGGGCCCTCAGCCGCAAACAGGATAGCCTCGAGTCGCTGCTTCGCAGCCTGAAGCTCCAGCCCCGTAATGAATTCCTGACTTTCTGTGCGCTCAGTCATTCGGTTTTTCCACGTATTCGACGGCAATACCCTCGAACCGGCTCTGCTGAGCGATGTGCAGCACTCCCATCTTAGTCAGGATGAGGACCGCAAGAAAGCTCAATACTACACGCTCTCGGGAATCAGATGAGTCGAAGATATCCTCAAACAGCATAGTTCCCCTCTCCTGCAGCAGCTCGCGAAGCTCCCGCATGACCTGTTGAAGGCTCAGATAGACCGGTCGCTGGTCCTCGCTCTTGACGGGCTTGCGCGCTGCGATGCGTTCAACAATGCGAGCAAGTGCCTCGAGAAGAGCGTCCGACACCTCGTCACCCGTTTGCTCCTCCGCCGGAGGCAGCGTCGTCCGGACATTCGGCCTCTTGTATGGCGCTCTGCCGGCATTGACCTCCTGGAGGACCTCGATGATAGGCCTGGCGTACAACCCTGCCTCGTCCAGCGCTCTGATGCCTTCCTGCAACGATTTCTCCTGCGCAGCCGCGTGTCCGAACAGGATGAATTCGCTCTTCAGCTTGAGAAGATCAGCCAGCATGTAGACGAGCTCGGCATGCTCCTCAACCCCGGCGTCGCGCCGAATGGTCATGCTACAGAAGTCTACCAGGCGCTCGACGACGACGTCGGCGACGTCGGCCCGCCCGGCCCGCCCAAGAAGTCTCAGGTTGTTCACAGAATCCGTCAGGCCCGGCACGATCAGATCCCCATGACCTCCCGGACCATGCGCACCGTCTCGGCTGCGACCACCGATGCCTTCTCGCGGCCTTCTGCCAGAATACGGTCGACCAACACAGGATCGGCGGCAAAGACGGCCCGACGCTCCTGAAACCCGGCCAGCCGCTCCGAGACCATGGCCGCGACCGAGCGCTTGTGGGCGACACAGCCAAGGCAGCCCTGTTCACACTGAGTCTTGGCTTCTGGCGCGGTATCTGGCTGAAGCAACTTGTGGTACTCGTAGATGACGCAGCCGGCTTCCGGGTGACCAGGGTCATCCCTGCGTACCTTCAGGGGGTCCGTGTAGGCAGTCATCATGCGCTTTGCCGTCACTTCCGGCGGATCGGAGATCACGATGTCGTTACCGAGAGACTTGCTCATCCTGCGTCCATCGAGGCCCGGCAGTCTCTGAAACTCGTTCAGGATAGGCTGAGGCTCTGGGAAGAGGTCGACGTGATACGTGTGGTTGAAGGTACGCACCAGTTCACGGGAGAATTCGAGGTGCGGGACCTGGTCCTTGCCAACCGGTACTGCGTCCGCGCGGTAGACCATGATATCGGCGGCCATCAGGACAGGATAACTCAGCAGGCCGAGGTTCACGTTGTCCTTGAGGTCCATATCCCGGATCATCTCTTTCACCGTCGGGTTTCGTTCGACCCACGATACGGGCGTGATCATCGTCAGGAGCGTGAACAGATAGGCATGCTCCGGCACGTCGGACTGGCAGAAGATGGCGGATTTCTGCGGGTCGAGTCCCGCCCCCAGCCAGTCGAGCGCCATCTCATGCCGGTAGTCACGAATCGAACCACTCTCGTTCCACTTGGTGGTCAGAGCGTGCATGTCGGCGACCATGAAGTAGCAGTCGTACTCGTCCTGCAGCTTCACATAGTTTGCCAGCACACCCAGGTAGTGACCAAGGTGGAGCTTGCCGGTTGGACGCATGCCACTCAAAATACGCTTTTTCATGGGCACCTCACAGCCTCATTACAGTATTCAGAATAAAGCCAAGGACCTTGTTCATCACACTAGTGATGATGTTGAACCAGAGAAGAGCCAGCAGGATGACGGTCCCATACAGGTCCACCGCGCGGTCGTACAGAAACCGTTCCGGTCTCTTGAAGAAGAGTGCGAAAAAAACCTTGGAGCCATCGAGCGGGGGGATGGGAAGGAGATTGAACACGCCAAGTGCTACCGAGAACTCAACAAGACTCAACAGGACGCTATTCACATAGCTGAACTGCGTGACGAACGCCGGCCAGATCCTTACGAGCAGCAGAAGCAGGTAGGCGACGATGGCCGTGACAAAGTTGGAGGCGGGCCCGGCCAGGGAAACAAGAGCAGTATCGCGGCGAGGGTGTTTGAACGCCCCGAAATCGATCATCACGGGGCGTGCCCATCCAACATGGAACAACAGGAGAGCGAGGGTCCCAAGCGGGTCCAGGTGGCGCAGAGGGTTCAGGCTGAGACGCCCTGTCTCGACGGGGGTCATGTCTCCAAGTTTCCAAGCCATCCAGGCATGGAAATACTCATGAATCGTAATAACAATCAGGACGACCGGCACCTGGACAATCCAGATGGGCATCTCGCTGCGAATGTAGTTCAAGAGTCCCTGCATATGTTCTGTCCTTTCTCGACAATACGCCGGTCTTGCCGGCTGGTATCATGGAGTCATAGTAGTCGGGTTTCCGCCTTACGCAATCGCTTGGCAACCAGCGATTCTTCATTGCGGATGCCTGCTTTCCTGCTACAATCAACGCATGATCAAGATGCGCGTGCGATACAGCAAGGAAGAAGAGGCCTGCTTGCTTTCACACCACGAGGTCCAGGCGGCCCTGGTGCGATGGCTGCGGCGTAGTAACCTGCCTCTGGTCTACAGCGAAGGGTTCAATCAGCGCGTACGGATCGAAACCGGCATTCCCACGGGCGTTGGCATGGTCAGCCTCCAGGAATATGTGGACGTATTCCTCGACGCCTGGTCGCCCGTCGCCGACCGTGCGAATGCACTGGAGCGTACGGCGCCTCCCGGCCTCAGGTTCCTGGCTGCGGTCGACATCCCGCTCACTGCCCCGTCTCTCATGGGACAACCTATGATCCTTCGCTACGAATACACATGGGCACACCGGGCGGACATTGATGCTGAGCAGATGAAGGCCCGCATGACGTCGTTCCTCGCCCTGCCGATGTTGATGGTTGAGCGCGAGAACAGCAAGTCCCATGCGCCGAAAGACATTCGCAAGTACGTTCTTACCGCGCAGATCTCGACCCGGACTCCCTTGCGCGCCCACGTGGGCGTCTTCTTCGACCAGTCGGGAACGATCCGCATGGACGAGGTCATCAAGTACATCTTCGGCCTCGATGCCAAGGTCGCTCCCATGCCGATTATCACGCGCCAGAGCGTACTGCTCAATATGAGCGACGTATTCGTCGACCCTATGGACGTTGCGGCTCAGGCCGTCCCGCCTCATCGACCGAAGAGCAATCACCACGACTAAGATGCAGCAACAACAAGAGCTCCCCAGTCACCCGGGGAGCTTTCCGTTTCTTACATAGTAGTCCGGCTAATCGCCGTAGTCGTCTTCCTCGCGCCCAGAACGCTTCCGCTCCTTGAAATCAAGGAGCCTCTTGCGAATGCGCAGGGACTTGGGTGTGACCTCCAGCAGCTCGTCCTCGTTGATGTAATCGAGAAACTGGTCGAGAGCGAACTGGATCGGCGGGTCGATCTTTGTGGAGATCTCTGACGTGGAGGACCGCATGTTGCTGAGGTGCTTCTCCTTCGTCGGATTCACCTTCAGATCGTGATCGCGCATGGTCTCGCCGACGATCTGGCCGGCATACACCTTTTCCGCAGGCGCAACAAACAGCTTGCCGCGGTCCTGGATGTGCGCGATAGCGTAGGCTGAAACGGCCCCGGTATGGTCTGAGACCAGGACGCCGTTCCTGCGGCCGCCAATCTTGCCTGCCCACTCCAGGTATCCCAGGTACGTATGAGTCATGACGCCGTTGCCTTTGGTCGAACTCAGGAACTCGGACCGGAAGCCAAACAGGCCACGAAGAGGAATCGTATAACTGAGGCGGACGTACGCTCCCTTGAGGTCGAGCATCTTCTCCATGGTCCCACGCCGTTCACCCAGCATGTTGATGACCGTTCCCTGGTACTCCTTGGGAACGTCGAGGACAAGAGTCTCATACGGTTCGAGGACCTTGCCGCCCTTCTTCTCGGTGATGACTTGTGGCATCGAGACCTGAAACTCATAGCCTTCGCGGCGCATCTGTTCGATGAGGATCGCCAGCTGGAGCTCGCCTCGTCCCGCAACGGTGAACCGGTCGGGCAGATCGCCCCAGTCGACGGCGATGGAAACATTGGTCCGCAGCTCTTTCTCGATACGCTCACGCAGCTTGTTGGAGGTCACGAACTTGCCCTCCGTACCTCCAAATGGACTATCGTTGACCATGAACATCATCGAGACTGTCGGCGGTTCGATTGTCAGCATGTTCAGTTTCACTGGACGTTCCGGATCAGTGACCGAATCTCCAATCGTGATAGCAGGTATTCCTGCGAACGCGAAGATCTCGCCCGCCTCCACACTGGGGACTTCCTTGCGTTCCAGCCCCTCGAAGATGAAGAGCTTGAGGATCTGGCCCAGGTATTCGTTGTCGCCATCGGAGAACACCTTGACCTTGTCTCCGGTCTTCAGCTGTCCCCCGAACATACGGCCGATGCCGATGCGTCCAATATAATCGTCATGGGTGATATTCGTGACCAGGACCGATAGAGGACTCGCGGCGTCATACTCGGGAGCAGGGACCTTCTTGAGCATCAGCTGGAACAGTGGCGTCAGATCTTGCGGTGGATCGTTGAGGTCCATGGTCGCCTTGCCGTCGCGACCCGAAGCATAGACAACCGCAAAATCCAGCTGTTCTTCGGTGGCGTCGAGTTCAACGAACAGGTCGAAGGTCTCATTGATGACCTCCTGGATACGAGCATCCTGCCGGTCGATCTTGTTGATGACAACGATCGGCCTGAGATTGAGCTCGAGAGCCTTCTTGAGCACGAAGCGAGTCTGTGGCATCGGCCCCTCGGAGGCATCGACCAGGAGCAGAACTCCATCCACCATTCTCAGGACGCGCTCCACTTCGCCACCAAAGTCCGAGTGGCCAGGCGTGTCGACAATGTTGATCTTGACACCCTTCCACACCAGCGACATGTTCTTCGAGATAATGGTGATGCCACGCTCCCGCTCAAGGTCCCCTGAGTCGAGGATGCAGTCCCCCATCTGGTCGATATTGCGGAACAGTTTGCACTGCCGCATCATGGCATCGACCAGCGTCGTCTTTCCGTGGTCGACGTGTGCAATAATACCTATGTTACGGAGATCGTTTCTGCGCACTGAAGCACTCCCTTCAAACAAGCATGGTTGGAGGCCGGGGGTGGCCTCAAACTATTATTATACCCTTGTTCTCAGGCGTTCAATGCCCCGAGTGCGATGGAGTAGAACTTGGAGTCTTCGGAATCCCCCCTGCTGGCCAGGATACAGGGCGCAGTCGTGCCAGTCACCATGGCCGCGACCTCACCGCTCCCAAACCTGCACAGCACCTTGTAGAAAACGTTTCCAGTCTCGATGTTCGGTACAATGATGATGTCTGCATCCCCCTGGATGCGGCCCATGAAACCCTTGATCTGGCAAGCGTCAGGGAACAGCGCGCAGTCGATGGAGATCGGTCCCTCGCCGATGATGGCGCCAAACTGCTTTCGGACCGCCATTCCGGCCAGCACTGCGGCCTCCTGGCTGCTTGCAAACTTCAACACACTCTCGCTGGCCGACAGGAACGCCACTTTCGGGACGTCGATGCGAAGGCTGCGCGCAACACCCACGGTCAGCTTCGTGATGCGCACCTTGTCCTGCAGTGATGGAAGCGGCACTACGGCGACGTCTGACACAATGATAAGGCGCGGGTAGTTGGGAGCCTCGAACGCGGCCACGTGCGACAGCAGGCCGCCCTCGGGTAGCAGGCCGTTCTCCTTGTCAAGGATGCCCCGCATGTAGTTGTCCGTGTGAGCAAGGCCCTTCATCAGCATATGCGCGCTTCCATCACGGACCAGCTTCACGGCTGCTTTGACCGAGGGCAGTTCGCCCTGGACGTCCATGATCTCGAAGAGACTGGTGTCGACGTCACTCGCCGCTGCCACCTCCGCGATCTTCGCCGCGTTGCCCACGACGACAGCGTCGACAATGCCCTCCCTGACTGCGCGCTGTATCGCCTGCAGCGTGTGGGCGTCTTCGCCATAGGCCACTGCCATGCGCTTACGCGGCAAGCCTTTCACTGCAGCCGCAATGTCTGACAGATGTATCATTGGTCCCATGCCAATCCCCCTAGTAGTAGGCTACGATGCCCAGCGCCACGGACATAAGCTTGGTTCGTCCGTCGTCGGCCCTTGAGGGTACGAGGACTGGCTTCCGGGCGCCGATCGTCACGTGCGCAGACGTGAATCCTGCAAAGTAGCTCATGGACTTTCCAAGCAGGTTGCCGCCCTCAATGTCGGGCACGATGAGAATGTCCGCATTGCCCACGACGGGGCCACTCAGGCCCTTGATGGCTGCCGCACGCTCGGAGATAGCGTTATCCAGCGCAAGAGGTCCGTCCACGACGCATCCCTTGATCTGTCCGCGCTCCCACATCCGCGCTATGATTGCTGCGTCCTCCGTGCATGGCATCTTGTCAGTCACTGTCTCGACGGCAGCCAGCACTGCTACCTTGGGGTTCTCGTACCCCAGCTTGTGGTACACGTTTACCGTATTCCTGATCGCCTCCACCTTCTCTTCCAGCGTCGGAGCAATCAGGATGCCGCCGTCGACGACAGCCAGCAGCGAGTGGCGCACGCGGGTATCCTCGTACAGCGAGCACTCGGACAGCACCTTGCTGGCCCGGATGCCATTCTCCTTGTCCAGCACTGCGTGCAGCATCTGGGCCGTCTGCGCCCCACCCTTGAGGATGACGTCCACCTTGTCGTCGCGCGCAAGCGCCACCGCGACAGCACACGCCTCGGCAGGCGAGCCGGCTTCCTCGATCTCGAATGCGCCGGAGTCGGCTCCGGCCTGCACCAGCAGCTCCCGGATCTTCTCGGGCACGCCCACCAGGATAGGTACCGCAATACCTGCCTCATGCGCCAGCAGAGCCGCATGTAGCGAGACTTCCTCGGGGAATGCGACCGCCAGCTTCTTCCGGCCGCGCTTCTTCGCCTCTTCCAGCAACTGGTCAAACGTCCTGATCTCCATGGAACCTCCTCTACTCGTACGTCTTTTCCGCCTCAAGCCCTTGTTTGAGACGCAAGTACGCCTCGTTGAGAGCCTCCAGCTCATTCTCTCCCGGCATGATCTCGACGGGAGCGATGAAGCCCACCCGATCAGTCACCCACTGCATGAGCACGTCATCATGAGCCAGCCCGCCTGTCAGCACGATGACATCCACATCACCCTCAAGCACTGTGGCCATGCCACCGATCTGTTTCGCGATCTGATATGCCATGCCTTCATAGACCAGCTTGGCTTCGGCTTCTCCCGCATCAATACGGCGACGCACCTCCCGCGCATCACTCGTTCCAAGATGGGAGACCAGTCCCCCCTGTTGCGTCACCTGGCGCAGGATGCCCTGTTCCGTCGCTCCGGAAGAAAAGCATAACTTCACAAGCGAGCACGCAGGCAGGCATCCCGATCGTTCGGGCGCGTAAGCCCCCCCATTGTTGGCGTCGTTCTCGTCAACCATGCGGCCATGGCGAAGTGCGGCGATGGAACCGCCCCCTCCCAGATGCGCCACGATCATGTTCATATCGCTCAGGTCCTTGCCGTGCCGTTCCGCCGTCTTGTACGCCACCTTGCGGATGTTAAGGGCATGCAGGAACGAGAAGCGTGGCAGTTCCTTGAGACCGGATATCCGGGCGACATCATCGAATTCATCCACCGACACGGGGTCGGCGATGTAACAGGGAATGTTCGTGCCGGCAGCCAGTTCATGTGCGACGAGGGCACCCAGGAAGGACGCGTGTTCGGCTGCGCGCATCTCGCGCGAATCCTGCAGCATGCGATCATTGACTGAGTAGATGCCCGCAGGCACGGGATGCAGCAAGCCGCCGCGAGCCATGATCGCTTCCAGAGAAGACACTGCTACATGCTGTCGGTCCAGGAAATCCATAACGGCCTGCGTCCGCATGCCCAGCTGATCCACGATGTGCGGAAACTTCGCGACCTCTTCAGCACTGTGGTTCAAAGACTCCTGGGCGGCAAGTTCGCTTCCCTCGTACAGGGCAACCTTTGTGGAAGTGGAACCAGGATTGATAGCAAGGATCATGCGCTATATCTCCGCAGATTACTAGGGAAACAGTAACTCGCGGGCATTGGCCAGCGCGACCTCGGACGCCCGATCGCCTGACACCATCCGCGCCAGCTCATGGACTCGCTCCTCACCCGTGACGCGGCGCACTGCCACCGTGGTCGAATCCTCACTCTGTTCCTTGGAGATGACGAGGTGCGTTCCAGCCCTGGCCGCGATGGTGGGCAGATGAGTGATGACGATGACCTGGCGACGCTTGCCGAGGCTGTCCAGCTTGCTGGCAACTGCAAGTCCCGTTGCACCACCGATGCCGGCATCTACCTCGTCGAACACCATGGTAGGAATCTGATCGGTCTCGGCGAACACCGTCTTGAGCGCGAGCATGACACGCGAAAGCTCTCCGCCGGATGCGATCTCCCTGAGAGGACGCAGTCCCTCTCCCGGGTTGGGAGCAATAAGGAACTCGACCACGTCCAGACCCGTCTCAGATGCTCTGAACCGCTCATCCCCAACAGCGATGCCCTGCTCGTCGACACTCTCCTCGATGGAACAGACGAACCGGGCATTGGACATGGCCAGCTCAGCAAACTGTTCCTCGACCTTGCGCGCAAGGACGGGCCCACCTTGCTTGCGTTTCGCCGTCAGCGATGCGCCGATGGTCGAAAGCTCGTTCTCCAGCTGCGCTATATGGCCACGCATGCCGGCCTCGTCGCCCGCCCGCTCGTGGCGTTCATGTAACTTGCCGTCGATCTCCGTCTCAAATGCAAGCAGACCATTGAGGTCCTTGTGATACTTCTCCTCGAGCCTGGCAATGGCGTCCAGCCGTTCAGTTACCTGCGCCAGTCGCGCGTCATCCAGCTCAAGCCTGCTGAGGTAGTCACTCAGAGTGGATCCGGCTTCCTTGAGACTCGCCTGCGCCCCATCCAGCAGGGATGCCACATCGTTCAGACGCGGGTCGATCGTACACAGGGCATCGATGGTGTGGTGCAGTCTTCCAACCTGCCGCACGATCCCTTCGCTGTCCCGGGATTCGTCTCCGACAAGAGCGGTCGACGCCTGGCCCAATTGTTCCTGCAGCTCACGGACGTTCTCCAGAAGCCGCTGTTCTGCGACGAGCAGGCCGTCCTCTCCCACCCTCAGCTGCGCACGTTCAAGCTCTTCCGACGCGAACTCCAGATAGGCGGTCTCATTGTCCCATTCTGTCCGGCGCGTCTCCATCTGTTCCAGTTCACGGCGTGCCGCGCGTAATTCTGCGAGCCTCGTGCCAAAGAGCTCCCGCGCAGTCTGGGTGTCATGCCCCAGAAAAGAGTCCAGAAGCTGGAGGTGATTCTCACGTACCAGCAACGACTGTGGCTCGTGCTGCCCGTGGACGTCCACAAGACTCTCGCCGAGCAATCTCAGCGTACTGATGGGGACGATGCGTCCGTTGATGCGATACTTGTGCCTGCCGGTCCGGTCCACCTCGCGCGTTGCCACGACGGTCATATCGGCGTCCATCACGAGGTCGCCCAGCATATCCCGCTGTGAACAGACACGCGGAAGCGCGAACTCTGCATCCAGTCGCAGACTGTCCGCCCCCACGCTGATGAAGTCACTGGTCAGCTTGCCCCCCAGCACTGCGCTGATTGCTCGCACGAGGATAGTCTTGCCCGCGCCCGTCTCGCCGGTGATGACATTCAACCCGTCATCGAAGGATACGTGAACGTCGTGCGCGATGGCCAGATTGTGGATGTCCAGCTCCAGCAGCATCGTCAGGCACCCCAGTGGAACTTGGCACCCAGGACTTTGTAGAAGTTCTTCTCGCGCAACCGGATGATAGCAACGTCCTGGGGGCACCTCTTCACGCCTATCGTGTCAAAGCTGTGGATGTCGCCGACACGCTCTCCGTCACGTATGAAAGCCGCCTTGTCTCGCGAGGGCTTCACCTTGAGGGTGATCTCACTGCCTGCCGATATGACCAGAGGCCTCGACGTGAAGTCGTGTGGCGCAAGAGCAGTGAGTACAAGTGCTTCGACGGTAGGATCCAGGATAGGGCCTCCAGCGGACAGGGAGTATCCTGTCGAACCAGTGGGTGTGCATACCAGGATGCCGTCTGCTGTGATCTGCCCTGCGCGCACGCCACCGATAAAGACCTCGAACGTGAGGATCTTGCCCGTAAGGTCCCGGACCACCAGAATGTCGTTGATAGCTGTCGTAGTGAGGATCTCCTGACCCTCCCGCACAACACGGGCCTCAAGGACGAGACGGTGCTCCACCGTGTACGAATGCGCGAGGACAGCGTCAAGCGACGCATAGACCTCGTTCTCCTCGACGTCCGTGAGAAAACCGAGAGAGCCCAGGTTGATACCGAGGACAGGCAGACCCAGCTGGGTGCTGAGTTGTGCGGCGCGCAGGAAGGTCCCGTCACCACCCAGGCTCAGAATGAAGGAACCGTCCGCCGCTCCCGACGGGAGGGTGGACAGGTCGTCCTTCGAGGTCACAGTAACGACCTCGACCCCCTTGCCAGTCAGGTAGGGCCGAATCTCACGCTCGACTTCGCGCGCGTCCTTCGAGTCCGCGGGGTAGTAGACGATGCTCTTCATCACGCTGTACAGTGTACGACGGATGTGCGACGCTTCAAGCCGCTACCGTCTCTCTGCCCCGGCGAGGAGGGCCCGCGCCGCGCCCGCCAGCCCCTGGGCGTCGAGTTGATGGGAGCTGAGAAGGTGTGCCCGCTTGTCCTGGACAGGGAACACATCGGGAACACCACACCGTCCGATGTACGCAATGTTCATGCCCGCATGCACGAGCACTTCGACGACCGCGTCGTAGACACCTGTGGAACGTGTCGTCTCTTCAGCAACCAGCACTGCCTGACACGTGCCGGCTAGTCGTGTGAGGAGACCAGTGTCCAGCGGCTGGGCGAAACGGAGGTCCACAACACACGCCTGGACTCCATCGCCTGCAAGGATCTTCCGGGCTTCCAGGGCCGAGCGAAGCACAGGTCCCAGCGAAACAATGGCAACATCACTCCCTTCCGCCACAAGAGCACCAGTCCCGGCAATCATGGGAGGGCGCTCACCAATCTCTTCACTGAGGTCGTAGGCGACGTCCTTGGGATACCGGATAGCAAATGGCCCGGTGGCAGCAACTGACAGTTCCAGCATGCGCAGGAAGTCCCTGTGGTCGCCCGGGGAACACACGGTCATGCCGGGAACGCTCTTCAGAAAGCCGACGTCGAAGACACCCTGGTGGGTCGGCCCGTCATCACTGACCAGTCCAGCCCGGTCGACCGCGAACCGCACCGGCAGATTGCCGATGCCGACATCGTTGACGATTTGATCGTATGCGCGCTGGAGGAACGTCGAGTAGACCGCGACGTACGGCTTGTACCCTCGGCTGGCCAGCGACGCCGCCATGCCGACAGCATGCTGCTCGGCAATGCCGACATCATAGCAGCGATCGGGAAAGCGCCTGGCAAACTCGGCAAGACCAGTACCGTCCATCATCGCAGCCGTGATGGCGACGATGCGCTGGTCTGTCTCCGCGAGCCGTATCAGCGTTTCGCCAAAGACGTCGGAGTAGGTCGGCATGGACTTCTCCTCCTTGCTCAGCCCATTTTCGATGAGGAACGGTGCGACGCCATGGAAATGAGCCGGCTGTCGTTCGGCCAGATCATATCCCTTGCCCTTGATGGTCGCGACCTGCAGGACGACAGGTTGTTGGATATCCTTGACCATGTTGATCGCTTCCATGAGTTTGCCGATGTCATGCCCGTCCACGACCCCGAAGTACCGGAACCCGAGCTCCTCGAAGAAGATCGTAGGCAGGTACAGTCGCTTCAGCAGGGTCCTCAGCCAGCGAAGTCCGCGTCCCACCAGCGGAGATTCGCGCACGCGCAGGTACCACGCGCGCGTCCGCAGCCGGTTGAGCGCCCACGCCATGCCTCCTACGGAGCGGGAGATGGACATGGCGTTGTCGTTGACGATAACCAGGCACTGGCCGTGCGCCCGTCCGAGGTTGTTGAGTGCTTCCAGGGCCATGCCACCGGACAGCGCGCCATCGCCGATGACTGCTACCACGCGCTGGTTCCCGCCATCCAGGTACCGCGCCGCAAGGAGGCCGGCTGCTATGGAAAGCGACGTCGAGGCATGTCCCGCCAGAAATGTGTCATACGGGGATTCATTGGGATTCACAAACCCGCTGATCCCTCCACATTGCCGAAGCGTGCTGAACGATTTGTAGCGGCCGGTGAGAAGCTTGTGGGTATAGCCCTGGTGTCCCACGTCCCAGACTAGCTGGTCCGTCGGCGTATCCAGTGTCATATGGAGTGCGATCGTCAGCTCGACGGCTCCCAGATTCGACGCAAGGTGCCCACCATTGATCGAGCACGTGTCGAGGATGACCTGCCTGCATTCGGCCGCCAGCATCCGCAGGTGCGGGATGTCCAGTTCGCGGATGTCAGCAGGAGAGGAGACGTGCTCAAGAATCAACTTCGAGCCTTTTCCGCAAGAAGGTCGACAAGCCTCGTCAGGAAGTCTCCACCGCTGTCCAGCGCCAGCGCGGACTCACGAGCGCTCGCCAGATACTGCAATGCCTTCTCCCTAGCATCAGCGAGCCCCAGCGCGGTCACATAGGTTGCCTTCTTGTTCTTGACGTCCTGGCCGGCAGTCTTGCCGGTTTGCGCTTCGGTTGCACTGGCGTCCGCGATGTCGTCCACGATCTGGTACGCCATGCCAAAACTCTCGCCAAATGCGCGCAGCCTGCCCATATCAGTCTCGCTGGCACAGCCGAAAATGCCGCCAAGCAGCACGGAAGCCTGGATAAGTGCAGCAGTCTTGTTCTTGTGGATGTACTCAATCGTGCCCAGCTCGACATGTTCGTCGCTGGAGGTGATGATGTCCATCGCCTGCCCACCGACGAGACCCTCGGCACCCACCAGAGTGGCCATCGTCCGCACTGCATCAAGGCACCGCTCAGCGCCGAAAGCCCCGACCATCTGCGCGGACGAAAGCTCCTCGAATGCCATGGTCAGCAGTGCATCGGAAGCCAGAAGCGCCATGTCCTCGCCGTGGACCTTGTGCGTCGTCGGCTTGCCGCGCCGCAGGTCGCTGTTGTCCATCGAGGGCAGGTCATCCTGAATGATAGAGTACGCGTGTACCATTTCGATAGCAGCGAGAACTGGCTTGATGCGCTCCCTGTCACGGGTGCATGCCTCATAGACGGCAAGACACAGAGCAGGGCGGACACGCTTGCCCGGCGAAAGCAGCGCATAGGACATCGCTGCATGCATGACAGATCCCTGAAGCGGAGCAAGGCAGTCAGCCAGCACTCCGTCGATGTAGTGCGCTTCCTCGTTGAGATGGTCCCTGATGTCCATGTCAGCTCCCTTCCATCTACGCACAACGATCTGTGATCACGTAGTCGACGTGGTCCACAGATGAATAACGGCTCCCTTGCCTGACCAGTTCCACCAGGCGCAAGAGCCGCTGTTCGTCGCCCGATGCGACAATGTGCACAGTACCGTCATCCATGTTGTCGGCTCTGGCATCGATCCCGAGCTGAACCGCCGTCTGCTCCACGAAGTACCGAAACCCGACTCCCTGCACGATGCCGGACACGTCCGCAACCAGATTCTTCAAGGGCGCGCTCGGTCAGTCCCCCGCGCCTCCGACACCACGCAGGACACCGTTCACAAAACTCCCCGATTCAGCGCCACCGAACTCTTTGGCCAGTTCAACCGCCTCATTGGCTGCAATAGCCGTCTTGATCGGGGGCTTGCCGTACTTCATCTCGAAAACGGCGATCGAAAGAATCACCCGGTCGACGACAGCAATCCTGTCGATCCCCCAATTCTGCGTGTGTGTACCCACTTCAGCCAGAATGGCATCCTGATGAGCCTGAACTCCCTGGATGAGTTTGAGCGCATACGCCAGCACGAGCGGGGGTTCATGAACGTACGTGTCGAACGTCTGGTCATACGAGGCGTTGCCCTGCGCCAGACTGTACAGGACCTGCAGCGCTATCTCGCGCGAGCGCCGGCGGTTCTGAACTCCCTGAGCCGTGGCCATGCGTCAGGCCCGCACGTCGGCGATATGGACGTTGACCTCCTGGATGTGATACGGAGTGGAAGCTTCAACTTCCTTGGCGACAGCGCCTCGCACACTACCGGCAAGCTTGCGAAGGTCCGTCCCGAATCGTCCGACAAGGAACACGTCGAGCGCCAACTCAAGACCGCTTCGCGTGATACTCACACCATGAGGTTCATGACCCTCGCGGTCCCAGAATGGAAAGTGCTCCTTGAGACCCTTCCACATCGACTCCACACCGTCGACCGACAGGCAGGCGTGGACGATGAGAGACTCCAGTGCAGCATCAGTGATAAGGACTTTGTCCATGAGTTTACTTGACCCTCTCGAGGTAGTCTCCGCTGCGGGTATCGATACGGATCTTGTCCCCTTCATTGACGAACAGCGGAACCATGAGCGAGAACCCGGTCTCGATTTGCGCTGTTTTATTGGCACCCGTGGCCGTATCGCCCTTGATGCCCGGCTCAGTGTGCGTGATAGTCGCCTCGATGAAGGTGGGCAACTCGACGCTCACCGGTTTCTCCAGGAAGTAGACGACGTCGACCACAATGTTCTCGATGAGGTAGTTGACAGCATCACCAAGGTCATTGGTGGTCAGGCCGATCTGCTCGTATGTCCCTGAGTCCATGAAGGTGTAGACACCGTCAGCATCATAGAGGTATTGCATCTTCTTGTGTTCGAGATATGCACTCTTGACCTTCTCATCAGGACGGAAGGTCTGCTCAACGACGTTGCCGGACATGAGGTTCTTCATCTTGAGGCGGACAAATGGAGAGCCCTTGCCGGGCTTGATATGCGTGAACTGAATGACGGCAAACGCCTGACCGTCTATCTCAAACGTAACACCTGTGCGCAATTCATTGGCAGAAATCAAGGTCTAACCTCCTGATACTGGACTGTCAATCGCGGCTATTGTACACGCCAACCGGCGTTGCGTCAAGCGTTCACGCCCTCAGCGCCGCCACACTCCGGAGCACTCAGGGGAGAACTAGTTCCTTGGGCAGCTCCGTCAATGACTCGAACCCAGTCGCTGTCACGATGACCGAATCCTCAATACGCATGCCGTAGCGCCCAGGAAGGTAAACCCCTGGTTCACAGGTGACGACCTGTCCTGGCTCGAGCACCGTGTCGGTCCCCTGAGAAAGGCGAGGCGCCTCATGAATCTCGAGTCCCACACCATGTCCCAGACCATGTGTGAAGTACTGCGCCAGTCCACTCTCGCCGAGCTTGCCTCTCACGGCAGTGTCGACGGAACGCGAGCTCACGCCTGCCTTGATGCAGTCAAGACCCAGCTGCTGTGCTGCACGCAGTTTTGCATACACGTCCAGCACGCCGGTGGGCTGTTTGCCGAGTGCCACGGTCCTGGTACAATCGCTCATATAGCCCTCGTAATTGACACCGAAGTCCATGACGATGACCTCGCCTCTCCGGATGACCTTGCCGGAAGCGATTCCATGCGGTAGTGCCCCACGAGCTCCCGACCCCACGATGGTCGAGAAACTGGTACCCTGGGCGCCCGCCTTGCGCATTTCGTATTCCAGCAGAGCCGCCACGTCGTTCTCGGTCATCCCGACCTTCAACTGGTGAATCATCGCGTTGAACGCCTTGTCCGCAATATGGCCCGCAGCACGCATCTTGTCCAGCTCACGTGTATCCTTGACGATGCGCATGCCTTCGACCACGCTCTCAGTCGGGACCATGGTCACTGACGGGAACGCAGCACGCATCTGCTCCGCCTGGACGAAGGAAACGCGTTCCTTCTCGAACCCGAGCCAATGAGCATGACCTGCGACAAGCAAGTTCGCAATCGACCTGCTGAAGTGCCCCGTGTACTCGATGACGTCCACCCAGGGGCATTCTTCCTGCGCCTGCGTCGTGAACCGGCCGTCGACGACAAGGTGCATGCCGTCATGGAGCGCGAGGAGATACCCCTCTTCGCCCGTGAAACCAGTAAGATAGCGCATGCTGGGTGCCGCAAGCGTGAAGAAGGCATCTACGTTCGCACCGGCCATGCGCCCCTGCAGCTGTCGAATCCTTTTGCCGAAATACTCTTTTCTCATGGTCCATCTCCTCGTATCGGTGCTATTCGAATGGATTGGTCTTACCTGTCTCGCCAGGGATCGGCTGAGGCGTCATGGTCAGGAATGTCTGCCTCGTCTTGAGCTGGGTGTTGACCAAGCCCAGGTCCTTGTGTTGAGCCATCTGAAACACCGGGGGGGCAGAAGGCGTGACAGTCGTCTGTCCCATACGTGGCAGGAAATAGAAATTCCAGACGGAGAAGCTGGCCAGCAGGACCACGATGAAGATCCAGGTCCCCGCCGAAATCTTGACTCTGGGCTGCTTCCGCTGACGCGGCACAACCTTCTTGCCCGCCGGAACCGTCTGAACATTAGTCTTTACAGTTGCTTTCTGTGCCATCACACGCCTCCTATTGCACCACGTCCGGCTGAGGAGCCGGCGCTACAGGAGCCGGCGGCGCACCAACGATCGTCGCGTCAGGGCTCAGGACCATCCACGCAGTCATGGAGCAGGTATATGGATTGCCCTCACCGGGCAGTCCGAGGACGCCGTGCGAGATGGTCAGGTTCGAGGAGACCATGATGTACTTGAACTTCGTGCGGAACGTCTCCTGGAATCGTCGCATGGTCGCGTAATCCTTGGCGGTGAAATTCATGGTGACGCCCACGGTCTTCGCAAGCTTCACCTCCGCCGGCTGAGCGGCAGCAGCACCCTGACCCATGGAGGCGTCCGAAATCTGGATGTTCGTGTAGGTAATGCCGCTGGCTGTGCCGACGGCCTGAAGGTCGAGCAGAAAGCGTGTGTGTGTGTGCTGGTCGAACACCACGGGCGTGATCTGTGCAAGCTGGTCGATCCACGCCACGTAGGACGCATTTTGAGTCACGAACGCAGCGTGCTGCCCCTGGACCTCCTTGAGCGTAGACAGCTTCGTGTCAGCCGCCGTGGTCTGATCGCGCAGATCCCGGAGCTGGACAAGCTGAGGGCTGAGCACGTAGTGGTAGTAGAAGAAACAGATGACGCCGAGCAGAAGGATCACAACGACAAGTCTGACCCGAATGTTCCTACCCATTCTTGCCTCCTCCCACCCACGTCAACGTCAGGTTCATGGTCGCCTTGGCCTGCGGCCCCTGGACGACCGTGCCAGTGGCGTACGGAATCTGGTAACCGTCGATGTGCACATTCTTGAACTTCTTGTCGGCGCTGAGCGCATTGAAGAAGCGCACCAAGTCCACGAACTGAGTGCTGGTAGCCGTAATCACCAGGGTACCCGGCAGGATCGTGATGTCCGTCTGAGTCAGCGTGCACGCCTTGGGAAGATCCTTCGCAAGGTCATCCAGGACCTGGTTCGTATTGATCTGCAACTGCACGGCCGTAGTAAGGTTGGTTTCCATCGCCATAGAGCGCTGGGCCAGTGCCCTGTTGAGGTCCAGCAGTTTCTGCTCGCTGTCGAGAGCGGCAACCTGCGTGTTGAGATCAGCGAGATGGTTTGTTGTCTGCGCGACGGTCCACCTGGCATAGCCATACGATGCTGCGAGCACGACCAGGACGGCAAGCACGACAAAGATGAGTGTCCTGTCCTCCTGGGTGAGTTGGGTCTGTCTCCGCTTCCGTGCGTGTGGAACAAGATTGATGGTAATCATCAGAGTCCCTCCGAACCAGGGCGATATGTCAGAAGGCTTTCGCCGACTTCGACAGGCTTGGCCTGATGTCGGCCAGAGCGCTTTTTGGCAGCCGTCGCCTCGAACTCGCGGAGCGAAAGGCCGGTAGCCACACTGAACATGGGAGCCATTTCACTGAGATAGGATTCCGCAAACATGCTCGGGTCGTACTTGGCAACATCGAGCAGCAGACGGTTGATCTCGACCGTAAAACCGGTCGACAGTTCGACATAGTCCGCGATGCCCTTGAGGTTGGCCGTACCACCCGACAGGATCAGGTGCAGGGGGCGGTCACTTTCGAACCGTGTCGTATAGTAGTTGAGAGACCGACGGACCTCGAGGACCAGCTCGTCGATGATGGGCAGGGCTGCAGACGTAGCGCGTTCTGCCTCGGTGCCGGCTTCGAGATTGGCCTCCGGGTCCACGTTGACGGACTCCTGCTTCAGCTCTTCTGCACGCTCCGTATTGATGCCCAGAGCCGACGCGATCGCCTGCGAGATCCGGGACCCTCCGAATGGAATCATGCGCGTGAGCCGGATCATGGACTGATCCGCAACATTGATGGACGTGATGGTTGATCCGATGTTGACCATGACAATCGTCTTCGCGTCCAGATCGGGCCGCTTGTAGGAAACATAATCCACCAGGCGCAACTCAGCAAAGGGTTCCACCTCGATGAACACTGGCTCCAGATGCGTCTTGCGGATGACGCCAACGAGGGCGTTGACGATCTCCAGTGGGGCAGCGGCCACCAGGCAGTTCGCCTTGATCCCACCGTCGTCCGCTTGAGATCGGGACAACACCTGGTAGTCGAACACCGCGTCCTCGATGGGATACGAGATATGCTTCTCCATCTCCCACTTCACAATGTCCCCCAGCGGTTGGCGGGAGATCTCATCCACAGTGACTTGTTTGACCGTCACCAGCTGGCCCGAGACAGACGCCGAGACACGCTTGCCTACAAAGGAATGCAGCGAGAGCAGGGAGCCGAGCGCTTCACTGATGATATCGCCCTTGACGATCTTCCCGTTTTCGATGGACCCCTCGGGGGTTGGAACAACGCCGAAGTTGACAAGGCTCAGTACATTCTTGTCCCGTTTGAACTGAGCCACCTTGATGGTATTCGTCCCAATATCTACTCCAATGATCGGTGTTTCCTTTTTTTCTAGCCCAAACACAAGGTGCCTCCTTATGCGCTCAACCGTCAGACTTCTACCTGTGGAACAGGGTTGTCAGGTACCAGGTGATAAGGTCATTTCCTGCAACAGCTGCAACATATGCACCTACGGCCATAGCAGGACCGAAGGGCATCGAGTCTTTTCCTTTCTTCTTGAAGAACACCATGAGAACAATACCTGCAGACGCCCCGATGATGAAGGCCAGCAGCAGAAAGACGACAGACAGCCGCCAGCCCAGGAACGCGCCGAGCATGAGTCCCAAGGTTGCATCACCCCAGCCCATGCCACCTCTCGAGAATAAGATAATCAACGCAAACAGACCCGCACCGATTGCCGCTCCCCCTGCAGCCCCCACCAGACCATGCCATCCTGCAAGCGCGCCAAAGACCAGCCCAATGGCAGTCCCGGGCAGGACGACCGCGTCGGGCACGAGACCCGTCTCGAAGTCGATGATCCCGACCGCCAACGCGAGAACCGTCATCACGGCGAATTTCAGAGCGTCGACACTCCACCCCAGACCCAAGCCCAGACCGACAAACAACAGACCGCTAACCACCTCGGTCCAGAGGTACCGGACACCGATTCGCGCATGACAGTACCGGCAATTGCCGCGGAGAAACACATAGCTCCAGACCGGGACGAGGTCGAGGACGCCCAGCTGATGGCCACAAGCCGGACAGACAGACCGCCCTTTGACCCACTGTTCATCGCGGGGTATACGATAGGTGAGGACGCCGACGAAACTCCCCATGAAGGTGCCGGCTATGAAGCAGACGGCAAGATAGAGCACCTCGGGAACAACGCCCAGCAAACCTGTCACAAGCGATCCATCCTCTCAACACTCCTTCATACGCTCTGAACGGAATCTTACGATCCCTGAACGCTGCATGTGCCCACTAATCGTCGTTTAGTATAGCACACACCACCGCTAGTTGTACATAGTTTGGACAACGAGATACAAAATGCAAGACCTGCCCCCTGGATCTGGATTATCCTATGGTCTTTTCCAGGAATCGAAGGAAGTTTCCACC
>NZ_QXIW01000024.1:0-22897 GCF_003570985.1 Candidatus Cryosericum hinesii
TCGACGCTGCACCTGAAATCGTCGCCGGCCGCACCTTTGTTCCGATTCGCTTCATCGCCGAGACCTTTGGTTCCACGGTTACGTGGCTTCCTGAGACCAGGGGCATCACGATCACCCTTGGGAGCACCACCATTATCCTTCAAATCGAGAATGCAACCGGAGTCATCAACGGCAAGATCGTTGCGCTGGACGCTGCCCCGTACATCAAGAACAGTCGTTCGATGGTCCCCCTCCGCGTCATCTCCGAGTCATTCGGCAGCGACGTGGCCTGGAATGCTGCTAAGCACGTCATCACCATCACTCATTTGCTCCCGTAGTCTCGCGACTCTATCTTTCCCACCAGCCAGTCACAGAAAGGAAGACAGGACATCGTGGAAACGGTTGGCACACATTGTGCACCATAGATGGTGGAGGGGGTATTCATCCCAGCCGCTTGTGTGCGGCGAGTACTTGGCACTAAGCAGTCCTCGTGACAGCCAATGTTCTGCGGCTCTGCCGCGGCACGATCTCTGTGCCAATCGGTCGTATTCCACAATTCTCATTCAACCAAAGCTAAAAGGAGATCAAACAATGAAGAAATTCCTATCTATATTTGTCGCCCTTGCTATGGTGCTCAGCCTGTTCGCAGGCATCGGCGCCCGTTCGGCGAAGGCCGCTACGACGCTCACCGTGACACCATCCGGCAGCTTTGTCGGTGGCGCTGATGGTTCAGGTGCACTAGGCGTCGATGCCCTTGGCACTGTTACAAGTATTACTGACGGTACTCACGCCGTTGTAAACGTGACCAGGGCGGGCGCCGGCACGTTTGGCGCAACCCCCAATGTCAGCGTTCTTCGGGCTGTCGCTGGTGAGGCTTCCTCCGATCCAGACTGGGCCACTATAGGGGACCAGTGGATCACGTTCGCCGGCCCCGCCACGTTCGTTATCGGCGACATCGTTACTGTTGCAGCTTCCACTACGAATGGCGTCGGCACTGTCATATCCGCTAACAGCCCAACAACGCTCGCATATGTCCATGTGACGACCGCTGCTGTCGGCGTCATTGGTCCTGTTGTGATGAAATCTTTCGCCGCTGTCTCCTCCATTGATCCGAACTGGGAGATTGTCGGCAGNNGATGTTGCTATGGTTCAAGCGGTTGCAGCCGCTCCCGCGGTGGCTTTCTTGACGCTGGGTGGTACCGTTACTGCCGGGAACGTGGCGACTGTCACGTGGCAGGATACGAGTGGAGCATCGCACACTGCAACCTATACAGTGGCGGTGGGCGATTCCTTCACAAGTATCACCGCCGGGTTGGAAAATGCCATTAACGCTGTGGTTGGCGGCAACGTTATCGCTACCAATCCCAGTGCGTCTGTGATTACGTTGACTCAGACGGTCGCCGGCATTGCCGGCAATGGCAGGACGCTGACAACCGGCACCAGTGCCGTTGCTACTTCTCTCATCATCCATACGCTTGGTGGACAGACTCAACCGGTCTATGTTGAGATGGGCAAGACTATTCAACTGGTCGCAGTTGATCCCACTGGTGCAATTGTCGCTGCCACATGGACGTCGGACCTGCCAGCAGTCACGACCATTAATGGTAGTGGACTGGTGATGGCAATGGCGAGCTCAGGTGTCTCATTGATCACCGCCACCTATGGTACGTACAGTGGTCAGTTTGCAGTCAGTGCCATTCCTATGCAGACGATCACCAAGCTTGCCGTGAATCTCGTTCCTGCGAGCCTGAAGGTAGCCGGGCAGCAGCAGTTTGGCGCTATTGCGTCGAATGCAACGTACAGTGCGCTGGATTATACAACGCAGGCAGCCTGGACAGATACGCTTGCTGTCGCTGTTGTTTCCAACGTTGCACCTGCACAGGGTCTCATGACGTATGGGGCAGCTGAAACCGGCAATGTTTCGGCGTACGCTTTCGGCCTCACGACGACAGTCGCAGTCACCATCAACGCTGCCGGCGTTGTCACTATTACAACGGCCCCTGTTGCCGTCAAGAGGGTCATCGTCCTGACTATTGGCAGCGACATTGTGACTGTTGACGGCCAGGCTACCTCCATCGACGCTGCTCCTGAAATCGTCGCCGGCAGCACCTTCGTTCCGATTCGCTTTATCGCCGAGACCTTTGGTTCCACGGTTGCGTGGATCCCTGCGACCAAGAGCGTCACGATCGTCCTTGGGAGCACCACCATTGGTCTCCAGATCGGCAACAAAACTGCAGTCATCAAGGGCAAGATCATCGTTCTGGAAGCTGCTCCGTATATCAAGAACAGCCGCACGATGGTTCCTCTGCGCGTCATCACCGAGTCATTCGGCGGCGATGTGGCCTGGGATCCTATTAACCATATCATCACCATCACCTACCTGCTCCCGTAGTCTTGTGACTACACGGACTGTAGAAGCATAGGAACACGAAGGCCCCTGGGCAACCAGGGGCCCTTCCTTTGGTCTGTCATTCCCGCGGAGGCGGGAATCCATTCCTCCACCAGCCAGTCACAGAAAGGCATGCAGGACATCAGGAAAACGGTTGGCACAGATTGTGCACCATAGATGGTGGAAGAAGTTTTGTGGTGTGCTTCTGTTCTTCGCTCTTCTTCCTGCAGTTCCGCTCAGCAACCAAGCCGCTTGTGCGCGGTGAGGAGCAGATACCGCAGCGATGCGCGTTGAAAACTGAAAGGCAAGAGAGCACGTAGTACCCGGGTTGGGTAAACGTTACACAACCTGTTGTATCATTGTGTCTCATGTTTCATTGATTCACTGTTCGACCCGCGTTCTCGTATCTCAAGCTTCAGTATGGTTTCGTTCCCGCTCCATGCTGCAGGATTTGGCAGTCGGACCGCTTCACTTCTCAGGCAGGGCAAGGATGTGTCACCGCAGGATGCGCATGTACCTGGCGCACAGAACGCGGACTCCTTGCAGAGTTGCCTCCAGGGTCAGCCGTGCTTGCACGGCCCGAAGCAGTCCTTGTGACAGCTAATGTTCTGCAGCTCCGTCTGGCAGGGTACGGATCGGTCGAGAGCGTCTCTGCTCATATTGGCGGCAGAGGTAACTCGGGGCATATTCGAGAGATGGTTCACTCCAGCGGCTCTGCCGCGGCACGGCTTCCGTGCCAATCGGTCGTATTCCACAACCTTCATTCAACCAAAAAAAAGGAGATCATTCAATGAAGAAGTTCCTATCTATCTTTATTGCCCTTGCCATGGTGCTCAGCCTGTTCGCAGGCGTCGGCGCTCGTACGGCAAAGGCAGCAATGACGGCAGTTACAATAACCGGCACTGCCACAGCTCGCGTAGGTGCTGTATTAACAGCAGTAGCAACAACACCAGTAGGAGCAGTAACTTATGTGTGGCGGAATTGTGCTACAGTAGGTGGCACATATGCAGACATTGTTGGAGCAACAGCAGTCAATTACACACCTGTTGTAGGCGATGTAGGTAAGTTCATCAAAGTTGTAGCAACAGACACGACTCCAACTACTATGACAAGTGTTGCAACCGCAGCAGTCTTAGCTGCCCCCGCAATCACCAGCACGGCAATAGCAAATGCAGCAGTGAATCCGACCGTAGTGGTAACACTTGCGAACGATGTATTCACCGCGGCAGCAGGCACTGTTGGTAACTGGACGATCCCAGTAGCAGCCGGTCTTACGCCGCTCATGGCTACCATAAACAGTGCTACTGCTGTAACTATATCTTTCACTGGAACAGCAGTAGCAGGAACTGTAGTCATAACGGCTCCTGCAGCGATTCTTTTTAATAATTCGGTGCCCAGTAACGCACTCAACGTAGTCGTACCGGCGCCAGTCTCGCTTATCCAATTAACAATCTCAGCTCCCACACTGACGACGACGAAGGTAGCTGATGGCACCACAACAGCATTAGTGACAGCAGGAGTATTGGCTGGAGTTGTTAGTCCTGATGTTGTCACAGTAACTGCAGCAGCAAATTACACTAGTAATGGCACTGGCACCTCTTTCGCAGGTGTCGGGACAGGCAAGACCATCACCGTCGTTTATACACTCCACGGAGCAGATGCAGCGAAGTATATTGCACCGGTAACCGATTCATCAGTAGTAACTGGTGCGATTACAGCAGCTCCGAATTCTGTTGCTCCCCAGGGCACTGTTACATTAACTGCGACACAGCCAAATGGAGCGACCAGCGTCCTTCTGAGATGGACTTATTTGCCCAACGCTGGCGATGTGACAGCTTTCCAGATCTATCGCAACGGCAACCCAACTCCCATCGCTTATGTTGCTGCAGGTACGACGACATATACTGATGCAGCGACTGTTGCCGGTCAGTACTATACTTATTCCGTTACGCCCATAAATGGCGCGCTCGTCGGTACGCCGTCTTTCAGCGTGTCCATTCTTGTCACGGCTGCCACGGCTGCCACGACCACCACTAGCACGCTTGGCTTAACGACGACCGGCACGTTTGTCGGCGGCGTTGATGGTTCAGGCGCAGCAGGTGTCAATGGCGTTGGTACCGTTGTAGGCCCGATTGACGCTACTCACTATACCGTCGCCGTGACTACGGCAGCCGTTGGCTCTTTTGACATGACCAGCGGTCTCTACACCCAAGCTTACCGCTGGACTGGCGCGACTTCCACGACCAGTGGTAACTGGGCTTATACGGGCATAGAGACGATCACACTTGATACTCCTACATCCACTATCACTATCGTCCCCGGCATGAAAATCGCAGTTGACGCCAGCGGTACTATGGGCGTCGGCAGGGTCTTATCCGTTTACAATAACACCCTAGTTGTCAATATGACGACTGCTGCTGTCGGAGTCATTGGTGGCAAGGTTTACCAGGTCAGCACCGTTAAGTCCTTTGATACGAACTGGGAGACTGTTGGCGCTACTCAATCCATCGGATTCAGTGCCGCTATTTCTCCGGCTCTGGTGAATGGGGACAAGCTTGTTGTTTACATGGCCCAGGCTGTTCCAGCTACATCAGCAACTGCTTTCGTAATGGTCACTGGTGTCCCTGTTGTTGGGGACGTCGCGACCATCACGTGGCAGGATACTCTCGCCGCATCGCACAGTGTGTCATGGACTGTGGTTGCTAGTGATCTCACTGGTACTCCCGCTAACAATGTCGCCATGGATTTGGCGAACCTCATCAACTCTCTCGATTTGACCACTGGCAATGTTAGTGTTATTGACCTGCCTACTGGTTCTGTGATTCAGTTGACGCAGGATGTCGGTGGTGTTGCCGGCAATGGCAAGACGCTGACAGGCACGACCACCGCTGCCGTTGTCCCCACACTCACCATTTCTACGCTTGGCGGACTGACTCAGCCGGCCTATGTAGAACAGGGCAAGACTATTAAGCTGGTCGCGAAGGATGCCACTGGCGCAGTTGTTAGCGTCACTTGGACGTCCAGCGCGATCGTCAATGCTACTGTCGACACCACCGGACTCGTGACGGCGGCCTCTGTCGCCTCAAATCTCACAGGTGTTACTGTGATTACTGGCACCTCTGGCACTGCCACTGGTGTGTTTGCAGTAGTTGTCATTCCTGTGCAGGTAATCACCAGCCTTAAGATCAATCTTGTTCCAGCTGTGCCCGTATCCACCACCTCGCAGCAGTTTGGCGCTATCGCGTCGAACGCAACGTACAGTGCGTTGGATTACACGACGCAGGTAGTCTGGACAGATGCTCTTCCTGTTGCCAGCATTGCTGCTGTAAATGGCCTTCTGACCTACTCGACCGATGAAACCGGCAATGTTTATGCGGCTGCCGGTGGCATCACTGCCACGGCTGCAGTCAAGGTCGCCACTGGCGTTGTTACTCTTGTAACGGTCGTCGGTCCTGTCACGAAGGTTGTCGTTCTGACTATTGGCAGCGACATTGTGACTGTTGACGACAAGGCTACCACTGTCGACGCTGCTCCTGAAATCGTCGACGGCCGTACCTTTGTTCCGATTCGTTTCATCGCCGAGACCTTTGGTTCCACCGTCACGTGGCTTCCTGAGACCAAGGGCATCACGATCGTTCTTGGCGACACGACCATTGGCCTTCAGATTGGCAATGCAACTGCCGTCATCAATGGCACCATCATCGCTCTGGACGCTGCTCCGTACATCAAGAACAGCCGCACGATGGTTCCTCTCCGCGTCATCACCGAGTCATTCGGCGGCAACGTGGCATGGGATCCTATTAACCACATCATCACCATCACCTACGTGCTCCCAGTTGTCCCAGCTGCATAGTCTCGCGACTACACAGACGGTAGAAGCACAGTAACACGAAGGCCCCCGGGCAACCGGGGGCCTTTTGCATTTCCAGGCAGGAAGGAATGGATTCCGATTCGTCTTGCCCGCGCAGGCCACTACTCTGTCACTCCCGCGCAGGCGGGAGTCCACTCTTGGTTCGACGCATGGGTTCCCGCGCAAGCGGAGTGAGACATTAAAGTATTGGAATTCCCCCCTAGAGTGGACTGCATCAGCGTTTGTGGTAATCATGGCACGTTTGATCAGGAATACTCTCAGACGACGCACCGCTCCCGTGTCTCTTGTCTAGCCTCTTCCCGTGGCTACAATTCCTTGATGATGTTACACTAGTACTCGAAAGCAGCAGCGTCGCCATTTCAATAGTTGACACCAAGGGGGGGCAGCATGGCACGTGAAAAGGCAAAGGGCAACACGACAGGAGCGAATGTCGGTTTCGAAGCCAAACTCTGGAACATGGCTGAGTTTTTGTGCGGGATGATCCGGGAAATGATGCAGACACGGTTGTCAGGTGCTGGTCTATATTGTCGCTTGACAATATTAACGCATAACGTTATTATATTGCCATGATTAAGTCCTTTGGCGACAAAGAGACCGAAAAGGTTTGGAACAAGCGGTTTTCGTCGAAGCTGCCGCCGGATATTCAACAGGGGGCGCTGAATAAGCTTCGGAGGATCAATGCGGCATCGTCCTGGATTGATCTTGATGTGCCGAGAGGTAATGGATTGGAGAAACTCAAAGGCGATAGAACCGGGCAGATATCCATTCATATCAATGATCAGTGGAGGATCTGCTTCTACTTCAAAGATGGTGAAGCCACAGAAGTATCTATCACCGATTACCACTAGTTTAGGGGGTGACATTATGAATACACTTCATGAACCTACGCCTGGAGAGATTCTGAAGAGTGAGTTCTTGGATGCGTACGGTATTACGCAGTACCGTCTGGCTGTCGATGCCAAAATGCCGCCGACTCGCGTTTCGGAGATTATCCGCGGCAAACGCAGCATTAGTCTAGATACTGCTCGCAGGCTCTCCCAGTATTTCGGTACTACTGTTTCCTTCTGGATAAACTTGCAGGTACAGTATGACCTTCTGACCACGGACCCGAAGGTGAAGAGGGAAATTGCCAGAATTAGTCCGGTCACGTCCGTCGCTCGAACAAAGAGAGACCGTCCTGCTGGAAAGCAGAAAGCTGATTCATCGCCTCCAGCTTTCGTTCTCCGGTCAGCCTAGAGCGTTAGTCCAGCTCCAGTTGATTTTTCGTACTGCCGTCCAATCAGGACATGGCCAATTTGCCAGATCCCGATTGGACGACTTGCAATGTATGCGTAAGCTCCCTGCCTTAGCTACGCACAAACACTTGTCTCCCGATTCGTCTTGCCCGTGCAGGCGGGCATCCAGTTCGTTCTACGTCGGTGGATTCCCGCCTGCGCCGAGGAACGCCACTCGTATTGCAGAGAAATACTCGTGAGGAGCACCCCTCAGAAGTGCCCCTCGTATTAAGAAGAAATACTCGGGGGGAACGACAAGGGGGGCATGGGTTGCGCACCGGCGTGTGCTGGATATACTTGCACCTGTACATAGCACAGTCATCTACAGCGAGGCAATGACATGGAACAGGTTCTGCAGTCTGTTGATCTCGTCCTGAACACCGTTTGGGCCCGTCTGGCTTTCGGCGTGGCAGCCGTTGCCGTCCTGGTCATCGGAGTCGTTCTTCTCGTGCAGTGGAAGCATCAGCGTACGCGCCTGGCGATGGTATTTGGACAGGCTGCGGACCCGTCGTTCTACACACGCATCGACACGTTGACTCGTGCCTTTGACCAGCAGACCGCCACGCAGAACGAATTGCGGGCCGCCTGCGCGGATCTCGAGAAGACCGGCCATCGCTTCTACGACTCCGTGAACATCGAGCACTATGACGCATTTGCGGGACAGGCGGGGAAATTCAGCTTCTCGCTGCTTATGCTCAACCGCAATGGAGCGGGGATTATCCTGACGTCGCTCACGAGCACCCAGGGCAGCAAGGTCTATGTGAAACGGATTGAGAATTGGAAGAGTGACGCGGCGCTGAGCCGCGAAGAGGAGGANNTATACTGTCGTACGTGGGTGTTATTTCCGGGCAATGCTTGCCTGGACGAGACCCTAATTCTTGCAGTGTTCTGAAAAAGCGAGGCGATGATGGCGAAAAAGGCTTCAGTCGAGAAGAAGAGCAAGCGCACCTGTTACTCGGTCGTGATCGTTCCACAGTACGAAGGTCGCACACATCAGTTCAAGGTCTCACGTCTGGCCATCTACAGCGTCATCACTGTCGTTATCCTCTTTTTCTCAGGCTTCGCCTACGCCATGGCGCAGAACACGCAGCTCAAGAACACCGTCGCCCAGTACGACGGCATGGGTCTCGATCAGGTCGTACGCCTGCAGGCAACTCAACTTGATGCAGCAAACGAGGCCATCAGCACCAGCAACACGGAAGTGACGGCACTCAAGAAGTATGTCGACTATCTGGGTACCCTTGATGCCAAGGTCCGCAAGACGCTTGGCGTCAGCAGCAGTGTCTCTCTGGCGTCCATCCTCAAAACGACGGCTACGCCGACCCTTTCTGTCAGCCGTGGCCTGGGCGAAGCTGCAACACAGCTGTCGACGTCGACTGCGGTCGTGCAGAAAGAAGCCCAAACTCGTGAGAAGAATCTTATCGTCCTCCAGGACGCAGCCTCCAAGTACAATTCGATCCTCGCGAAGACCCCTTCCATCTGGCCGCTCTATGGTCTTATTACTTCGGCGTTTGGCTGGCGCTCCAACCCCTTCGGCGGCAGCAGCGGCGAAGAGCATGACGGCGTCGACATTGCAGCTCCGTACGGCACAGCGATTCGCGCGACGGCAGACGGCACGGTGGTGCAAGTCGGCTGGAACGGCACCTACGGCATTTCGGTGACACTGTACCATCGGAACGGCATCGAGACCTTGTACGGCCACATGAGCCGCATGGCCGTGTCCGCAGGCCAGACCGTCAAGAAGGGCCAGGTGATTGGCTATGAGGGATTGACCGGTCGTACCACTGGTCCACACTGCCATTATCAAGTCATGATCAACGGTACCCCAGTGAACCCGATGACGTATCTCGACTAGGCGGAGGAGACAGCCATGGCATTTGGACCATCCAAGACTACAGAGAGCAAGACCGCGTCTTTCTTTGCCCACGACCTCGTCGTGAAGGGTGACGTCGAGAATCAGGGAGACCTGCACATCGAGGGTCAGATGCACGGTAACGTCACCGGCGACGGGACAATCACTGTCGCCGAACAGGGCGAGGTGCATGGTAACGTCGAAGGGCGTCTGGTCGTCGTGATGGGGCGTGTCGAGGGAAACGTCACGGGCGTGGAGAAGGTCGAGGTCTTGGAGAAGGCGACCGTCAAGGGTGATGTCACGGGTGCGCGCATCTCCGTCGAGGAGGGTGCATCAGTGTCTGGTAAGTTCGACACGACTCCCCGAGAGGTCGGGATCCCGAGCGCCAAGAGCTAGTCTTCCACAACATATGAATGACGCGGCCGGCGCTTGGTTCATGGTGCCGGTTTTCTCTATGCGGAGTGCCGGCCCTCTGTCGTTCCCGCCCCCCTCTGTCGTTCCCGCGAAGGCGGGAACCTATGCGTCGAACCAAGGATGGATTCCCGCATGCGCGGGAATGACAGATTAAGAGACTCCGGTGCGCGGGAATGACAAGCTTGCAGGACGGCTCTGCTTTTTTCGTCGTTCCCGCGAAGGCGGGAACCCACGCGTCGAACCAAGGATGGATTCCCGCATACGCCGAAAGCACCCCTCGTATTGAAAAGAAATACTCGGGGGGGAATGACAGATTAAGGGACTCACATGCGGGGAAATGACAGATTAAGGGACTCCCGTGCTATACTCTAATTAACGAGATGATCTGGCTCGAGCGACGGTGACCTGAAGGACTGTCTGCTGGAGGGGTACGATGGGTGAAGGCAAACTGGCCGAGTTTCCGGCTCGCACAATTCTCGAAGTGCTGTTCACCAAGGATCCAAGTGCACTTCTGTCTGCCACGACGAGGGCGGCCCGGTACGACGTTGTTGTCGGCCGCAGTGGTATTCGTTACGCAAGTCGGGGACAGCTGGGTGGCGAGACCGCACTGTTTCTCCTGCTTATGGAGACCGACGGCACGTTCGCGCTGGGGCCCGTCACCTCGGATTATGGATCCAACTGCGTCTTCCAGAACCTGAGCGACGTCGATGCCAGGTTTGCAGAGTGGAAGAAACGCTTGACCGGTACTGATCTTCGATTCCTGGATCCCGGACGCCTCTACTGGTGGCGCAGCAAGCTCAACAAGGATGTGCAGCAGCTGGCCGCTCCGGAATATGACATTGCGCAACTGACCAGGGACCGTGCACAGACCGCCGATTCGCTGGCGTCCGTGCTCGGACTGGACGTGCTCGAGGTTTCCAGGACGCTGAGCCGGATGACGCGTCAGGAGTCCTTTGAGATCGTGCCATTCGTCCGCTCGCCACGTCAGGGGACGTACCGATCTGTCGTGGCCTCGCGTGACGCACTGCTGGCCAATGCTTTCTGGCAGAACGTCTGTGGCGGGGAGATGCCGCTGCAGTGGGACAGCCATGAGCTGCTGTACCGGCGGACTGTCTCCCATCCTGCGTACGACCTGTCGACAGTGTTTGTCATGCAGGTGCTGGACGACACGATGAAGGATATGGTGCGACTTGCTGACGTTCTCTTCTTCCTGCTGTCGGACCTGCCCTCCGACGAAGAGCGCTATCTGGCGGACCTGCGTGCTCTCAACCCGACGATGTCCGTGTTCTTCTGGGGTTCCAGACGGCGCAAGTGGGCTCGCCGTGTTCAGCAGTCCGTGCATTTTACGACTCCGCTGGAGCGCGAAGCCGTCTTGCAAGCTTTGGATGTGTTCCTGTAGGCGAAAAGATTGGTTCGTTTGGGGAGGTACGCGAAATGAGTGGAGGATACTGGAATCGCGTCCTGGTTGTCGATCTGCAGCAAGGGACGTCACGTGACGAGGTACTCAACGCGGGGGCGCGGGACCTTCTCCTTGGTGGGTCAGGCTTGGGCGCATGGCTGTGGGAGCATCATTCGGTGTCGGGCGCGGGTGCTCTCGAACCGGGGAATGCACTGGTCTTCGCTGCAGGACCGCTGACGGGGACATTCGCCCCGACGTCCGGCAGACACGAGGTCGTTACACGCTCTCCCGCAACCGATGCCTATGGCGAAGGGGACGCAGGCGGCACGTTTGGAACAGCCCTGAAGCGAGCTGGGTACGACGCGTTGGTGATCACGGGTTCGGCGGTGCGCGCGAGCGTCCTTGTCGTCGATGGAGACCAGGTTCGGCTCGAGGACGCGGCAGACCTCTGGGGCAAGGATGTCATCGATGTCGACACGGCCCTGCGGACACGCCTGGGAGGTGGTTTCTCCACTGCGCTTATCGGTCCTGCGGGCGAGAACCTTGTTCTCTTGGCCAACATCGTGCACGACGGGGCGGATGCGCGTGTGGCAGGACGTGGTGGGCTTGGCGCCGTCATGGGGTCGAAACTGCTCAAGGGCGTCGCGGTGCGGGGTACGAAGCAGGTCCCGGTGCACGACCCTGACGCACTGAAGCAGTTGATGCGAGAGACGGTTCCCGCCATGCGCGAGCAGGCCATCGGCATGCACCTGTTTGGTACGACCGGGGGTGTGCAGCGTGCAGAGGAAGCCGGAGACCTGCCGATCAGGAACTGGCGCGACGGGAGCTTTCCACAGGCTGCTGCGTTGAGCGGCCAGGCCATCGCCGAGCGCCTTACCGGCCGGTACCACTGTGCCGGCTGTCCCATCGGGTGCGGCCGTACCGTGCGCCTGCATGTCGAGGGCCACGAGGGGCAGAACGGAGCAGGGCTGGAGTACGAGTCGGTTGGGGCACTTGGGTCATTGCTCATGCTCACAGATCTCGACGTCGTCGAGCAGGCTGCCTCCCTCTGCAACGTCTTCGGTCTGGACACCATCTCGACCGGCGGAACGCTGGCGACGGCCATGGAGGCTCGGGAACTGGGGCTGGTCACTGCTGCTGACACTGACGGCATCGACCTTGTGTGGGGCAATGGCGCAGCAGTCCTCGCCATGATTCCACGCATCGCCCGGCGGCAGGGCTTCGGTACACGGCTGGCAGACGGCTCCCGCAAGTTTGCCGCGTCGGTTGGACACCGCGAACTGGCCATCGAAGTCAAGGGCATGGAGTTGCCGGCACACGACCCACGGGCCTACGTTTCGCTGGGTCTGGGCTATGCCACCGCAACGCGTGGTGCGTGCCACCTGCAGGGATTCAGCTATGCGTTCGAACGGGCGGCGACGATGCCGGAGATTGGGCTGACTGCGCCGATGGACCGTTTCGACCATACCGGCAAGGTTACCATGGTCAAAGCCACACAGGACCTGATGGGTCTGTTCGATAGTCTCAAGTTCTGCAAGTTTGCCATCTACGGAGGCCTGAACCTCACGCAGATGGGCCAGTTCCTGACCGCCGTGACTGGGCGTCGGGTGGACACGGACGAACTCATGGAGATCGGTGAGCGCATCTACACCTACAAACGCCTGCTTGCCACACGCATGGGCATCTCCAGGGAGGACGATACGCTGCCTGAGCGCTTGCTGAGCACCGACCGGGGTGGGAGTGTTGCAGGGCATCTTGCCTGGCTTGACGCGGACGTGTTGAATGAGTACTATGACCTCAGGGGCTGGGACCGTCTGGGCGTTCCGACGGTCGCAACGGTGAAACGGTTGAACATCGACCAGTTGAGCATCGTTGGCCCGGCGCCTGAGGGATGAGACCTGTGTTGAGACAACGGAAGCGTGGACATACACTGAACATGCAGAAGGTCGTGATGCTGATTGCCTGCTTCGTCATCGGCTATCTTATCTGGAGCACGGTTTCGGCGCTCGCCTATCTGGCCAAGGCGGACCGGTTGACGACAAGCACGTTTGCCGAAATGCAACAGGTCAGTGCACAGACGCTCGAACAGCAGAAGGCCATGGAGTATCATGTGACCCCGGCCTATATCGAAAAGGCCGCGCGTGAGGACATGCTCATGAGCAAGAGGAACGACACCGTCATCCTCTTCCCTGTGGACCGCACAGCCCCAGAGCCGGTTCCTCCTGCTCAGACGCTTCTGCCTCGCGTGCTGAACCAGCTGATCACATGGGTCAAGGGATGGTTCTAGGGGTTGTATTTTGGCCTAGGCACTATATATTGTTCTGTTGGAGCCTGCCACGTCGGCAGAGCTATCCCCCACAGAGGTGAGTGACTACTTTAATGGCCGAAGAGCACCGCATCAAGCTAACCGAAGGCATTGTCGTCAAGATCGTTCCGTTTGGAGCGTTCGTCAAGACAGACACTAATGAGGTAGGTCTGGTTCACATCTCAGAAATCAGTGACACCTACGTCAAGGACGTCAACCAGTTCCTCAAGGAAGGGGACAAGGTCATCGTTCGTGTCATTGGCCGCAACAAGGATGGCAAGCTCAACCTGTCCATCAAGGCTGCCAAGGCCGCCGGTGGTGCCGAAGGAACGCCTGCCGTGCCCGCTGCGGAAGGTAGCTCCCCCGTTCAGGCTTCTGCGCCAAGTGCGCCATCTTCTCCCCGCCCCTCCTACAGCGCGCGTCCCTTCCACGAAAAGCCTTTGTTGAGCCCCTTCGACATGATGATGAAGCGGTATCTGCAGGATTCACAGGAGTGGCAGGTCGACAAGAAGAAGCGGACAGAGCGCAAGCGCGGATAGCGTCTCGCTTTTCCTGACTTGACAGAGGCTGTCGCCTCTGCTACTATGTTCCAGTTTTCCAGCGCCCTGTGGCGGCGTAGCTCAGTTGGTTAGAGCATTCGGCTCATACCCGGAGTGTCGAGGGTTCGACTCCCCCCGCCGCCACCACTGTACCATTTCGGGACTGTCCCATAACTGTAACACTCTCGCAACAAGACGCACCCTCACCCTCAGTCATGGCAACATCCGACATCCATGGTTGTTGCAGAAATGACACGGTGACCTGCCCCCAAGGCTGAAATCTCGTCCCCGGCACATGTTCTTGCAATTGTTGACGCGGGCGGGAGCCTGACACAGACTATGGTGTTACGGCTCTTAATAGGGGAGGCACCCATGAGAAGAATGCATCTGCTGAACGTCCTGGTAGCCATACTCCTGGTCGCAGGACTCCTTGTCCCGTCGGCAGCCACCGCTTTGTCGTCAACGACGATCAAGCTGTGGATTGGCAACGCGTCCATGTCCGTCAATGGTGTGCAGAAACCGATCGACGCACAAGGAACCAAACCCGTCATCGTCGCAGGCAGGACACTTGTGCCTATTCGCGCTGTCATCGAAGCGTTCGGTGGTTCCACTGTCTGGGAATCCTCTACGCGCAAGGTCACCGTCACGCTGGGAAAGAATTCTCTCGACCTCTGGATCGGCAAATCACAGGCATCCCTGAACGGCATCGCCCTTGCGATCGATGCAGCAAACTCTGCGGTTGTGCCCGTCATCACGAATGGACGGACGATGCTTCCTCTCCGGTTTGTCGCAGAATCGCTTGGTATCGGCGTTCAATACGACGCGACGACCAGGATGATTACGCTCATGTTGGCTCCCCAGGGACCGCCAGCGCCTCCCCCGGGGGTTTCATGGATTATCTCCACAATGGATAGCACCGGGGATGTTGGTAAGCACACATCTATCGCAGTGGATGCGAATGGAAAGGTTCATATAAGCTACATTGACTTGACGAATGGAAAGCTCAAATATATGACGAATGTAACAGGAAGTTGGGTTACTTGGATAGTAGATAGTGCCGGTGATTACGACACTGGCATTGCCGTAGACGCCAATGGTAAGTGCCACATCGTTTATGATGGTACGGGTGGCGACCTGAAGTATGCGACAAATGCAACAACAGCAAGCGGAGTAAGTTCAATAGTAGAAGGCGGAGCCTGGTCCGGGCTTATGGGCGGGGACTCCATTGCCCTCGATTCATACGGTAAGGCTCATATAAGCTACTTCAGAGCATCTGACCTGGATCTTAAATACGCCACAAATGGTTCAGGTACCTGGTCGACTTCCATACTAAAAATTGGTGGAATGCCAGCATATTCGGCCTCCATCGGGATGGATTCTGATAACAACATCCATATCAGTTACTATGACGATGCTTTGCCGGATAGCATAAAATACGTTACCAACATGTCAGGCTCATGGGTCGTAACTACAATAGCCACAATAGGAATGGCTGCCGGCTGGAAGACCTCCCTGGCTGTTGATTCAAACAACAAGATCCACATTTCTTATTATGATTCGACGAATGATGCACTCAAGTATGCATCCAATGCCTCAGGCATATGGCAGACGGAAACCGTGGATAAGAGTTCTGGCGGCGTCTGGGATGCATCCCTTGCCGTTGACAAGGCAAATGGCAACCAGGTCCATATGGTTTATAGCTCCAATTCTGGCTTTAAGTACGCGACAAAGTCGGCTGGCACATGGCAGATATCTACAATAGATGAATCATGGACGGGTAGGTATAACTCCATTGCCATAGGCTCAAGCTCAATTCATGTCAGCTACTACGACGGGTACAACTTGAACCTTAAATATGCAACGAAGCCATTACTTTAAGAAGAGGGAGTTAAATTCTGCGAGCGGCAGGTTCCAATTGGAATCGCCTGGGCCCACCATTGTACCATTCTCGGGACAGAAGCACCCCTCAGAACGCCCCTCAGTACGCCCCTCGCATTGAACCGAAATACTCGGGGGTATTGGGAAGAAATACTCGGGGAATACGCCCTTCGCCTTGGACAAAGGGGCTCAGGGGTCTTGAACAGAAAGGCTCGGGGGGTTCCAAACTGTAACACTCTCGCAGCAAGACGCACCCTTACTCTCAGTCATGGCAACATCCGGTGCCCATGGTTGTTGCAGAAATGGCACGGTGACCCCCCACCGATGTAAGGATGGATTCCCGCCTTCGCGGGAATGACGGAGGCGCGGGAATGACGGAGAGGAAGGCGGGCATAACGACATTCTACAACATGCAGAGCGGCCGCAAGTTCGCGGCCGCTCTCTTCATTCCTGAGGTGCTCGGTCTTGGTCTTCAGTGATTCCTGAAGGCTATCCCATGTAAGCGTTCTTCCAGTCGACAATTCCCAGCGCCGACTGGTAGAAGTTCTTGATGTGTTTACTCAGGAGCACCGGGCTCGTGCAGTAGTAGATTGGAAGAATGGGGAAGTCTGTCATGAGGATCTTCTCTGCAGCGTGCAATGTCGCCATGCGTGCCTTCGGGTCGACCGTCGCTTTGGCCTTTGCGATGAGAGCATCGTAAGGCTTGTTGCTCCAGCCGGTGTGGCTGGATCCGCCACCCGTTACAAACATGTACAGGAACGTGCTGGCGTCCATGTAGTCACCAGTCCATTGCACCAACGCAAGATTGAAGTTCATGTGTATCAGGTCATCCACGAAGACGCCGAGCTCCTCGTTCCTGAGGGTGCAGGTGATACCAAGGTTCTTCTTCCACATCCCCTGGATCGCCTCGCAAATAGTTTTGGTCAGGTTGGAGGTGTTGAAGAGCAGTGCGAAGGCGGGGAACCCTTTGCCGTTGGGATAACCGGCCTGAGCAAGCAGCGCCTTTGCCGTCGTGATATCGTCATCCTTGTAGAATGAACCACCCAGAGTGCGGAAATCGCTGCCAGGGAGCGCATCTGGCATGCCATTGGGAACAATAGCCAGCGCGGGAACCTCTCCGCCTCTCGTGATGGACGTAGTGATGCTCTTGCGGTCGATTGCCAGGAGCAAGGCCTCACGGACGCGGACGTCGTTGAACGGCTTCTTGGTGACATTGACCCGATAGAACAAGGTCGCGAGGGACGGAAGGATTTGTGCATCGCCTGAGGCGACCAGCTTGGGCAACTCCGAGAGGGGTACGGTGGAGGAGGCGTCCAGTTGACCGCTCTGATACATCGAAAGTGCAGTCGACTCATCCTCGACCATGAGGTAGGTGATCTTCGTGAGCTTGACATTGTTCCTGTCCCAGTACGTCGGGCTCTTCTCAAAGACCATCTTCTCGTTGTGTGACCATTGCGTGAGCTTGAACGGTCCGTTGGTGACGTAGTTCGTCAGATCGGCGGCCCACTTGTCATTTGTGCTGACAACAGCCTTGCAGACCGGCATGTACGTCGGGAACGCCGTCAAGCTGAGAAAGTAGGCGGTGGGCGACTGGAGGTAGACCTTGAGCGTCTTGGCGTCCAGTGCCCTGACGCCGACGTTCTTGCTGGGGTCGATCTCTTTCGTGCTTGGAACAGGGACAACCTTGCCCCCAACGGTCTTCGTAAGAGGATTGCCTTTGGCATCGACAGCCTGAACATAGTACTTGCTGCCGACCTTGATGGATGTGTTGAACGCTTCACCACCATAGATGTAATAGGCCTGCCAGGCGTATGCGGAAGCCAACTCCGGGCTGAGCGCGCGCTTCCACGCATACTCAAAATCGTATGCAGTGACGGGCGTTCCGTTCGTCCAGTACGCATCGCGAAGCGTGAAGATGTAGGTCTTCCCGTCCTTGGAGATCGTCCAGCTCTTCGCGATCGCGGGCTGCGGGACACTCTTGCTGTCGAGACGTGTCAACCCGTCAAAGACCTGCAGGTCGATGTTGACATCCGCAAGGGTAGCTGTAATGCCTGGATCGAGCGTAGCAGGCTCGGTCCCCAGGTTGTATGTTACCTCCTGAGCAACAGCCCTTGCCGAGGGTACGACAGACAGTCCGCCAAACAACGAGACCACAAAAACAAGTATCAAGACAAGTGACAGTGCTTTCCTCATTAAATAGCCTCCCCCGTCACAACAGGATTTGTTGCCCGTGTGACTATTTCTCATGCTATCAGGGGGCGGCAAAAATAGAATGAATACAATGTGGGGGCGGCTCTCCTCGGGGGTCTTGAAAATCCTGGTCCGATGCCCAGCTCCGTGCATGAGGCCAGCGTGATGAGTCGATGCGCAGTTGTTGACGTGGACGGGGATCCGGCACACACTATGGCGTTGGTATCCCTAATGGAGGAGGAGTATGAGAAAAACACATCATCTGCTGAGGGTCTTGTTGACTATCGTGCTGCTGGTCTTCTTGTTTCGGGGTGCAAACGAGGCAAGGAACAGTTAGAACGACCGGTGCAGAGCTCGTACCAGGAGAAACTGAACGAGGATTTTCTGTCCACCGCTCCTGATTCTGGACAGGGGAGAGTATACATGAAGAGACTCTGTTCACTGGCACTGGCCATTGCATTGCTGGCCACCATGTTCGCCCCCTTTGCTGCTGCACGCGCAGCTGGTTTCACCGACGTTACAGCAACCTACTGGGCTCACGACGATATCATGTATTTGTCACAAAACGGTATCGCCGTCGGTTACACCGATGGGACCTTCCGCCCTGAGGGCAAGGTCACCCGCGAGGAATTCGCCAAGATGATCGTGGTGGCGAAGAAGCTTGCGCTCGTCAAACCCGCTCGTCCTACCTTCACCGACGTCTCATCCTCTCGCTGGTCCTACGGGTACGTCGAAGCGGCCGTCAAGGCCGGGTACGTCAAGGGGGTCACGTCGACGACCTATGCTCCTGCCGCCCCGATCAAGCGCCAGGATCTCGCTGTTCTGCTTGTCCGTGCAGCCGGCAAGGAACAGACCGCACTTTCGGCCCCGGTCAATGCGATCTTCGCCAATGACCAGGCCGCAGTTGGCGCATACGCCCTGCCTGACCTTGCCTATGCTGTCAGTCCTGCAGCCCAGTTTCTGGTCTGGGACACCAAGCGCAACATCAACCCGGTGAGCCCTGCCACGCGCGCGGATTGCGCTCATGGCATCTACATGTCCCTGTTCCCGCCTAAGACTTTTGGTGATTCTGCCATTGAGCTCGTTGTCAAGAACTATGGTCATTGCCGCACGTTGGCCCCAGAAACCTGGGTCATGACTGGCAATGACCTAAGTACTGCTTGTGACATATGGTCGCCGGACAAAGAAATGCATGCCGGCTGGTGGATCGCCTTTGTTTATAGTTATATGTACCCGACCATTGATGACTTTATCAATGCCTGGATGCCCATGGCGGGATACAAGGAGGTATCGTTGGGCTCGGGGACCGATTTGGGTTATGGATTTACCCAGCGAACCTTTGAAGCCTCTGGTACGAAGGGCTGCTTGTTTTACAAAACATATGATGCGCCAGCACTCGGTGGCTATATAGTTTCGACCTATTTCGCCAATACGACGAGTGATATTTGGGATTCGCAGGGCGCGATTCCTTCATTTGTTGCGCTTTCTATACGTGCCGTATCTCAATTGAGACCTGATACGTCCACAGTGGTTTCAGGTGGTGGTGGGAATCCTAGTTCTCCTGACGATAATCCTGAAGTGGATCTATCCGCTAAATGGCAAGAAGCCATCATGGGGTTCGAAAACGTCTATTCCCCGTCTACGGGCGAACATTATGAGGCACCACTTACTTCTGAATGGGATACAGGTCCAGAAGGTCCTGGGTATTACCGCGATTTGCCAGGTGGAGGATATGAAAAGCTCGAGCCCGGGTTCGGAGGTTACTAACTAAGGAATCCATCCTCCTTCACATAGGTGATACAGCAGAATGCATAAATTCTGATGTTACTTTGGTCGCGGCGTAGCTCAGTTGGTTAATACAAGAGCCCAAGTTTTGAAAAATTCTCATATTCTTTGCGAGCGTCAATTTGAGCGCTTTTTCGGGCATCGTCTACGAATTGAACATTTCTCTCTAAAAGGGAAACCACATAAGGGTCCAGAGAATGATTTTTCGCCATTGATGCGATAGTAGATAGTGCCTTCTCTATGCCCATTCCTTCCCTGTACGGGCGGTCTTCAGAAACAGCAGTAAATACGTCAGAAACAGCCATTATTCGAGAACCCAGTGGAAGGTCAAAGGCACTTATATGGAATGGATAACCTGAACCATCAAGTCTTTCGTGGTGGAAAGAAGCCCACTGATTGATTGTTTTGAAGTCTTCCATATGTGACAGTATTCTATACGTATGATAGGTATGACTTCTCACTATGTTGAGTTCTTCCATTGATAGTTTATCGGGCTTTTCCAGAATCTCCTTGGGGACAGCAAGCTTACCTAAATCGTGTAGATACCCTGCAATTGCCATCATACTACATTCCTTTTCGGAAAAACCTGCCAACCTTGCAAGCGCCACAGAGGTTGCAGAAACCCCGCTACTGTGAGTTGCCGTAAACCTGCTTCTAAAGTCAATGATTCGCGAAAGGATTTTTGTCAACTTTTGGATTGATTCTATGTCAAAAATGACGAGGGGCAAACTGTGTATTCTATTTAGTTCAAGGTCAAGGTTTGGAGAAGAAGTATCAAGCCAGAAATACTCCTTGCCTGATAGTTTTACAAATGCGTCAACAAATTCAGGCACAAATACCTTGCCTGAAAGGTTTTTTATCTTTTCTGTTATACCCCTGGCTTGGCCTAAAACTTCATGGTCATAGTCAATAAGCACCGAGATGCGATCTGCAAGGTGCAGTATCAGACTTTCAGCTGGAACAACCTCGCCGTTGACCAAATGTCCATTACCATTATCCCACTGGATATGATGGTATCGAATAATCTTTGCTTCATCTGAAAGCGCTTCAAAATCTCTCAAAAGCAAATAGCCCAATTCTGCATGTCTATTAAAGGATGAGTCTTCATCAAAATGCAAAATGTCCAGCCTTTCCTTTAAAGAAATAGACCCAACATCATGCAACAAGCTTGCAAAGAATAGTTTTCTCGCTTGCTCAATATTCAATCCCAATTCCTTACCAATACTCCAGGCAATATAGGCAACCCTTCTCTGATGATCTACTAGCATCGGGTTTACTGCGTCAATAGCTGCTGATAGACTTAAAGCAAAGTCAAAAAGAGAAAGATGAAAATCATCTATCAACATACAAGCCTCCTTATATAGTGATACGACGGAAATACGCTCAATATAAATCATACCATTTTCGAAATCTTAGTCACGCATCGATTCATCCAGGATGGAGGTGGACCAACTCTGCAAACTCACGAGAAAAAATGTGTGAAGGATGACAGAATATTGCTGATCCTTTGGATGAGAAAAGAGAGGAGTAGGGGATAGGCCAGCCGTTAGTGGAGACTGTTACACGAACGGAACCGTCCCGAGAATGTTACACCCCGGCGTCGATGACGATGACGCCGGGGTGTTTGCTGCTACTTGCGCTCAGACACGAGCTTTTCGAGGGGTTCGATCCAGCGGGTGCGCATGAAGTCGAAACCCTTCTGCCAGAAGGCTTTGTCGCGCGGGTCGATGCCTGCGAGACCAAGGATCTCGGCAGGAGTCATGGCGCTGCCGGTCTCGAGGATGCGGTAGTAGACGGGCTTGAACTTCTCGCCTTCCTCCAGGTACTTCTGGTACAGCGACAGGACGACGAGTTGTGCGAAGTTGTAGGCGTAGACGTAGAAGGGCCACAGGAACATGTGCTGGACGATCGCCCATTCCATGTCGTAGTGTGCGGGGATGGTGACGGAATCACCAAACATGTTGACCAGCTCCTCGTGATAGATGGAGCGGAGCTCATCGGTGGACAACTGATGGTCGGCGATGAGACCGTGCGTACGCGTCTCGAAGCGGTGGAACATGTTTTGACGGAATGTCGTGGCAAAGGCCGACTCGAGCTTGGAGCAGTAGAGTGCGATCTTCTCCTCAGGGTCCTTCATGCGGCTCAGCAGGTAGTCGGTGACGAGCATTTCGCCAAAGACCGAGGCCACTTCGGCGAGGGGCAGGATGGCGTCGCGGTTGACCGCAGTCTGCTTGGCGGACAGGATGCCGTGCATGCCGTGTCCCAGTTCGTGCGCCATCGTCTCCACGTCGCGGCCGGCCCCAGTGAAGTTGAGCATGATCCATGGATGTGCGCCGGGGAGATTGAAGGTGCAGAAAGCCCCGCCTGTCTTGTTGGGCAGGGTGCGACCGTCGATCCAGTTCTTGTCAAAGAACTCCTGGATGATGTCGTGTGCTCGCTGGTCGAACTTGGCGTATGCATCCAGGACGATGGTCCTGGCGTCGTTCCACGTGTATTTGTGGGGCTTGGCGCTGATGGGTGCATAGATGTCCGCCAGCGTGAGCTTCTTGCTGTTCAGAAGGCGCGCTTTGAGGGTGTAGTAGCGCTCGACGATGTCAGTGTTGTCTCTGGTGACGTCGGAGAGGGTATTGACGACCTCCGCGTCCAGCTCGTTGTCCAGGTTCCGCATGCCCATCGGTTCGTCGAAGTGACGTAGCTCGCACTCGATCTGGTGGTCCTTGAGCAGGGTGTCGAAGACGTTGGTGATGACAAGGCTGTTCTCCGCGTACTTGCCAAAGTACTGTTTCATGGCACGTGCGCGCAGACGCGAGTCGGTGCTTTCCCGTAGTGAGCGGACCTGTTCGCCGTTCATGACCTTGCGTTCGCCCTTGACGGTGACCGTGAACTTGAACGAACTCGTCAGCTCCTGGTAGATGCGCTGTATAGCTAGCTTGCCCGTCAGGTCACGCTTGCTGAGCAACATCTCTTCTTTCTCACTGAGGAGATGCTGTCTCTGTTTGCGCAGGAACAGCAGGTAGTGGCG
>NZ_QXIW01000024.1:22906-69405 GCF_003570985.1 Candidatus Cryosericum hinesii
GCTCTTGGCGCCTTCGTCCAGGTTGTCTGTCGTGAGCATGAGCTCTGCATACTCACCGAGGCGGCCGGTCGCGGAGCTGATGCGCTCTTCTTCGACCATGAACTTCCTGAGCTCGGCGGGGGAAATCTTGCCGGCTGCAACCCTGCCGTGGTACTCTGCAGCGAGAGCGGCGGCGTCCCGTCGCACCGCTTTCATGTCGCGTGCGATGCGCGGATCGTCAAGGCTCGCGTACAGAGCGCTCAGGTCCCATATGACATTCTCAGACCCCAGTTTTCCTGCTTTCATCGATTCCTCCTCAAGAGCATGGTTGTTCGGGCACCTTATGATACCACACAACACCGGGGCCTCAACTGCGCCAATCCGTCAGGGAATCCAGTCCAGTCATGACGTATGGGTCCCCGCCTTCGAGAGGGCACCACGATGTGGCGGTGGCGCACAACGCGGCTATACTGATATAACACAGGTCGGCGTGTTTACATCGATTGTGGCGGCCTTTGTGAGTTATGTTTTTTCGCTACACTAGTAAATGAGAGCGAAGCGGTCGGTTGCTGCAATCTGGCCCTGCGGGCGGTTCAGAGACTAACGCACTCTCGCCAGAGGCACGGCGGAGAGGGAGGTTGAGATGGCACGAAGACCACGAGCTGTTGAACCAGAGGTAATCGACGAGTCCAGTGAGAACGAGGGTGCCCGTCGCTGCGCTTCGTTGAACGCGTACGGCAGTTATCTGTACGGCCAGGGCAGATGGGAAGAAGCACGTGGTGTCTTTGTCAAAGCCACGAAGGTCCTGCCCGGCGACGACGTGACGCGCAAGAATCTTGCGGTTGCCTCGAGTGCATGTGGCTTGAACGACGAGGCCATCGAGATCTTTGCCGATCTGACTGCCAGGTTCCCCGANNGAGCAGGCCGGGATCGAGTTCGCTCAGGCAGCCGAGCTTGCCCCAACCGAGTACATGTACTGGCACCACAAGGGGACGAATGCTCTTGCCCAGAACAAGACGTCCATCGCGGTAACAGCGCTGGCCCGTGCCATCGCTCTCCCGGGTGCCGCCTCCGTCTGCTACTATAACTTGGCCATGGCTCTGGGTGCGGCACGCGAGACGGAACGTGCCACGATGTTCTTGCAGAAGGCGATTGCGCTGCGACCGGACGACCCTGAACTCCTGATGCGTTCAGTGAGAATCATGAACGGTTGGGGGAGACGTGCCACGGCCATCGAGTGCCTGCGGGCATTCACCCGTTCAGGCAGGCGAAGACACGACGTCGAGCTCCTGCTCAGCGAACTGCTTGCTGACAGCTGATCAGGCTCATGCTTCAGGACGACGTCTGGTCATACTGCACCTCTCTTGAGCTGCTGGTCCCTGGTACCCGGGTGGTCGTCGCCGTTTCGGGTGGGTCGGATTCGGTCGCGCTGCTACGCCTTCTCTGCTCATTGCGGGAAAGCTGTCATCTCGACGTGGTCTGTGCCCATTTCAACCATCAGCTCCGCGGTGCCGAAAGTGATGCGGACGAGGCGTTTGTGCGGGGACTGGCAGGCTCACTGAACGTGCCCTGCGAAACAGGATCCGACAATGTGGGCGCGTACGCTTCCGAACATCATCTGAGCCTCGAAGAAGCGGCCCGGGAACTGCGGCTTCGCTTTCTCCGCATGACGGCGCTCAAGACAGGAGCTGCATGCATCGCAACGGCTCACACGCAGGACGACCAGGCTGAGACGGTTCTGTTTCGACTTCTCAAGGGGACTGGCTTGCGGGGGATGTCCGGCATGGCGCCGCGGGCGGGGATGTTCATCCATCCGCTGCTCGCAGTGTCAAAAGAACAGCTTCAGGGCTGGCTGCGGGCGCAAGGTTTCGTCTGGCGGGAGGATTTGTCAAATGCGGACGAGCGGCACGAGAGGAACTTCATCCGTACGAGCGTGATCCCGTTGATCGAGAGCCGGTTTCCTGCCGCGAAGACGGCCGTCGCGCGAACGGCGAACATGGCGCGTGCCACATGTGAGTTGTTTGAGCGGCAGACCGAGCAGGTGACCGACAACATCGAGATCCTGGAAGCGGGCGATGGAAGGCATCCGGGAGCGTTGCGCCTTGCCAAAGGGGCACTTGCGAGCCTACCTGATCCCCTGCTGCAATATGCACTTGAGGAGATTTTCGCCACGTCGGGCGTCGGTCCCAGCTTCGAACGGTTGACGCGGAGTACCCAGGCCATACGGAACGGCAGGACAGGCGTGCGCGTAACGCTGGATGACCGTGTGACGCTGGAGGTGGGTTACCAGCACGTTTATGTCTATGGCGCCGCGTTCACCGGTCGTGTCCAGGAGCCTCAGGAGATAGCGAAGCTCCCTGCAACAATCGACTGGTTTCGGAGGCGCCTGACCTTCGAGGAGAAGACGCCTGCGGACGTTCCGTCAGACTTAAGGGACGTCGGGCCGAAGGAAGCATGGTTCGACGTGGACGCGTTGCGGTTGCCGCTGACGGTACGCCACGCACGGCCTGGTGACCGCATGACGACGTTTGGGGGGCATCAACACAAGCTGCAGGACCTGTATGTCGACGCAAAGGTCGACCGGGTGCTGCGGGCGCGGCGTCCCGTCGTGTGCGATGCAGATGGCATTATCTGGGTGCCCGCCCTCGCTCGCAGCGCCGCAGGAGTGGTAACAGTTGAGTCGCGCCGCTTCCTGCGCATTGTATACTATAGTTCACAGTGCTAAGTTGTCTCACAGTGGGAGCGGGGTAGAATACATGGACATGAGAGATGAAATACTCGAGGTTCTGGTCTCGACCGAGGAAATCCAGAAACGCACAGCCGAGCTGGGACAGCAGATAGGACATGATTACGAGGGCAGGAACCCGCTGATGATCTGCATTCTGCGGGGCGCCGTCGTGTTCCTTTCCGATCTCATACGCTCGGTGCCGATTCACGTCATGGTGGACTTCATGGGCGTGAGCAGCTATGGCGGTACCAACTTGGATAGCACGGGCGTGATCAAGATCACGCGTGACGTCGACGCCAACGTGGCGCACCGCGACATCATCATCGTCGAGGATATTGTCGACACAGGCCTTACGATGAAGGCACTGGTCGATCTCATGAAGACGAGGGGCCCCAGCAGTATCGAGATCTGCACGTTCCTCTCCAAACCGCAGCGCCGCAAGGTGGACGTGGACATCAAGTACTGCGGGTTTGAGGTTCCCAACAAGTTTGTCATCGGTTACGGGCTGGATTACGACGAGAACTACCGGAACCTGCCATTCGTCGGCGTCCTGAAACCCGAGGTTTACGAGAAGAGAAAAGAGGAGAAGGGATAAGTGGCCAACCAGAAGAAGAACGGAGGCTCAAACCCGAATCTGCTGAAAGAGCTCATCGGATGGGCGCTTCTCTTTGCCATACTATGGGGCGCCTATTCGCTGTTCAAGACTCCTGTGGCCCAGCCGGCGCAACTCACATATACCGATTTCGTAACCAAGGTTCAGGCTGGAGAGGTCAAGGACGTCAAGTTTGAGATTGCCGACGTTGTCCAGACCGGCACGGGGACGCTGAAGGATGGCACGAAGTTCACAACCATCGCGCCGTTGTACGATGCCAGCCTGTATCCGCTGCTGATCGCAAAGGGTGTGCAGGGGGACTTCAACAAGGCACAGACGAGCATCTGGGTGATGCTGCTGACCAATGTCCTGCCGTATGTGCTGCTGATCGGGTTCTTGTTCTTCATGATGCAGCGCATGCAGGGAGGACAGAACAACCAGGTGTTCGGGTTCGGCAAGAGCAAAGCCAAGCTGTTCATGGACAACCGCCCGCGTGTGACGTTCAAGGACGTTGCGGGTCTGGATGAGGCCAAGGAAGAGACGGGCGAGCTGATCGACTACCTCAAGAACCCCAAGAAATTTTCGGTAATGGGCGCCAAGATTCCCAAGGGCGCGTTGCTGGTTGGGCCTCCTGGTTGTGGAAAGACACTGCTCGCGCGTGCAATCTCCGGCGAGGCCAAAGTGCCGTTCTTCAACGTGTCGGGTTCGGAGTTCGTCGAGATGTTTGTCGGCGTGGGCGCAAGCCGCGTCAGGGACTTGTTCGCACAGGCGAAACAATATGCTCCATGCATCGTGTTCATTGATGAGATCGATGCCGTGGGACGCCATCGCGGCGCAGGCATCGGCGGCGGCAACGATGAACGTGAACAGACCTTGAACCAACTACTCGTCGAGATGGACGGTTTTGATGCGAACAAGGGCATCATCATCCTTGCGGCAACGAACCGGCCTGACGTTCTGGATCCTGCTCTGTTGCGCCCGGGTCGCTTTGATCGGCGCGTTGTCGTCGATCTGCCGGATGCCAAGGGACGGGAGGAGATCCTCAAGGTGCACGCTTCGGACAAGCCGTTCGTGGCTGACGTCATGTTTGGCACGATCGCCAAGGAGACCGCCGGATTTACAGGAGCCGATCTGGAGAACCTGCTGAATGAGAGTGCATTGCTTGCTGTCCGCAGGGGAAAGGCGGATATCACGATGGAAGAGGTCGAGGAAGCCATCGACAAGGTCATCGCTGGACCACAGAAGAAGTCGAGAATCATCAGCGACGACGAGCGCCGGCGCATCGCCTATCATGAAGCCGGGCATGCTGTCGTCGGCAAGGCTCTGGCCGCACGTGAAGAAGTCCACCGCATCAGTATCGTGTCACGCGGCATGGCCCTCGGGTTCACGCTGCAGCTCCCCACAGAAGACCGGTACATGCGCACCAGCGAGGAACTCCTCAGGGACGTTGCCGGCCTGCTCGGCGGAAGTGCTTCCGAGAAACTCTTCCTGGGAAGTATCTCGACCGGACCTTCGAACGATCTCGAGCGTGCCACGGACGTTGTCCACCGCATGATCCGTGCATATGGCATGAGTGAGAAACTCGGTCCCCTTACCTATGGCAAGACCAGTGACCTGGTGTTCCTCGGGAAGGAACTCAGTGAGGAGCGCAACTACAGTGAGGAGACCGCTCAGACCATCGACGCCGAGGCCAGACGCCTGGTCGAAGAGCAGTACCAGCGCGCGACCGAAGTCCTGGAGATGAACCGTGTCGTACTGGAGAATCTGGTGACTGTCCTGCTGGACAAAGAAACGCTGCAGGGGCCGGAACTCGAAGAGGCGCTCAGGGGCGTCATCGATCTGACGGCGAGCACTGTCCACATTCAGGCGCCCGCTTCACAGTCTGGTTCGCCGGTGAGCACACAGCCTGCTTCCTAGTCGAGACACAGCAATATCAGGAAAAGGCCCCAGCCTGACGGCTGGGGCCTTTTGAATGTCCTGGAAGCCTGTAGCGTTCTCAGGCGCGGTTGGCAGTGCCGAACAATTCGATTTTGCCACGCACGCCGTCCATGATGGCCTGCAACTGTGGCTTTGCAAGATCCCGGAACCCAATGGCGTCCGGGGTCTGCTCGAACATCGCCTTGACGGCGAGAGCGGCCTTTTTCTGCAGGAAGGTCGCAATATTGATCTTGCTGATGCCCAGCAGGATGACCTGCTTGACATCCTCATCCACTGCGCCGGAGGCGCCGTGCATGACAAGCGGCACAGTCGGCATGGCTTCGTGCAGCTTGCGGCAGAGTGCGATGTCGAGATGGGCTGCCTGGACGGCCATGGCGTGGACTGTTCCAATGGATACGGCCAGGGCGTCGACGTGCGTATCGCCAATAAAGCGAACTGCCTCGTCGACCGCGGTGTAGTGCATATCCTCGGCCTCGGTGCTTGCGCCGTCCTCAGACTTGCCGACCTTGCCGATCTCCGCTTCGACTGCCACGCCTACCTGGTGGGCGGCTTCGACGACCTGACGCGTGATGGCGACGTTCTCGGCATATGGCAGCGACGAACCGTCAAACATGACGGAGCTGAACCCGGCACGCAGTCCTTCGACGCAGCGCAGGAAGCTCTTGCCGTGATCGAGGTGCACGACGACGGGAATGGCATACTTGCCGGCGTAATGACGGGCGATCATGCACAGTTCTTCGAGCCCCGCAAAATCAGAGCTACCCTGCGAGATCTGGAGGATGACGGGCGCCTTCATCTCATACGAGGTTTCGACAACAGCCTTGGCATATTCCAGGTTGTGGATGTTGAACGCGCCGACCGCGTAGTGGTTCTTGAGTGCGTCCTGTGTGACTTCTTTCAACGTTACCAGCATTGTGCCACCTCCACGTGGTTAGACAGCCTTGATGAATTTTCCGTAGCCGGCTCCTGCAGGGAACTCCCCCGAACTGTCGTAGACCTGACTGCCACGCACATACGTCTGGCGGACTACGCCTCGCAGCTCCCGTCCCTCGAAGGGCGTGTACTTGTTCTTGGCGTAGAGGTCTTCGGCGTGCACAGTCATCGGTGCATTCAGGTCGATGCAGGCGAAATCAGCATCGGAACCGACTGCAAGTATACCTTTCCGCGGGAATAAGCCAAGACGCTTCGCCGGGTTGGTACTCATGATTTCGCCAAAACGGTACAGATTCATGCCCCGGACCGTGCAGCCCTCGTAGAGCATCAACGGGACACGGAGCTGAACGCCCGGCATGCCTGCGTAGGCATTCCAGATGTTGTCCGTGACCTTTTCCCGAGGGTAGATGCCGGCTGCATGATCGGTCGTCACATAGTCGATGGTCCCGTCCAGCAGACCCGCCCAGAGCACTTCGTTATCATAGCGGTCGCGCAACGGCGGCGTGCACTTGGCCAGACTGCCCAGGCGCACAAAGTCCTCTCGGTTGAGCAACAGGTAGTGTGGGCAGGTTTCGGTCGTGGCGTCGATGCCCTGACCCTTGGCTTGCCGGACAAGGTCGACACCTGCGGAAGTCGACATGTGGACGATATGGACACGCGTATGCTCGCGTCGGGCGAGAGCAAGAACTGTGGAGACCGCGAGAGGTTCTGCATCGTACGTGCGGCCGTCCTTGTACGCCAGGGGGTCCGAACGGCCCTCCCGAATGATCTTGTCGGTGTAGTACGTGGCAAGGAAGTAGTCTTCGGCGTGCACCGCCACCAGCATGTTGAAATCGCGTGCAGCCTCGAAGAGCATCACCATCTGGCGCGTATCGAGGCGCGGATAGGTCTGCATGCCCGAGATAGTATAGGCCTTGATGCCGACGACGCCCAGCTCCTTGAGTTCCGGCAATAGTCGGCGGAAGGCGCCGCTGTCGATGAAGGTTGGGGTCGTTCCGCCCCAGAATGCGTAATCGACGTAGGCCTTGGACTCGACAGCTCTCATTTTGGTTTTGAAGTTGTCGGGCGTGGTCACCGGCGGAAGCGATGTGCACGGCATGTCGACGATGGTGGTGACACCGCCGGCGGCAGCTCCCATCGTACCGGTGCCGAAGTCCTCACGTTCCGTGAAGCCGGGATCGTCGAAGTGGACATGTCCGTCGACTCCGCCCGGCATGACAAAGAGTCCATGCAGGTCGATGGCGGCGACTTCAGCCGGAGCAGGCTCACCGAGTGCGGGAGAGAACTTCTCGATGATACCGTCTGTGACCAGAATGTCGACTGCCAGGAGCGTGCCGTCAGGCTGTGCTATCTGAGCGTTCTGAAAGAGCTTCTGCATGGTAAACCTCCCTTAGATGAACAGACTGACAACTTTGAATTTCTCAACGTCGATCAGGCCAAAATCCGTGATCTTGAGCTTTGGAATGACTGGAAGAGCCATGAATGCCAGTGTCATGAACGGATCGTCCAGCGGACAACCTGTTGCGTCGCGCATGATCTTTCCCAGATCATCCAGACGGACCGCGACCTCAGGTACGGACAGGTCGGACATGAGACCGCCATACGGGAGAGGGAGAGAACCGACAACGTGTCCGTTGTTCGTCACCGCGAGGCCGCCACCGATGAAGGCGACCTGCTGTACGGCCAGCAGCATGTCGCGGTCGGTAACGCCGCACACGACGATATTGTGGGAATCGTGGGCAATCGATGACGCCACCGCTCCCTGTTTCATCTGGAAGCCGCTGATGAACGCCACGCCCACGCGCCCGGTAGCGTGATGGCGTTCGAAGACTGCCACCTTCAGGACGTCCTGATCGGTGTCCGACACGACATAGCCGTGCGTGTCGACTCTTGCGTTCACGCGGCGCTCGTCGGTTACAACCTGATGGGGTATCAGCTGCAGGACTCGCAGCTGCTTGCCCGGCTCGGCCTTGACACGCAGGCTCTGGTAGGTAGGAGTGGCAATGTTGATGCTGTTCTTGATGCCGTAGCTCCTCGAAGGATGCCCGTCGTCGGGGCCCAGCCAGGCACCGTCCCTCGCTACAAGTTTTCCCTTCGCGTAGGTGGATGACGGCTGGACGTGCTGCGGGTCCGGGAAGATGATGAAGTCGGCCCAGTAGCCGGGGGCAATGGCACCTTTGCGGGAGAGGTTGTAGTGAGTGGCCGGGTTGAGCGAACCAAGGCGTACGGCGGTCGGGAGGTCGATCCCCGCTTCAAGCAGCAGGTTGACTGCATAGTTGATATGCCCTTCCGCAACCAGGTCGGACGGGTGCCGGTCGTCTGTCGCCAGCATGATGCGGTGCATGTTCTCTTTGGTCAGCAATGGGATCAGGGCTTTCACATCCCGTGTCACCGATCCCTCGCGCATCATGATCCACATACCGCGAGCCAGCTTCTCGCGGGCTTCATCCGCCGTCGTGCATTCGTGGTCGGTAGAGATACCAGCGCCGATGTATGCCTCCAGGTCTCGCCCAGTGATGAAGGGCGCGTGTCCGTCGATCAACTGTCCGTCGAAGGCGGCCAGCTTGGCCAGGACTGCCGGATCCCTGAACAGGATGCCAGGGTAGTTCATGAACTCCGCAAGACCCAGGACTCGCGGGTTGTGGCTCAGTTCCGACAGCCGATCGGCGTCGAGTGACTCGCCGTTCGTCTCAAGGTGCGTGGCCGGGACACAGGAGGGAAGCATGAAGTAGAAATCCAGCGGAGAGTTGCGCGTAGCCTCGAGCATGAACCGGATGCCGCGTGCTCCAGCGACGTTGGCGATCTCATGCGGGTCTGCGATCACTGCGCCAGTGCCACATGCGAGCGCCACCTTGGCGAATTCGCCGGGGACGACCATGGTACTCTCGATATGCATATGACTATCGATGAAACTGGGCGCAGCATAGGCGCCTTTGCCGTCGACGACCGTCACGCCGTCATACCGCCCGATTCCTGCGATCTGACTGCCTGACAACGCAATGTCGACATCGTCCTCGATGTGCCCGTCGAAGACGTTGACCAGGTGGATATTCCTGACGACCACGTCCGCCGGTATGCGTCCGGCTGCGACGTCGATCAGCCGTGCGATGCGTTCCTGAGCTGTCTGAGTTTTGCTGTTCATGCGTCTTACCTCAGGCCTTTTCCAGGATGCGGACAAGCTCGGCGTTTGCCTGTTCGATAAGCGCTTCCTCGTCATAGCCGATGACTTGGCCATCACGGTAGACGATTTTTCCATTGATGATAGTGCACGCTATGTTGCTTGTGGATGCCTCGTAGACCAGTCGACAGTACGCGTTCGTGTGAGCTCCCGGCTGAGCGAAAACGTCCCGTCCAGGGTCCACGAGCACAATGTCGGCTCGCTTGCCCGGTTCCAGCGTTCCCAGTTCTTCGTCCATGCCGAGTGCTTTTGCGGCATCCACGGTCACCATGGAGAGGACCTGCTCGGGAGTCATTGTCTGTGGGCCATATTGCGGTCGAAAGGCCGTTGCCAGGACGGTGAGCTCACGTATGGCGTCCATTCTCCCTCCATACAGGGGACTGTCGAATCCGGGCAGAACCGGTGTTCCCTTCCGGACAAACTCGGGGAGGCGGGACAGGGGGCGGCCGAGTTTCAGGTCAGTCGACACGTTGATGACAACGCGCGCACCGGCTTTGCGGATGACGTTCTGTTCCAGTTCCGAGGCAAACGATGGGTTGACGAGGAACGTGTTCTCGCCCAGGACTCCCAGTGTCTCGAGAGAAGCCAGCTCCTGAAAGCCGCTTTCGCGGCGCATGCGCTCGACCTGGCTCTTGTCCGTTGTGAGGACGATCTTAAGGGGGTAGCCGCCTGCGTCAGCCAATGCCTTGGCTTGGGTCAGGCACTCATCAGTACAGAACGGAGGGTTTGTGGTGCTCACCGCATATCGCAGCAAGCCATCCTCGTCACTCGATGCAATGTCGTGGGCAAGCGCCTGTGCGTCGGACATCTGTTCGCGGAGCGACATACGCAGAGCCTCGGGCCAATCCGGCGTTCGGTCGGCCAGCATGCGTCCGCCGATGAGCCTGAACCCGAGCGTGCGGGCTGCCTGGAGGATCTGGTCCGTGTGGCGCATCGAGCCGCCTTCGAAGAGCGTCGTGACGCCGCTGCGTATCGATTGACAGATGCCGAGTTCAGCCGAGCAACGAACCTGTTCGGGAGAAAGGCCTGCAACAAGTCTGAGGGCCGTTCTCTCGCGCTCTGCATCGTCCAGGATCTGGTCGGTCTGACCACGGAGCAGGCTGAAACCGAGGCGAGCATGGCCGAAGATCAGACCAGGAAGGACAAACATGCCTGAGGCGTCGATCGTGACGTCAGGGCGTTCGCCGCGGCCGATGGCAGTGTCGATGCGCTTGATACGTCCATCAGCGACGAGCAGGTCAGCCTTACTGGGCTGACGGTCGCCACCCATGGTCAGCAGTGTTCCGTTCTTTATGAGCAGCTTGTTCATAATGGTTGTTGCTTATTGTACCCTGCGTGCAACTCTTTGTCAAAGCACGGATGCCTTTGCGAAACCATATATACTGTCCTGGGCAAGGAGGTACCATGAGTCAGACAGTCATGATAGAAGCATTGGGACAAGAGATCGATGCTCGCACTCAGGCGCTCGACAATGTGTTCGACTGGATGGAGCCACAGGGGATTGATGGCAAGCGAGTTCTTGTGTTGCTTGGCGACCTCCCGGTACGGCTGGACCTGGTGGAACGGACGGTGCGGACGCTGTCCGGGGCCGCCCGGGTCGATCTTGCCGCAAGGTCTCTGGCCGGCTACGATGAGGCATATCGCAGCGCTTTGACGGGTCTGCTGGGCGAACGTGGCGACCTGATCGAGATCATCTCCGGGGAGTACGAGTCCCTGACGGTACCCATGAGGTCCTATGCACGCCAACTACACAAGATGGAGACCCCCGAGCGTCGATACATCAAGCAGGTGTTCGTGTCACGGTGCCTCGCCGAGGCCGACCTGTTCGTCGTTGCGCGCGGCCTGGATCTCAACAGGTTCTCCGGCGTCCACGGCATCTTCGCCACGGTCCTCGACTGCCTTGCCACAAAGACGCGGACGGAGGTCCTGAGCTATGCTGCATATGGACTGATGGGAGAGGCTCTCCTGGATGTCTGGTCGGCGATCAGGGGAGCTTTCCTGTTCGGTGTCCTCGACGGCGAACGCGCCCGCGAAGAAACGTACGGGAGAACCGTCGAGACTGGCGTGATCCTGGCTGGTATCGATCCCGAAGAGCTGGACGGCTACGCGCTCATCGCAAGTGGCGGCAGGGTTTCCTGGTCGCCATTCAGCTCTTCAGCGTCGGTACGTATCGGCAGGGGGCGTCGTGGCAGAACGGCGGACGTTGCCTCCAATATCGCGCTGGATGAACTGCGGGCACGAGTGCCCGATGGGTTCTGGCAGAGGCCCCCTGTCCACAGTGCATTTGGCGTTCCACCTGTTTTCCGGTTCTCCAGGCGTCCAGAGAACTTCGACACGCTTGTCTGCCCGATGGGCGCGATCGAGGAAGGACAAGACGACATACCACTCGTGCGGCGTGCGGCGTGTGTCGCCTGTGGGTGGTGTCTCAAGGAGTACGCCGAGGTATCGACATACAGGAAGTAGGTTCTCAAGGAGGTCAGCATGAAGAGGGGCGCACACGTGCGCCCCTCTTCATGCTCTGTGTCCGCCCGGGCCTAGCTGAAGGAAATAAGATCCTCGCCGGATTCCGTCGATATCTCTGGTGCCTTGAGACTGGCTGTGTCGACGATACTGACGTCTTTGTAGTTTTTCGAGATGTTCTTGTACGTCGTGAGATAGTTCTCATACCCCATCTTCTTGGCCACCAGCAGAGCTTCGCCGACAAATCCCGGCGTCTCGAGGCGCATTGCCAAGTCCCGGGCAATCGACAGCTCGATGGGGGACAGAGCGACGACAGTGAGCTTGATCACCTGCCGCATCTCCTCTGGCACGTTCTGCAGGTCCTTGGCCGACACGGCGAGTTTGGAGATACGATTGCGATACCCGCCACGGAACAGCTGCGCCAGCGCGCCGGCATCGGTGACAACGCCGTTGTGTAACAGCGTGTCGAGTTCGATATTGCCTGAGAAGACAGAGGGCTGTGGGGCCGGCCTGTTTGCTGGAGCCGGTACGAACGGGGGTACAGGTGCAGCGACGCCTGCTGTGGCGCCAGCCGCAACCATGGTTTGCTCGAAAGACTCTTCGTCATCCAACAGCCGCGATAAAAGGTCGGTGCTGGACGGTGTCGGCGGATTGGTCTCTGGCAGTTGCGCCCCCGGAGATTCGTGGTCCGGCTCAACGGGTTCGACTTCGACAGGGGCTTCTTCATGGACAGGAATAGTCATTTCCTCCGTCGAAACCGGCTCTTCGATGGAACCATGTTGCGGAGCAACAGGTGCTTCTGGAACGGGAGTCTCTTCAGTCTGAAGGGTCTCCTGGGTTACCGAAGTTTCCTCAGCAGGCATGGGTTGCTCGAGAGGCAACACAGTGGCAGAAACGTTGCCCTCCGACTCGATGGGCTGGACCGGAGCTTCTTGCCCGATGGGTCTTAGTTCGGGTTCAGGGAAAGGTTCGAGGAGCGTTTCTGTGGGCGATTCCTGGGCCGAGGAACTCTCCTGTGGAGGCGGGAGGAGGGCTTCCGAAAGAGCGTCGGCTGGAACTGCTGGAGTGGCCGTGACGGGTTCCGATAGTTTGTTCTGAGTCGCGGGCAATTCTGTCTCGGGCGGGGTGAACTCCAAAAGTGGTGGCTCAGCCGATGCAATCATGGTGGCAGGCATAGTGGGCACTGTCGTGGGCATCGTATCTGCGCCGGCGAAGAAGCCAAGTGGCTCCAGGGAAATCTCCGGGACCGACGGTGAATCGAGCCGGGCATGAGATGATTCCTCCGTCATTGCGAGCTGGGCTGCCGGTTCCTGCACAGGCGGTGTTTCCTGGTTCTCATGGGTTTGTGCCAGTTGATTGAACGATGTCGCGGACGACGGTTTTGGGCCTTGTTCCACAAGGCCGAACTCTATGGTGTTTTCTCCCTGCCCTGCTGTCCTGGGTGTCACCCTCGGCAGGCGCTTGCGCATATTGTGCCGGGGACGCAGAGCGAGGATGAGGATGATAAGGGCAAGAACGACGATGATCCAGAACATCCACACAGCCACAAGCTCGGGCGTTACCGAGAGGCCGGACACCGTGCGTTCCAGAATTGGCACAACCAGCACAGACAGAGGCAGAAACAACCGGACGGCGAAATCTGTGATCGCCTGCGTCGCGGTCTGGACAACTTTCAGTGCCTGACCCGAGACGAAGAAATCACGGGTGCTCATATACAGAGAAGCAATCCACGTACCAGTCGAGTGAGTTGCTTCTGCAATCCACATACCGGTCGAGTGAGTTGCTTCTGCAATCCACGTACCAGTCGAGTGAGTTGCTTCTGCAATCCACATACCGGTCGAGTGAACTGCTTTCTGGATCCAAGCCCACGCCGTCTGCCAGGGTCCCGACGATGGTGATTCCACGGGAGCAGCTGTCTGTGCCGAGACGGCGAGCGGATAGGCCGTACGTACGAGATCGGCATTCTTCGTGACGACGATGTTGCGTCCAGCCGAGCTGGACGAATCCGCCTGAACATGCACCACGGGCACAAAGCCCGCAACGACGCAGCAGAGTACCAGAAGTCCTGTCAGAACGCTTCTCGCTCGTTTTCTCATACTATGCGCACCATCCTTGTAGCAAGAATGTTACAGGCCATTCACCGTTTTGCAATAATGCAGGGCCTGCCCGTGTGCTGTCTCGCCCGGTCAGCTTGTGCGGACTGATACAGCAAGTATAATGCCAATATTGAAAAGAGTGATGCACATTCGGACGTCAATGTGGAGGTGCGCATGCCATTGGCTGGTGATCTATCGGGATTCAGCGTCGATGAGGTCGTTTCTCTTATCATGAGGGGCGGCAAATCGGGACGCCTCGTTCTGAAAGACAACGCTGCCGAGAGCTCGCTGTACTTTGACGCAGGGGCGATTGTCGAGGCGATCCACGGTCGTGTTCATGGCCCGGAAGCCCTGGTCAGTGCGCTGGCCGCATTCTCTGCTGGACAGTTCATGTTCTACGAGGATGAACAGATACCGGCGCCCTCGATGCACGTGGACGAGTCCCAATTGTCGAGTGTCTCGCAGCAGACGCACATCGAGACGGACACGATGGCTCCTGTGCTTCCTGACGTCGACGAGAAACTGACGCTGATGCTGTCATTCGCAGACCCGCTTTCACTGACACCATTGCAGTGGCTGCTCCTGGCCCAGATCCCCCAGCGTTGCACGTTGCGGCACCTGAGCGAGGGACGAGACCCGTTCGCGGTCAAGAAGGCTCTGTCCTCCCTGCTCCTCAGCGGACTCGTGCAGCGGACTGGACAGATCATGCCCGCGGGTACCATTCGAGTCCGTCTGACCGTGGTTAAGGGGTACACCCGGGAGGAGGAAGCCGTCGAACTCGACCAGGAGATCGTTGCTGGATGGCGTGCATCGGGGGTTTTCGCGGGACGGGTGCTTGTCGGAGGGCATGTCTTTACTGCGTTGGCGAGACAGGGATTGGGCAAGAGCATCGTAATGTCGGCACCTAGTTGCCGGCTGTGCGGTGTGCGCGACAGTCAGGAGGTCGACGTCACCCTCGCACCTTGAGACGCTGCGTCAGGACCCAGAAAACCAAACCCCCGGCCGTATGGCTGGGGGTTTGCCGCATGACGACTGAGCTGTTCTCGACAATCAGGACGTGACGATGTCCTTCTCGATGAGCTTGAAGACCTTTGTGGGACACTTGGCGACGCAGATGCCGCATGAGGTGCACAGGTGCTCATCCACCACAGGGAGTCCGCGTTCCATGTGGATGGCTCCTTCGGGGCAGGACTTGACACATATCTCGCACTTGATGCAGCCGATCTTGCATGTCGCGATGACCTTTGATTTCACGGGATTCCGATTGGAACAGAGAGGCATAGCGCCCTTCTTGGCGCGTGAGACCCTGGTGAGAACGTTCTGAGGACACGCATCGACGCACTTTCCGCACCCGGTACACTTGACCGTGTCTACATGAGGAAGGCCGTCGTCTCCCATATGGAGTGCGTCGAACGGACAGATTCTGGTGCAGTCGCCCAGGCCGATACAGGACCACTGACACAGCTTCGTGCCCCCCGTCGTTATTTTGGCGGCGCGGCAGGACTGGATGCCCTCATAGTCGGCCTTGAGAGGGGCCTTGTCTTTGGATCCCTGGCACACGAGAACGGCGATCTGGTCGACTGCGCTGGATGTGAGGCCGAGCAGTGCGGCGATCTGGTCGCCCGCTTTCTTGCCGCCCGTCGTGCAACGGTCGGGAGTGGTCGTCTGGTGAGCGACCGCAATCGCGTAGGCGTCACAGCCAGCAAAGCCGCAGGCGCCGCAGTTGGCACCAGGGAGGATGGCTCGGATCTTGTCGACCAGCGGGTCGCTGGGGACCGCGAACTTCTCGCGGAAGAAGCCCAGGGCAACGCCGATAAGCAAACCGAGGACCGCAGCGATGATTGCTGTTTCGAGGATGATTTTCATCGCGACCTCACTTGATGAGCCCAGCAAAACCCATGAACGCCACTGCAATGATGCTTGTCGTGAGGAACAGGATAGGCGTGTCCATCATGAAGGAGGGAATCGGAGAATTCTTGAGCCGCTGACGCACACCCGCCAGGAGGAGCATTGCAAGCAGATATCCCAGGGACACGGCGATCGAAAAGACTATGGACTGCACAAAATTGTAGTTAAACGTGATCTGGTCGAACGTGACGGCCAGGATGGCGCAGTTGGTCGTGATCAGAGGCAGATAGATGCCCATGGCGTGGTAGAGCGTGGGTACGCTCTTCTTGAGATAGAACTCTACCAGCTGGACCAGCGCGGCGATGACCACAATGAAGACCAGAATCTCAAGGAATTCCAAACCATTCGGCTTGAGAATCCAGTAGTAGATGGGCCATGTGACGGCTGAAGCCATCACGGTGACGAAAGTCACGGCCAGCCCCATACCTACGGACTGCCCCACGTCGGATGTCATGCCGATATAGGAGCAGAGCGCGATGAAGCGCATGAGGATGATGTTGTTGATGAGGAACGCTGCGACGAAGATCTTGATCAGGTCAGTCATCTTTCCTCCTATGCCTTTTCGGCCGAACCGTTTTCGGGCAGCGTGCAGCAGCTATCCTGGGTCGGTTCCGGCTTTTTGCCTGCCAGCAGTTTTCGGCGCAGGTTGTTGCTTGCAGCCATCCAGAGGGAAAAGACGAGGAAGCCGCCAGGTGGCAAGATGAAGAAGATCATAGGTGAGAAGGATGCCGGCATGATCTGGAATCCCAGAAGCGTACCATTGCCCAGCAACTCACGGACTACCGCAAGGGCGATAAGGACCCATGTGTATCCGATTCCCATGCCCAGACCATCTACGACGGAGTCAGCTACGGGCTGCTTGGAGGAAAATGCCTCGACACGTCCCATGACGATGCAGTTCACCACGACGAGCGGGATGAAGACGCCCATCGACTTGGAAAGGACAGGGAAGTACGCCTGCATCTCGAGGTCCATGATGGTCGTGAATGCGGCAATGACGATCAGGAAGATAGGCATGCGAATGCTTTCCGGAATCAGGTTCCGGAACAGCGAAATGATGAGCTCGGACATGACCAGGACGAAGGTCAGTGCGACGCCCATGCCAATGCCGTTGGCGACTGTGGTCGTTACGGCCATCGAGGAGCAGAGACCGATCATGATGATAAACAGCGGGTTCTCGATGATGAGGCCGTTGACGAAGACACCAAATAGGCGTTTCATAGTCCACCTCCTGCCAGAGCTGTGACCAGCGCGTCCGCAGTCGCTTTCACGAGCGCTGTGGCCCCCCTGCTGCTGAGTGTTGCCCCTGAGACTGCGTCGATGTTCGTGCCGATCTCGAGAGGGGTGCCTGCTTTCTTGCCCACGAATTGCTGGGCGAATTCCGGCGCGAGAATCGGGCTGCCCAGGCTGTCGGTGCATTCCAGTATTTGCACGCCGGTGATGGTTCCGTCGGTCGAAACGCCGACGAGAACAGTGACATCACCGTCATAACTCTTTGCCGTGGCCTTCCCGGACGCGCCGACGATCGTTCCGGCTTTTGTTCCCACCAAGGTTTCCAGGATGGAGACGCCAGGAACGCTGGACGTCGCGGCCCTGGAGGACGGTCGGACGGTGTCGGCCGATGGAAGGACAGCGCTGGAGCTCGGTGAGGAGGGGACCGGTGCGGAGCCTGCAGTGCCGAGGGCGTCGGAGGCGGCCTTGGCGACGGCCTGAACCAGGTTCGTAATGGATCGGCTCGTAATAGTTGCGCTGGTGATGGCGGTCACATCCTGCTTGACGATGAAGGCATCGCTGACTTTCTTGCCGGCGAACTGGCCCGGGAAGGTTGTCTTGGTCGCTTTGTCGACGTAATATTTGGGATTTGCAGCATTCGCGCCGAGACCGGGGGTGTCCTTGTTTTCGAGGACTTTCACGCCGGTAATGGTTCCATCGGTCGAAACGCCGACGATCAAGGTCGTCGGGCCACCGTAGCTGGGGCCATGGGCCTTGACAGCTATGCCGAGCGAGCCCGAAGGGCCGTCCGCTGTGTACGCCGCATCGAAGACGATCGTGGAGTTCGGGGACTTCACCTTGTCTGTTGGGGTGAATCCAGTGGCCGTGGGGAACACTTCGTGAAGACCGGCCTGAAGATCGGCCTCCTGACGTTGTGCGATGGTCTTGCTCGTGCTGTTGTAGACGAATGCAAGCCCGACGCAGCCGACGATGGTGTACACTGCCAGGATAAGTCCCAGCTTGATCATCTGCCAGCGTTTCATGCGTTCACCTTCCTGGGCTTCACGAATCCAAATTTGCGGGGGATGATCTTGTCCAGATAGGGAACAAGGACGTTCATGAGCAGGATGCCGTAGGTGACACCCTCAGGGAAGTTGCCGAGCTGACGGATGAGAACCGTCATGAGTCCCGCACCGATACCAAAAGCCCACTTGCCAATGGGTGTCACAGGGGTCGTGACATAATCTGTGGCCATGAAAAAGGCTCCCAGCAAGATGCCGCCGGCCAGCACTGAGAAGGTCGGGTCCTGTCCAAACAGCCAGGATGCGACGAATGTCGCGGCGATCATGGCGACTGGTGTCCGCAGGTCGATGACTCGCGTCACCACCAGGAACGCTGCTCCCAGCAGGAGCAGTAACGCAGATGTCTCACCGATACTGCCTGAGTGGTTGCCAAGGAACATCTGAAGGTACAGAGCCGGCTTTCCACTGGCTCCGACACTCTTCATGACGTCGGTGATGGTTCCACCCAGCTTGAGGATACCCAGAGGCGTCGCAGTCGTTGTTGCATCGACGACAGCCGCGTGCAGAGAGGGAGACCAGCGCGTCATGAACGCCGGCCAGCTCATCAGCAGAACGGCACGTCCCACGAGAGCAGGGTTCGCGAAGTTGCCGCCGAGACCGCCGAACAGCTCCTTGGCCACGATAATGGCGAACGCGGAACCGATCGCAGCCATCCACAGCGGTGAGGACACCGGCAGGATGAGCGCGAGCAGCATCCCTGTGACAACGGCGGACAGGTCGGTGACGTGTGTCTCGCGGCGAAGCGCCTTGCGGAACAGGAATTCGGCTGCAACGGCACTGACAATAGATACCGCTGTGACAAGCAGCGCCCGGAGTCCAAAGAAGTAAACGCCGCCTGCCAGGGCCGGGAGCAGGGCGATGATGACCATACCCATCGTTTTCTGAATATCGTAGCCGGTCACGAAGTGCGGTGCGCCGGACAACACAAGCTTCATCGTCTTATTTTCCATGGCGAGCCTCCTTGGCACGCTGGTTGCGCAGAAGATCCTTGCCGAGCTTGAACCGCTGGGTGAGAGGAATACGTGCTGGGCAGACATAGCTGCAGGCACCGCATTCGAAGCAGTCAACAAGGCCGATGGCGTCGGCACGGTTCACGTCGTTTGCATCCAGTGCAGCATTCATCAGCATAGGCATCAGCTGTGCGGGACAGGCATTTGCACAGCGGCCACAGCGGATGCACAGACGCTCCTCGTACTGTTTTGATTCAGCGGCAGTGAAGAACAGGACGCCACTGGTGCCCTTGGCGATCGGAGTCTGCAGCGATGGTACGGTGACGCCCATCATGGGACCGCCGAAAATGACTTTGCGGACGTCGTCGCTCATCTGAATCACGTCGGGAATAAGATCGGCGATCACTGTCCCGATGGGGGCGTACAGGTTCTTTGGCGTCTTGCAGGCTCCGCCTGAGACAGTGAACCCACGTTCGATGAGGGGTTTTCCGTCGATGAACGCTTCTTTGATAGCCTTGAGCGTCCCAACATTCTGGCAGATGACGCCGATGTCAAACGGGAGGCCCTTCGAGGGGACCTCGCGACCGGTAATAGCCTTCATAAGCATCTTCTCGCCACCTTCTGGGTACTTGGTTGCAGCGATGATGGTCCCCATGCGGATGCCGTGACTATGTCCGGCAAACTGCTGTTCGATGACAGGCAGAGCGTCCGCTTTGTTGGATTCAATGGCGACGATTGCTCTCGTGGCTCCCACAATGTGAGCCGCAATGGCCAGTCCCTCGACGACATCTGCCGGCGATTCCATCATCGTCCGGTAGTCGATGGTCAGATATGGCTCGCATTCCGCCCCATTGGCAATAATCGTGTCTATGGGTTTGTCTGCTGGGGGAGCCAGCTTGACGTCAGTGGGGAAGGATGCTCCGCCCATGCCGACGATACCGGCATCGCGCAAGCGTTTGATCGCCTCCTCACGTGAGCAGGCAAAAGCATCGAGTGGCGCCATATATGCTGTCTCATCGGTGCCGTCGGCTTCAATGAAGACGGCCATGCCGTCTTTCAGATTGCTCTGGGGAGCAGGCTCGATCTTGCGGACGATACCGGTGATCGACGCATGGACGGTGGCTGCCGGGCAGGCTTGGACGTCGCCGATCATCTGTCCCTTGACCACCCGGTCTCCGACCTTTACCAGAGGCTGGTTCTGAGCCCCAATAGCCTGTGTCAGGTGAATGACGACGGACTTGGGCGTCGGGACCCGCTCGATGGGCAGGTCTCTCGTTGATTCCTTGTGTTCAGGAGGGTGAATGCCACCTCTGAATGTTTTCAGACTCATCTAGACCAGTTCTCCTTTCACTTCAGGCTGTTCAACCTTGTGCCCGCAGTGGGGGCACGATTTCCAGTTTGTTTCCATGAGTTCGCCGCATGCCGGACATACCGTGTGGAGTTCATTGCTACATGCGGGACAGAACCGGTACCTTGACTTCACTTCGTGTCCACAGACCGGGCATTTTCTGTCCTGCTCGTCCATGAGGAATGCATAGTAGCTTCTCTCGAGCTTGAGAACGTCATTGTTCAACTTGTCCGCCATGTGATCGTCCAGGGTCAGGGGGTCGCGGACCAGAAAGTATATAATCAGTGGCAGCAACCCGAGGCCGATCACTGTGAAGACTGACCAGACAAGGGTATTGGCGCCTCTCCTCGAGGTGTCCTTGATGATCCAGATGAGGATGACAGCGACAAGAACGGCCGCACCCAACAGGATGGAACTGAAGTTCGGGATGACGGTGTTCTGCCAGAATTGAACCAGTAGTGTAGTGATGATGTCACCTCCCGGTGCGAAAGAATATCATGGACGCACGAATGTGTAGAGACCCATGAGCTTGCGGACTGCTCCCACAAGGTACAGGGAGCCTGTCACGAGCAACCACGAGCCATCTGGTGTCAAGCTTCGGGCTTTCTCGTATGCCCTCTCTGCGTCGTCTTCTACGATGATGGAACCGTGGGGATGGTGGCGCAGGAACTTCTCCTCCAGTTCCCACGGGCTGGCAGTCCGGCCGTTGTCAGGGACGCGGGTCAGGACGACGGTGTCTACCTCTGGAGCCAGTATACCGGCGATACCGTCCATATCCTTGTCCATGAGCACGCCAAACAGCATGGTGAACCGCCGGCCGGGGAAATGGGCATGCAGTGATTCCACCAGGTACTTGGCGGCTGTCTGCGTGTGTGCACCATCCAGAAGGATCGTTGGAGTACCGGGAACGAGCTCCATGCGTCCGGGCCAGAAAGTCTGCCCCAGGGCACGTCGCATTGCAGGTTCAGGCACGTCGATGCCATCCTTGACAGCCAGAGCGACGACCGCCGTGATGGCGCTTGACGCGTTCTGGACCTGATGAGTCCCGCGAAGCGAGATGGTCACGTCAGGGAGCGAAACCTGTCGCCTAAGGATCACACCGGCATAGTCGAACGTGACGGAGTCCGGTGTGAACCGCTGCGAGGAGAAGGCGTAGTCTCGTCCAGCAAGGGCAATCTGGTTTTCCATCGTCTCGGCCTGGGCGAGCAGGGTCGCCTGGGCGGCAGGGTAGTCCTGGTGGCCGATGACCGTGATGCCTCCCAGCTTGATGATGCCGGCTTTCTGGGTCGCGATCTCTTCGACGGTGTTGCCAAGCCGGTCTGTATGTTCCAGTCCGATATTTGTGATGACGGCAACCTCGGGCACGGGGATGACATTGGTAGCATCGTACAGTCCTCCGAGACCGACTTCCCACACGACCATGTCGACCTTCCTGCGGGCGAAGTGCACGATCGCCATGGCGGTGAAGACCTCGAAGACCGTGACAGGATCATCTTCCGAGACGCTGCCAATCGCACTCCATACAGCGTCGAACGCGTCAAGGAAGTCCTCCGGCGAGAGCATGGTCCCGTTGACCGAGATGCGTTCGCCGACATCCACGAGTGAGGGACTGATGTAAAGGCCGACGGTGTAGCCGGCTTCCTCGAGGATACGTGCTGTGAACGCACAGACCGATCCTTTGCCCTTGGTACCTGCCACGTGAACGAATCGGAGCTGCCGTTCCGGGTTTCCCAGACAGGCCATGATACGACGAATTCTCTCCAGGCCCAGCTTCGAGCCGAACTTGGAGAGTGAGAAGACGCAATCGAGTGCTTCAGCGTACGTTGTTCTTCGCTCGCGAGTCTGCACGCCGTGCCAGGTCTAGCCCTGCCCCTGCAGGAAGGTTGCGATGAGCTGTTCCTCAGCCTTGAGGTCTTCCAGTTTCTGTGTGTCCTTGTCGACGACTTCGGCCGGCGCACGTGCAAGGAAGTCCTGGTTGCCCAGCCGAGCTTCGAGCTTGGTGGTATCTGCGTGCAGGAGCTCCAGTTTGCCCGCGAGGACCTTGAGCTCGCCTTCATAGTCGAAGTCCGACTTCGCAAGGATCATGACCTGCATCGTCCCGTAGGCGCCTTTGATGTAGCGCTGGGTCGAATCCAGCTCCGTGCCGATGTCGGCAAACCGTCCAACGAACTTGACTGCCTCCGCATTTGCCATGATTGCCGCGATGTCGCTTTCCGCCCCGACCGCCACCACGCTCTGTTTCTCGGTTGGCGGCAGATGGAAGACCGCCTTGAGGTTCCGGACTGCCTTGATGAACCCGATGAGGAAGTCGGCCTGTGTGGCGTTCTTGTCGTAGGTGGTCATTCCATCGGCTTCGGGGTACGCCGTCGTCGCCATCAGATGGTCGCCGCCGTACAGCTGCTGCGTGATGGTCTCGGTGACGAACGGGACAAACGGGTGGAGAAGGCGCATCGTGTTTTCCAGGACATATGCCAGTACCCAGCGGGTTGCGGGTGCTCTGGCCTCGTCGCGGAGCGGGATCTTCGCCAGCTCGATGTACCAGTCGCAGAAGTCGCCCCAGACAAACTCGTAGAGCCGGTGCGAAGCCTCGCCGAAGTCGTACACGTCCATTTTGGCTGTCACGTCGCGCGTTGCATCGGCCAGGCGCGTCAAAATCCATCGATCGAACAATCCAAACTGATCGTCGGATAGACGGGGGCCGGCCAGCGTCTCCTTGACGTCCACATTGGCGACGACGAAGCGTGTCGCATTCCAGAGCTTGTTGATGAAGTTGCGCGACGACAGCAGCTTCTGGTCGGAGGGCAGGATGTCCTGTCCTCCGTAGGTGGAGAGGGAGGCCATCGTGAATCGCAGGGCATCGGTGCCGTACGTACTGATGAGGTCCAGTGGATCCACCTGGTTCTTGAGCGACTTGCTTATCTTCCGTCCCTGCTCATCGCGGACAAGGCCCGTGATGAAGACCGTATGGAAGGGAACGTCATCCATGAACTCGAGGCCGGACATGACCATGCGAGCGACCCAGAAGAAGATGATATCGTATCCGGTGATGAGCAAGGACGTCGGGTAGTAGTAGGTGAGAGAGGCAGTCTGTTCAGGCCATCCCAGCGTAGCGAACGGCCACAAGGCCGAGCTGAACCACGTATCCAGGACGTCACTTTCCTGGGTGATATGACTGCTGCCGCATTTCGGGCACACGTGCGGGGTGTCGACGGAGGCGATGACCTCCCCGCAGTCCTCGCAATGGTAGACCGGGATGCGGTGACCCCACCACAACTGACGGGAAACACACCAGTCGTTGATGTTTTCCAGCCAGCTTTCATAGACTTTCCGCCACTTGACCGGCAGGATTTCGACCTTGCCGTCGCGTTCAGCCTTGAGTGCTCTGGCGGCCAGGTCCTTCATGCGCAGGTACCACTGGTCCGTAACGATGGGCTCAATTGTAGAGGCGCAGCGCGAGCAGTGCCCAACGCTGTGTTCGTAGTCGTCCACCTTTTCCAGCAGCCCCAGGGCATCGATCTCGGCCACGATCTTCTCACGGGCTTCAACCACAGACATGCCACTATAGTGCAAGGCGTTCTCGTTCATGAGGCCGTCGAGACCAATGACAGCCATGCTCGGAAGGTCATGTCGCCGGCCGACCTCGAAGTCTGTGGGGTCGTGGCCGGGAGTGATCTTGAGGGCGCCCGTGCCGAAGTCCAGCAGGACGGCTTCGTCCGCGATCACCGGGATCGTCCGGTTGGCGACGGGGACGATGACCTCTTTGCCGACGATATCCGTGTAGCGTGGGTCAGTCGGGTTGACAGCGACGGCTGCATCGGCGAGGATGGTCTCCGGGCGCGTGGTGGCAATCGTGACGGACCCCGAGCCATCGGCGAACGGGTATCGGACGTACCAGAGATGGCCCTTCTCGTTTGCGTACATGACCTCGATGTCGGAGATGGCCGTGTGGCAATGGGGGCACCAGTTGGTGATACGCTGACCCTTGTAGAGAAGGCCCTTCTCATAGTAATGGACGAAGGCGGTTTTGACAGCGCGCTCATACGGTTCGTCAAGTGTGAAGCGCAGACGGTCCCAGTCAGCAGAGACGCCGAGCTTCTTGAGCTGGGACAGGATAATGCCTCCGTACTTCTCTTTCCACTCCCAGATGCGACGGACGAATTCGTCGCGCCCAAGTCCTTCCTTTGTCAGCCCCTGTTCCTTGATCTGACGCTCGACGACTGCCTGTGTGGCGATGCCGGCGTGATCCATGCCCGGCAGCCACAGAGCCTCGAACCCCTTCATGCGCTTGTACCGGATTGCGATGTCCTGGAGTGTACATTGAAGAGCGTGTCCCATGTGCAGGTACCCAGTGATATTGGGTGGCGGCATCATGACAACGAATGGTGTTCTGTCGGGGTTGGGCTCCGAATGAAAAGCCGCCTGGCTGAGCCATAGACTATAGATCTCTTCCTCGTGCTTTTTCGCTTCGTACAACGGATCCAGTTGGATTGGAGTCATCGCTCAAACCTCCACGACGGTATCCTGCAAGTATAAGCTGCGGCCGCTGTTTGTCAATTGAACTGAGGCTCTTCGCCCCTGATTGCCACGGCCAGGAACGCGGCTATACTTTCGCTGGACCGGACCCTTTTGAGTCGGAGGACACGCGCGACATGTATCTGAAATCCCTTCATATCCAGGGGTTCAAAACCTTTGAGCAGAGTACGACACTGGAGCTTTCCTATCCGGTCATCGCTATCGTCGGGCCCAATGGTTCGGGCAAGAGCAACCTGGTCGATGCGTTGCGCTGGACACTGTGTGAGCAGAATCTGAGGACGCTTCGTGCCCGTTCGATGCTGGATCTCATCTTCGCCGGCAGCGCCACACGTCATCCCGTCAACTATGCCGAAGCCGAGGTCGTGTTCAACAACGAGGGCGACGTGTTCGGCACCGGCACGGACACCGTCACTGTGGCCCGGCGTATCTTCCGTTCCAGAGAATCAGACTTCCTCATCGAGGGAAACGATGTTCAGCTTCGGGATGTCGAAGAGCTGCTGACGTCGACGGGGCTCGGGTTCCGCCACTACCCGTTCATCGGGCAGGGCGAGATGAGCCGCATCTTCACGATGAAGCCGGAGGAGCGCAAGGGCCTCTTCGAAGAGGTCGCCGGCATTGCCGAGTACAAACAGCGCAAGAGGGACACGCTGGTCAAGCTGGAAGAGACGAGGGTGAACATCGCACGTGTCGAGGACCTGCTGGCCGAGCTGAACGGCAACTATGCGCATCTCGGCATACAGGCGGCGGCGGCACGTGAGTATGTCGGCTATCAGTCACGCCTGCGCGATCTGGACATGGATATTGCGCATGCGCGGTATCTGTCTGTACGGCGAGAACAGGAACGCGCCACGGCGCGTCTTGCCGAGGCACAGGAGAAGATGGCGGAGGTCATCACCAGCCTGAACAGCCGGCAGGCAGCGCATGACGATCTCCAGACCGCACAGCGCAAGATCAGTGCATCACTCCGTGAGAAGGCATCAGCTCTCAGCGAGGCGCGGGAGGATGCGTACCGGCTCGAGAAGGAACTGGTATCCGTCCGCGAGAAGGCCAAGTATCTTGTGGCAGAGGAGTCGAGGCTTGTACGTCAGGAGCAGGACTGGGATGCCAGCAGACTCCAGACGACCAAGCTGGCCGGCGAGACGGCATCGTCCATCGATCAGTTGAGGGGCGAAGAGTCACAGGGGGGCGCGGAGCTGGCCGCAGAGCAGCGCACGTACGACGAAGTGATCCAGAGCGTCGAACAGAGGCGCAAGGGCCTGGCCCAGACGCAGGCCCAGGTCCTGCAACTCGAGACCGAGGTCCGCCAGCTGTTCAGCCGGTTCAATCCATTACAATTCGAGCTGGACGAGAAGCGCAAGACCGTTGAGATTTCCGGACAGGCCACTGACGTCCCTGAAACTGAAACAGCCGCTGAACAAGTGAATGTGGTGCGTGAGCAGGCAGCCGCACTCGAGAAAACACTTGAGGAGTGGCGAGGGCAGTCTGAGAACGTTTCTCGGAACTTGACCACGCTCGAACAGGAGCAGGCTGCGCTGGCAACTGACAGCAAGGACAGAGCGATGACTGCCGAGTCCTACCGGAAGTCCCTCAAGAATGCCGCGGCGTTCGTCGCCAGCCTCGAGCGGCAGATACGGAACGGGTCCACGGCACGCCGTGTCCTCGATGTGGTCGACCTGGGTGAACATGGGCCTCTGCTCTTGCAGTTGCTGCGGGAGGAGCTGGCCACCCTGCTGAGCGATGATCCCTGCGGTGCCCTGGCGCTAGCTGTCCGTCGTTCTGGACAAGCGACCATGGGGGTCCGGTACGCACCAGAGGGCGATGCAGCTGACCAGAAGGACGTCGTCACATCTTCCGTGGCCACTATGGCCCGCAGTCTGGCGGGCGCGCCATCTGTTATCGACGAGTTGCTGCGCCGACTCTTCGTCGTCTCGTCTCTCGAGCAGGGACTGGTGTTCGCCCGCGAGCATCGCCACGATTTCTACAAGGTGTACTGCGAAGACGGATTTGTCATCGACAGTGCATTTGTGGTGCGGCCGCTGCGCGGGTCCATCGAACGGTCGTTTGCGGGCAAGGACTCTGCCGAACTTTCCCGGCTCGAGGCAGAGGCTGCCGAAGCCCTGCGGTTAGCTGCTGACCAGGCGCAGGCGGTGACGCTCACGCGCCACAAGCGAAGTGAACTCCTGAGTGGCATCCAGCAGACTGAGCGCGATCTGAAACAGGCTCAGGCGCGGTTACAGGCGATGGTCGTGGAGGAGGAACGCCGCCTCGCGGTCGAGCATGAACGCGCAACCCGTCTGGACGCGGCACGGAGCCGTATCGTGGAACTCGAGAAGGAACTGGCCCCCCTCCGCGAGACTCTTGCTGAACGCAGAAGTACCCTGGCCAGGGCGCGCGACGCCCAGGACAGCGCGGACAGGGCCAGGCAGAAGGCCGAGACAGACCTGCTGGCAGGCAAGGACAAAGTCCAGGCGTTGCAGATCCGGCGAAACTCCGTGTCAGGCCGCATCCAGGCATTGCTGGAGAAGAAACTGGCATATGAAGAGCAGCTTGCGAGCCTTGCAACCGAGATCAAGGCGTCGCAGGACGGATTGGTGCGGGTGCGTGCCGAACGCGTGGCGCTCGAGCAGCGTATCAGTTTGCTGGACACCCAGTTCAGGGAGAAGTCGAACGGATTGGCGGTGTTCCAGGCCGGCATCGACCAGCTGGAACTCGACAAGCGTCACAAGGACGAACAGAGTGCGACCCTGGCGGCGGAGATGGAAGGGGTCAAGGCGAGTCGTACACGCCTCGAGGGCCGTGTACGCGAGCTGGAGGTCCTGCTGGCGGAAGGGAAGGGCAAGCTGGAGCAATTCACGGCGCGCGATGACTTCGCACAACTGACGGAAAGAACTGAACCAGAGGCAAACCTCGAACAGATGCAGAGCGAGATGGACCAGGTGCGCCGCAACATGACGAACCTGGAGCCCGTGAACATGGCTAGTATCAAGGAAAGCGAAGAGCTTGCGGAACGCGTTGCGCATCTCAAAGCGCAGGATGATGATCTCTCTCAGTCGAGAACGAAGCTGCTCGCGCTGATCGATGACCTCGATCGGCGTGCGTCGACATTGTTCGAAGAGACGTTTGTCGTCATCGAGAAGGCGTTCCAGGAGAACTTCGTCAAGATGTTCGATGGCGGCGAGGCAAGACTGGTGCGCCAGGAGAACGGTGAACTCACAGGGATCGACATCGACGTCGTGCTTCCGGGCAAACGGCGGCAACCTCTTGAACTGCTCTCCGGTGGCGAGAAAGTCCTGACGGCTGCGGCTCTGCAGTTTGCTCTCTTCAAGGCGCGCCCCAGCCTCTTCTACCTTCTTGATGAGGTGGACAATTCGCTCGACGAAAACAACGTTCATCGTTTTGCGCGGTTGCTTCGGGAGCAGGAGGGTTCACAGTTCCTGGTCGTGACCCACAACCGTGAGACCATGCTGGCAGCGGATGTCCTCTACGGTGTGACGATGCAGGAGACAGGCGTGTCCAAGGTCGTCTCGCTTCGGCTCGACAGCGACGAGGAGCTTGCTCGCCAGTCCTGACGAATTACCTCCATTGACCATAGGGCTACTGGTGCTGACTCTGATGGTGCCGGGGAGTCGCAGCCTGAAAGACAAGCGGTCCGTTCTCCTGCCCCTGTTCAGTCGTATCCGACGAAGTTTCAACGTCTCCATCGGCGAGGTTGGAGACAGAGACAAGCGCGACCAGGCAGTCGTCGCAATCGTCGGCGTGAACAGCGACAAGGCGCAGTGCAACACGACGCTGCTGGCAATCGAGCACGAGGTCGAGGCCGCGGAAGACTTGATCCTGAGCGACTTCAGTGTGCAGTTCCTGTAGAATCTTGTACCCGGTAGGCGTCGTCGCGCGGTTATTCACCAGACGAGCAACGCGCGCCTGCCGACCACCCTGTTCAGGACCGGCAGTCGTGGCAGTATCAGCGCCAGCGTCGTGGACCCTGCCGACATCGTCCGCGAGGCCCGCGTCCACCACGCCAGCCGTGTCGTCCTCGTCCACAACCATCCCAGCGGAGAGGGGTTAGGAGGTGTCTCTGTTCTGGATCGTATCATCGTGAGCGGTGACTGCGATCGGATGACGTATGCGTCCGGACCATGGAAAGGCTCGTCAGGCGCGACCCCAAGAGTGGGGGGCACCGAGCTACGAATCGCATCGTTCAGGCACTGAGACTCGTCCGGACGAGTCCCGTCCGTCGGCCTGGAAAGGTGCGGATAAGAAGACGTGCGAGGAATTGCTGCTCGCTCGAAAAGAAAGGATATACCGGCAAGACTACAGGAGAATCGCAGAAGACTGCCTCACTAGCCAGAGAACGCTCTTTGTCTTCGCTCCATAAAGGCGTTGGAGTGCCTCGGGCAACAACCAACAGATCCACACTCAACTGGATATGGTGAACACCGCGGCGAGGCAGTTTGCTGTCATCCTTGTCTAGAAGATCTCCGCCTTGCACAGACGTCGGCTCGGCCAACGTGGAGGAGCGTACGACTTGGTACGACGCAGTTAGAAGATAAGCCAAGGAATCTTGTTACACTTTTGTGACATGCCTTGACATTTTGTAAGGACATGGTACACCTCTACTTGGAACCCAGGAGAGGCCCATGAAAGATCAGAGGAATGACATGGAAGTGCAGGAACCTAGGAAGTTCAGCAAGAAGGATAGGGCGATACTTCTAGCGTTGGAGCCAGTCGTAGATGGAGTAGCTACGATGTTTGGCGGCGGATGCGAAGTGGTACTGCACTCTCTGGAGGATTTGGAGCACTCTCTGGTGAAGATTGCAAATGGCCACGTAACTGGGAAAAAAGAAGGTGCTTCCTTAACAGATCATGCCGTTGAAATGCTCAAAAACGCAAGTTCGAGCAAGAATGGCCGGATCGAGACTTACTACACCAAAACAAGCGACGGGACCTTGATGAGGTCTGTTATTGTTCTCATCAGAAATGAAGAAGGGAAACGCTCTCCAAAATACATTCGCCTCAACGGCTGGCATGATTTGCGATGGAGCCAAGACAAGCTGTGCGTTGAAAGCAGCAATGGGAACTAGCACGGCCATAAGCAATGCGCTACTCGCGCTGGACGGTGTTGTTGTGCCTGGCGCAGACGGAATTGTTTCAGGAAGCATAAAAGGCACTATCGGAAATCTTGGTTACCTAGTGACAAATGGCATGGGGGCCGTTGACAAAAGCCTGATTGATATTTTGTCAGGAAGATCTATTTCTGTTCCACTTACGTAACAAGGGAAAGCCTGCAAGAATCGATCTGACAGAAGCATCGTTACAAGCAATAGGGTGCGGGAAAGACGTATCATTCCGCTGTCTAGCAGAAATGGAGGTGTCAGCATGCCAAAGTCAACATTCAAGGTTGTTTCGCGCAAGCTCCCCGGGGGTTTCGCCGTTGAAAGCGAGTCCCGTGGTTTCAAGATAATCATGGACGAACCACCACAGTTTCGCGGAACCGACACAGGCATGAATCCGGTCGAGGCTCTGTTGGCCGCTCTTGGTTCTTGTCAGTGCATGACGGCTGCAGAGTTTGCCAAATCTCAGGATATCGACCTCAAGGAGTTCTGGGTCGAACTCGAAGGAGATATTGGCATTGATGGGTGTCGCAGGGGCGATCCGAATGTGCGTCCCGGCTATCAGGAAGTCCGGTTTACTATGCACATCAAGACAGATGCACCGCAGGACAAGGTCGAAGCATTTCAGCAGTTCATTGAGAATCACTGCTCGGTCGGGGACTCGCTTGCAAAGGGTGTCAGCATGATGCCGACAACCATCGTTATCGAGAAGTAGTCGCTGGAGGAAATGGGAAGCTGTCGGCCGCCAGACCGGGAAGGTTGTACCACGTTCTTCTGGTGAGTTGTTGTTATTTCGATAGCCGAAAAAACGGCTAATCTCTGTGGGGAGGAAGAAGAGTGAAAAAGCTGCTAACAGTACTGCTTTCGTTCATGCTTGTCGCAGTTGTATTCGCAGGTTGCAAGAAGGCCACAACGCCAACAGGCGATGGTACTACTGGGGCCAAGTATCACATCGGTATCGTTACAGGCACCGTTTCTCAGGGTGAAGACGGCCTTCGCGGCGGTGATGCACTTGCAAAGGAATACGGAACCGTTGCCAATGGTGGCATAATCCAGGCGATTACGTATCCAGACAACTTCTCCTCTGAACAGGAGACAGTCATTGCCGATATCGTCGGTCTTGCCGACGATCCACTCATGAAGGCCATCGTCGTCAACCAGGCCGTTCCCGGCACAACCGAGGCATTCAAGGAGATCCGCGCGAAGCGTTCTGACATCCTGCTCTTCGCCGGTTCACCACAGGAGGACCCCAACGTCATCGACGCAGCTGCCGACGTTGTCACTGAGGCCAACAGTCTGGCTCGTGGCTACCTCATGATCTGGTCAGCCAAGCAGTTAGGCGCCAAGAACTTTGTCCACATTTCATTCGCCCGTCACATGAGCATTGAGCTTCTGAGTCGCCGCTGGGCCATCATGCAGCAGGCAGGCATTGACTTGGGCGTCAAGACGTACTTCGAGACCGCCCCCGATCCTACCAGCGATGTTGGTGTGGCCGGCGCCCAACAGTTCATCCTCGAGCACGTTCCGACCTGGGTCCAGAAGTATGGCAAGGACACGGCATTCTTCTGCACCAATGACGCAGAAACCGAACCGCTACTGAAGCAGATCATGAAGTATGGCGGCATGCTCATCGAAACTGACTCGCCTACAAATGGCTATCCCGGTGCCTTTGGCATTGACCTCACGGCTCAGCAGGGTGATTGGCCTGCCATCCTCAAGAAGGTGGAGTCCACCATCGTGGCCGACGGCGGGACTGGGCGTTTTGCCTCATGGGCATGGTCTCTCGACTACACAACCACGGCAGGTCTTGGCGAATATGCCAAGCGCTGCATCGACGGTACAGCCAAGGTTGCGAACATGCAGGATATGCTCTCTGCATTTGAGAAGTATACTCCTGGTGCAGCATGGAACGCTTCCGACTACACGGATCTGAACACTAGCAAGACAGATACCAACCATTTCCTCATCTATCAGGACACGTATGTGTTCGGCAAGGGGTATCTGGGCACCACCAAGCAGGTAGTTCCGACGAAGTACTTGACGTACAAGGCAAAGTAGAACTCTGCAGTCAAACGCTGGGGCGCAGGCCCCAGCGTTGTCTCTTCATATGGGTACGACTTCATGGCGCATGACAACGGCCAATAGCACTGCGGAAATGCTGTGCTGCAGAAAAGGCCAAACACGCTACATAACCAATGGTTCCGAGTACCCCTCCCTTCTGAGCCTTTCAGCGACTCCCCTCTCGTCTCATGAATCGGAAGTGATCGATTTCTTGACTGGTGGCAACAGTTCCTGACAGCGCATTTCTCAAACAGGTACCTCTCTTCTCCCCTCTTCCTCAAAAGGGAAGAGGGGGTTCTTATATCACGCGCCGGGTCCGGTGGTTCCTTCAGTCGTAGTATCAATGCTGCCTTCGGAATCTCACTCCAGATAAGAGTGCGACCCTTCCAAAGAGGACATCGACACGACCAACAAGATCACGCAGGCCCTCAAGTATGTTGGCGTGCGCGTCCTGGACCACATCATCGTGGGCCGTGTCCGTCAGGACGAGTTCAGCTTCGCCCGGGCGGGGAGGGTACAAAAAACCACCCCGGCCAAGTGTGTCTTGTGGCTCCCCGCAGTCGTCCTATGGTTTCAGCAAGGTCCGCAGGATCTCTCCGGCCAGTTTCGGGTTTGCCTTGCCCTTGCTCTTCTTCATGAGCTGGCCGACGAGAAAACCGAGTACTGCCTCCTTGCCGCTCCTGAACTGCTCAACCTGGGTGACGTTCTCCGTTATCACCTCGCGTGCAAATCCTTCGATCGCGGAGGTGTCCGAGACCTGTTCCAGGCCAAGGCTCTTCACCGCCTCGGACGGTGTCACGCCGGAGTCGACCAGCATCGGAAGAACGTCCTTGGATGCAGTGTTGCTGATGGCACCCTTCTCGACCATCGTCAGGAGGCCGGCGAGTGTCGCGGGCGTCAGCTGCGTCTCCGACAGCGTCTTGCCGCGTTCGTTCAGGAGCCTGGCCACCTCGGTCCCCATGTAGCTGGCGAGCTTCTTCGGGTTGTCATACAGAGCAATGGTCTGCTGGAAGAACTCTGCCGTGGAGTGTTCCTCGGTCAGCAGGGCCGCATCATATGGCGAGAGGTTGAGGTCTCGTTCGAAGCGTGACTGCATCTCCCAGGGCAGTTCGGGCATCTGTGCCCGCACGGATTCCAGCTCTGTGGGATCCAGCTGCAGCAGGGGCAGGTCCGGCTCCGGAAAGTAGCGGTAATCGTTGCTGGCTTCCTTGCTGCGCATGGCGGTCGTTGTTCCCTGCACTTCGTCAAAGTGCCTGCTTTCCATCATGATGGGAGTACCGTCGGCAATGCACTGTGCCTGGCGCTGCTCCTCGTAGTCGATGGCCCGCTTGACGCTGCGAAAGCTGTTGAGGTTCTTGATCTCTACTTTTGTCCCTAGCTTCGCAGGATCCGGACTGACGGAGACATTCACGTCACACCGCATGGCACCCTTCTCCATGTCGCCTGACGATACGCCGAGCCACCTGACAAGCCGTCTCAGATTATGCAGGAACTCGTATGCTTCATCGCCGCTTTGCATGTCTGGTTCAGTGACAATCTCGACCAGTGGCATGCCACAGCGGTTGAAGTCGACCAGCGTCTCACCCCCGAGCGTGATGTCCGCGGCATGCATCGACTTGCCGGCGTCTTCCTCGATATGGGCGCGTGTTAACCGGACGCTGCGGCCGCCTTGTTCCGTGACGATGGGAAGCGATCCTCCTGTCGCGATCGGGCGGTCGAACTGGGTGATCTGATAGGACTTGGGAAGGTCCGGGTAGAAGTAGTTCTTGCGTGAGAACTCGGAGACCTCGTGGACAGTACAGCCCAGTGCCGTGGCGATCCTGACGGCCAGGCGCACGGCTTGGGCGTTCAGCGTGGGCAGGGCGCCTGGCAGTCCCAGGCAGACGGGGCAGACATGGGTGTTGGGCTCGTCCCCGAACGCCGTGCTGCAGCCACAGAACATCTTGGTCTGCGTGGCCAGCTGGACGTGAATTTCCAGGCCGATCGTCGTGGTCATGACTCACCTCCAAGCGCTGTGAACAGGACATTCGCGCAGGAGAGAACGTCAGCATCGCTCCAGCGGGGACCCATGAGTTGCAGTCCGACAGGAAGACCGGCGGTGTCCTTTCCAGCGGGAAACGAAATGGCAGGGGCTCCGGCCAGGTCCGCGGGGATCGTGAACACATCCGCCTTGTACATTTCCAGCGGGTCGGTCACCGCTCCAAGTTTGAACGCTGTCGTCGGGGTGGTCGGTGTGAGCAGGACGTCGGCAGACTGCAGTGCCGCGTCCAGTTCGTCGGTGATGAGTTGGCGTACACTGGCTGCCTTTTTGTAGTAGGCGTCATAGTACCCGGCAGAGAGCACGAATGCGCCGATGAGGATGCGCCGCTTCACTTCGGTGCCGAATCCGGTATTGCGTGTCCTGCTGTATGTTTCCGTCATGTCCCGTCCGTCCTCGTGCAGGCCGTAGCGAACGCCGTCAAACCGTCCGAGGTTGGCGGAGCACTCGGCAGGCGCGATGATGTAGTAAACGGGCAGTGCGGACAGAATATGCGGCACGCTGACCTCGACGATCGATGCGCCGCTTTTCACGGCTGCTTTACGGGTCGTCTCCATGGCTGCTGCGATTTCCGGCTGGACATCCAGCCCCTGGAGTTCACGGATGATGCCCACCCGTTTGCCTGCGAGGGTCGGTTGCAGTGCGGCCTCGAAGTCCACGTGGGGTCGTTTGACGCTGGTAGCATCCTTTGGATCATGGGCAGCCATCACGTTCATCATGATGGCAGCGTCCCGGACGCTCCTCGCAATGGGACCGATGCAGTCGAGGCTGGACCCGAAGGCGACCAGGCCGTACCGCGACACAAGCCCGTAGGTCGGTTTGAAGCCGACGACTCCGCAGAACGCTGCGGGCTGCCGCACAGAACCACCGGTGTCGGAACCGATTGCTCCAAGAGCAAAACCCGCAGCGACCGCAGCCGTCGAACCGCCGCTGGATCCACCGGGAACTCGGCTCAGGTCCGCGGGGTTGTGCGTCGGGAAAAAGGCAGAATTCTCCGTGGAGGAACCCATGGCAAACTCGTCGAGGTTGGTCTTGCCTGGTACGACAGCCCCTGCTGCAAGCAACGACTGCACGACAGTCGCCGAATAGGGGGCGACATAGTGTTCAAGGATCCGGGAGCCGCAGGTACAGCGTTCGCCTGCCATCATGATGTTGTCCTTGACTGCTATCGGGGCTCCTGCAAGAGGAGACGAGGGATCGGCGGCCTGCGCATCGGACCGGGCGGCGTCGAGGCGCAGGTGTAGAAACGCCTTCACTTGAGGGTCTCCGCGTTCGATGAGTTGCCGCGTCTCGCCCAGATACTCTTCTGCCGACAGTTCGTGCGCGCGAACAGCGTGACGATACTGTTCCAGGGTGCGTGGAAGTTCGCTACTCATCCTCGCCTCCCATGACGTTCCGCACGACAACGAATCCATCACGCATCGCGGGCGCTCCACCGAGCCCTGCTTCCCGGGTCAGGCCTTCGCCTGGCTCATCCGGACGGAGTTCGGTCATGGCGGGCCGCTTTCTGACGATGGCTGATGTGTCGACGGAGCCCAACTGTGCGACATACCCGAGGATACGTTCGAGGTCCCCCAGAAGAGGCCCCTCCTCTTCTGGGGTTATCTCGAGACGCGCGAGTGAAGCCACGTGTTCGAGCGTCTCTTTGTCGATGATCATACCCATGATACCTCCTGTGCCTGTTTTCTCAGGTCCCCTGCCCGACGAGAGAGAGGAACTGCTGTTCGTCAAGGATCTCGATTTTCAGCCGCCGGGCCCTGGCCATTTTGCTCCCCGCGGCGGATCCTGCGACGAGCGTTGTTACTTTCCGGGAAACGGTCTCCGACGTCTCGGCTCCGAGCGCACGCACTAGTTCCTGTGCTTTGCTGCGGGCCATGGTGGACAGCTCTCCGGTGAAGACGAAGACCTTGCCGCTGAGGGGACCGTGCGCCCCGGGGGCCGCGACGCCCTCCATATGAACTCCTGCCTTCCGGAGGCGCTCGACGAGCGTGCGGTTGTGCTCTTCCTGGAAGAAGGCGGTGATGTTCTCGGCGGTTTTCTCTCCGATGCCGTAGACATGAATCAGGGATTCAGGCGTGGCCGATGCAAGCGTCTCCATGGAGCCGAAGGCCTGGGCCAGATCGCGGGCGCCTACCTCGCCGACCTGAGGAACGCCCATGGCATACAGCACACGGGCAAGACCCCTTCCCTTGCTCTCTTCGAGATGAACTAGAAGTTTGCGGGCCACGAGAGATCCCATGCGCTCCAGTTGAAGAAGCTGCTCCTCCGTCAGGTCGTAGAGGTCGGCGACATCATGTGCCAGTTCCACCGTGACAAGCTGGTCGACCACGGCTTCTCCTATGCCCTGGATATCCATGGCGTCCTTCGAGCACCAATGCAGCAGCCGTTCCCGCACCTGTGCGGGACACGAGGCGTTCACACACTTGGTGGCGGCTTCATCTTCGATACGCACCAGCTGCGAGCCGCACACTGGGCATACGGCCGGCATGATGAAGGGGTGCTCGATACCGGTGCGGGCGGAGAGCACCGGTCCCAGAATCTCGGGGATGACCGAGCCTGCCTTGCGCACGACGACCGTGTCTCCGATAAGGATGCCAAGACGCTTGACCTCGTCGTCGTTGTGCAGGGTCGCCCTCGCAACGATCGACCCGTCGATCTCGACCGGCGTGAGCACCGCGACCGGCGTTGCAACACCTGTTCGACCGATAGAGATGATGATATTTTCGAGGCGTGTTTCCTTTTCTTCGGGAGGGAACTTCCATGCCGAGGCCCACCGAGGTTCCTTGGCCGTCTGGCCCAGCGCACGCTGCAGTGATATCTCGTTCACTTTGAATACAATACCGTCGGCAGCAAACGGCAGCGAACTGCGGGCAGCTGAAATCTCCCGGGTAGCTGCCCACATCTCGGCGGGTGTCCGTACCAGGCGCACAAACGGCGATATACGGAAGCCGACGCCGGCAATCCAGTCCAGCAAGCTCTTCTGGGTGGGAAGTACCAGGTCTTCCGATGTTTCCCCCAGTGCATAGGCCACCAGATGCAGTGGGCGTGAAGCGGTGATGCGTGGGTCCAGCTGACGCAGGGTCCCAGCAGCCGCATTGCGTGGATTGGCAAACAGGGGGTCGCCTGAGGCAGCTCGCGCGGCATTCAGTGCCTCGAAGTCACGCCTGAACATGACCATTTCGCCACGAATCTCGACCAATGTCGGGATACGGCCCCCCATGCTACCCAGGTTCATGGGGATGGAACGCACCGTCCGGACGTTGGCGGTGACGTCTTCGCCCGTTGCGCCGTCTCCGCGTGTGGAGCCCTCTACCAGGAGACCCTTCTCGTACCGAAGTGAGATCGCAAGTCCATCCATCTTGATTTCCGTCAGATACTCGATGGGGTCATCCTGCCCAAGTGCTCGCCGGACGCGGGCGTCGAAAAGGACGACGTCTTCTTCGGAGAACATGTTGCTGAGGCTGAGCATCGGAACGCGATGCCGGACGGTCGTGAATCCCCCGAGAGGGGTTCCGCCCACGCGCTGTGTCGGTGAGTCCGGCGTCACCAGGTCCGCAAACTCATCCTCCAGACTCTTGAGTTCGCGCATCAGGGCGTCGAAGGCTGCGTCTGGTATCCTCGGGCTGTCCAGGACATAGTACTCGTAGTTGTGAAGTTCGATCTCTGTCTTGAGCTGTCGTATGCGTTCGCGCGCTGTGTCGCGGTCCACGGATCCCTCCTGTCAGGGCGTCAGAATGGAAAAACCGCTGCCGAGGGCAAGGGCAGAGCGCATCCCCGGCAGCTGGAACACTCGTACCTCGTCGCTCTCAGCCATACTCCATTGGTGTACAAGTGCTCGCGTTTTCATGTCGTAGATACCAAGGAAATAGACCGCAGTCTGAGAGGTAGATTGTTCCTGGAACAGGAGTGCACACTCTCCATCGGACATCGAGGCGTCGATTGCATTGAAGTTGAGTTTTGAGGCTGACAGCAGTTGCTTGCCATCCTTGTCGAAGATCTCTGCAGTGCGTCCAAAGGTCAGAAAGTCGTTACCTAGCGCGCGAAGGTCGGGATTGTCGGAAGTGGCCGAAATCTGGGCTATCTTCTTGCCCGTCTGGTCGAACAGATAGCGGGGCAGGGAACCGGGGGTGCCCAAGATGCTGCGGCCGTAGCCGGCCAGGATGCGTGTGCCGCTGTCGTCCACAACCGTGACGAGTCCTGCCAGTTTCTGACCTGGGTTGGGGACCGTGAACTTGGCGATGACCTTTCCTTGCGGCGAGACGGTGTAGATGGTGCCGCTTTCCAGTGTCACGACGAGCGTTCCGCTGCGCACAAGGCTGATCTGCGACCCACGGCCGAAATCGGGTACGGTGTAACCTTCCTGGTACTTGCCGGCAATGTCGTACATGACGAATTGCCGGGATTGGTCTTTCAGGAACGAGTAGACGACGGCAACCCCTCCGGTGATGGTGAACACGGCTTGCTCGACCACGCTGGGAGCCGTCGTTTGTCGCGACCATTTCTGGTGAAGGGCATCATCCAGCAATGTCAGTCGCTGTCCTGCTACCAGAAGGTACTTGCCCGACGTACTCAACGTGAATGACGTGGGATTATCCCCCAGTTCCACACCTTCGCTCTGGCTCGCCCATCCACGTAACGCAAATATCTGGCCGGTCGCCGTCAGAGCATATCCCTGGTCCTGTGTGCCTACGATCCCAATAGGATAATCATTGGTCTTGAACTGTGAGGCCACGTGCAGCGTCGTCTCTTTTCCACGAAGTGCCCACAAGGTCATGGCACCCAGGGTTGCTGCCACAAGGATAAAGGCGGCGAGCCAGCGCTGATTTTGGAGGGTTATGTGCAACAGGCCATGCGACTTAACGGTTTTCTTCATCTCATCACCGTGACAATTCTAGCCTGAACGTCAGGTTTGGCAAAGAAGAGGTTGGTGGGCCCAACGGCTTATAGCTCCTGGCGTTGCTTTTGGCGGATGCTCCAATATACTGACATTGTCGACCAGGGAGGTGACCAGTGGACAAGTTCACGGAGCGGGTCATTGCGGGAGCGAAGCGCCTCGGCGCAAGCTACTGCGATTGCCGTCTCATTGATATGGAACGAGAGGATGTGTCGGTTGTCGGGGGAGCACCCCGCGCCGTCGTGCATGCTCATCAGCGTGGATTTGGGGTCCGCGTCATTGCGAACGGGGCATGGGGATTTTCATCATCGTCCGTCGTGACCGACGCCGAGGCCGACCATATCGCCGAAGAGGCGGTGGCCATCGCGCACGCGAGTGCGCTGGCAAAGAAGAAGGATGTCGTCCTGGCGCCGGTTGCTCTCAGTCAAGACATGATACCGCACCAGGCGGACGTGGATCCCTTCACGATCCCTGATTCTGACAAAATCGGACTGCTCGCCGAAGCTACCAGGACGATGATGCTACCGGGAGTCGTTTTGGCGCGAGGTCAGATGCAGTTTCTGAAGGAGCGCAAGATCTTCGCGTCCTCCGAGGGTTCGTATATCGTCCAGGACCGGGTCGAGAGCGGGGCCGGCGTCAGCGCCATGGCTGCCAGCGATGAGGGCGACGTCCAGGTCCGCAGCTACCCCATGTCCTTCTCAGGCGACAACGCGCAGTCGGGCTGGGAGTTCGTGGAAGCAATGAAGCTGCTGGAACATGCCGAACCGACCGCCAGGGGAGCCTTGGCGCTCCTCTCCGCCAAACCGTGTCCGTCAGGCGTCAAAGACCTGGTTGTCGGAGGGCAGCAGCTCGCCCTGCAGGTCCACGAGTCATGCGGTCACCCATCCGAGCTGGACCGGGTCATGGGCATGGAGGCATCGTTCGCCGGGACATCATTTCTGACGCCCGACAAGAAGGGCAGCTTCCGCTACGGGTCCGACATCGTCAATTTGACCGCGGATCCCACGATTCCCCACGCGCTGGGTGGACTCGTGTATGACGACGAGGGGGTGAGGGGCCGCAAAGTGTACCTGGTACGGGGCGGCATCTTCGAGCATTACCTCAACTCTCGTGCATCAGCTCCCGTCGTCGGCGAGGAGCCCATGGGGGCGATGAGGGCCGATGGCTTCGCACGCTGCCCTATTGTCCGTATGGTGAGCATCAACCTCGAACCGGGCGATCTGACCTTTGAGCAGTTGATTGCCGGCGTCGAGGACGGACTCTACGTGGACGGCATCAAGAGCTGGTCCATCGATGATCGGCGCCTGAACTTCCAGTTCGGCAGTGAGATTGGCTGGGAGATCAGGGGAGGGAAATTGCAGGACATGGTCAGGAACCCGACGTATACCGGCGTCACGTATGAGTTCTGGAGGTCCTGTGACGGCATCGGAAACCCTGAGCTGTACCACGTGTGGGGTGTCGACAATTGTGGAAAGGGCGAACCGATGCAGGTGGCGCATGTGTCCCACGGTACATCTCCTGCCCGGTTCCGCCATGTTCAGGTGGGAGTGCTCCATGAGTAGAGAACAGCTTCATGGTCTTATGAATGACGCGCTGAAGGCGTCGGATGCAGACCAGACAGAGATCGTTACCATGACCTCTAACAGCGCTCTCACGTGGTATGCCGAGAACATCATCCATCAGAACGTGGCCGAGCACACGGCGCAGGTTCAGGTGCGCGCCGTCGTTGGGAAGAAGGTCGGAAGTGCCTCGACGGCCGACTGCTCTCCCGAGGGTCTGGCGCTCATTGTTCGGCAGGCATCGCAGGCCGCCCGGCTCATGCCTGACGATCCCGGGTTTCCAGGTCTTCCATCTCCTCAGCCGATAGCTGCAGGACGCGTCGGAGGATGGGTCGCGGCGACCGCCGCCTCCCAGCCCGGAGAACGCGTTCTTGCTGTGAAGAAGGTCATTGAGCGCGCAGAGCACGAGGGCCTTCGGGCGGCTGGGACCTATCAGGTGCAGAACTCTGAACTGGCAGTTGTGAGTTCGATGGGCACAGCAGCCTATCAGCAGTACACGGTCGCAGCTCTGAAAGCCGTCGTCATGGGCGATGACAGTTCCGGATATAGTCTGATGTCGTCGGCTGACGTTGCGGACATTGATCCGGAAGTCACAGGCGAACAAGCTGTGCGCACGGCAGTCGAGACACGGCATCCCGCTGAGGTCGAACCCGGAGCCTTTGAGGTTGTCCTGAGCCCGTTTGCCGTCGAGGAGCTCATGGGCATGCTGGCCTATCTTGCCCTGTCCGCTCGCAGTGTCGAGCAGCACACGTGTTTCCTTGAGGGGCACGAGGGTGAGCAGATCTCTTCCCCCATCGTCAGTCTATACGACGACGGGCTGGATCCTGCAGGAATGCCTGTTCCCTTCGATTTCGAGGGAATGCCGAAGCATCGCGTCGATTTCCTGACTCAGGGCAAGGGAGGGAACGTCGTGTACGATTCCTACTACGCTGCCAAGATGGGTCGCGCGACGACAGGACACTCGCTTCAGCAGCCAAACGACATCGGCCCCTATCCGCTCAACATCTTCATGGGCGCGGGTGACAGCAGTGAGGCCGACATGGTTTCGCATGTCGAACGTGGCATCTATGTGACCCGTTTCTGGTACGGCAACCCTGTCGAGCCGAGGGGCGCGGTGGTCACCGGGACGACGCGTGACGGCACGTACCTCATCGAGAACGGCCGTAAGACGCATGGGGTTCGAAATCTGCGGTTTACGCAGGGGCTCGTCGACATGCTTGCGCACACTGTCGAAATCAGCCGGAACCGCGCGGTCCTGGCTTCATCATTCGGAATCGGCGCCATGGTGCTCCCCAGTATCCGGGTCGAGGGGTTCCAGTTCACCGGCGTGACCCGCTAGCAGAAAGGGAAAGGGAGGAACACAGATGAGACGTATCGCAGTCATGACGGCAGGGGCGGACGCACCAGGTATGAACGCAGCCATTCGCTCCGTTGCAAGGCGTTCATTTGAGCTCGGATACGATGTCCTGATGGTACGGGACGGGTTCGAAGGACTCGTGCGTGGCGAGATCGAGATCATGAACAAGAAGACAGTTTCCGGTATCCTTCCTCTGGGTGGAAGCATCTTCGGTAGTTCCCGGGTGTCGTCCGAGTTTGCGGTCCAGAACCTGGAGAAAATACGCAGTGTCCTGGAAAGCAATAGCATCACGACCAGCATCATCATCGGCGACCGCAGTGCCGTCGCTGTGGCGGCAGTATTTGACGCAAACAGCATTCCATGTGTTGTCGTGCCCAATACCATCGACAATGATATCTTTGGCACCGACTTCAGCATAGGATTCGACAGCGCGATCACGACCATCAGCGATGCGCTGGACAAGCTCCATTCGACGGCGTCGGCGCATCATCGAGTCATGATCGTGGAGGTCATGGGCCGTCAGTCCGGCTGGCTGGCACTGTACGGTGGCCTCGCAGGGGGAGCCGATTTCATTGCCATTCCTGAGCAGCCTGTACCCATAGAGACGCTGGCAACACACCTCAAGCAGCGGAAGGAAGAGGGGAAGGATTTCTCCATCGTCGTCGTGGCCGAGGGATACCCGGTAGCCACACATGAACCGACTGTTGCGGGCAGGCCCGTGGCGGGATACGGACTGGCAGAAGCATTGGCCAGCACAACCAACCTGTCCATACGCGTCACGGTGCTGGGTTATCTCCAGCGGGGCGGCTCGCCCACAGTCTTTGACAGGTTGCTGGCCACTCGACTGGGCCTTGCGGCCGTGAACGCAGTGCGCGAAGGCAAGTCTGGCATCCTTGTGGGCGAGGTTGGGCAGCGCATTGCCTTTACTGACCTCAAGGAAGCGACGAGTCAGCCACACGTCATCCCGGCCGACATTGTCCTTGAAGCCAAGACCTTTTACTAGATTCTGGCCGACCAGCCACACTGCCGCTTGACAGCAAACGCCCCGGCCATCAGACCGGGGCGTTCTTTGTTGATCAATGCCCTGAGGCGGCGCGGACTACTTGCGCCAGTCGCGCGGGTAGAGGAAATCGGTGCCGACGGTGCGCTGTGACAGTTTGGCGATAGGAGGAGGAACGCGTTTGAACTGGGATGTCAGAATCTTGCGCTCGACCCGTTGCACAAGGTCAAGATCAAAGCCTTCTGATATGACTTCGGCAGACGAGCAGCGCTGGTCGACCAGGAGGTACAGGACCTGATCGAGTGTCTCGTAGCTTACACCGATTTCTCCCTCATCCGTCTGGCCAGCCCAGAGGTCGGCGGAAGGCGGCTTGGCGATGACCTGCTGTGGCAGTCCGATGTGACGCGCGAGCGACCGCACCTGGGTCTTGTACAGGTCGCCGATGGGCATGATGGCACATGCCATGTCACCATACCACGTCGAGTAGCCGACCAGCAGTTCGCTCTTGTTGCTGGTTCCGACGACAAGGGCATTCTCCTTCTTCGACTGGTCGAAAATGACGGCCATGCGCAGGCGAGCCAACAGGTTGCCCGTCCGCAACCGGTCGATGCCGGGCTGTAATGCGAGGTATGCATCGGCCATGCCACTGATGTCCAGCTCCTGCCAGGGAATGCCGCAGAATTCGAACATCGTGCGCACATCCCGCTTGCTTTCAGCTGAACTGATCTTGTAGGGAAGGAAGATGGCGTGAACATGGTCGGCTCCGAGAGCGTCGACGGCCAACTTGAGCACCAGTGCAGAGTCCAGTCCACCGGAAAGGGCAATGCACGCCTCTGTGAACCCACTTGTGTGCAGCTCTTCCTGGACGAAACGTTTGAGATAGTCCTCGACAAATGCGTTGTTGAGAGCGAGGGTATCCACTGTCATGAGTTCCTCCTCGTTTCCAGAGCATGGCGTATGATCTCCAGGTCTTCCTCCCGGCGAATGGGAAGCTGATAGCGGTGTCGTGCAATGTGCGACGTGTCGACGGTTCCGAGAAGCTGTACTGCCTCGAACCGTGGGGCTGACACGGTGATCCCTCCGATTGGGTCGCTCAGAGCCGAACCTCCATAGAAGCCGAGCCCGTCGTCGAATCCCACGCGGTTGACATATACGACGAACATCCCGAGGAACGTGCTGGCCGAACCGAGGGCCAAGCCGACGGTCTGCTCGATTCCAAGTTCCTCGCCGCCAAATCCGCGTGCCGGCATGGCACTGGGCGCCAGCAGCAGTTCCACGCCGAGAGCGGCCATCGTGGACACCTCAAGGGGATGGAACAGGTCACGACAGATGACGATGCCAGTGCGCCCGAAGCGTGTGTCGAAGACTGAGAGTTCCCTCCCGCGTCCAAGGAACTTGAGTTCCTCGAACATGCCGTGTGTGGGCAGGTACATCTTGCGGTGGACGTGGCGGACTTCGCCGGCGTCCATGAAGAACGCACTGTTGTAGGGAATGCCGTCTTCGCCTTCTTCGACGAAGCCTGCGCAGATCGCGATGTGGCGCGAAAGCTCACGGAGGCCGGCGAACTCAGGGCAGTCGGCGGGGCGCATGACGTCAAGCGTCTGGTCCTTGAGCGTGTACCCGGTGAGTGACAGTTCAGGGAAGACAATCAGGCCGGCCCCGGCCTCAAGTGCCCGCTCAGTCTGGTCGATGTGCATCTTCACGTTGTATTCCAAGTCACCGCACGCAGGGTTCACCTGGGCAAGAGCGACGGTATAGGTCATCGAACCTCCTTGACGGGATGGATATTGTGACTGACCAGGACAAGCACGGGAAGGCCGAGAAGAATGACAACGGCCGCCTCACCAGCCAGGATCGAGAGCGCCACCGGCGTATAGACTCCCCAGGAGAAGTGCGCCAGGATGAAGCGCAGACTCGCCGTGAGGCTGTGTGTGAGAGGCAGGTTCTCAGCTCCCGGCAGGGTGAGTGTCGATACATAGGCGGACACGATGAGCGCGTTGAGGACGATCGGCGGTATGGCTGCCAGCCAGAGCTTACCGGTTCTGCGCAAACGTCTTGTGAGAAGGGCGGCCAGCGCGGTCACACCGGTACCGATAACGACGTCGATGAGGCCAAACGGGGAGAACAGGTTGGCGACAAGACAACCGATGACTACGCCAACGACTGCCTCGTCGAGCAAAAATGGCAGCAGGACGAGAGCTTCTCCCAGCCGGAACTGCACGACTCCGTAGCTGATGGCATTGAAGGGTGGAACCATTGTGAAGACAATGTACATCGCCGCAATGAGGGCGGCGCGGGTGATCTGCACCGTGCTGTGCCGGTTCATTCTGGAGATTTGCGCTCGCTGGGAAGAGTTGTTACCGTGGTGTCGGCGGTGATCTCCTGGCTCTTGCCACCTGGTTTCAGTCGCTTGTTCTGACCAAGCATCATCGCGCGGAACCTCTTCCGGAGGGCCATGTCGCCGGCGAAAGCGATTATAGTGGCAAGCAGCAGACCGATGAAGAAGGAGGCGTAGGCTACTGCTTTGACTGACGTTTGTATTGTCGGGAAGAACGGAATCGGCAGTTTAACGGGCTCTATTGGCAACTGGCCAATGACAACTGCGAGGACCGCAAACACGACAAGAAAAACGACCAGACTGGTCANNCTAATATACCCCAAGGGGTATATGATGGAGAAGACAAAGGTCTTACATAGCCTTCGACGTGTCGAAGGGCAGTTGCGCGGGATTCAGAAGATGGTCGACGAAGGTCGTCCATGCGATGAAGTCCTGGTGCAGCTTGTGGCTGTTCATGCGGCCATAGGCCGCATCGGAACCGACATCCTTCTCAACGAAGTCGGCTGCCGCGTACAACAGGATCTTACCCCCGAGAAGGAACTGGAGCGCCTGGAGAAACTTCTTCTTACATACAGTGAACTCAAGTAGAGTGGTGAAGCAGACATAGCATTGAGCAGACAATCCTGCAAGGAGGAACACATGGAAGACAACGAGATTGTTGCAACAACCGCGAATTTTCAGAGCGAGGTACTCTCTTCTTCGCTACCTGTCCTGGTCGATTTCTGGGCCCCGTGGTGCGCCCCGTGCCGCATGATTGCACCAGTCATTGCCGAGATTGCCAATGAATATGCAGGCAAGTTGAAGGTCGCTCGTCTGAACGTGGACGAGAATCAGGAGATTTCCGCTCGCTATGGCGTCATGAGCATACCGACGCTGGCATTGTTCAAGGGCGGCGTCGTCGTTGATCAGGTGATCGGCGCCGTTCCAAAGCGGGCCATTACAACGAAGGTCGACGCACTGCTCCAGAAGAGCTAGGACACTTTCACAGTCCTCAGGAGCGGGTGGTCGCCCTCGTGGTGGTCGCCCGCTCCTTGCTTGTCAGCCCAGCGCTAATCGGTACAATAAAGGGGGTGAGATAGATGTTCCTGACAGAACGGCAGAAGAACATATTGCTGGCCATTGTCCGAAAATATATGGACGACGGTGAGCCCGTCAGTTCGGGATTCGTAACCAGCCAACTGGGCAACGACCTCTCGTCTGCTAC
>NZ_QXIW01000025.1 GCF_003570985.1 Candidatus Cryosericum hinesii
CTCTTTCGCCATTATAACCTCCCGTGAGATGTGCTCTCGTATACACAATAAAATGGAGCCCACGACCAGAATTGAACTGGTGACCTTATCCTTACCAAGGATACGCTCTACCAACTGAGCTACATGGGCTTGGTCGCGGGGGACCGATTTGAACGGTCGACCTTTGGGTTATGAGCCCAACGAGCTACCAGGCTGCTCCACCCCGCATTCCTCGCTGTCGTTGTGCATAGGCACACAAACAGCAGTATGTATACTACTCGAAAAGCACAAGAAGTCAATCACCATCGGAGCACCGAACGCTCCGTAGGAGGTGCCGCACTTCAGAAGCTGCCCGAGAGGGCATGCACGATCCTCCTGAAGGAGGAGTGCAGCTCCAGTTGAAACGCTGGAGCGGGAAACGGGATTCGAACCCGCGACAACCTGCTTGGAAGGCAGGGGCTCTACCGCTGAGCTATTCCCGCCAGTGCAATGGTGGGCAGGGAGGGATTCGAACCCCCGTAGGCATTGCCAACAGATTTACAGTCTGCCGCCATTAACCGCTCGGCCACCTACCCACACTGGAGCCGACGACCCGAATTGAACGGGTGACCAGTTGATTACAAATCAACCGCTCTACCAGCTGAGCTACGTCGGCCTGCATCGCAGTTAGTATAGGTGCAAAGCCGCGTCTGTCAACCTGTAGAGCGGGGCAGGCCTATGAAAGCGCTTTCCCCAGCTTCCGCTTTGCTCTTGCGAGCGCATTCGAAACAGACGCTTTCGACATCTTCAGTCCTGTGGCGATGACCTCGAGGCTCTCACCTCGGAGATGCCTCTCGAAACATGCGCGCTCACAATCGCTGAGTGTGACAGCAAGTGCTACCATGTCGGGAACTCCTGCCTCTGCAGGGTCGCCGAGGGAACTCCCCCATCCGTCGAGGGTGTCCGACAGTTCGACGCGAGGTCCGGCAGCCCGACGTGCCATGTCGATGAGTCTGTGCGAGGCGACAGTGGCGATGTACCCGTCGAGACTGCCCCGATGGACATTGTAGGTACGAATGGCGCGCAGAAAGCCCAGAACAGCCTCAGCGAGGCAATCGTCTCGTTCGTCCCGCTCGGTGCAGTATTTGCGGGCAACAAATTTGAGGAGAGGCAAGTACATCCCCAGCAGCTCCTCAAATGCTGTATTGTCGCCCGCCAGAAAGCGCTGCCTCAGCGATTCGACGTGTTCCGGTGAGCGACCATTTCTAGGACTCGATGGCACGGAAGAGCACGACCGCGAGCGCCGTGGAGACGTTCAGCGAGTCGACACCAGGCTTCATCGGAATCGTGATGAAGAAATCCGCATTCTTCCTGGTGAGTTCACGCATGCCGGCACCTTCGCTGCCGACAATAAAGGCAGAAGGACATGCGTACTTCTCCTTCCGGTAGTCATGGCCGTCTACAGCGTCCAGCCCGTAAAGCCAATAGCCGTCCTTTTTGAGTCGTTCCATGGCATATGCCAGATTTGCTACAACGGCAATTGGAAGACCGAATACCGTCCCGGCTGAGGCAGATACTGCCGCTGGCGAGAAGGGACTTGTCCGGTCCTTCGTGACGATGAGACCCCCGGCCCTTGACGCAGCGACCACACGGATAATCGCTCCCAGATTGTGGGGATCGGTGACCTGATCCACAAGGACGACTGAACGGCCAGCGGGCTCAGGAGGCATCGCCCCCATGAGAGCGTTCATGTCCAATAATCGCAGTCGCGCGCACTGAGCGGCGATACCCTGATGAGGGACATCACCAAGGGTCTTCTGGAACCACGATCCGACCTTATACTCCATCGGCACCTTCTGCCGTGAAGCTACATCCTTGATCATCCGGATGCGGTCGTCTTTGTCGCTACCGGATTCAAAGATGATTTTCTCGACCGGATGCTCAGCGGACAGCGCACCCATAACCGAGTTCTTACCATAAATAAGCATACCTTCCGGTCTTGTTCTATCACTATTAGCCATGGATGCGATACCTCACACCATCAACGCCGTCCTCCAGAGCGATACCAACACCCCTGAGGCGCTCCCTGATCTGGTCAGCCACGTCGTACTGTCCTGCCTCACGAGCGACCCGACGCTTCATGACAATCGTATCGAGAAGATCGCTCGTGGAATTGTGATCGTCCACAGCAACTCCAACCTCTGCGGCAACGGCCATGAGCGCATGCTGCTTGCCGGCAAGAAGACTGGACTTGTGTCCCATGTAGTCATTCGTCTGGTCGAGGCCAAGCACCCAGAGAGCCGAGCGGAAGACTTCGAGCGCACGAGAAGCCTCTGATCCACCAAGCAGCCGCTCCGAAGCCGTGCGGCGCACTCGAGTCATGAACTCGTAGACGGAAGCAAGTGCACGGGACATGTTGAGATTGTCTGCCAGCGAAGCGTCAAACTCACCGAGAAAGCTGGAACATACGCTCTCAAACTCTGGCTCGACGCCGTCATGGGAGACCTGACCCAATCCTTGCAGAAATGCCCCGAACTCCGCCATGCGCTCATAGGTTGTGAATGCCTGTCCGAACCCCGAAATGTTGAACTTCAGTGGTTTCTCATATGACGTCTGGAGAAGATAGAGCCGGACGACCTGCCCCGGGTATTGCTCCAGCAGTTCGCGCACGGTCATGACATTGCCGAGTGACTTCGACATCTTCTCGCCGCCCATGTTGACCATTCCGGAGTGCATCCAGTAACGAACAAACTGCTGTCCGTCCAAAGCTGCTTCGCTTTGTGCTATCTCGTTCTCATGGTGAGGAAAGATGAGATCCTCGCCTCCCCCGTGAATGTCGAACCCTGCCCCGAGATGCCTCAGACTCATCGCCGAACACTCAATATGCCATCCCGGACGACCCTTTCCCCAAGGGCTGTCCCATGAGATCTCGCCAGGTTTGGCAAGCTTCCACAGGGCAAAATCCAGGGGGTCCTCTTTCGCTTCGTTCACTTCTACCCGGGCTCCGCTGCGCATCTCGTCGACAGAACGTCCTGAAAGACGACCGTAGTGGCTAAACTTGCGAACAGAGAAGTAAACTCCGTCTGATGAGACGTAGGCATAACCATTTGCGGCAATGCGACCAATGAGATCAATGATGTCCTGAATGCTTTCAGATACCCTCGGCGTGATGTCAGGAGTAAGAACATTCAAGGCTGCCATATCCTCGAGGTATTCGCCAATGTAGCGAGCAGAGAGATCCAGGGGCGCAACTCCCTGTTCCTGAGCCCGCCGAATGATCTTGTCGTCGATGTCCGTGTAGTTGCTGACGTGGGTCACCGCATAGCCGGCGTGCCGGAGGTAGCGTTTCAGGAGATCGTAGACGACAGCCGTCCGCGCGTGCCCGATGTGTGCCGAGGCATACGGGGTAACCCCGCAGACATACATCGTGATTCTGCCTGGCTCACGGGGCACGAGTTCGACGGTCTTTCGCGTCAGCGTATCGTGAATCCTCATCGTTGGTTTCCTCCACTACGTAAGCGTACCTACAGGGTATCAAAAAAGGCAGCAGGCACAATGTCCTGCTGCCCCCAGTAAAATACGAGAAGTCTGTCTAACGTTTCCTGTACTGAGTAGCCTTGCGGGCGCCTAGGAGACCGTACTTCTTGCGCTCTTTGATGCGAGCATCGCGCGTCAGAAGCTTGGCCTTCTTCAGAACCGGCTTGTTCTCCGGGTCCTGCTCAACCAGCGCACGAGCAATTCCATGGCGAACGGCTTCGGCCTGGCCATTGAAGCCACCACCGGCAACGCTCACGATCGCATCAAATACAGGCGTACCTCCCATGACTGTAAAGGCGGCCATGGTTTTCATGGACACCGTCTGAACTGGAAAGTAGACCTCGACCGGCTTGCCATTTACAACGATCTTGCCGGTTCCAGCAACGAGATGAACGCGTGCAATAGCAGTCTTTCTCTTACCCGTTCCCCAAATCTGAGTGGTTGGCACAGCATCCTCCCTAATTAGCCTTGAACTCAACAGGCTTCTGAGCCTGGTGAGGATGCTCGGGCCCCTGATAGACACGCAGGTTGCTGAGCAGTTCCTTGCCAAGTGTATTCTTGGGCAGCATGCCGCGAACCACACGCTTGAGCAGGAAGTCTGACCGCGTCTCAAGCATCTTGTTCCAATTCGTGGCTTTCAGACCACCTGGGTAGAACGAGTGATGATAGTGCATGGTCTGCGTACCCTTCTTGGGGTCGATTGCCAACTTCGAAGCGTTGATGACGATGACATTGTCGCCGACCATAGCATTCGGCGTGAACTCTGGTCTGTCCTTGCCACGAAGAATATTGGCAATGATCACCGCAAGTCGTCCAACACTTTGGTCTGTAGCATCAATCAGAATCCAGCGACGGGTAACCGTCTCTGGTCTAAAAAACGTTGTCTTCATTCATATCCTCCTGGTGAATTCCTTAGTAGATTACCACAAACCCGCGATTAGTCAACGCCTTGAGGCTGCAAACGATGGTGAACCCATACGCCCGGAGAGGGTTCGGGCAGATGGCCACATGCACCGCGCAACTGCTATCAAGCGTAGTCAACGGCAACCAGGTAGAGGCCGCCAGCCGCCATCACCTGCCGCGTATACGGGACGTCGGGTCCGGCAAACGCATTGTTCCACGTTTCGACACCGATCTTCCCTTGCCCGGCCTTGAGGACGAAGTACGCCATGCGGCGTACCATATGATACAGGAAATGATCACCCGAAACCATGAAGATAACCGCCTTATCCGTTTCAACGACATCAGCCGTGCTCAGCGTGCACGTCGTGTCCCGATGCGGCCTGCTTGGATCGATGTTTCCAAACCCCTTGAAATCATGCGTTCCAAGCAGAGCATGCGCAGCCTCATTCATCGCATCGGTCTTAACGGGATACTCGAGTCGATACGCATAACGAGCAAGAAATGGGGTCCAGCCTCCTTCCTTGATGAACACGTAGGCATAGGTCTTTGTCACTGTAGAAAACCGAGCGCTGAAGTTGGCGCTCTCACGAACACAATTGCGAATGGTAAGCCACTCGGGCATCATGACGGGAAGGCGCCGTACGACGCGCTCATAGAGAGCATCGTCGCGCAGAACAAAACTCACGACATTGTGAAGGGCATGGACGCCTCTGTCGGTTCGTGATGCCCCAACAACAGGAATGTATGATCCACAAACGGCCTTCAGCGCACCCTCGACGGTGCCCTGCACACTCATCAGAGACTTCTGCTTTTGGAAGCCGTAGGTGAAGGAGCCGTCGTAGGCTATGTCCATACGCACCATTACAGGAACAGGCGCCATAGGATGACCCCGGACAAAGCAGCTGCTGTTCCAAGAAGAATGAAAGCATCGAAGGACTGAAAGTGACGTGCATGATATCTCGTTCGGGGACTCCCTACGCGAAAGCCCCTTGCCTCCATCGCGACAGCCAGGTCGTCTGCCCGGCGAAAGGAGGAAACAAACAAGGGTATCAGAATTGGGATGAAGCTCTTCATACGCACGACGAGGCTACCTTCCCCGATCCGGGCCCCCCGCGAGACCTGAGCGCGTATGATGCGTTCGGTTTCCTCAAGAATCGTGGGCACAAACCGCATAGCGATACTCATGACAAGAGCAATTTCGGCAGAAGGTACGCCGATATGGCTCAGGGGCTTCAGCAGATCTGACACAGCATCGGTCAGCTCTATGGGAGAAGTACTCGCGGTGAGCAGGACGCTCACCAGCGTCAGCAGGACCAACCTGCAGAGAATGAAACCGGCCAATCCCAATCCCTCGCGTGTGATACGAACGAACCAGAATTGCCAGATAACAGTGCCGGGAGTGAAGAACACCTGCACGACGACGGTGAGAACAATAAGGAATAGGATGGGCTTGAGGCCACGAGCAAAAAAACGCAGAGGTATTCTCGAAACACCGATGCCAACGGCCAGGAGAAGGACAATAGGAATGTATTGTACCGTCTTCGTCGCGACAAAGACGCCAATCATGAGAGCAATAGTCGAAACAAGCTTCACAAGTGCACCAGACTGGTGCACGGCCGAAGTCCCAGGGTAGTGCTGACCCAGAACGAAACTGCGAGACAGCGCCACTATGCTCCTCCCTGCTCAGAGACGCACAGTCGTAACGAGTCCAGCATCCGACCCGTCGAACACTCATTCACTGTCAGGGTGCTTCCGCAGTCCTTGAGCGCACGGGCTAGACGGTAGCTCTCCGGAAGTTCCAGTCCCGTTCTGTCGACAAGGTCTGCATCACGAAAGAAAGCATCCGTTGATCCCTGGAACGCCACTGTTCCCTCGTCAAGTACGATCACCTGCTTGCAGAACTCGGCAACCTCGTCCATGTTGTGAGACACAAGAATCACAGTGACATTCGCCGTCTGGCGTAAAGACTCCAGCTCGGCCAGGACAGCCAATTTGGAGCCAGAATCGAGTCCCGCTGTGGGCTCATCGAGCACGATGTATTTCTGACCCATCGCGATGACTGAGGCGATAGCTACGCGACGCTGTTCTCCCCCGCTCAGCTGAAAGGGGGACAAGGGCAGAAAACGCTCTGGATCAAGACCGACGATACTCATTGCCTTGTGAACGCTTTCGTCGACCTGCTCTTTGCTGAACCCATAGTTGCGGCAACCAAAGGCTATCTCTTCAAAGATGGTCTCAGCAAAAAACTGGTCCTCGGGATACTGGAACACGATGCCAACTCTGCGGCGCACCTTGGCAAGCACTGCCCGCTGGTTAGAAACGATCTCATCGTCGACAATAACGTCGCCCCGTGTCGAGAACAAGAGTCCGTTCAGGTGTTCCACCAGCGTTGACTTGCCCGAGCCCGTCCGTCCCACGATGCCCACGAAGGCACCATCGTCGATGTGCAGGCTGATCCCCCGGAGCGCGAAGTACTCGAAGGGCTCACCACTGTCATAGACATAGTCGACGTTCTTCAGATCAATTGACATGCCGCTCTCGCGAATTCCTCCGGAGTCAGACACAACGGGAAGTCCGTCCAGCGCTCTTGCATAAGAAACGACGCTCGGGTGCTCAGTGGGAGCACTAAGTCCCCCTCCTTCACGACCACAGGATTCGAGAAGATGGCACGCGGCGAGTCCCAAGCTGCGAGCTGTCCATTTGTCAGTACGCCTACGCGCGACGCAACGAGCACTTCGTCCAGAAGGTGAGTGACCATGATAATGCCAATTCCCAATTCATGGTTCAGACGGAGCACCGTCTGCATCACTTCACGGCGATTGGTCGGATCCAGGAGAGAAGTTGCCTCGTCCAGAATGAGGAACGAAGGCTTCATGGCAAGCACTCCAGCAATAGCCACTTTCTGCTTCTGCCCGCCGGAAAGACGGTGAGGGGGGTAGTCGCGGAACTGTTCCAGGCCGAGGAGGTGCAATGCATCCCCAACGCGCTGCACCATTTCGGCATGGGGAAGCTCGAGGTTCTCCAGTCCAAAAGCGATATCGTCCTCTACAGTCGTCGCCACCAGCTGGTTATCCGGATTCTGGAACACGAGGCCGACGTCAAGCCCTGGACGCACATCCGTGACCACCAGGCTGCCGATGCCTGACAGCAAGTGCACACTACCGGACGTCGGACGCAAAAGCCCGCTGACAAGGCGGGCTAACGTACTCTTGCCGGACCCGTTGGGACCGACAATCGCAGAGATTGAGCCATCTGGCAACTCCAGGTCTATGTCACGAAGGACCTGGACAGCCCCCGCGGAGGTCTCGATTTGATACGAGACCTTGTCGAGGCGAATCATCTACTTCTCTACAAACTCCAGGACCGCCATGTTCGCTGCATCGCCCTTCCGATACCCGGCCTTGATGATACGCAGGTAGCCACCCGGGCGCGTGATGTAGCGATCCTTGGTCAACTTGAAGGCCTCGTCGACCGCTTCCGGCGTCAGAAGATAGGCGTGCAGCTTACGCCGCGTCGTCAAATCGTCGACCTTTGCAGTCGTGATGAGTTTCTCCACTACACGCTTTACTGACTTTGCACGAGTAATTGTTGTCTCAATGCGACCTTTCTCGATCACTGAGGTTGAGAGATTGCGCAACATCATACTGCGCAAGCCGCTGTATACGCCAAGCTTCTTCAGCTTTCTTCCATGTCTCATAGCAAGAATACTCCTCTCGTCACGTTCGCGCTTACCATCGGCGGCGCGCTAATCTTCTGGGACGCTGATGCCGACATCTCTGAGGGCTTCGTCAACGCTCTTGCGACCGGCCTCTCCGAAACCGAGGACAGGCTCTCCACGATGCTCTAGATAGTCAGCCACAGTCTCGACACCCGCATCCTTGAGAACCTTTGCCCAGCGGCTCTTGACACCATCCACATTCTCCAGGCTCTTCGACATCACGTTTTCGTTCGACGTCGTTGCCTCCGGAGCACTGTCCGCGGAACCCGGCGTCTTCAAACACACTCCTAGCTGTTGCGCGTGGCGATTCACTATATCAAGAGCTTCTTCAAGCGCATCACGGGCTCTGGTTGTCGGGAAATGCGTAATCTCGACGATCAGGCGCTCATAGTCGGCCTTCTGCTTGATTCTTACGGGTTCGACCGTGAAATTGGCTGTCCGTACAGGAGAATAGATGCTGTCGATCGCAATCGTGTCGACTGTCCCGCTCAACAGTTCATGGTTCTCCTCGTTGCTGACATACCCTACGCCGGTGCGCAATATCACCTGAAGATCGATAGCGCTGTCATCCGCGGAGAGTTCTGCGATCTTCAATTCCGGGTTAAAGATTTTCACCAATGAATTCTTCTCAAAGTCCTCGGCCTTCACCACGCCCCTCCCCTGTCGCTTGAGAGAAAGGGTGGCTTCACTGCCGTCGATAATGGAGACCTGGAGGTTTCTGATGTTGAAGATGAGCTCCTGAAGATCCTCCTTGATGCCTGGCAGTGACGTGAACTCATGAAGTGCACCGTTTACCTTGATTGCCACCGGGGCACTCCCGGGAATGGAAGACAGGAGAACCCGGCGAAGCGCATTACCCATCGTGGTTCCATATCCATGCTGCAATGGCTCGAAGACGAACTTGCCATATTCGGCGGTCTCTTCAGCAGATGTCAGTCTGATACCTTCAAGCCCTTCTATCATGGCAAGCTCCTACTTCGAGTAGTACTCGATGACAAGACGGGTATTGATGGGAACTCCAATCTGCTCAGCTGTCGGAATCGTGAGCACAGTGCCCTCAAACTTGTCAGGGCTGAACGACAGCCATTGCACAGTGGCTGGTTTGCTAGCAACAGACTCCTGCACACTGATCATGGACTTTCCGGTATCGGTCAGAGTCACAATATCTCCCACTCTGACCTGGTACGAGGGAATGTCGACGCGATGTCCATTGACGAACACGTTGCCGTGGCATACCATCTGGCGAGCGGACTTGCGACCCGGCTGGATCCCCATGCGGAACACAACGTTGTCGAGACGCCGCTCGAGAAGCTCCAGCAGCTTGCCACCTGTGGGGATCGCTTTCTGGGAGTTCGCGAGAGCGAAGTAGCCCCTGAACTGGCGCTCTGCCAGACCGTAGGCTAGGCGAAGGCGTTGCTTCTCCTTAAGGTGAAGTTCGTAGTCGCTGTCCTTGCGGAACTTCTGGTCGACTCCATGCTGACCTGGCCCCATCTTCCCGCGCTCGATCGCGCACTTGCCGCTGGAACAGCGAGAGCCTTTGAGGAATAGTTTCGTATTCAGTGCACGGCACTTCCGGCACGACGCATCAATATATCTGGACATGGTCGCCTCCTATACCCTTCTGATCTTGCGCGGCCTGCACCCGTTATGCGGGATGGGCGTAACGTCCTTGATGGACGAAACGTTGAGGCCGGCAGACTGCAGAGCACGGACAGCGATCTCACGACCCGAACCAGCGCCCTTCACAAACACGTTTACTCTGGACATTCCCATGGCGATAGCCTTCTCTGCCGCTTTCTGTGCGGCCACCTGGGCAGCAAATGGGGTCCCCTTCTTGGAACCCTTGAAACCGCTGCTTCCAGACGAGCCCCAGCATACAGTGTCACCCTGGGCATCGGTGATCGTTACAAGCGTGTTGTTGAACGATGAAAAGACATATGCCTTCCCCTCGCCAACTACCCGTTTCTCTTTCTTGCGCTTCACTACTTTCTTCTTAATGTCTGCCATACGATCCCCTTTGCCTATACCTTGGATGCCTTGGAACCGACGGTTTTCTTCGGTCCCTTGCGCGTGCGGGCATTCGTCCTGGTGCGTTGACCGCGAACGGGTAGTCCTCTCTTGTGACGGACGCCACGGTAGCAGTTAATCTCCATGAGCCTGCGGATGTTGGTCGAGACTTCGCGGCGAAGATCGCCCTCGACAACGAGATTGTCATTAATGGCCTTCTGGATTGCGAGAATCTCGCTCTCCGTTAGATCCTTGACCTTCTTGTCCTCAGACACTCCTGCAACACTGCAGATCATCTTATAGTTTGACTTGCCGATGCCGTAGATGTAGGTCAGGGCAATCCCGACCTTTTTCCCAGCAGCAAGATCGATACCACTAATACGAGCCACTATTCCTCCTTTACTTACCCTGGCGCTGCTTGTGCTTCGGGTTCTCGCAGATCACCATGATCGTACCGTTGCGCTTCACAATCTTACACTTAGCACAGATCTTCTTTACTGACGGTCTCACTTTCATAGGTCGCTACTCCTTTCAACTCTTCGACAACTACAATCGATAGGTGATACGTGCTTTTGAAAGGTCATAGGGTGTTATCTCAAGCCTTACCTTGTCTCCCGGCAGAATCTTGATGAAGTTGAGCCTCATCTTTCCGCTAATGTGAGCCAGCACAATCTTGCCGTTGCCCAGTTTCACGCGGAACATCGTCCCGGGGAGCGTTTCCACTATGACGCCCTCTGTCTCTATAACTTCTTTCTTGGTCATGGCTGTGTCAAGATGACAGGGCCCTGGGCCGTGACGGCTATCGTGTGCTCGAAATGAGCACTCTTTTGCCCGTCAACAGTAACAACCGTCCAATCATCGTTCAGAACGCGGACAGCGCTGCTACCAGCGTTGACCATGGGTTCGATCGCGATCACCAGTCCCTCCTTAAGAGTAATTCCTGTACCGGCTCTGCCGTAGTTGGGAACCTCGGGATCTTCATGAAGTTCCTTTCCCACACCATGACCGACGTAGTCGCGCACGACACTCATACCCTGAGCCTCAGCCACCTGTTGAACTGCGTGGCCGATGTCTCCCAGACGAGCTCCCACATGCACGGCGTCGATGCCGGCGTACAGGCTCCTTCGGGTCGTCTCGATAAGCTCCTTGTCTCGGGGTACAACCGACCCACAGGCAACAGTAATGGCCGAATCTGCATAGTATCCTTCATAGATAAGGCCGAGATCCAGCGAAACGACGTCTCCTGAATTCAGAACGCGATGCCCCGGAATGCCATGGATGACCTGTTCGTTGATGGAGACACAGAGCGTTGCCGGATAGCCGCTGTAGTGCAAAAATGCCGGTTTTGCTCCGAGCTCACGGATGCGAAGTTCTGCCGCGTGGTCCAGTTCGCGAGTCGTCACACCAGGAGAAACCATCTCTCCTATCTGATGCAATACTTCACCGAGCTTAGCCCCGGAAACACGCAGATGCTCAATATCCGAAGCAGACTTAAGCCGGATCATCAAGAACCCCCTGTATCCTGGCAAAAACAGCACCCGGATCACTGGCTCCATCAACAGTGATGAGCTTCCCCTGATCGCCGTAGTAGACGATCAGAGTCTTCGTCACCGCTTCATACGTACTCATCCGTGTCTTGACACTCTCCTCGCGGTCGTCTTCCCGCTGGATGAGGGGTGCGCCACAGAGGTTACAGAGTCCCTCCCTCTCTGGCTGCGAATAGTACACGTTGTACACACTGCCGTCGGAAGGACAGACACGCCGTCCCGATATGCGGCGGAACGCTGTCTCGACCGGCAGATCAACGTATACGGCTGCGGTCAAGCTAAGGTTTTGCTTTGTCAGATACTCGTCGAGAAATGCGGCTTGAGCGACAGTCCTCGGGTACCCGTCCAGAACAAAGCCTGCTTGCGCCTCCTGGGTCGACAGAAACGATTCGACGATAATCATGTTGACATCCTCGTCGCTCACAAGACCCCCAGCATTGATCTTGGCCGCAACCTCGACAGGAAGCTTGCCCTCCCGCCGAAGATTCCGGAAGTACTCACCACTCGAGAAGGTGGGCACTCTCCAGGTTTGCGCGATGAGCGCACCTTGAGTGCCCTTTCCCGAGCCCGGTAGTCCCAAAAGGATAATACGCGGGTGCTGCGCCATTATTTCATGAACCCCTTGTAGTGACGCATCATCATGTACGCTTCGATCTCCTGCACAGTCTCCAGTGCTACGCCGATAATGATAAGCAGTGAGGTACCGCCAAACGCAAAAGCCGAAATCTGCTGGTTCCGCATCGCGATGTTTGGCACGATAGCGAGGAACGC
>NZ_QXIW01000026.1 GCF_003570985.1 Candidatus Cryosericum hinesii
GGTTGGTCCTACTTTGTCTCCACAGTGCCAGGACCCTTCTTCAAATATGCGAACCAGTAGATAAAGCCGACGAAGAATGCGCCACCAATGATGTTACCTATAGTCACAGGAATGAGGTTCTTGGTCCAGAGGGTTACCCAGTTCAGTCCTGCAAAATCTGCAAGGGTCTTGCCTGTAGCCGCCACAACCTGGGGAACAGACTTAAGGAGGATGCCGTAGGGGATGAAGAACATGTTTGCAACAGAGTGCTCGAAGCCTGAGGCAACAAAAGCCATGACGGGGAAGAAGACTGCGAACAGTTTTCCAATGATATCCTTCGAGGCAGTTGCCATCCACACCGCAAGGCAGACAAGCCAGTTGCAGAGAATGCCCCTGACAAGTCCCTGAACGAAGGTAAGACCGACCTTGGTTCCCGCGATCTTGAGTGCAGCGGAACCAACGAGGTTGCCATTCATGCTCCAGAGACCCGACCAATACAAGAGAAGGGCAATAAAGACCGAGCCGACCAGATTGCCGATGTAGACTGCAACCCATGTCTTCAGGACCTCTCCCCAGCGAACTTTCTTCTCCAAAGCCGAAATAACAATAAGGTTGTCACCCGTGAAGAGCTCAGCCCCAGCAACCACGACCAGCATGAGTCCCACGCTGAACACGGCTCCAGCAATGAACTTGGTGAAGCCAAACCCGAGCGTCGCATCGGAACCAACAAGAATCGACAACTGTGCACCAAATGCGATAAAGGCACCCGCGAGAATCGCAAGAACAAAGAATTTCTTCATAGGCATCCTGCACTTGCCCTGACAAACATCTCCCAGCTTCTCGGCAATTTGAGGTGGTGTAAACATCGGTAGATCCATTCCTTTCCTCCCCTGATCAGATTTTTTCAATCTTACATGCTGCGACTTTGAATTCAGGTATCTTCGATACCGGATCAAGGGCCGCATTTGTGAGAAGATTCACGCTTGCCTCATGGAAATGGAAACTAATGAAGACTACTCCCTTCATCGGCTTATCGGAGATTCTGGTCTCGACTTCGATACTGCCTCTTCTTGTCGAAACCCTTACCGTTTCGCCGTGTTCGATATGAAGCTCCTTCGCATCTTCCTTGCTGACCTCCACATAGTTTCTTGGAACGAACGTGTCGAGAACTTTCACTCTTCTGGATTCTTGTCCAGAGTGGAAGTGGTAGAGAATTCTTCCGGTGGTAAGAAGTATCGGATATTCCCTATCCGGAAGCTCCTTTGCCTCAATGTACTCGACTGGACTAATGAGCGCTTTTCCGCTCGGCCTCTTGAAGACTGCACCATAGTGAAGGATCTTTGTTCCAGCGTGTTCGTCAGTGGGGCAGGGCCACTGCAGACCACCTCTCTCAAGACGCCAATGGTGAATACCGGCGTACGATGGCGTGAGGCTTGCTACTTCATCCATGACTGCCGCAGCGTTCCTGTATGTCATAGGGTAGCCCATCTTTGTTGCAACGAGCGAAACAATCTCCCAGTCGAATTTTGCATCTTCTGGCTTTTCTCGAGCAGTTCTGAGCAGCTGGACTCTTCGTTCGGTGTTTGTAAATGTTCCTTCCTTTTCATATGCGGCTGCGGAAGGAAAAATAACGTCTGCAAGTTCTGCGGTCTCCGAAATAAAGATTTCCTGAACAGCAAGAAACTCGAGAGCCTCCAGTCCCTTCCTCACATGAGTGATGTCGGGCTCCGTCATGAGAGGGTTCTCTCCCATGGCATATACCGCCTTGAGATGCCCACTGAGAGCAGCATCTCCAAATTCAGTCACAGGAAGCCCTGGCTTGTCCGAAAGTCTGACGCCCCATGCCTTTTCGAATTTCTCTCTGGCAGTGGGATCGGTTACTTTCTGATAACCCGGATAAACATCGGGAAGAGCTCCCATATCGCAGGATCCCTGAACGTTTGCCTGTCCCCTCAAAGGATTGATGCCGTTTCCTTCTCTTCCAATGTGGCCAGTGACAAGGGCAAGGTTTGCGATGCTGAGCACATTGTCCGTACCGACTGAATGTTGGGTGATGCCCATCGTATAGAAAATCGTCGCATTGAGAGCAGAAGCATACACAATAGCAGCTTCCTCAATCAGTGCCTTGTCGACGCGAGTCAACCTGGAGACCATATCAAGGTCGTACTTCGAAACAACCTTTACGAACTCCTCATATCCTTCTGTGTGCGCCTCGATAAACTCTTTGTTGACAAGCCCCTTGTCCACCATGACCTTCATCATGCCATTAAGAAGTGCCACGTCGGTGCCTGGGAAGTGTTGAATGTAGATGTCAGCAACCTTTGCAAGGTCGGTCTTCCGTGGATCACAGACAATAAGCTTTGCGCCACGCTTCTTCTTGTTCTCTTTCACAAACTGCGCAATCACGGGGTGGCTTTCTGTCATGTTCGAGCCTATGACAAACATTACATCCGCATTCTTGATATCGTCAACCGGGTTCGTCGCTGCAGCCGCGCCAAGCGCCTTACCTAGCCCCGCAATGGTCGAGGCATGGCATAGTCTCGCGCAGTTGTCTACGTTGTTCGTGCCAATAACTGCACGGGCAAATTTCTGCACAGCGAAGTTGTCCTCATTCGTGCACCTGGAGGAGCCAAGTACGCCAATGGCATCTGGTCCGTACTTATCCTTGATCTCCTGGAGCCTTGTTGCCGTGTATGCGATGGCCTCTTCCCACGTGGCTTCCCTGAACTTCCCGTTCTCCTTGATGAGAGGCTTTGTGAGCCTTTCATTACTATTGACGTACTCAAAACCATAGCGTCCCTTGACACAGAGTCTCCCCTTGTTGGGCATAGCATCTACGATTCCTCTTGCCATCACAAGGTTGTTCTTCTTATCCTTGTACAGGGAAATATCACAACCCGTTCCGCAATAGGCACAGACGGTGTCGGTCTTCTCAAGATTGAAGATCTTGCCCTTGCCGATGCGAGGTTTCTCGACAAGTGCTCCAACAGGGCAAGCCTGTACACAAGCACCACAGAACTGGCAGTCAGTCTCCTCAAGAGGCACGTTGAACGGAGTCGACACAACACACTCGGAACCTCTCATTGCCATGCCAATTGCTTCGACCAATGCCTGGTTCTCACAGGCGTCCACGCAACGCCTGCAAAGGATACACTTCTGCGGGTCGAACTGGATAAAGGGATTCGTGTCCCATGCGGTTTTCTTTGGACTCTCAAATGCCTCCCTGTCAATGAGAAATTGGCTCTTCTTGATGCCGAATTGGTAAGCAAGCTCCTGTAGCTCGCAATCTCCATCTGCATCGCAGGTCATGCAGTCCAGAGGGTGATGCGCAAGTGCAAGTTCGAGATTTGTCTTCCGTGCTTCATGAATGGCGGAAGAATCTGTCGTAATTTCCATACCGTCGGTAACCTTGGTTACACATGCCCTTTGAAGGGTCCTGGCTTTCTTGACCTCGACGACGCACATTCCGCAAGCGCCTTCCTCGGCAATGCCTTTAAGGTAACAGAGAGTAGGAATATCATATCCTGCACTCTTGCAGGCATCCAGGATCGTCATTCCCACAGGGAATTGATAGTCCTTCCCGTCGATCTTTGCGTTGATCAATTTCTCACTCATCATGAACCCCCTCCGGGTATCTTACGTTTTGAGAATAGCACCAAAACGGCAGACTTCATAGCACGAGCTGCATTTGATGCACGTATCCACATCGATGACGTGGGTCTTCTTGACCTCGCCAGTGATAGCTTGGACAGCTCATTTATGTGCACATTTACACGCGTTCTTCCTCTATCGACTTTTCACCCGCACGCATCATCAGGTGTGCCATAATGAGATCGTCCGGTGTGTTCACATTGAAAAAAGACATCAACCGCTCATCGTATTGCATGGTGTAGACCCGGTCAATAAAGCCAATGCGCAACGACTTATTGTTAAACAGTTCCCGGACAGAGCGAACCCCCAATGCCAGCAGTTCGGCTGCGACGTTGGCGACCCGAGAAGAATAGATGGCGAACAACGGCTCAAGAAGACCATCAATGTTGGGAACAAGGATGTCCAGATCCTGCACGCACGCACGCTTTCCCATCGCCTGAGCCAATGAAGGAGAAACAAACGGCATGTCGGCACCGACCACCATGTTCAGTACCGCATCTGAGGCCCTGAGTCCACTGTAGATCCCACCCAGAGGCCCTGCATCAGCAACAAGGTCGCTGACAACTAGTCGCTCCGACTTGCCGTCTGCAGGTATGAGGCCATTGTTCTCGACGATAATGTGGCGCTGATACAGCGCACCAAGCCGACGCAGGGGGTATTCGTACAGGGGGATACCTGCGAGAGAAAGGCAGTACTTGGGCAATCCCATTCGTCGGCTACGCCCGCCTGCAAGGACGACAAGGTTCATGAGCGGCACCTGCGGTCTCTTGTTGTCGCACTGCAATAACCGGTACCAGCCACCAACTCTGTTTTCATGACCTGTCGGTACTCCTCGGGTTCTCCGGTTGCAATGACCAGGTCATCGACCAATTCCGGTAACAAGCGCTCCATGCTGTCTCCTTTCCCCACGTCACTAAACGACAATGGTGTGAACTGCTGACGTTCGCCAAACACACAGAGTAATCCGGGGCATATCCATCAGATCTGCCCGAACATGGGCGGACCATGTGAATTCTATAACAGCACGGACAGGAGTCAACCTTCCATATCCGTTACATGCCGCGTCCAAAAACCTGTGCTACCCCGTTCACAGTCTAGGAATCCTGTAGTTCGCGACATGACGGACAAGATGGTTCATTCATCATGTACGCAAGGGCCCTTCAATCATTGACATCAAGGGAAAAACGGGTACAGTAAACATGATAAGTTCCGAAGAGACAAAGGAGAGTTTCATGCCAATCAAGAGAGCTTCTGTTAAGGACGTCCGTAAGACCAAGACACGGACTGCATACAATACCGAGCATACAGCTAAGACAAAACTTGCTCTGGATATGGCTCGCAAATCCGACTATGCCCCCGAGAAAGTCGTCGACGCCGTGAAACAACTCGACAAACTCGCTCAGAAGGGCATTGTCCACAAGAATACGGCTGCCCGTAAGAAGTCGCGCCTGATGAAGAAGGCGAACGCCGCCAAGGTTGCGACCAAGGCTACTGCTTCGTAAGAGCTACTGTTGAAAGCAACCGCTCAAGGGCTACCAGCGCACTTGCTGGTGAGCCCTTTTTTCGTTTCATACTCGATTTCCTCGAGACGCTCCAGAATTCCTCTTGCAGAAAGGGCTGGAATTACAGTCGTCGCATTTTGCAAGCCGGACGTATGAATGTCTACTTACACCCGCAACGAGTAGTACCTTGGAAGCGCCGCTACTCGCTGTGTGACGCGGCATCGATTTGGGTCTGCTCCTCCCTCGCCCGCTGCTCCGCACTCTGAATGTAGAATGACAGTTTGAGGAACTCCTGCGAGAGATCAACCGACAGAACTGGGACCTTCTCCGGGGCCTTGATGCTCTGAGGTGCGAAGTTGAGGATGCCGCGAATCCCGGCCTCGCACAGGATTCGTGCGACGGTTCGGACACTGGAGGCGGGAACGGCGATAACCCCGATGGCAATGTGTTCGCGGCGAACAATCGTCTTCAACTCATCAACGGAGTACACAGGTATGCGCTCTACGTGGGTTCCGATCTTGCGCGGATCCGTATCAAACGCTGCAACATACCTGAATCCCCACTTCCGAACCATACGACTCGCAATGAGCGCTGTGCCGAGGGAACCTACGCCCACGATACAGCACTTCCACCGTTCGACGCCACGCCCGAAGATGGCTTCGACTTCGGTCTTCAGCCGAACGACATCGTATCCGGTGCCACGTTTGCCAAATCGACCAAAAACTGATAAGTCCTGTCTCACCTGTTCAGCGCTCACCCCGGTCAGCGAAGCCAACTCCCGCGACGAAAGTGTCGACGCACCTTGCTGCTCAAGGTATGTAAGACAGCGCAGATACGTGGCCATACGCGAAATGGTCGCCTTTGATACGTCTTCCAATCCGTGTTTCGTCACCGCCAGCACCTTCACGTACCGTTCTGGCCGGATTCGCCACTGCTGCCTTGGACCACGTCGCGCTCCTGCTCGCGCAAGAACTCTAGAAGCAGCAACTGCGCTTGAGGATCAGACATTTCTTCCGACGAAAAAACCGCTTGCAGTTCCTCGGTACCAACAGAATATGCCAGATTTCCTTCTGCACGGTGGATATGCCACCGCACTGCACCGTCAGAGATGAGCAGAGCAAAAATGCTCGATGCCAGGTCTCCAAACGGCAGACAGTCAATGTGGTCCGTATGAAAGGTTGCCCTGACTGTCGTTCCCTCACCTGAAACACTCTTTAGATCGACCCCTCCACCGGTCAACTCTGTGTTTTCCTTGAGAAATGGCAATCCAAGGCCGAACCTCCTGATACTGTGCGGTCGCGTTGTGAAGAACGGATCAAACACACGTGTGCGTCTATCGGCATCCATCCCGCACCCGTTGTCCCGAACGGTAAAGACAAACAGGTGGCCAGACGGATCATGGTCGATGTCGAGCCATATTTGAGTGGCTCCGGCCGTCACACTGTTGGAAGCAATGTCCAGGACATGGTCCGCTATCGTCCTCATAGTAACCTTGCTCCTCTTCCATTCTCATGTCGAAGAGCCATGAGTACTTCATGAACACTCAGCTCCTCGATTTCGAGGACATACCTGGGAGGGCTAATGGAATCAAGGTTGTGGGCGTCACTGTTCGAGACGAACTGTGGGTGACCAGGCAGCTGTGCCGCGATTTTCTCGACGTTGGCCTTGTGTGCGATCTCATATGTGGGGAACTCCATGTCTGATGTCACCATCCCCAGCTGGTACAGAAGCCCAAAACGGCGATCCAGATGGCTCGGCACGACGACACCGCCCAACTGTTCGACAAGCCCTCTCAGTTCCTCGAGACTCAGCAGACTGGCCACAGATAGCAGAAAGGGAAACTGGCCTACGAACTCATCCCGGTCATTGCAAACAAGCTGATAGCCAAAACGTTCGGGGTCATTGACGATGCGCGGGTACGATGCCAGCAGTCTGCGACCGAATTTCCAGAGGGCACCTGTCGTCTCGAAGTAGCAGAGCAGATGGACTTCCTCGGCAGTAGTAGCCTCCATTCCTGGAACAAGCAGAATGCCGTCCCGCTGAAATACCCGCTGAAATGCGGGCACGTTGCACGCCGCGTTGTGGTCAGTCAGAGAGGCAACCCGTATCCCTCGCGCTACAAGCCGCTCCGTCACCTCACCCGGCAGCATCGTGATATCCGCACACGGCGACAGACACGAATGCAGGTGCAGGTCACCGGGTACCTCCAGCACGAGCTACCTCAGCCCAAGAACGTAGAGCTTCCCGGAAACGGTATACGCCGAACCCTTGGAATAAAGGATCGTCAGGTGTTCCTTTGCGGCGTGCTCAACCGCGTCGGACTCGCAGGTTCGCCCCTCGCAGACGATAACAACGCTGATGCCGACCATCGCTGCGACGGCGATAACATTGACATGCGTCTGGATGGTCACCCAGGCCGATCCCGGGGCAGCTTTGGCGATGACTTCCGACAGCAGGTCGCAGGTATACCCCGACGTTACCAGCCGCGTTGTGTCACCCTCGACCGCAACGTCCGCACCCAGTGATTCGATGACGTCATGGACTGTCATGTTGCCTCCTATTCCTTACTTTCCAGGAAAATCATCTCAACCTTGGTGGGCTTGTCTTTGCCCGACATAATCACAAGGTGGTCGGAGAACCTGCGGATATTTGGCAGACCCATGCCCGCACCAAAGCCCAGTTCCCTGATTGCATCAGCCGCGGTAGACCAGCCTTCCTTCATCGCAAGATCGATGTTCTCGATTCCGGGTCCCTCGTCTTCTACGCGCACTATGATCTCTCCATTGCGAGCAATGGCCCGGAGTGAACCCTGACCGCCCGCATGGATACAAACATTCATCTCCGCTTCGTAGGCACAGACGCTCGCCCGTCGAACAACGGACTCACCGAAACCCTTGGTCTGGAGGAATGCCTTGAGCCGAGCCGAGCCTTCGCCAGCATTCTCAAGTCCCGTACAGCTTATGTCATACACAAAGTCTGCACTATTCTCGAACTCTTTCGAGAGGGCCGAGAAGCTACCGAGAGTAATCGTGCGTCGCTGGTCGTGGACGTACACCGAGTAGAAACTGCGAATAATCGCCGACAGGACGTCGGTGTCCGTGATCATGCCGACCAGTTTGCCATCTTCCTCGACCACCGGGAAACGTCCAAACTTGAAGCGCTGGAAACAGGACAGGATTGTCTCAAAGGTGTCATGAGCATGCAGAGAGATCACATCGCGTACCATGACTGAGTCAACAGAGTCAGCCAGACGCCCGTCGGCAAGCGCCTCAATGATCTTCGAGACCGAAATGAGCCCCACCAACCGAAAGTCGGCATCGACGATAGGCACTCCGGAAATCGACTTTTCCCGCATGAGAATGCGGGCTGCTGCAACACGATCCTCAGGACGAAGGGCATGCACGGTGGTAGACATAATACTGGAAGCGTCCAGATTGCTGAACAGCCCCAGATACCGCAGGGCTTCTACACTCTGTTCAAGGGACATCTACTA
>NZ_QXIW01000027.1:0-32246 GCF_003570985.1 Candidatus Cryosericum hinesii
CACAACGATCTTCAGGATATCGTCCAGGCCCCTGATTTCTACGGGTGCCCTGTTGAGTTCTTCCATCAGTACCTCCAAATCGGCCGGACAGTCAACGCTTGTACCGCGCCTTCATGCAGTATAGCAACACACTGAAATGAAGCGCCATCATGAGGTGGGGAACGGTATGCCAGTGCGACGTGCTGGACATGATTGACAAATCCGCACGGGGGCAGTAGCATGAACTTATAGTCATGGAGCGCATGACCGTGCTCGTCCACTGGGAGGCCTGTCATGAACATCAACACACGCATCTGGGAAAACAGCATCGCAGGTCTGCCAAAAGAGGATCAGCAGGCTGAACAGTTCGAGCACTACGCCCGCGAGTTCTTCATACCCGACAGCATTGCTCCGTCCGTTTATTTGGCCAACGTGGGTGCCCTGATGGAACAGGCGGCCGAAGAGAGTGGAGTCCAGCCGACCCCATCGGCGGCCAAAATGGCTTTGTCGATGCAGCATCCCATCGGCTTCCCGACATGGTTTCTGGCAGCCTACCCGGACGTTGCCCTCTGGTTCACATCACAGGATGGTCCGGACCGTAAGGCCGTCGACGCCGAAGTAACCAGAAGATCAGCGGCATCTGGAGCCGCAGCCAGCCATCTCGTCGATGAGAACGGGTTCTTCGCGCACGCCGTCCTGCGGACGCTCATCGACCTGTACCACGAACGCACAGGTTCTGCGCTTGAATGCACGGCTCCTGATACTGACCTTCAGGAAGAGGGTGCAGCCGGTTCGACCGACGAGCAGGTCCTGACAGCTCAGCAGGCAGTCGACCTGATGGCCGCCAACATCACTCGTTATGAACGCGAGCTGGCAACCAGCTACGGGGACAGATTCGCGGGCATACGGCCACGGCTGACGGTGGCAGGACTTCTTCAACTTGGCTACTACGTCCTCGTAGACCACGTCATCCCATTGGCGACACTCATCCAGGCTTCCGACGAATCGGCATCAGCAGACGATCCGGTCGTCGAATTCGTGGAGCGGCTCGAGATAGAGGTATTCTGTGCCGAGGGAGGGGAAGGTGAACGAAAGCGCATCGAAGAGGCGTGTCACCTCTTGCGTTCGCGCATTCTCGACGTTGTCCTCCAGACCCGGGCCGACTTCGAAGAAACGCCGTCGCTCACTGAGGCCACCAGCAATTTCATGATTCTACCCCAGTTCGAGTCCCTGCGGCAGGTCATTGGCATCCGTCCGGCCAGCTAACAAGCGATTCTGGTCGGAAGCGAAGTCCGGCTAGGGGATGTCCGAGGGTAACGGTTCCGGCTCGATCAGTCCGTATGCCTCGGCGACGGGGACGACGAACATGATGCCGACGCCCTTCTGGGTCATGTCCCCGACTGCGTCCAGTACGACCTTCTTGGCGCGCTCCAGCGCTTCCGTGTTGCTGATGACCGAGAAGATCGTTCTACTGCTCTCCTGCACCGGCGAACCACCAAGCAGGCGAGCAATACCGGCCACGATCGGAATGTCGGCCGCAAGCATCTGACCCATGCCTCTGCTGTCGATGACAGTTGCGCCACCGACATCAATGGCAGTAAAGCCCTCCAGTACCTTGCGCACATGTGCATCACTGTTCAGCACAGCAACCAGCAGGAACATTGGCACCTCCGAAAAACATGTATCTTCGGTATCAGTGTGGCGGAGGGCGACCTTCTGTCAACTGCCGCACTATGGACGGGGGTCCAGGAGCTCCCCATCGGCGAGCGGCAGCGGTGTCTCTTCCGGCTGCGCGGGCGTTACACTGCAATGGGCTGCAGACGCGGATACAATGTCCTGCGCCGTCACGTCGTCCCCGAGTCCGCGGCGTCTGTGCCCCTTGCCCTTCGCGGCCTCCGGGTTGCGCCCAAGCAAAGACTCGGGCACGAACCCCGCATTCTTGAGGAAGAACCAGTTGGTCGCAGGCAGGTCGAGAGCCAGGTATGCCGAACGCGCCCCACGTTCCAGAGTCCCCTCCAGCACCAGCGGATGGGAACCGATCTGGATGAAACTCTCGAGGACTCCTTCGCCGGGATACGGCTCGGACGCGCCGAAGTGACGCGCGGCTGCTCGCAGGCCGTCATGGTCGGCGTAGTGCAGGCGGCAGTCCGGCGAGACCGACGCCAGCAGGCGTGCCATGAGAGGCGAGACGTGGGCGCCCTGCGGCACACCCACGGTCACCGTGTGGCGCGCGCTACGGGCCTGTTCGAGCAACCAGCCCTGGTGTCGGGCACGTTCCCCCACGACGATGCGCTGACCATCCACGACGCGATTGGGCAACCAATCCCGGACATCGCTGAGAGCCCTCGGGTCGATGCGCCGCACGGCCCCCTCCTGCTCGATGATGTTGACAATATGCCTCAGGACCGAATCCTGGGCCCCACGGTCGTGCACGAAATCGAGGTCACCCACCAGGATGAACTTGCCACGTGCACGGCTGAGCGCCACGTTCAACAGGCGAGGAGCCGGGTCGACGTCCCAGTCCTCCAGATTGCCCCGTGTCAGTGTCGACATGGACCACTGTGGTTCTCCGTCGGTCAGCGAGAAGATGACGACGTCCACCTCAGACCCCTGGTAGCGGTGAACCGTTGAGATCGTCAGCCGTTCCCGGTCCAGGGCCAGTTCGCGCGCCAAGGTCCCCAGCAGGCGCGCCTGGACGGCATAAGGCGTCACCACCCCGATGCTGATGTCCGGGTAGCGGGAGAGCATGCCGGCGGCGATCGTCATCACCGTGACCGCCTCCACCAGGTTGAGACGGGAGTACCCCTTGATCTCGCGGTAGCACCGTGTTTGCAGGAGCGACGTGTCCACGGCCGCCATGGCCTGTCCCTCGAACGGAGCCAGGCGCGCAATGGAACTGGTGCGGACGATGATGCGCTCGCCGTCGTCCAGCCGGTTCTGGTAGAACAGCCTGCTCACAGCCGAACGGATGGTCGGGTGCATGCGGTACTGCGTGTGCAGCATTGCCATGTCGGGCACGTCCTGACCCGCGCGCACTGCCTGCGTGATGCCCCGTACCTGGTAGATGTCCCGCTGGAGCCACTCACGCACGGCGGGCGTGGTACCTGAGGCAATCGGAGGCAGCTGCATGAAGTCTCCCGCGAAGACGATCTTGCCCTGCGCCCTCGCAGCGGCCAGGACATCGTACGGCACCAGTGACATGCTCGCCTCGTCGATGATGACGACATCGAACGAGCGCTCCATCAGCTCGTCCGACAAGGCCAGCTTTGTCAGCGTCGTCGCGACGACCGGCGTCTCGGTGACCAGCTTCTTCAGTTCCTTGTCGACACGGTGGCGCAGTTTGCCCATGTCACCCCTCACCGTCTCAAACTCGGCGGTGTCGAACAGCTCCTCTCGCTTCGCGTGTTCCAGCAGGTCACGGCGTCTGGACTGAAGACCAACAAAGCGCTCTGCGTCAACATTGCGCCTGGCAAGGATGTTGAGCGGGTTGATGTCGGACTCGAGCAGGAGGTCACGCCTGGTGATGATGCCATACCGGATCATGGCACCCTGGGCAAGGTACGGTGTCCCCCGGCAGGCGTTCACCACGGCAAGCGTCGCAACGTCGACTGCCGCGTTGCTGTGTGCCAGCAGCAGGACACTCTTGTGGCGCTCGATGAGTTCGCGCACGAGATAAGCGACGGTCCGCGTCTTGCCGGTGCCCGGAGGACCCCAGATGAAGCTGACATCGCGCTCGGCGACCTTCTGTAGTGCGTCCCGCTGCGATGGATCCAGCCACCGGTTGTCCACAAAAGCGCCGTTCAGCTCGGGCAGACTGTCCCCGGGAGCGGGAGGACTCAGCAGGGCAAGGGCCCGGCCGCAATCGTCTTCGTCCTTGAGCGCGTTCAGCCTGTCTTCCAGCTTCAACAGCAGGTCCCATGGCGTGGCAATCATGGTGGCCGCGCGCACCTGGGCCCCAAGGAACTCGCTGGAGGCAATCGACACCAAGTCCCGGTCTCCACCCGCGTATACTCCCTGCACCACCCGGCCGTCCACCTCGAGCTGGATCATGGACTCCTCTGGCAGGTTGACCTCATACGGGGTACTGAAGAAATAGAGGAAGTTCTCGTCGCCGGTGTCCGACACCAGTGTGCCCTCAACGAGGGCGTGACGATGCGTCCGCTCGGAGGCCTTCTCGGCGGTGACTTCGTCCTCGATTGCAGCAGCGAACGCCGCGATATGGACTGCCAGTTCTTCGTTCATGCGGGCTCCTGTCATCGCGGTGTTGTGCCACGCGAGTATTCATTATACCGCCGCGGGGTTTCCTGTATACTTAAAACATGACACACAGGAGTTCCCTGACATGCAGCGTTCCGTATGGGAGGTAGCCTCATGTACAAACCGACGACAAAACTCTCCGTTGTCCTGACCGAACACCCGCGGGCGGCGGCTTATCTCGCATCGATCAATCCACAACTGAAGCTCCTCGGTAACCCGGTCGTCATCGGTCTCATGGCCCCTCGCACCGATCTTCGGAAGGTCGCGGAACGTGCCGGCTGGACCGTAGAAGAGCTGGAAGCGGCCATAGTCCGCAGTGACACCGAGGGGACCGCACCAGCGACATCGGGAGAAGCTCCGGCAAAGATCAAGGAGGACCTCAAGGCCGTCCTCCGGAAACTGTACGCAGGCGAAGACCCTGTCACGTGCAAGGCGCAGTTCAAGGAGTTGATCGCCAAAGCGGACCCACTTCTCATCGCGACAGCTGAGGCGGAGCTGGCACGTGAGGGATTCTCCACTGACCAGCTCATGGAAGCATGTGACGTCCACATGGACGTCTTCCGCGACCAGCTGGCAAGTTCACGCACCGTGGTGCCGGACGGCCATCCGCTGAAGCTCTTTATCCGCGAACAGGATGCCATCATCGACTGGCTCGAGCAGGGATTCACCCTGGCCAGGACACTCAGCGCACTGGACGGATACGTAGCGGCGGAGAGCACCCTCGCCGAGCTGCGTGCCCTGATGCAGCATCTGCACGAGGCCCAGAGCCATGACGCCCGGCAGGAGAACACGCTGTTCCCCCTGCTGGAACGGTACGGCGTCGAAGAACCTCCTGCTATCATGTGGGCTGAACACAACCGCATGAAGGCGACGCGCGACATCATCGACAAAACGATTCGGGAGACGCCCGATGCCATGTCATACGCGCAGTTCGCACAGGTGCTGGCGGGAGCGTTTCAGCAGTGGCTGGAGACCTTCGTCCAGCACGCAAAGAAAGAACAGGAGATTCTGTACAACGTAGCACTTGACCTGCTGTCCGAAAAGGACTGGCAGGACCTTCAGCAGGAATCCCAGGAACTGGGGTTCTTCGCACTCCCAGGAGAGGAAAACCGATGAGCGATACCAGTCTCGACCTGTTCGAGGGTATGGACCTCGACATCCTGTTTGCGCTGTTTGATACGCTGCCCGTCGACGTCTCGTTCGTGAACGCGGACGATGAGGTGACCTACTTCAATTTGCCTGCCGCGGGGCGCATCTTCCCACGCACACGACTGGACATCGGGCGCAGGGTACAGCGCTGTCACCCTCCCCAGAGCGTCGACAAGGTTCAGCGGATCCTGGACGACTTCCGTGCGAAAAAGCGCTCTACGGCTGATTTCTGGCTGGAACTAGGCGGCAAGTTCATCTACATCCGATATTTCGCCATCTACGGCAAGGACGGCGCCTACCAGGGGACCCTCGAGGTCTCCCAGGACTGCACCGAGATCCGTTCCCTTCAGGGCGAAAAAAAACTCGAGGGCGAACCGGGCGTCTGAACCAGACTCGGACTACTGATACGTTACACGTTACATATGGAGGTGTACTCATGATTGGGCAGGTTGTCGTGGTTGGAGGACTCGCCGTGCTTGCGGCTGTTCTGTGGAGACAGGGGGCGTTCGGGAGTTCCAAGACGGGAGGAGTTCGCACGGAGTACCGCAGTATTCCGAGGGAAGACACGCGACACACGGACCTGCACGTGCGCATGGGGGCGGGCGGGCTGTCGCTGCAGGGCGGGGCTACCGGACTCATGGATGCCGACTTCACCAGCAGCCAGCCGGAACTGGACCCCGAGTTCGTGTACCGCATGAATGGCAACACGTGTGAGGTCAGCATCACGCAGCAACTGGACCATATGATCATTCCAACGTCGCATATTCGCTGCGATTGGCATCTGCGCTGTGCGAACGACGTCCCCGTGACCATTGACCTGGAGTCCGGGGCGGGAACGACCGACATCGATCTGAGTACCGTCCCCGTCCAGCAGTTGCACATGCGGACCGGTGCCGGCCAGGGTCGCGCCATCATCCTCGCGTCCAGGCTCGAGCACTTCGACCTGCAGACAGGAGCGGGGCGGCTCGACCTCGAGATCAGGGGCTCGCCGACTGCACCGGCGCACGGCAGTGTCCATAGCGGCGTCGGAGCACTGCAGATGCACATACCACGAACCACGCCGACCCGCATCCACATAGACAAGGCCATTGGCGGCGTCAATGTGCGAGGCTTCGTGCAGGATGGCCACAACTACACCAACTACGCTCCCGGCGCGACGCCGGCACTCGACATCGACATTCAGGTCGGCGTCGGTGAAGTGACACTGGACACCGTAGGCTGACATTGCTTCCTCCTGGGCATAACTAGTCCCCAGAGATATGGCCTCTGCATCGAGACAGCAATCGCCCCCGCCTGAGCGGGGGCGATTCTTCTTTCTGGCGCTTACGTGACTCGCTGCGTCGAGCGCTAGCTTTTGATGTGCGCGTCCAGCCAGTCGGCCGCGAAGGCCAGCACGCGCTCCTTTGCCCCGTCCGGCTCATGGTGGATGAAGTGATACAGTCCCGGCCACAGCTTCAGTGTCACGTCACCAGAGACGCCTGCGGCAAGACGCTTCGACCCTTCGGGCAGTGCAATGACATCGTCTTCGCCGTGCATCACCAGCAGGGGGGCCTGGATCTCCCCGGCGCGCGCAAGTGCCTCCGCATTGGCTTCCCCGATGACTGCGACCAATCCGACGGTGATCTTCTTGTACACCAGCGGGTCGGCGTCATATGCGTCCAGCACGGTGACGTCATGGCAGACCTTGTCTCGCGTGGCACCCATACCATTGTTGACAGCCATCGTTGGCACAAGGTGCCGCAGTGCTTTGACCTTGCCCATGGCGGCCGCTGACGCCTCCGGCATCACAAAGCCGCCGCTGCACAGCATGGCGCCCGCCAGCCGTGGATGTCTGCGGACAAGGTATGCGGCACTAAGGGTCGAACCCATGCTGAAGCCGTACAAGAACAGCGGCTTGCCAGGGAAGCGCGCCCTGACCTCGTCACAGTACTGGTCCAGGTCGTCCATGAAGTCGTCGAGTCGTGCGGCGAACGCCCGCCTGCCCTCGGACATGCCATGTCCCCGCAGGTCCCCTGCCACAAACGCGTACCCGCGGTCCACAAAGCTGTGACCAATATCAACGTACCGGCCCCCATACTCGCCCAGGCCGTGCACCAGAGCGACCACGCCGCGCACGTCTCCTTCGGGCGTCCACACGCGAGCGTACAGGTTCAGGTTATCCTTGCTGCGATACTGGAACTCCTCACTGTGCATCATTGCCTCCCAGACTCCGTGTCACTGCTCATGACAGTATAAGGTCCACCGGGGAACTTACTCATACCATATGGTTGCCAGCAGAACATGGACGGGGGCATTGTCCTGATTGAACAGCCTCACACTTCTCGTGGCTCCTTGATGGTCGGTCGTGAGAAGCAATGCATCCCCCGTGTTTATTCTCCACGTCTCATCGGTACCGGCGCTGGCGACCCACCAGTCAGCACCACCGCTGCAGTCGCTGGACCCGTAACGGCACTGCCCGGACAGGACCCCCGTCCGGGCAGCAGCGCAGAGAACGTAAGTATCAGGTTCTAGTAGATGGAATCCGGAACGTAGTACTTGGCTGCGTTGTCCTTCGTGATCAGGTCGGCCGACAGGATGACCTTGGCCGGGACCGTGGACTGGTAGAAGCCAGGAACGGGCATGTTGCGGACGCCGTAGACGGCAAGAGTAACGGCCGTGCCAGCCATGGAAACTGGATAGGTAACGTCGCACGGAACGAAGTCGGAACCGTCCATGACCATCTTGATGATATCCTTCATGCCGGCACCCGGCACGATGAACATCTCGGTCTCACGCTTAGCTTCCTTGATGGCCTGGATAGCGCCTAACGCGACGTCGTCATCGCCGGCCCAGACTGCGTTGATCGTCTTGAACTGCTGCAGCCAGTTCTCCATGAGGGTGAGACCCGTGGCTTGAGACCAATTGGCAGGCTGATCAGCAAGGATCTTGATGTTTGGATAGTTCTTCAGGACATCCTTGAAGCCGGTGACGCGGTCGGTGTTGACCTGGCAGGGAATGCCTTCCATGATGAGGATGTTGCCCTTGCCGTTCAGCTTCTTGACCATGAACTCGGCGGACTGCTTGCCGAATGCATAGTTGTCGCCGGCGACGTACACGTCGGCGAACACGGGTGGAAGGACGCCACGGTCGATGACCACGACGTACTTGCCGGCTTTCTTGACCTCGCCGACGACGGGGGTTAGCGTGGCGGAATCGTAGGGCAGAATGACGAGGCCGTCGATGCCTTGTGCCATCAGGTCCTCAACATCAGAAACCTGCTTCTGAGCTGTGTCGGCAAGGACAAGCTTGAACGTGGTGTTGGGATCCTTTATCTTCCAGTCAGCGATAGCCTTCTGGGCGTAATATACAATGCCACCTGTCCAGCCGTGGTCGGCGGATGGAACAGAGACGCCGATAACCTTGGGAGTCGTGTCGGTCGGGATAGTCGGATCAGTTGTCACGACGGGGGTCGTGGTAACAGGCGGCGTGGTGGTGACAGGAGGTGTGACTGCGGTGGACTTGCAGCCGGTAAATGCGAAAACCGCTACAAGCAGAACAACAAGCAGCATGGAAATCTGTTTTTTAAACATGTCTGATTCTCCTCTCTTCTCTCGTTGTATGGTCGTACTGCCTCTTGGTTCGCTGTTTCAGACTACCCAATATAACCTATTGCTACTATGACGTTACGTGCTCTTCGGCTCACCCCCTTGCGCTGCAGCAGGTCGTCACGCCCTGCGGTTCTACTTCGTCTCGCCTCGTCCGCGCTGGACGAGGACGGCTGCAATAATGACCAGGCCCTTGACGGCGCCCTGCAGATATGCGGAGACGTTCAGCCAGTTAAGCATGCTGCTGACGACGCCGAGAATGATGACTCCGATAACCGTCCCCCAGATCCACCCTCGGCCACCCTTCATGCTCGTGCCGCCAATGACGACCGCGGCAATGGCGTCGAGTTCGAGCCCCGCACCGAAGTTGGAGCTGCTGACGGCGTTGATGCGCGAGCTAAACATCAGCGCCATGAGAAACACACCAAACCCGAGGATCATGTACGCGATGATCTTGATGCGGTCCGTCTTGATGGCCGAGTAGCGCGCCACGTCCTCGTTGGAGCCGACCGCATACATGTAGCGGCCAAGGCGGGTGTTGTTGAGGATAATGTGACAGACGACGGCGAAGACAAGGAAGACGAAGATGGCATATGGGATCCCCAGGAACGAGCCTTGCCCGATGACCGGGTAGGTGTCGGTCGCGCCCCGGAACTCGCCTCCATTCGCCGCCTGGAGGACGACGGAGCGGTAAATGGCTCCGGTGCCAAGGGTCACAATGAATGGTGCGATGCGTCCTTTGGTGGTCAGGGTACCGACAGCCCATCCACAGGCAACTGCCAGAGCGCATCCGGCGACGAGGGCCAGGATGATAGACGGTACGGAACCCTTGAAGTGGTTCGTGGTCACCAGCATGAGGCCTCCGGTCATCGCCGCCATCGAGCCTACAGAGAGGTCGATGCCGCCAGTGATGATGACAAACGTCATGCCCACGGCGATACAGCCCATGTAGGACACCTGTTTGAGCACGTTCACGACGTTGTTGATCTTGAAGAACTCCGGCTGGAGGACGAGCATGATCAGCAGCAGGACGGTCAGAGCCACAAACGGCCCGTACTTCTCGATGTTGAAATTGCTGATGCGGTCCTTGAGTGAAACCTTAGCAGGCATGGGCGGGGACTCCTTTCTTGAGACCTGTTGCCAGGAACATGATGTCTTCCTCGTTGACGTCCTTCCCCTGGACGAATCCGGCTAGCTGGCCACCACGCATGACAGCAACGTGATCGCACATGCCAACGATTTCGGGAAGCTCGGAGGAGATGACAATGCAGGACTTGCCCTGCCTGGCGAGGTCGTTGATGAATCGGTAGATCATCTGCTTCGTGTTGATGTCGATGCCGCGTGTCGGCTCGTCGAGGATCACGATCTCGGGCTCGACCTCCATGGCTTTGGCCAGCGCGACCTTCTGCTGGTTGCCGCCCGACAGGTAGCGCACGAGCTCCGTGATGGACTTGCACCGGATGTCGAACGCCTGAACGTACTTTGCCGCCGTTCTGCCCTCGGCCTTCCTGTCCACAAATGGGTGACAGTACTTGCCCAGCGACACGATCGTGATGTTCTCGGTGATATTCATGTCGACGATGAGGCCAGTGCGCTTGCGGTCCTCGGGAAGGTACACGATGTGATGTCGGATCGCCTCGTCATACTGATTCAACCCGACCTGCTTGCCCATGACCGTGATGCTGCACCCGGGAGTTTTGTGGCGCAATCCCACCAATGCTTCCATGAGCTCTGTACGGCCGGAGCCGACAAGGCCCGAAAATCCCAGGATTTCGCCTTTGCGCAGCTGGAAGGAGACATCCTGGATAACGCCGGGTATGGACAGATTCTGGACGTCCAGCACGACATCCTCCCCAGGGACCGCCTTTGCAGGATACAGCTCCTGGAGCTCCCGACCAACCATCAGGCGGGCCATGTCCTCTTCCGCGACGTCGCAGGCGTTGTTTGTCGAGATGCGGCGACCGTCCCGAAGAACCGTCACAGTATCACAGATCTGCTTCACTTCCTTGAGACGATGGCTGATGTAGAAGATGGTAACGCCCTTCTCCTTGAGCTGACGGATGCTTGCAAACAGGATCTCGATCTCGTTGTCGGTCAGGACTGCCGTCGGCTCGTCCATGATCAGGACCTTCGAGTCGTTGGAGAGCGCCTTGGCGATCTCGACCATCTGTTTCTTCGCGACAGACAAACTTGCTATTGACGCCCTCGGGTCTGTGCTGCTCTCACCAACCTTTGCCAGCAGTGATCTGGTCTCCACGATCATCGCCTTCTTGTCCAGCAGGCCGCCCGCGCGGACCAGTTCCTTGCCCAGGAAAATGTTCTCGTACACGGTGAGGTCCGGTATCAGGTTCAACTCCTGATGGATCATGGAAATGCCCATCTCCTTGGCAGCGATGGGTCCCGCAATGACGACCGGTTTCCCCTGGAACACGACGCTGCCCTCTGTCGGCTGTGCAAAGCCAGCCAGGATGTTCATGAGCGTACTCTTGCCGGCTCCATTTTCCCCGATGATCCCGTGAACCTGCCCCGGGACACCGTCGACGTCGACGTGGTCGAGCACGCGGACGCCCGAGTAGTCCTTGCAGATCCCTTTTGCGCTGATCAGGACCTCGTTCACAGTACCTCCGCTAGTTGTTGGACATCGCCTTGTCAAAGGCGACACCAGACTTCTTGAAGTCCATCCTGCGCACGAACGCCAGTGCTTCCTGAGCGCCCGCCTCACGTTCCATGCCTGAGTCTTCCCACTCGACCGACAGCGGACCTTCATACCCGATGTCGTTGAGGGCGCGGATGATACGCTCGAAGTTGACACCACCACGACCGAGTGAAACGAAGTTCCATCCGCGACGCATGTCGCCGAAGGTGATGTGCGAGCCAAGGAGGCCCCCACGAGGGCCAGGGTTCAGCATCGCGTCCTTCATGTGAACGTGATAGATGCGGTCCTTGAAATCATAGATGAACTGCTCCGGCGCGATGCCCTGCCAGTACAGGTGGCTCGGATCGAAGTTGATACCGAACGAGGGCCGATGCCTGATAGCATCGAGGGTGCGCACGGTCGTCCAATAGTCGAACGCAATCTCAGTGGGGTGGACCTCGAGCGCGAACTTGATGCCGTTCTGTTCATAGACGTCGAGGATCGGGTTCCAGAGGTCTGCAAACTGCGCATATCCTGCTTCGATCCACTCGTCGGACACCGGCGGAAACGAGTACCAGCCCTCCCAGATCGAGGAACCGGTGAACCCCGTCACGACAGAGGCGCCAAGCAAACGTGCGACAACTGCAGCCTTCTTCATCTGGTCGATGGCCCATGCCCGCATCTTCTCAGGCTGACCATGCAGCTCTGCAGGAGCAAACACATCAAACCGCTCGTCGTTCCGTGAGCAGACAAGCTGGCCGGCAAGGTGATTGCCGATGGCATGGCACTGGAGGTGGTTCTTCTCCATCGTGTCTTTGAGGCTGCGAACGTACGCGTCGCTCTCGACCGCCTTGTCGATGTTCAGGTGTTCACCCCAGCAGGCGATTTCAAGACCGTCGTATCCCCATGAGGACATCTTGCTGCACAGTGTGTCGAAGGGCATATCCGCCCACTGCCCGGTAAACATCGTCACTGGTCTCATACATTGCCTCCGTTAGATGTCGAAGGAGGCGTCGACCCATGCCGCGCCTTCCTTGCTGCTCTTCACACAATCAAACACGAACTTGGTCCCGCGGGCACCGTCGACGACGGTCGGGAAGACGTCCAACGCGTCCGGGGTGCGGTCCTGCTTCCTGGCCATAAGCACGTTGCAGAAGTTCCTGTACAGGTTTGCAAACGCCTCGAAGTACCCTTCCGGGTGACCGGCAGGGAGGCGTGTAACGTGTCCAGCGGCAGCCGAGAGGTATCCGCTGCCACGCGTCAACAGCTGCAGAGGACCTCCTTTCTTCTGGAAGCGGAGAACGTTGGGGTTTTCCTGCTCCCACTCGATGGCGCCATCCGTCCCGTACACGCGGATACGGAGACCATTCTCTTTGCCGATGGCTACCTGCGACGACCAGTAGTTCCCCGACGCTCCACCCTTGTACTTCAGGAGTATATACGCGTTGTCGTCGAGCGGACGCCCCTCAACGAACGTCTCGAGGCTGGCTGCCAGCTTGTCGATCTCCAATCCTGTAATGAAGTGCACCAGGTTCTCGATGTGCGTGCCGATGTCACCAACACAGCAAGACACACCGGCATACTTCGGGTCCGTCCGCCAGACGGCCTGACGGTTGGTACCTGCACGTTCGATGGGGTCGGCCAGCCAGTCCTGCGGGTATTCTGCAGCCACGACGCGGAGCGTCCCGAGAGCCCCGGTTCTGACGAGGTTGCGGGCTTCGCGCACCATGGGGTAGCCAGTGTAGGTATAGGTCACCATGAACTCGACCTTGTGCGAAAAGGCAAGTGCGACCAGTTCCTTCGCCTCTTCCTCCGTGAATGCCATCGGCTTCTCACAGACAACGTTGATGCCCTGTTCGAGGAATGCCTTGGCCACCGAAAAGTGGATGTGGTTGGGGACAGTGACGATGACGAAGTCAATCCTGCCCTCCGTGCGTGCTCCCTCCTCGACGGCCATTTCATGGAAATCAGCATATGCGCGGTCAGCGTCGATACCAAGCTCCTTCGCGACCTGGACCGTCTCCGATGGGAGGTCAGAAAAACTCCCGGCAACCAGCTTCGCCTGATTGTTCATTGCGATAGCGGCGCGATGCACTGGGCCGATGAAAGATCCTGGTCCTCCGCCTACCTGCCCATACAGGAGGCTGGCCCCTGTATCGTTCAACTTGCCTTCGATCATGTCACTTCCCCCTTTCCAGAAGAGTCGATATGCGCTTGTACTGGTCTTTCACCGATCGGTACAGCTGACGATATTCCTCATACCACTGTGTATACTGCTGGCCTCTCCACGGATCTGGCCGGTAGCTCTCGGTCAGTTTGACCCAGGCGCGTGTGTCCGAGCCGACCGCTTTCGCTGCCAGCCGTGCGGAGCCATAGGCTGCTCCTTCGTCCACGAGAGGACTCCAGATGTCGACGCCAAGGTTGTCCGCCAGCATCTGGCACCACGTGTGTGAACGCGATCCTCCGCCTACGATGCGCACACTGCTCATCGGCGTGCCCAGGTCCCGAATGCATTCGGCACCTTCCCGCAGAGCAAATACTACACCCTCGTGGATGGCACGCAAGACGTCGCCCTGCCCATGAAACGAGCTGAGCCCAAAGAGGACCCCACGAGCATCCGAGTCACGATGGGGCGTGCGCTCCCCGTTCAGGTATGGAAGGAAGATGACGCCGTTGGAGCCTACCGGGCTGCTGTTCACGAGCTCCTCGACACGTCCGAAGGACATCCTGCCAGCGAATCGTTCGCGGTACCAGTCCAGCGAGTTCGTGGCCGATAAAATGACCGCCATGTGATAGGTGCTGCCGGAGAGCACGTGCTGGAACAGGTGTACGCGCCCGCTCTGGTCCGGAGTGCTGTTGCCGCTGACCGCGACGACTGTCCCACTGTTCCCAAGGCTTATCATAGTGTCACCCGGGGCCTCCACGCCGCACCCGTAGGCAGACGCAGCGTTGTCAGCTCCCCCCACGATGACGGGAACGCCCGTAAGACGCGGAAGATCTGGACATGATACAGAGCCGACAATAGCACCGGACGGGCGCACCTCAGGAAGCATCGACACGTCGATCCCGAGGAGCTTGCAGGCTTGCTCGTCCCATACGTTCTTTGGAACACTGTACAGGGACGTCCCTGATGCGTCTGACGGGTCCGTGCACAGGATGCCGGTCAACCGCCACGCGATGTAGTCCTTGGGAAGGCAGACCCGGGCGACACGCGCAAACTGCTCGGGCTCATTATGGCGGAGCCACAGGATCTTCGGGGCGGTGAACCCAGAAAGGATCGGGTTTCCAAGGCTTTCTATGACTGCTTCTTCGCCGCCGTATCGTTCCGTGAGTTCCGTGGCTTCAGCCGCCGTCCGCTGGTCCGACCACAGGATAGCAGGGCGCACAACGTCTCCCTGCGCATCCAACGGAACCAAGCTGTGCATTTGCCCGCTGACCGATATTCCCATGATCTGACAGTTGCGGTCAATAGTCAACTGATCGAGCACGGACACCGTGGACGCCCACCACAGCTCCGGGCTCTGCTCCACCCAGCCTGGACGCGGCGTTGCAAGACGCAGAGGGGCGCTAGCCTGGGCGACGATAGTTCCGAGGCTGTCTGTGAGGAGGCCCTTCACGGACATGGTCCCAATATCGATCCCTACGAAACATACTTTCACGGTACCAGCCTCCCTGAGTCGGGCTCGCCACGCTGTGAACTCACCACGCCGGCGAATGTCCACATACCCGCGGACTCCGCCTCTCGTACGAGTTCTGGGACCTGTCGTTTGCCCATGGTAGCATCCTAGTTTCTAATTTTTCATTACCAATGCTATACATAGTCTCACACTTGTCAAGATGGCCAGCCACTCGTCCCATATAGGAGATGAATCCAGGCCATGTTGCGGATTCCTCCTGTCTCATTGTGGTCCGTCAGCGCCCGTCACACTCATGTCATTCTATGGTGTAGAGCCGACAGTTGCCCTGATCACCAGAGTCTCGAGTTCCTCCTGTGTTCTGGACATACTGAGAGTCAGCTCCCCGTCCAGCGCAAAGGTTGTCCATACCGATGTGAAATGCCCCTGACAATACGAATGCCCCCGGCGGGAGGAGACCGGCTGTCGTCGGTCTAACCGGGGGCATCTGAAGCACGAGAGGGTGGCGCAACTGCGACAGTTGCGCCACTTGTAAAGGAGGCTGCCGGGAAATCCTGTGGATTCACCGACATACCCGGTGAACGGTCCACTCCCGCAGGCCTGTCTACATCAGCTCTTCCCGTTCCATTACCTGAACCGTCTCGGCGAACGACCGAACACCACTCGAAGCCCCTGTAGCCGTAACACACATGGCCCCGACCGTCACGGCAAGCTGGGCGCACCGAGAGGCATTCCACCCGTGCACGAGGCCCGCCGTGAACCCAGCGACAAACGCATCGCCTGCGCCAGTCGTGTCGACGGCTGAAACGACAGGAGCGGCAACATGCTCTATCACACCATCCTCTGTCCGCAGAAGACAGCCCTTGTCACCTAGCTTGATGATGACGTTCCGTGCGCCACGAGCGACAAACGACGCTGCCATCGCCTCCGGCTCAGTGACACCGCTCAGCATAGCGGCCTCGGCCTCGCTTGGCAGAAAATAGTCACAGAACGGCAGACATGTCTCGATTGACTTCATCCATCTTCCTGACGCGTCCCACGCCGTATCGAGCAGGGTCACCGCCCCACTTTCCCTGGCACCTCTGAGGACCTCCGCCGTCGGTTCTCCGTCCAGCTTCGGCATAAGGAGAGACCCGGCTACGACCAGGATGTCAGCCGACCGCACCAGCTCCATGTCCACGTCTTCAGAAACAAACATGGCATTGGCACCAAGACAATGGAGAAACGAGCGCTCGCCATCGGGCGCGACCAGGACAACCGTAGCCGACGTCTGTATACCGCCTGCACATCGCAGACCACTGACGTCCACCCCCTCCTGTTCCAGTGTGTGCAGGACAAAATCGCCAAAACCGTCGCGACCGATCTTCCCCAGGATGCTGCACACTACGCCAAGTCGGGAAAGGTCGATACCTACGTTGGCAGCACACCCACCCGTGTGCAGTTCCAGCTGGTCAATGGGCACCATCAGTCCGCGTTCGGGCATGCCGTCCACCGGTCTCGCAATGACATCGGCACACACAATACCCAGGACCACGACCTTGCTGCTGCTCACGACACACTCCTGATGGGCAGGCAGGTCAGAGGAGACGACCTGCCTGCCCAATCAACTATTGCTTCTTACGCGTACTGACGTCGACCGCCACAGCGATCAGCAGCACAGCTCCCTTCACAACATATTGGTAAACGACGCCCAAGTTCATCAGGCTCATGCCGTTGTCCAGCGACGCCATGACCAGAGCACCGATGATGGCACCGAACACCGTACCCTCACCACCCATCGTCGAGGTGCCGCCAATGATGCAGGCCGCGATGACATCCAGTTCCATGCCCGTTCCTGCCCCACCCGTTGCCGCATTTAGTCTGGAGGTATAGACAATACCGGCGATAGCGACCGCGAGTCCCTGAAGCACGAAAATCAGGAAGTTCGTCTTCTTGACGTTGATGCCCGAAAGTCGTGCGGCGTCCTTGTTGCCGCCGATGGCGTATACATACCGCCCAAACGTCATATTCTGTGAGACGAAACTGAAGATGAGAACCATCGCCATGACGATGAGAATGGCATACGGGATGCCGTGATAGAAAACCATAATGGAAAAGACCAGCGCGATGATGACAGACATGCTCACTTGTATCAACATCTGCCTGCGCGGGGATGAAACCGCAAATCCGTGTTTGATACGCCCTCTGCGGCTGCGCAGCGCCGAGATGTTGTACAGGATAATAGCAAGGATACCAATGAGAGCGCTGAAATCGTTGAAACCGGCAACCTTGATGAATAATTGAGGGAGATACCCCTGGCCAAACTGACGGAACAACTCACTGTTGGGACTGATAGTGTTGCCGCCGGTCACACCCAGGAGCCCGCCACGCATGATGAGCATCCCGGCCAGCGTAACAATAAATGCCGGGACGCCGACATACGCCACCCAGTACCCTTGGAATAATCCGATGACTAAACCAAGGAGCAGCGTCACTGGGACGGCAAGCAGCGTCGGCCAACTCGCCTTGGTGATAAGGGTAGCGACCACGGCGCCGGTGAAACCAACCGCGGATCCCACCGACAGGTCGATGTGGCCTGCAACCATGACCAGCACCATTGTACACGCGACAATGGCAACGGTGGCCGACTGCAGGAACAAGTTCGACAGGTTCCTCGTGCTTATGAAGATGCCCTTCGTCAACACAGTAAAGATGCTCCACACGAGCAGTAGCGCAAGGATCATCGTGTACTGCCGTACGTTGACACGCATCCAGTTACGCCAGTTGCCTCCCGGTGAGTTCTGCGGCTGTGTGACCGTCTTGGAGTTCACGTTCTCCATGGTTACTTACCTCCCGTTGCCAAGTACATGACCTTCTCCTGCGTGGCTTCCTTCCAGGAGAGGTCTCCAACCAGTCGACCCATGTGCATGACCAGAATGCGGTCACTGATGCCAAGAATCTCGGGCAGCTCAGATGAAATCATGACGATACACACGCCCTGTTCCACGAGCTGGTTCATGATGTTGTAGATCTCGATCTTGGCGCCGACGTCGATACCGCGCGTCGGCTCATCGAGAAAGAGGACCTTGGGGTGTGTCATCAGCCACTTCCCCACGACGACTTTCTGCTGATTGCCACCAGACAGATTGCCCACTTTCTGTTCCACAGAGGGCGTCTTGATGGACAGGTCCCCGACGTATTGCTCGGTGCGCCGGATCTCTTCGTTGCCGTCGATAACGCCGTTCTTCCACAGCTTCGCCATGCTGGCAAGCGTTATGTTGCCGCACAAATCCATCATGGCGATAAACCCGTATCGTTTGCGGTCCTCGGACAGATAGGCCACACCCTTCTCAATACAAGCACTGGGACTATTCGCAACCATCTTCTTGCCGTTCAATAGGAGTTCACCGGTCCGTCCAACACCGTAACTGCCAAAAATCGACATGGCCAGTTCGGTACGTCCAGCGCCCATGAGGCCCGCGATGCCCAGAATCTCGCCCTTGCGAATATTGAAGCTGACGCCGTCGATGACCTTGCGCGTCGGAAGGTCCTTGTCATAGACCGTCCAATCCCTGACCTCGAGGACCGTTTCTCCGGGCGTATGCTCGACACGCGGAAAGCGCTGGGTGATCTCGCGTCCCACCATCAAGTTGATCATACGCTCCTCGGACATGTTCTTCACATCATCGGTCGCGATAGTTCTGCCATCTCGCAGGATGGTAACGCGATCGGCGATCTGAGCAACCTCCGAGATCTTGTGTGAAATATAGATACAGGACACTCCCTTTGCCCGAAGGTCACGGAGTATCTGCATGAGAGTCTCGGTCTCGGTTTCTGTGAGCGCTGCCGTCGGCTCATCGAGAATGAGCAAGCTCGCGTTCTTGGACACGGCTTTCGCAATCTCTACCAGCTGCTGCTCTCCAACGCCGAGGTCGATGATCTTGGTAAGCGGGTTACGATTCAGATGAACTTCGTGCAGCACCTTGCTTGCTGCAACAAACGTTGCGTCCCAATCGATAATGCCGTTCTTCTGAAACTCACTCCCGAGATAGATATTCTCTCGGATGCTCATCTGTTTCACAAGGGCAAGTTCCTGGAAGATGATAGCAATGCCAGCCTTCTCGCTGTCCCGCGTTCCAGTAAATTGCAGCTCCGCCCCATTGAACATCATCGCACCAGTGTATGACCCGAAAGGATACACCCCTGCCAGAACCTTCATCAGCGTGGACTTGCCGGCACCGTTTTCCCCAACCAGTGCATGGATTTCCCCTCGCTTCACGTTGAAGCTGACGTCATTGAGTGCCTTGACGCCTGGGAATTCCTTGGTGATATGGTTCATTTCAAGAATGAAGTCATCCATCCCTTCCACCTTCCATATTTCGCTGGGTCCCGCACACTCGATCGGCAGGGTTCCCGCACCTCCATGTCCTTCCGGAACTCACTGGGGGAGCGGGCGAGCCCGCTCCCTGGTTTGTACAATGACTTCCTACTTGTAGACGTCTGCCTTCTGGAGGTATCCGCTGTCGATCAGCTGAACGTCGATGTTCTCCTTGGTGACAGCGACGGGGACCAACAGGATAGAAGGAACATCCATCGTGCCGTTATTGACGGTCTGGGTAGCCTTGGTGAGAGGCTGGCCGGCAAACATTGTCTGGGCTGCTTCGACGGCAGCGTCGGCAAGCATACGGGTGTCCTTGAAGACTGTCATGCCCTGGGTACCCTTGACGATACGCTGAGCAGCGGCCAGTTCAGCGTCCTGACCGGTAATCGGAACCTTGCCGGCAAGACCCTGAGCGGCGAGCGCCTGGATGCAGCCACCGGCTGTGCCGTCGTTCGGAGCAAGAATGCCCTGGATGTTGTTCTTGTTGGCCGTCAGCGCATTCTCCATGATCTTCTGCGCATTCTCGGGCTTCCATTCAACAACAGCCTGGTCGGCAACGATCTTGATGTCACCCTTGTCGACAAGAGGCTGGATGACGCTCATGGCTCCTTGCTTGAAGAGCTTGGCATTGTTGTCGGTCGGGGCGCCGGAAAGAATAGCGTAGTTGCCCTTCGGAACAGCAGTGGTCAGCCAGGTACCCTGGAGCACGCCGACTTGCACGTTATCAAATGAGATGTAGACGTCGTCGTTGGCAGTATTCATGACCAGGCGGTCATAGGAGATGACCTTGATGCCTGCGGCACGCGCCTTGTCGACGATCGTTGCGGCGGCAGCAGCATCCTGCGGTGCAAGGATGAGGACGTTGATGCCCTGGGTGAAGAGGTTTTCGCATTGGCTTTCCTGCGTAGCGGCATCCATGTTGGCGATCTGTGTCAACAGCTCGATGCCCTGGTCAGCACAATCCTTGGTGATACGATCCTTGTCCCTGACCCACCGCTCTTCCTGCAGCGTGGCAAGAGACAGGCCAATCTTCAGCTTCTGCGCCACGGGAGNNACGATTGCCCTAAACGTTCTCTTCATGAGCCATTCCTCCTTGAACTATTCTGGCATCATTGCCAGTATCACGGAACGTCACGCTTGGCAGAAAATCTGACCTAGCGTGCCAATGCCAAGTCCAACCCCAGAGGGCTGGCTCGTCCCATCACACTTGTGTCGGGACCCCGCACTAATGCAGGCAGTCTACGATTGCCTGCGTCACGAGCGTTTCCAGGTACTCCTGCCGACCCGAACGGCTGGGCGCCGGCTGTTTGTCGAGGATATAGGTTTCAAGACTTGCAAAATCCGCCTTGCCATCCACGATTTCCTTACCGATACCGGTAGCATAAGACGCATATCGCTGTTCGACAAATCTGTCCAGCTCGCCACTTCCAATGAGCCTTGCAGCCGCTCGCAGACCTAGAGCGAAGGTGTCCATGCCGGCTACATGCCCCATGAACAGGTCGTCGAGCTCGAAAGAAGCGCGGCGCACCTTGGCGTCGAAGTTCAGTCCGCCCGGCTGAAGGCCGCCGTTCTTGATGACTTCCATCATCGCGAGTGTGGAGGCATACGCATCAGTCGGCATCTGGTCAGTATCCCAGCCAAGAAGGGGGTCGCCCTGGTTGGCGTCGACGCTGCCCAGCTTCCCATTGACGCGGCAGTAGCGCAACTCATGCTGGAAGGTGTGACCGGCAAGGGTCGCGTGGTTGGCTTCGATATTGAACTTGAAGAAGGGGTCGAGGCCGTAGCCGCGCAGGAAGGCAAGTGCGTTCGCGGCATCGAAATCATATTGGTGCTTCGACGGCTCGAAGGCCTTGGGCTCGATGAGGAACTGCCCTGTGAACCCGATCTTATTAGCGTAGTCGACGGCCATGTGGAAGAAGCGCGCCATATTGTCCTGCTCCAGACCATAGTTTGTGTTGAGCAGGGTCTCATACCCCTCACGACCGCCCCAGAAGACATAGTTCTGCCCACCGAGGCGCTTGCTGACCTCCAGCATATGCTTGACCTGCCCGGCGGCGAACGCAAAGATGTCGGCGTTGCAGGAGCTGGCCACCCCATGGACAAAGCGGGGGTTGCTGAACATGTTGGCGGTGCCCCACAGCAGGCGGACAGGGCTAGTCTTCATGTGGTCTTCGATCAGTCCAACGATAACGTCCAGGTTGCGGTTGGTCTCCCGCAGGGTGTCCCCTTCGGGGGCAATGTCGCGATCGTGAAAGCAGAAAAACGGGATGCCGAGCTTCTCACAGAACTCGAAGATGGCATCGACCTTGACCTTCGCCTTGTCCATAGGGTCGCTGATCGTCGTCCATGGCCGCTGCATGGTCCCCCAGCCGAACATGTCGGTGCCATCGGCGCCCAGCGTGTGCCAATAGGCAGCGGCAAAGCGCGTCCAGTCCGCCATCGTACGGCCGAGCACTATCTCGTCTGCCTTGTAGTACTTGAAAGCAAGCGGGTTTGTCGATCCTTGTCCCTCATAGGCAATCGCGGTGATGTTGTCGAATATCATGATGGTCTCCTTCTGGTTAGCTGCGCCGTTCCACTAGCCGGGCAGATATCTTGAAACGTTCTCGCAATGCTTGATAGAGTTCCTTGTACTCCGTGAACCAGGGAGCATACAGGCGACCTTTCTCCTCATCCGGCTCGTAGCGCTCGACCAGCTTTACCCATCCGGTCGTGTCAATGCCCGCCGCGTTGGCCGCGAGGCGCGCCGACCCATATGCTGCGCCCTCGTCCACCAGGGGACTCCAAATGGGCGTCCCGAGGTTGTCCGCCAGCATCTGGCACCAGACGTGCGAGCGCGAACCTCCGCCAACGACGCGCACATTGGTCATTGGCGTCCCCATATCAGCGATGCTCTCAGCTCCCTCTCGCAACGCAAAGACGACACCTTCGTGGACAGCACGCAACATGTCCCCCTGGCTGTTGAACGAGCTCATACCGTACAAGACGCCCCTGGCGTCAGGGTCGCGGTGCGGCGTACGCTCTCCATTGAGGTACGGAAGGAAGAGGACACCGTTGCTGCCCACCGGGCTCTGCCCGACCATCTCCTCGATACGACCATAGGAAAGGTTCTGAGCGAAGCGCTGCCGGAACCAGTCGAGCGCTCCCGCAGCCGAAAGGATGACCGCCATGTGATAGTAGCAGTCCTTGGTGACATGACTGAACAGGTGCACCCGACCCGTGAGATCCGGGTTCGGAGTGGCGGTAACGGCCACAACTGTACCGCTGGTCCCCAGACTGACGACTGTATCGCCAGGCTTCTCGACACCACACCCGAATGCCGACGCCGCATTGTCCGCCCCTCCGGCAACAACCGGAACACCTCTGAGCCGTGGCAGATCCGGGCAGGTGATCGCTCCGATGACCGAACCGACGCCCACCAGATCCGGCAGCATCGAACGCCGGACTGCCAAGACATCCAGGATGTGATCGTCCCACACGCCCTCGCGCACGCGGTAGAGCGACGTGCCAGACGCATCTGAAGGTTCTATGGCGAGCCGGCCGGTCAACTTGAGGACGAGATAGTCTTTGGGCAGGCAGAACCGCGCAATGCGGGCAAAATTGTCAGGTTCGTTGGTGCGCAGCCACAGCAACTTTGGCGCGGTGAATCCCGTCAACACGGGGTTGCCGAATGTCTTGATGACTTCCTGCTCACCACCGCAGGCCTCGGTCAGTTCGACGCACTCCTGCTGCGTGCGCTGGTCACACCACAGAATGGCGGGGCGCACGACGTCATCCACCGCATCAAGCGGCACGAGGCTATGCATCTGACCGGATATCGAAACGGCGAGGATCTCGAGATTACGATCAACGGTAAGTGTGTCCAGGAGCTGAATGGTCGCCTTCCACCAGTCTTCCGGGCTTTGCTCGGCCCACCCGGGTCGGGGCGTCGATAGCCGAATCGGGGCCGAGGCTGTTGCGATAATCGTACCGGACGCATCGACCAGCAATCCCTTAACAGACGCTGTCCCCGCATCGATACCAATGATACATTCCCTCATCTATGCCATCCCGTCTCGTTCTTACCCCCCTGCACGCCCCATTCACAATTAGGTGCAGGCCAGACTCCACATTTCAACAGCGATTCCAGATGCCCAATCAATGCAATCAATCTGTTCATAACGTTCTATTAGCAATACTAGAAAGTTTCGTAGGAAAGTCAACAGTTCGCGCGCTTCCGGTTGCACACAGCTTGGAATGCACGTTTCAAAATCATCATGAGAACGCCGGAAATTGCTGATATACTCTCGCGGGTCATCAGCCACATGAGGAGAGTACTGAATGAAGACTTTTCTGTTCGACCTTGACGGTACACTACTGGGCGCAGACGAAAACGAGTTCATGCATGCGTATTTCGGTGAACTCACACGTGCCTTGCACGGCCTCCTTCCCGCAGAGGGACTAGCCAGTAACATCCTCGCTGCGACGTCGCGCATGCAGGCGGACACAAGCCCGGGCAGCAGCAACCTGGTGAAGTTCAGGAGAGAGTTCGAGGCCTTGTATCAAGGCGTCGACCAACAGGCCGTTTGGGATCGCATCATGGAGTTCTACGCGACGACCTTCGACAACGTCCACGATGTTATGAGACGCAACGAACCCCTCCACCGGAGCGTCGTGTACCTGCGCGAAAAGGGATACCGCGTCCTGCTGACGACCAATCCCATCTTCCCACAGCTGGCCACCTACAAGAGGCTGGCATGGGCCGGATTCTCTTCGGATACGTTCGAATACATCAGTACGATGGAGAATTGCGGCTACTGCAAGCCCAATGCGGAATACTGGCAGCACGTTGCTACCACCATGAACGTCGATCCCACGCAGGCGGTCGTGGTGGGCAACGATTGCACTGAAGATATGTCAGCACGTCTGGTCGGTATCGAGACCTACCTCGTGACAGACTACGTCATCGGCGACGCAGCGTCATCGGGGGCCGACCACGTCTCCGACAGCCTCGGTTTCGAGAGCTGGGTCCTGGCGAATTACTGAGTCTGGAACCACAGCACGCAGTGTTCAGTCTTCTACGACGCTTACACTACGCGGCGCTCAATCTTCTACGACGCTACACTACGCGGCGCTCAATCCTCTATGATTTCGGGTATCCTCTTGATGCGAGGGTCGGTGAAGACATCAGTTTCATCGCTGCTCGTGCTGGAGAATTCTGAGACGATCGCACCCTCGGGACCTGCCTGGAACCAATGGAGAGTGTTCGGAGGGATGGTGTACTGGTAGCCGGGAAGCAGCTCGATTTCGTGGAACACCGCGTAATAAGCCTCACTTCCTTTTGGCACCGTCGCCTGCGGATGACTCACAGGCTCTCCCTCGACATACAGCCAGACCTTCCCCCACCTGCAACGGAAGGTCTCCATCTTCCCCGACTTGCCCCCCACTGACGGATGCCTATGCTCCGGACAAGTCTGACCAGGAAACAAGGTCATTTCCTTTGCGCAATACCGGTCGGTGTTTACATACACGACGAGTTCCAACCCCTGACGCTCGAAGTCACCCAGCCCGTACTCGGCAACCTCTATGTTGGCCTTCTCGCTGGGCGTCAGGACAATGTGTGCTTCTTCCATCATGGCGACAGTTCGTTCCTGGACCTTCTTCACTTGACTTCTTGTTATCATTGCGATACCTCCTCGCGTTCACCAATTTCCCCTTACGGTCACCCAGATACGCCATCCTGCACATCCTCATTCTTGTGACGAGAGAGGAACCTGTCGACTTCTCGAAGACGTGGCATAGCATTGGCTGCTCCATAGCGTGTACCGACGATCGTGGCTGCAGCATTTGCGAACGTCACAATACCTGTCAGTTTTGACATCGAAAGGGCCGTGAAGTCGCCACTGTTCAACAGTCCAGATAAAATTGCCGCCATGAAAGCGTCTCCGCAGCCAGTTGTGTCTTTGACTCTCACTCTGTTGAACGTGGGGACGTGTCTGGACTGACCCCCGCAAGAAGCTATGGCTCCATTCTTGCCAAGAGTGACGAGAATCAGCGCATTCGCTCTGTCTGGCATCTTCCGCAAACCCTCTCTTGCGTCTGCCAGGCCAGTAATGTATTCCAGGTCATCGTCACTCATCTTCAGAATGTCAACTACTTCAGATACCCTGTAGAACATCTGCAGGAACGATTTTCTATCATGTATCAGTGACGGCCTTATGTTGGGATCAAATGAAGTAGTCACCTTCTCCCCATGGAACATGTCCAGTAGCTCCAGATACGCGTCCGAGGCGGGTTTTTCAAGCAGGGCGATCGAACCAAAGTGGTACATGGAATAGTCCTGGGGATTTATGTGCTCTATTTCAGAGACAGTCAATTTGGTATCGGCTGCATGATCCCTGTAGAATCTGAACTCGGGCTTTCCTTCTTCGTTCAGTGCCACGAAGGCGAGAGTAGTTTTCAGGTCGGGATCCCTTCGCAGACACTCAGTATTGATCTTCTCTTCCGTGATGACACTCATCAGCCCTTGACTGAACTCATCGCCCCCCAGTTTCGTCAACAGAGAAGCTGGGACTCCCAGTCTTCTCAGACCGACGGCAACATTGAAGATGGAACCACCAGGCCTTTTTTCAAAGAGCATGCTATCGGCTAGCCCTTTACCCACATCCTTTGAAAGAAAATCAAGCAGGATTTCTCCTCCACAGAGAACTGGTTTCAGCATACTATTGCTCCCTCAGTCATAGGGTAGACTTCCAGACTGCTTGTCAGCATACTGATCGGGCGGAGATGTGAAAGCAAGGAGGAACAATGCCGTATACTACTCAATGGTCCTGCTCCTGATAGTATCCCTATACCACAACGCGCTGTCTTTCAGGGATCTTTCCTGGGTCCCGAAATCGACATGTACGATCCCAAATCTCTTTGAGTAACCACAGGCCCATTCAAAATTGTCGAGGAGTGACCACAGGAAGTACCCTTGGACATTTGCACCCTGCATATTCGCTTCGGCGATCTTGCTGAGATGTGCCTTGATGTAGTCAATGCGCTGCGCATCGTGGACGTGCTTGTCATTGGTCAGGACATCGTCAAAAGCAGCACCGTTTTCCGTGATGTAGATGGGTATCTGTGTGTATTCTCTCCTCAGTCTCAGGAGAAGATCCTCGAGGGCCTGCGGACAGATATCCCACCCCATGGCAGTAGTATTCTTGGGATCTCCCGGGACTTCCTGGTAGTTCAAGACGCCGTCCTGGACAAACTTGACCAGCGAACGCGTATAGTAGTTGACTCCCAGAAAGTCATTCCTGGCCGATATCGTCTGCAGATCGCCGTCCCTGATGAAGTCAAAATCCCCCACGATCTTGCCAAAGGCCTCTTTCATGTCTTCGGGATACGAGGACCTGAAAACAGGATCCAGAAACCACCTGTTGGACAATCCATCCGATCTGGAAGCTGCTTCCATGTCTTCCCTGGAATTGGACGCAGGAGAGGACGGCGTCAAGTTGAGTGTTATGCCGATTTTGCTGTCTCTGAAACCACACTCCCTGAATGCCTGAACTGCAACTCCATGAGAAAGCAGGATGTGGTGTGCCGCAATGAGGGCTTCTCCCAGATCCTTGTGGCCAGGCGCATGTATTCCCAAGTCATATCCCAGAATCGACGCACAGAATGGCTCATTATGGGTTATCCAGGACTTCACGGAATCATTGAGCTCCTCGAATACTCTCGTTGCGTATTCTTTGAACCATGTGACTGACTCTCTATTCAGCCATCCTCCCCTTTCGTAGGCCCACATCGGCAGATCCCAGTGATAGAGAGTAACGACAGGCTCTATGCCATTCTCTTGCAGTTCGTGGATCAGGTCCTTATAGAACTGCATACCCTTGGGATTGTACGCCCCATAGGCCGGGAATATTCTTGGCCACGAAATCGAGAACCTGTAGGAGTCCACTCCCAGCTCTCTCAATATCCTGACGTCTTCCTTGTACCGGTGATAGTGATCACAGGCGATGTCGCCGGTCTGTCCTTCGTACACCTTACCGGGTACCCTGCAGAACGTATCCCAGATGGAAGGGGTCTTGCCGTCTTCTGCAGCAGCTCCTTCAACTTGATAGGCCGATGTCGCGACACTAAACTTGAAATCCTTTGCGAATGTTACCATATCACCCCTCGCTCCTGTTTGTCCTTGTTCCTCGAAACCATCTTCACTTCTGTGCTTCAGTACGTGTCACTTCGTGCACGGCTTCCCCGTGTCCACTATCCTTGTCCAGGTAGTCGTACAGGCTTGTCACGTGAATCCGGTCCGAAGGGCATTTCACGCGCACAACAACCGATGGGACCAGAGTGAAGAAATCGTCCGAAAGGAGACAATCGTCTTCGGTTGCTACATGAACGCCGAACGCCAGCCTTGTGCACCGGAAGACCAGGCTGTCACCTTCTCTGACGTACGACACCTCTGGATCCATGAGGTGCATCTCCCTGAACTCACCAAACCGGGCATAGTTATCGTACTGCTGGTCGCCGCAGACGACCCTCACATGCATCACCATGTCCGACAGCGTCTTGGCCGGGATCTCGTCCATAGTGATGAGGTCAACCGTGGAGACCGAGTCCCTCAGAAGTCGAAGTCCTCCATACTTCTTCTCCCAGATCTTCGTTCCTCCAGTATCCCAGATCTCCAGCGCCATGTCCACGAGCGTGTCCTCGTAGCGATCATTCACGACCGTGACGCTGACAGCCTTGTCTGAGGGTTCGTAGCGGACGATGGGCAAGATATCCGCGTAAAATCTCCTCGCATAGTAGTACAAGGCCTTCGGCCTCTTGAAATAATCCACCGATGACCAGCTGAACACGGGCCAGCTGTCGTTCAACTGCCAGTACAGCGTGCCTGCCGTCCGGTACTTCCTCGCTCGCCAATGTTCCACGCCAAACTTGATGGCTTCTGCCTGATCGAGCTGCGAGAGATAAATAAACGCACCGAAATCCGTTGTCAGACCAAAGTGAGCATTGATAAAACGGAGGATCCGTTCCTGCCCTTCCACTTTCTTGTTGTGGCTCAACATGACGGAGCCAAGGATGTTCTGCTCTTTCTTTGTGGCGAAGAAATCAATCGTCTTCGCATCAGGAGCGGACTCGAACCCAAATTCGCTGATGAATCTCCCATTTTCGTCAGCATAGCTCTTATAATCCGCCCAGCCTGACCAGACATTCCACACATGCTGGTCACCATATCCAGCGGAATTCGCCTTATCTCCACCATACGGGCTCGACGGCCAATAGGGCCTTGAAGGATCCTCCCGGGCACAGATCATGGGGAAATCCTGCAGGTACAGTCTGTTGCCAAGATACTCGCCATTGATCTTGTGCCCCATCATGGGCCATTCGTCGAATCCGAAGTTATTCTCATTGTTGCCGCACCACAGAACGATACTTGCATGATACCGCAGGTTCCTGACTGCTTCTCGTACTTCCCTGTCGCTCAGCTGCCGGAACCATTCAAGATGGTCAGGAACCTCGGCGCAGGCGAACATGAAGTCCTGCCATACCATGATCCCAAGTTCGTCACACAGAGCATAGAACTGCTTGTCCTCGTATATGCCGCCGCCCCAGACTCTCAGCATGTTCATGTTCGCGTCTCGTGCCATATGGATGAGTCTGCTGTAGTCATCCGGTTGTATCCAGCTCAGGATGCTATCAGCTGGTATCCAGTTTGCTCCCTTTGCAAAGACATGTCTGCCATTGACAGTGAAGATGAAGGACTCGCCTTCGGCATCCTGCTCCCTCGTGAGCGTGACGGTGCGCAGGCCTATCCTTTCCTTTTCGCTGCAGACAGGTGCACCATCATTGTTTAAGATGAATTCGAACGCGTAGAGGTATTGCTCGCCCAAGCCGTTCGGGAACCAGAGGCGGATATTCTGTAGGGAGAAGGTCCCTTCAAAGTGGAGTTCATCCCCGACATACTCAATGGGAAGCTCCACGACAACTGCGTCCTGAACCCTGACTTCCACCCTGTAGTCTCCGAGGTCACCAAGGTCGGTACCGGCTGCCACGTACCCCGAAACTCTTACCCGCCCGGTCTTGTCGTCCTGTTCTTCGAGGGATGCCGTGCACCCTGTCAACCGTGCTCTGCTGTAGGACTCGAAAACAACGGGTCTCCAGATCCCTGACGTCGGCAACCGGATGCCCCAATCCCAACCATAGGAATACTGAGCTTTTCTGATGTAGGCCCGTATCGACNNGGAGACTTGATGTGCACTTCAAGCACATTTTTCCCTGTCTTGAGCACATCTTTGATGTCGAATCTGTACTCGAGGAACATGTCCTCTGTACTGCCGAGGTATCTTCCATTAAGGCGAATGTCCGAAAGCGTATCTACACCTTCGAAGACCAGTTCCACATTTTCCTCTGTCGGCAAATCATCCAGTTCGAACTCTTTGACATAGGTCCAGGACTTGTTCTCGAGATCTCGCATAGCTGTCTCATTGGTGCCCACGTACGGATGTGGCACCAATCCCTGCTGGACAAGGTCTCCCTGGACTGTCCCGGGCACATCCCCGGCGAAGGCATACTGCCCTTCGTCGTCGCTGATCTGCCATTTCCCTGCCAGACTCCGTATCAACCCTGCCACCTCGTTATGGTCGCCTTGTCCTCTTCCGCTCCGCTATATATCTTAAAGGAATGACAACCCCTTAGCCGTCTTCTGCCTCAGGATTCCTGTTTCGTCTGGCGCCAGCAAGCAACAAAGTGACCGGGCTCCACTTCCACCAACGACGGTGATGTGCTGCAGTCTCTCTTGTTGCCAGCCACAGGACACCTGTCATAATACGCACAGCCACTGGGAAGATCTGGCTGCTTCACGTTCGGGTTCGTCACTTCTATCTCGCCGCATTCCCATTTCATGCCCAGCCGTGGAACACAGGCCATAAGCATCTTCGTATATGGATGCAGCGGATGGTGGTAGACCTGCTCCGTCGGGCCCATCTCTACAACACACCCTCTATAGAGGATCACCGACTTCTGACTTATGTAGTAGCCTAGAGAGAGGTCGTGTGTAATAAAGAGAATAGACAGCCCACGAGATTTAAGCTCTGCCAGCAAGTTGAGAACACCAACTCGAGTGGATGCATCGAGCATGCTGATGATCTCATCTGCCACGAGAAACTGAACGTCGAGCAGAAGGGCACGCGCAATGAGAAAGCGCTGCAGCTGCCCACCGCTCAGCTGGTGGGGAAATTTGTTCAAGACCTCGTCGGGGTTCAGACCGACAGCCCTCATCGAACTATCGATCTTCTCGTTCCATTCGTGGCTATCGATCTTGGGAAAGAACTCTTCTCTGATTGTTCTGAAAATCCGATCGGCCTTGAAGATGGGGTTATAGGAACTGAATGGGTCCTGAAAGACCCCTTGGACGTGCCGGTAGTATTCCTTGCGTGCGCGCCCATTCAGACGCGAAACATCAACCCCGTTGAAACGAATTGCCCCGGAACTGATCGAAGTGAGATGCAATATCATCTTCCCTATCGTGGTCTTCCCGCTTCCGCTTTCGCCAATCAGTGACACAACCTCGCTGTCGCCCACGTCGAAGCTGACGTCATTGACCGCAACGAGGCTCTTGCCCCCAAACGTCCCAACCCTGTAGACCTTTGACACCCCGTCAAGTGTAAGCATTTCCTCAGGTACCTGCCTTCCAGCACGCGACAAAGTGGTCCTTCTCCGTTTCGACGAATGGCGGTTTCTCAAGACATTTCTCAAAGGCCAGGGGACACCGTTCCCTGAACCGGCATCCAACCGGAGGCTTGAGCAACAGCGGTGGTCCTCCGGGAATGCCTGCCAGTTGTTTATCGACGTACCTCACGCCAACTTCAGGAAGCGTTGATATCAGCATCTTCGTGTACGGATGCTGCGAAGAGTGCACGATGACATCGGTAGGGGCTTTCTCTGCCAATTGTCCCGCATACATGATCAGGATGGTATCGGCAATCTGGTACAATACCGAGATGTCATGCGTAATAACGATCACGCTCTTGCAGTATCCCCGGTCCCGAAACTGGACCAGCATCTCTGAAACTGCCTTTTGACTGGAGACATCGAGTGCCGATGTGATCTCGTCTGCAATGAGCAGTGAAGGGTTGAGCATGGTAGACAGAACCATCACCATTCTTTGCTTCATGCCCCCAGAAAGCTCGATGGGATACATGTTCAGCACGTCGTATGACAATTTGACCAAGTCCAGTCGCCTCTTCAGTTCAGGCAGGAGAGACTTGAAATCTACGTTTCTCGACTTGAGCAAGTCGGCCACCATCTTCCCAATCTTCCGCGTCGGGTTCATGGCATTCATGGCGTATTGCGGGATGATGGAGACCTTCTTGAACCGGAAGTTGTTCATTCTCTCCATATCGCCGATCGGCAGCTCCTTGTTGTCGAGTGTCACTCCTCCCTTGATCAGCTTCATAGGGGGATGCAAGAAGATCAGGCTTTGGCCAAGCGTGGTTTTCCCGCAGCCCGATTCGCCGGCCAGTCCCATGATTTCTCCATCCGCGATGCCGAATGTTGTGCTCTCCAGCGCGTGGACGTCTCCTTTCAGGGTCTGGTAGTAGACGGTAAGGTCCTTTACTTGCAGGCTCATGCGGTCACATCTCCCTGAGTTTCGGGTTAAAGACTTCGTCCAGCCC
>NZ_QXIW01000027.1:32358-89146 GCF_003570985.1 Candidatus Cryosericum hinesii
AGGCGGCCCAGATCAACAAAATCTCTGGAACGCAATGAGAAGGTCTGGGCACGGATGGCTCGAGCTGCCCAGGGCCACGAGAAGAGTGCAATGTAGACACTCTCGAACACCAGTCCTCGCACCTCAAGATAGGCCGCTACGATCAGAAGAACAACCAACGATGGAACGACCAGAACAATGTTGGTCAGCATGTTGAGTACTTCATCCGCAATACCGCCGCGATACCCGGCCGTGAAACCGATGAGGATGCCAATCAGGGTCCCCAGCCCGCCGCCTACCATGCCTACGAGGAACGTTGACCTGAGGCCATATACGAACTGGGTAAAGACATCCTCTCCAAAGCTCGTCGTCCCAAACCAGAACTCAGACGATGGCGGCTGAGCACCCGGAGCCACATAATCTCGTGGCTGGTATTTCGTGAGGAGCGGGCCCACCAGTGCGAGGATGATGAAGAGAAACACGATCGCCACGCCGATCTGGAGCTTGGCGTTCCGACGCATGAAGTAAAGCGCTTCGTTCTGCTTCCTGGGTTGTGCCATAGCGCCCTACTCCTCCCCTTGCATCCCAACGCGCGTTCGAGGATCCACAAGGACATACGCGAGGTCGATAAGGAAGTTGGCAAGCAACACGCCGATGATAATAAAGAGACAAGACCCTTGGAGCAGGAAGTAGTCATGGTTCTGAATCGCCTGCAGAATCAGAAAGCCAATTCCAGGGTATGAAAACACTATTTCTGTGGCGAGGGCCCCCCCGACAATGGCGCCCAGTTGCAGTGCCAGCCCGGTGATCTGGGGAAGGAGTGCGTTGTGAAACGCGTAACTCCTGACCAGCTTCCTTGGCGCGCCCAGCGCTTCGAGATAGTGTGAGTAGTCCGCTTCAAGTTCGTAAATGATCATGTTCCGCATCCCGATCGCCCAGCCGCCAAACTGTACAATGAACAGAGAGGCGAAGGGGAGAATCCAATGCTGCAGGAGACTCCAGACGAACGACCAGGAGAAACTGGGCATCATGGCATTGCTGTACGCCCCCGAAAAGGGAAGAAGGTGCAGTCTGACTCCACAAAGCCAAGCCAGTAACATCCCGAGCCACATATAGGGGGTCGCTTGAAGGATATACGCCAGCGGCGATATGGTGTTGTCAAGCCACTTTGATCGCGCCGCATACGCACCGAATTTGTTGCCGGCCAGCCAGCTCAGCAGGATTGCCGGCAGCAGGAGAAGAATGTCATATGGTACAGCCTGCTTGATAATTTTCATCACGGGCTGTGGAAACAGCCACAGGCTGACCCCAAGGTCTCCATGGAACAGTGCGATCCAGAAATTGAGGTACTGCCGCCAGATAGGCACATTGAGCCCAAATGCTTTCATGTAATAGGAGTAGATGAGCTTGGCGGATTCGGCCTTCAGGCCGGCCCTCGCAATCAGGATCTCAACGGGGTTGCCTGGCATGAAACGTGGAATGGCCCAATCGACGGTCACCGCCAGGATAAAGGTAATGACATAAATGAGCAGTTTTCTTCCGAAATAACGTCGCATTGCCGCTCCTTCGCTTGAAAGAAGGTCTGAGAATGTTTCACGCCCCCTCCTCCCACATGAGGAGGAGGGGGCGTTGAATACATTGGCTGTTACGGTTGTTTTACGGCCTTCAATTGAGTAAGCATGAGGATAGCGGTCATGTTCCAGTAGCCATTCCAGGTAACGGGCAGATCATGATTCTTTCCAGCGACCGAAGATGGCCAGTTCGTCCAGTACGTAGTGCTCATCTGGGCCCACATACCGTTATACCAAAGCGGGATCATGGGCAGATCCGTGAGCTGAATCGTCTGAAGCTTCGAGATGACAGCCTTCATAGCTGCCAGATCGGTGGTCTTCGTCTTATCCAGCTGCGTCACCAGAGCAAAGGCAGTCTTGTTGTTGTACCTGCCATAGTTGCCACCCTGCGTGGTCGGGATGTCTTTGAGCTGGTCATAGAAGATGAAGTGATAGTACGTCCACGGTGAGTTGCTTACATTAGCCTGGTTGTCAATGGCCAGGTCAAACGTACCCTTCAAGCGGGCATCCAGGTAACCGTTGAAGTCCGGGTAACTGGCCACGATATTGATCCCCACGGCTTTGGCACTCTTGGAGATCATCTGGGCAGCGGCCATCCAGTCAGACCATCCATTGGGCACGATAAGCTTCAGCGCAATCTTGGTGCCATCCTTGTTCTCGACAAATCCATCATGGTTGACATCTTTGTAGCCGGCAGCCGCAAGGACTTGTTTGGCTTTGGCAGGATTGTACGTGATGCCCAGTTTCTTGACAACAGCCTGGTCAACGTACTTGTTCCACATGGGGAGAAGGCCTGTCGGGTCGGCGGCGCTGACCATGTTGTTGTAATCCCTTGAAACAATGTCGGCTACGTTGATCCCGTAGGCAAGTGCCTTCCGGAATGCGAGGTCGCTCATGGGCTTCTTCTGGAGATTGATATCCAGCCATGCAGTGTTGGCAGCAATATCGTACGGGGCACTCGGATAGTACGTGTGGAGTGCGTAACCGCCTGTCAGCAATGTGGAGATGCCCGGCAAATAGTTGTTGTTCAGATCTTCTTGCCCCTGGAGCACCAAACCCAGCGAGTTCTCGTTGCTGGTGTTGACAAGGTCAATGACGTACTTGGGAGCAACCGACAACTTGAGTGCCTTGGTCGCCCACCAGTTGACGTTCTTCTCCCAGACCATCTTGGTCTGATCGTATGTATTGTATAGATAGGCGCCTGATCCGACAGGTTTGTCATTGGCTCCCGTCGCGACATCGGTCAGACTCTTGGTTGACCAGATATGCTGAGGAACGATTGGAAGGTTGTACAGATAGTTGTCCCATTCCTGATAGAGCGGGGTCTTGAACTTGAAGTCCAAGGTGGTGCTGTTGACCTTGGTGATCGACGTAAGCCAGCTCCACAAACTGCTGAAGTTGAGTGTCGTCTTCTTGCCAAGCTCGATGGTGAACTTGACGTCGTCAACGGTCAAGGCCTTACCGTCAGACCACGCCAAACCTGAGCGGAGGACCAGCCTGTACGTAGTGCTGTTGGTCCACTTTCCACTGCTGGCGAGCCAGGGTGTGAACTTCGCTGTCAGGGGATCATACAGGAATAGCGTTTCGTAGCATAGACCAATTGTTCCCGTCGCATAGTTCCCCGTCATGAAGGGGTTCCAGTTCGACGGAGGACCCCACTGCTTTCCACCAGTGTAAAGGGTCTGTGACCGGGGGAATTCAGTAGTTGCTGCAGCTGCAACAGAGGTAACTCCTAGAACTCCAGTCAGTAATGCTAAGACCAGCAGAATAGACACTACCCTTCTCATTCTTCTTGCCTCCTGTATATCGTGCCTCAACCTCCACGTCTACCGCGACAAAACCATGGACAACATTCAGATACTAAGATGTTTCCCCCACCTCCTTTTGCCTCTGATCGACTCTGACTATTTCTAATAGCACATTCAAAATTAATGTCAAGTTCCCAGAACTTCGCTGAAAACGCCCTCGTCGCGACAGCACACATGCGGACGGACACGAACCCGGGCAGCAGCAATCTGGTGAAGTTCAGGAGAGGTCAAGGCCCAAGTATCAAGGCCTCGACCAACAAGCCGTCTGGGACCCCATCATGGAGTTCTACGCGACGACCTTCGACAATGTCCACGACGTTATGAGGTGCAGCGATTGTACTGAAGACATGTCAACACGTCTGGTCGATATCGAGACCTACCTCGTGACAGACTACGTGATCGGCGATGCGGCGTCATCGGGGGCCGACCACGTCTCCGACAGCCTCGGTTTCGAGAGCTGGATTCTGGCAAATTACTGAGTCTGGAGGCGAAGGACGCAGTGCTCCGTCATGGCGAACACACCATCCCCTGCCACAATAATACATCGTACATCCAGGTCGGGAAGACCGCTGTTCAGACGCTGCCACGTGGCTCCCTCGTCCCGTGACGTCGCCGCTCCGCGTGCCTGCATTCCTGCGTATACCACGCCGTCCCGAGCGACCGCGATCGTGTTGACCGCTCCCGATACGGAGAGGATGGTCGACAGCCCTCTAGTGGACCGGGACCACGTCGTCCCGCCGTCCTGCGAGACATACACACCCATGGTGTCCGTGCCAGCGTAGAACCGGCCTGTTTGTCCGTCGACAGCAAGGCTGTCGACCCAGGGTGTATCCATTGACGATTGCAGACGTTTCCAGCGGATGCCATCGTCCCTGGTTATGTACAACCCCTGACCCAGTAGCGAGAGAATCACCGTGCCCGGCGTTGCTGTATCCGGAAGGAGCGCGGCAATCTCGGTCCGCGGTGTCGACGATTCTACCGGCGCCGTGGCGACGAGGTCGATGTTCCTCGACTCCCAGGTCAGACCTGCATCGTTCGAAACCGCGAATCCCCCGTCCGTACCAGCGTAGACCGTCGTCGGCCCTGTAGAACAGGACGCCAGGATACTCACCCTGACGCCGGGGATGCCACGGGTGACAGCAACCCAGTGATCCCCGCCGTCGACACTGCGAAGCACCGACCCGACGGACGTGCCGGCAAGAACAGTCCGTCCATCTTGCAGCACAAGAACGCTGATTACCCCGTTCGACTCGGAGCAGCGCGACCACGAGATGCCGGCGTCCGGACTGCGGAAAACGCCCTGGTCCGTCGCCGCGTAGAGGACGTCCGCATCGACCGGCGACGCGGCCAATCCTGCCAGGGTCAGGTTCGTGATCCCGGTGCTGGATTCGCTCCATGCCATGCCGTCACCAGACGAGAAGACCCCATGGGACGTCGCAGCCAGCATGCCCGTGCCAGAGCGCACCAATCCGAAGACATGCCCGCCGTCGGGTAACTGAAAGGCCAGCTGCCAGTCGAGGCCGTCTGCCGAGAAGTACAGTGCTCCGGATTGTGTACCGAGAACAAGTCCAGGCGCCCCGCCCGGAAGGAACTCGACCGCCACACAGTCTGAGGGGAGCGACCCCCTGCGGGAAGTGACCCACGTCCGGCCTCCATCCTTCGACAATCCTATGCCGCCACCGGTCACAGTGACAGTCAGACGGAGCTCGTCCGCGGGATCGATATCGATGCCCGTCACCATGGGCTGTGATCCGAATGGCAGGACAATGGCATTCCACATGCCCCCTCCGTCCCTCGAGACGAAGAGACCGGTCTCCTGAGTTCCTGCATAGACCGTCCTGCCGTCCCTGCTGGCATCAACGGCTGCGATGCGGTCGCCCAAGTCCTTGCGACCGGTTCGGCTCCACGAACGCCCTCCGTCCCTCGAGATGAAAAGACCGGCATCGCCCGTCCCTGCAAACAAGGTGTCCGGAGAGCCGGCAGGGGAAGCGAGACACGACAGCGACCGGCTGCCCAAGCCTCGACTTGCGTTCTTCCACGTCTGGCCACCGTCCTCGGAAAGGAAGAAGCCGGCACCATACACGGCCTTGCCGACGATCCTTCCGTTCGCCCTCGGGTCAACCTCGATGCCCGCAACATAGTGGCCGGACGAAGCGCCGCCGAGTGGCGTCCAATCGCTTCCCCCATCAGAGGAGACATAGATTTCATCTTCACGCGTGCCGGCGTAGACGACCGCCCCGTTAGAAGAGAAGCTGGCAATAGCTGTGACGGGTCCCCCAAAAAGTCCCTTGTCCGATCGCACCCAGATCGTTCCCTCGGCGATGCTTGCAGCATTGGTGAAAACATGCCGCATGACGACGGCCTCACCTGAGTGGGCATACCAGACAACCGCCACGACAAACACAAGCAAGACTGCTGCCACAACGCGACCAACGTGTTTCATCACTTTTCCCCTTCTATCAGAGCTCCGTCTCTCCATAGAAGAAACGGTTGCGGTCAACATGTGCAGCGCTAGACCTGACCAACCTGCACCACGAGATCCTCCTCTGCCAGGAACAAGTGGATGCAATCACCAAGAGAGGACAACCTCTGGTGATCAAAAAATGTGGTAGCCATGCGTACATTTCCACTGGGTTGATGACCTGTTGCTTCAGGTACATTTCGTACGATGGAGGAGGTATTATTTAGGGTAGTGGGTGAGAGGAATGGGTAGACGTTTGTGGTGGAACAGAGGCGGAAGAAGGTTCTTCCAGCTTGGGTTGTGGACGAAATGAAACGCTGATGGAAGGACAACCCATTGCAAACTCTCCTCATATAGGAGAGGTTTCGTATGACACATTGTGCAGGAATTGATGGTTCGAAGCAATCGTTGGAGGTATGGGATGGAACACACGAGGATGAAGTTCCGAACGAGAGGGGGGTTGACAACCCTGAAGAAGCTCCTCAAGAAGAGGTATGGTACCGACTGGAACAAGGGAAGGATCATCCATGAATCCACAGGCCCCTATTCCAACTATCTGCGTGAATTTGCTGCTTGAGAGACCAAACCTCACTTGATTAGCCTTTGAGCGAACCTGCCAGTAATCCACGCAAGAAGTACCTGCAAATAAGAACTGGCCTATTCTCTTGCTCTATTACGGGCTGCAATATCAAATATAACAGCACCCGCAAGCACAAGAGCTTTAACGATGTATTGGTAAGATATATCGATGCCCATAAGGTTCATGCCGCTCGTCAGTGACATCATAACAAACGCACCGACGATCGACCCCGTAACCTTGCCGACGCCACCGGACGGTGATGCACCACCGACAAAAGCCGCCGCGATTGCATCCAATTCAAAGAGAGTTCCCGCCGTCGTTGTGGCGGACTTGAAACGGGACGCGAACAATATGCCCGACAGAGCTGCAAGGAGACCCATCGAAGCAAAAACGACATAGGTTACTTTCTTTACACTGATGCCGCTCAACTCAGCCGCTTCTGGATTTCCACCGACGGCGTAAATATGTCTGCCAAGCACCGTGCGTGACATAACAAAATTGTAGAATATGACCACGATCAATACGACCACCCCAGTCCATGAGAGGCCTCTGTACCCCGCGAGCACCCAGGTGATAGCTCCCACTAGAGCCGATACGAATACTAGTTCAATAATGAACAAATGCATCGCCAATACTTTAGAGTCGTAAGCCCGCATCTTTCTGCGGTTGTTGATCGCGCTAATGATGAAGAGTGCAATGGCCACAACTCCGAGGATAAGAGTCAATTTATGTACTCCAGGCAAGATCCCAATGCCGGGAATGTCGGGAATGTAGCCGTTGCCTATGGCGTTAAAAGCGTCACTCGGAATGATTATCGTGCCCCTGCTCATAGTTGCGAGTTGCAATGCTCCTCTGTAGCCTAACCATCCAGCAAGCGTTGCTACAAAGGCTGGGATTTTCATCTGCGCCACGAGGAAACCGGTGAGAAGCCCCGCCAGGACTCCTAGCCCCAGGACAACCGGTATGCTCGCATATACAGGCAGGTGCCAGGATACCATAGAGATTGCCGCTACCGCGCCCAGGAAGCCGGCGAGAAAACCAACCGACAGATCTATATCCCGAATGACAATGACCAGTGTCATACCGACCGCCAATACTGCTATGTAGCCTGTCTGATCTATCAAGTTGCCTATGTTTCTCGACGAAATGAAGACACCTTTCGTCGTGATTGTAAAGATCGCCATGATAGTTAACAAGGCGATATACATGCCCCAATCACGGATATTCTGTCGCAGTGTTTTACTTACATCCTTCATGAACGACGTCTTGAACCTCTTCGTGCTCATTGTTGCTTGCCCACTCCCTCGGCAAAATCATCGCGTGCGCCAACTATATAGGCCACCACCCGCTCGCGGAAATCGTCAATGTTACCAGCGACGGGAGTGTCGCAGACCTTGCGTCCATGTCGCAACACCATCATTCGGTCGCTGACCTTATAGATATCTTCCAAGCGGTGGCTGATGATGATGATTGAAGAGCCCTGTGCCTTGAGTTCCCGCACTAAATCGAGTACCTTGTCAATGGCTGCCACACTCAGGGCCGCCGTGGGCTCGTCCATGATGGTGACCTTGTTGTTGAAAGCTGTCGCGCGAGCAATGGCCACGGCCTGGCGCTGGCCACCGGACAGACTCTCCACTTTCAAGCGCACGGAGGAGATGTCAATCTTCAAACGATTTAGCAGACGTTGCGTTTCTTGCCCCATGTAATGCTCATCCATAATACTGATTGGGCCAAGTTTTACGCTCGCCGCTTCGCGTCCCATGAAAACGTTGGCGGCCACGTCGAGGTTATCCGCAAGTGCCAAGTCCTGATACACCATCTCAATGCCCTGCTGGCGTGCATTCCAGGGATTGGCAATATGTGCCTTCTTACCCTCGATGAAGATCTCTCCTTCATCCGGGATGTATGCCCCACTGAGAATCTTCATCAGGGTAGATTTGCCGGCAGCGTTGTCGCCCACCAGGCCCAGTACTTCGTTGTGGTGTAGTACCAAATCCACCCCTTGCAACGCCTGGACACCACCGAAGTTCTTCTTGATGTTCTGCATTTCTATTATGGGTGTGGTTTCTGACATTGGTTTCCTCTCTTTCCCTGGAAAGATGTGCAAGAGTGTGACTGCACTGAAGAAGCTAGAATCTCTCATGGGGGAGCAAAGCAAGACATCTCCACGATAATTAAGAGACCATTTGCTTTGCTCCCGGTACTCCTTTCCCCTTATTGCAGTAGATTCCTGTATTAATCAACTAACTGTTGTGCTGTTTCTTATGGCAATCCGGTGAAATCGCTGGCTGGATAGTAACCAGAAGTAATCAAAGCAGCCACGACATTGCTCTTGTCCACACTAATAACAGCAGACGGCTTGGCAGGGACGTCAATCTTGCCGTTGTTGTAGGTGGTGGTTTTTTCAGGAGTTTTGCCAGTGAGATAATCGACAGCCGCGGCGCTTGCATCTTTGACGAGTGTCCTGACATCCTTGAAGACGGTCATCGACTGCTTGCCATCAATAATGTACTGCACGGAGGGTATCTCAGCGTCCTGGCCGGTAATCACGTAGCTCTTGACGTCCTTGTCAGCAGCAAATGCATCTGCAATCGAACGGGCGGTGCCGTCATTTGGCGCGAGAATGAATACATTACCCTTTTTGCCAGCGGTAGCCATTGTCAGGTTGGCTTCAGCCAGATTCTTAGCGACGGTGAAATCCCAGTTGGTGGTGATTTGACCAATGATCTTAGCCATCTCGGCACGGGTCAGCGTGGCCTTGCCCTGGAGAGCGACAGCTTCGCTTGAGTTCTCAATCACGAATGTGCCATCGGCAATCTTGGGCTGCAGTACGTCCCAGGCTCCCTCGAAGAAGAGGAAAGCGTTGTTGTCAGAGGCAGCGCCAGCATACAGATAAAGCGGATTTTTGGTGCCAGTTGTCTTGCCAACCAGGTACTGTGCCTGAGCCTTGCCAACGGAAATGCTGTCAAAGGTCACATAATAATCAACAGCACTCGTGTTGAGGATCAGGCGGTCATAGGAAATGACCTTTATGCCTGCAGCTCTGGCCTCGTCTGCAGCGGCAGCGGCAGCGGTGGCGTCCTGTGGGCAGAGGATAAGAACCTTGATGCCCTTGGTAATCAGAGCTTCAACATTCTGTTTTTCTATGGCGGAAGAGCCCTGGCTGAAGAGAATCTCAGCGTCGTAGCCAGCAGTCTTGAGGGCAGTATTGAAGCGAGTCTGGTCCTGTAGCCATCTCGGCTCGTCTTTGGTTGGAAGAACGATACCAACATCCAGTGTTGCAGCCATAGTGACTGTAACCATCCTTGTAGTAGCGTTCCAGGCGACCTTTGCTCCAATTGACTCACTGATGAATCTTATAGGAACCACTGTTCTGCCAGTAGGAAGAATCTTGGCCGCAACATCAAGAGTAGTCTTTACGCCATTGACCATAGCAGTTGCTGAACCAATGGTGAGAACAATACTCTTATCCCCGAGAATGTAGCTCACCGTTCTGTTAGCGGGATCCCAGCCTATCTGAGCTCCAAGTGCCTCCCCGATAAATCTGAACGGCACAAGTGTTCTGCCATTTTCTATAAGAGGTGGCTGATCAAGAACAACCTGTTTGAGGTCTATGGTCGCTTTTGTAGATCCAATCGTCATCTGAACGACAACAGCCTGGCTTGCTCTTACAGCAGGAGCAAATCCAAGAACTCCGGCAAGCAATGCCATAACGAGTAGTATACTCAGTGCCTTTCTCATCCTGTTACCTCCCGTAGATCGTGCCTTAACCTCCTCTTGTCTGTATCAACAAAACCATAGGCAATATTCAGACCTTCTCCCACCCCCTTTTTGCCTCTGATCGACTCTGACTATTTCTAATAGCACGTTGCGAATTAATGTCAAGTTGCTTGGGGCCTTCCCGGAAACATCCTCACAGAGATAAAGACTACAGAGGGAAACGAGCCCGGCAAGCAGCAACTTGGATTTCAAGAGAGACGTCGAACCCTTGCACCAAGGCGTCGAACAGAAGGCCGTTTGAGACCCCACCATTGAATTCTACGCGACGACGTTCGATAAGATAAGCCCACGACGCCATGGGACGCAACAATCGTATTGAAGACGTGTCAGCACACCTGTCCTATGTCGGGATCCACCTCATTACCGACGTCATCTGGAGCAGACCACATCTCCGACATCCTCGGTTTCGAGCGCTGGATCTTGGCGAACTACTGAATCTGGAGGCGAACAACGCGGTGCGCCGTCATTGCGAACGAGAACAAATGGCTACGCCACCCAAGACATCATATCCGTTCGGATTGCAAACAATTCGGGCGGGATTACACTGAAAGCATACCACAATGCTGAGGTGAACGATGGATTCTGGACAGCAGTTTCTGCACGACACGCGTTACGTAAGCGACGGCCTGTCTCAGCCGTCTGATCAGGAAAAGGGTCTGCCACAACCGCCCCTGGAGTTGCCATTCGACGACAGCATGCCCATCATCGACCTCCCGGACCCGAAGACGCTTGATATCGCAAGCATTGACCTTCGGACCGCAATCGACCGGCGTCACAGCATCCGCCTGTACCGCGACGAAGCATTGACGCTGGAGGAGCTCTCGTTCCTCCTCTGGTGCACGCAGGGGGTCAAGGCTGTTACAAAGCGTCCGTGTACTCTGCGCACTGTACCATCGGGGGGCGCCCGCCATGCCTTTGAGACCTATCTCATGGTCCGGGCGGTCACTGGCCTGGAGCCCGGCATCTACCGGTTCCTTGCAATCGAGCACAAGCTGCAGCTCGTCAAGCCCGGGACGCAAACCCTGCAGGACGTCACGGATCTGTGCGGCGACCAGAAAATGGTCGAGTTGAGCGCAGTCACATTTATCTGGGCAGCCGTACCCTACCGCATGGTCTGGCGCTATAACCAGCGCGCATACCGCGGCCTGTTCCTCGACGCAGGCCATGTTTGCCAGAACCTGTACCTGGCCGCGGAGGCCATTGATTGCGGCGTCTGCGCCATCAACGCGTTCTTCGACGACGAGTTCAACGCCTATCTTGGCTTTGACCCCGAGCAGCAGTTTGTCATCTACTGCGCTTCGCTGGGAAAGAAGCCGACCGGCATCCACAAGTAGTTCCAGCAGCGGAGGACAGACCGGAGCACCTTCCGCGCCGACCTCGCGATCGTTCCTGACCCAGCCATTATATCGTTAACAGGGTTTCACTTGACACATGGATACGCAGAACTAGTCTGGCATTAAAGAGGTGGACAATGCCCAATGCACTGGTAGTGTTCTATTCACTGGACGGTGATGTCCGGTTTTTGGCCCAGACGCTTGCCAAGGAGCTCGTGATGGACTCCATGGAGCTGGAGCTGGTCAAACCACACCCGACACACGGGTTCATGAAGTACGTCAAGGGCGGCTTTCTGGCTGCCACCGGCGCAACACCCCCACTCCGTCCGCTGGCACACAACGCCGCGGACTACGACATTGTGTTTATAGGGACACCTGTATGGAACAGTCGCCCGACCCCGGCCGTGCGTACGTTCCTAAAGGGTGTCGACCTCAAGGGAAAGAGAGTGGCTTTCTTCACCAGCTACGGAGATAATGACGTGAAGACGTACCGGGTCCTTACTTCGCTGGTGCCAGGAGCCACAGTTGTCGGCCACATCGGCTTCAAGATGCCGCTCAAGATGGACAAGGAACAGTGTGCCACCGACCTGCTCCGCTGGGCCAAGGACCTGCTGAATAGTTGACATCGCGTTCCGACGGTTGACGTGAACCGCAGTGGCGCTATCCTGCCCCTATGCCCCGACGAAAAGCAATAGTCATAGCCCCTCCCAGAGACACGTCATCCGACGAGGCGGCACTTCGCGCCTTGTACCGCAAGGATCCGTCGCGTATTCTGCCAAATGCACTGTGGAAGACCGTCGCGCGCCTGCAGTCTCTGGAGTGTCGGTTCATTGATGACGCCGGCTCAGTGACAGGCGTCGAACTGCGAGAACCCGGGAAGATGCTCATCTATGGCACACGGACGCAGGACCCCCTGAAAGCTGCGTCGGTCAAACTCGACGGCGTCCCCACGGTGTACATCCACAACGACTTCGTGGCTCCACTTGCCCCATGGTTCGACCGCAAGGAAGCCTTTTTTCGTCTGGTCCACACCGGCAGCGAACTGCCACTGCGCGCCACGGTCCCGGGCTACACTATCCATGAGGTCAACACGACAACTGAACTCCCACTCGTGGCGACCATCCTGCACGCCTGCTATGACACCCCTACGCCGGGCACTGATGAGATCGCGACATGGACGAAGCGTCCGGTCTTCGCCTCGCACGCCTGGCTGTGGATCGTGGACCGCAAGGAGAAACGCCCTGTCGCTCTGGGCATCGCTGAGACTGACAAGGACACTGGAGAAGGGTCCCTCGAATGGATTCAGGTCCTGCCTGCGTTCCGCAGTCTCGGACTGGGCACCATGCTCGTCCAGGAACTTGTCTATCGCCTGGAACAGAAAGTGGCGTTCACTACCGTTGTCGGCCAGGTGAAGAACCCCTGCGAACCGGAGCATCTGTTCCGTCGTTGCGGCTTCGCCGGCCGCGACGTCTGGTGGGTCCTGCACCGCTAGCCCCACTTCTCCGTCCTAGATCGTCAGCATCACCCCATGGTCCTTCAGCCAGCGTCTGCGCACGTCATAGTCCGGCAGGACAGAGGCGACGACCGCCCAGAACCGCGCAGAATGGTTCATCTCTCGCCGGTGTGCCAGCTCATGTACGACGACATAGTCGACCACATCCATGGGAGCCATGATGAGGCGCCAAGCAAAGCTGACGGTGCCAGTTGTGCTGCACGAACCCCAGCGCCGCTCGGCGCCCGTGATACGCAGTCGGGGGAGGCTCACGCCGACCAGGGGCGCATAGTGCTGGACGCGTTCCGCTAGAAGTTCGCGCGCCCGGGCCCGGTACCACTCCTCGAAGACCACTTCTCCACGGTCGAACGCCGCCATATCCAAGCTGAACCCGGTCTTCTCGTCGAAGGTCAGCGGTGTTTTCTGAAAAGCGACAACCATGAATGGCCAATCTCGCCCCAGGTACGGGAAACGTTCTCCCGTCAGGAAGTCATGTCGTGGCAGCAGGGACACATGGCTGCGCGCCTTTGCAAGCTTGTCCTCGATCCACCCTGCCTTCTCCCGCAGCAGAGATTCCACGTACCACACCGGCGTCCGTGTGGGCGCTCGCACCACCAGCGTCGCGTCCAGCCGCACCTCCAGCCCCACAGTCCGACGGCGCGACCGCACCAGCACATATGCGCCCGCCACGGGACTTGTTCGCTGCTCCCCTTCCGGCTTCTTCACGTTCATGACAAATTGTGAACACCCATAGTACCAGGTACAATGGTCTTCACATTCCAGCTGTCACTGCCGAGTATTCCCCAGTTCCGAGTTCCCACTTTTTCCATGCGAGTATTGTGCCCCCATGTCGCAGAAGCGCAACCGGCATGTCTCCACTTAACGATGGGTTAACGCTATGCTTGTATCATCGAGGTGCGCAGGGGGACCTGTGACATTAGAAGAAAGGAGGAGAGCGACGATGAGAGTACTGGTGGTAGAGGATGAGCCAACAATGCTGTCCGCGCTTTCCGACGCGCTGACCCACGAGCGACTGGCAGTCGACACCGCACTGGACGGCCGCGATGCGCTCGGCAGAGTCCACATCGAGCAGGCATACGACCTGGTCCTGCTGGACCTGATGATGCCACATATGGACGGACTCACGTTCCTCAGGACGATCCGGTCCGAAGGATACACCATCCCCGTGCTGGTTCTGACTGCCCGGGACCTGACGAACGATAAGGTCACCGGCCTGGACGCGGGCGCCGACGACTACCTGACCAAACCTTTCGACCTCAACGAATTGCTGGCGCGCGTGCGCGCGCTTCTGCGCAGGGATGAAAACCACAAGACATCCGTCCTGCGGGCGGGTGATGTCGAACTGGATATCGTGACACATATCTGCAAGCTGCACGACGTTGTGGTGCAACTGGCCACCAAGGAAGAGCAGCTGCTCGAGTATCTGTTGCGCAACCAGGGACGCATCGTGCCGCGCGAAGAACTGGAAGACCACCTGTGGGATGCCAAAGCATCACTGTGGTCCGACACCTTGCGCACGCATGTTCGATATTTGCGCGCCAAGCTGGATACCGACCCGACGCATCCACTCATCACGACCGTACGTGGACTGGGCTACGGCATCGTTGCCCCCTCCGACAAGGAGGACGGACATGACTCATAAGCATGCAGGAACGCACTCTCGTCTGATTGTGGCTGCAGTTCTGCTGTTCATTGCCGCGATCGTCTGTGGCAGTCTCATGCGCAGCGCCACACACGGTGCAGCCGACCCGGATACCCAGGAGATCACGGTGGCAGAGGTCACTGCGACGATTACCGAACGTATCACAAAGTTGAGAAGCAACGTGACTGAAACATCCGTCCGGAATGCCATCACAGACCAACTGTCTGTACTGGGAAAACGAGGCTTCATCCGCGTCCATGTCATCGGAGGAAGTGTCGACATCCTGGCAGGGACCGACTATGGTCTCGAGAATCTGGACGGATGGTCGACAGACATCTTCCGGTCATATCGCCTGTCATTGTCGCCGGTGGGAATGCCGGACCTGATCCAACCCCTTTACGTCACGTCCACGGCTACGGGTGCAGGAGGTGTGGGGACCATGCTCACCATCGGGAGCGCCGGGCCGACGACTGCACAATCCAGAGCCTCAGTATCGTTCATGGTCGCCATGTGGGTGGGTGTCTGTCTGGCAGTCGTGTGCCTCATCGTAGCACTCCTCCCGCCCGGCAGCCGCGTCCGACGCATTGGCCCGTTCTGGACGCCCGTACGGCGTGGCATAACCTTTGCACTCATTGGCCTCCTGGTTGCTGTACCAGTCGCATGGCTCTTGATGCGTCAGACTCGTTCCACTGCTCGAGCAGAGTTCGCGAGAGGGGCTGATCTGGTTGCGACGACCTCAGCTTCCACAGTTTCCAGTGCAGGGACAGGCGTTCACATATCCGCAGCCTGGCTGCATGCTGTTCACTCCATGGAGTACCCGGCATCTTCCTTCCGCGTGCTCGTGAACGGAAAGCTGCTTAGCAGTGTAGGCACAGGCTATGGCCCTGGCTCGTATGTCAAACCGGGCGACGCGGGGGAGTGGCGGACTCTGTCTCCTGTCACGGGTGGCGCAGCACGGTCCGTCTATGTCACCGCCGCGACAAGCGGGAAGGTACGCGTCGAGATGGCCATCCCTGAACCAGACTATTGGCAGGTCATCCGCCTGCGCCGCATCATCCTGTGGGTGATTCCTTCAGTGCTGGCAGTCCTGTTCGCCTTGGGGTACCTGCTGGGACATCGCACAGAACACGCTGTCCTCTCATCGGAGGAGACGCTCCAGCATGCCATCGTTCGCCAGACCGTGTTCACGATCCTCATCGTCTGTCTAGCGCTGCTCCCTGCTGTCAGCTGGTTTGTGCAGACATATGAGGCTGCCTCCCTGGGGCGCTTGGATCAGATGCTCCAGCGCGACGCCGCACAGTTTCAGGGGACCCTTGGCAGCCTGGAACCTACAACCGTGGCGACCAAGGCGGTTGACTTTGCCGACCAGCTGGACATCACCCAGACAGGGCTGGTATTCTCGTTAAAGGCTTCGGGGACAGCCACCGGAGGCACCCGGATTGGTATCAACATCAACCCACAGTACCCGCTGCTCCAGCCGATGACAGGTGCCTCCGTTCCTCAGTACTGCATCGTGCCCAACCGGACCGACTACGCCGTGCCACAGGGCGAGAACATACGTGTCCGGGTCATAACGATCAGCAATCGGCTCAAGGACGGAACTGTGTATACAGTACTCCTGGGAACAACAATACGACCTGTCGAGCAGGACATGCAGGAGCTGTGGAAGGCTGCCACATTGGCTGGCCCCGTCGCCTTCCTGTTCATTGTCCTGGCAGGTCTCATCGCGGCCAGCCTCGCCCTGCACCCGGTCGCCGAGTCCATGCGCCGGCTGGAGGAATTCACGGGGGACGCCGGGCACGAACTCCGCACACCACTCAGCTCCATCCGCCTCAACGCGCAGGTCGCCCTCAACCAGGACCAGGAGCCTGAGGAATTCCGCAGGCATCTTGCGGCCATCGCGTCACAGGCCGAGCGCTCCACGCACCTCTCCGAGTCGCTGCTCCTGCTGGCACGTCTCGACCGCGAGCAGTCTGCTCCACTTAGGTCTGTCCAACTGCAGGAGATCTGGACAGACCTGCACAACGCCCATGCCGAGACCCTAAGTACGAAGGCAGTGACACTGCAGACGCCTGAAGCAGACATGGTCCTGGAGACTAATCGCGAGTTGCTGACCGTCGCCTTGGACAACTTGGTGGAGAACGCTATCCGCTATGCGTCCGCAGGGACAACCGTCGCCATCACTGCTCAGCAAACCGAAGACAGGGTGACCATCGCCGTCACCGACCAGGGATCCGGCATGCCGCCCGAGGCGCTGCCCCACATCTGGGACCGTTTCACCCGCATCGACCCCAGCCGCAGCCGCGAGTCCGGGGGCAACGGCCTGGGCCTAGCAATCGTCCACAAGGCAGTGGAGGCAATGCATGGCCACGTCGCCGTTACCAGTGAGGTCGGCAAAGGCAGCACGTTCTCCATCATCCTGCCGGTTTCCTAGCGCTCATTAATCGTGAAGACCATTGTGCCAGGCACAATGGTCTTCACATTCCAATCTAATCGTATGCCAGGCGGATTTCCTCGGTAGCAAGTGTAGGCTGGATGAGCTCCTGCCATATGGGCGACTTCCACGAACCCAAAGCGTCATGGATCTTGAAGTACTTCTGAGGGATGGGGTGGGTTCCGACGACCACAAGGATGCCATATTGCTCCTCGATGAACCGTCGGAAATAGTCGATCCGCGTGCAGGGCGGGTAACCGACAAGCATCCCCGTGGCCAGATGGATGACCGTCACCCCGTTCTTCTTCATCTCGGCGGGAGCGTATTCGATATTGCCCCCAGGACATCCACCGCATGTGGTACAGCCGACGAGCTCTACTTCCTTTCCCGCGTAGATGCTGAAAGCCCCCTCGCGGTTCTTCATGGCCCTGAAGCACTTCCCTCCTGCACATGTATGGTATCTGTTGCACATGATCATCCCAACACGCACGATTTCGCCGCTCATCGAACCTCCTCATCACAGAACAGATTCACACCAATCAGTCTAGCCGCATTCGGCCTGCCAAGCCAGAGCAAGACGCCGACCGACGATGCAATGGCGTGCCTGCAAACACAAGAAAACCCCCAGGCGATAAACCTGGGGATCTGACGCATATGCTGCGAAAGGACTTGTGCTGTTTCTCTATCAGCTGACGTCAGCCCTTGCCGTCGCCGGAACACCGCGTTTATGACGTCTTGGGAGCAGGTGCAGGATTCGGAGCGGCAAAGACCGTGGATGGGGTGGTAATATACTCCGCCAGAGCCTCAGTGACCGGGGTGAAGGCTTCCATCTTCACGTCCTCCACATGCCCCGTGTCGGCAAGAGTGGTCACCGTAGGATCGATGGGCAGTCGTGCAAGGACGGGAGCTCCGATATGGTCTGCCAGTTCCTCGGCATGACTAGGCCCAAACAGTTCAAATGTCTCACCACAGTGAGGGCACGTGACCATCGCCATGTTCTCGACGATGCCCAGAATCGGCTTGCTCATCTGCTTCGCCAAGCCTGCAGCCTTCTCGACGATCATGCTCGCCAGTTCCTGCGGCGTCGTGACCATGAGGATGCCGTCGACAGGCAGGGACTGGAACGCAGTCAAGGGGACGTCGGCTGTTCCAGGTGGCAGGTCCACAATGAGAACGTCCAGATCTCCCCACGCCACATCACTCCAGAACTGCTTGATGGCGGATGTGAGCAACGGGCCGCGCCAGATGACCGGCTGGCCGGCATCGTCCAGGAACAGGTTCATGGAGATGATTTTGATACCAGTTGCCGTCTCGGGCGGGATGATCCCGACCATCGAAGACTCGGGTCGCGCGGTCATGCCGAACAGACGCGGGATCGATGGGCCCGTGATGTCCGCATCCATGATACCTACTTTCAGTTCGCGGCGTGCCAGTTCGACTGCCGCCATGGCAGACACGAGGGACTTGCCTACGCCGCCCTTGCCGCTGGCGACCGCGAGCACGTGCCGCACGTGGTTGACCTGTGAGGTCATGTTCTGTTCATTTTCAGCAGTTGTCATGTTTTTCTCCTTCGTGATGGCAGGATACCTTTCCAGCCAGGTTGACAAATACGCCTGCGCGGTAGGACTCAACAATCTCGTCCAGATTGTTCATGTCCGTCTGCATAACGGAGTAGCCTGCAGCAGTGAGTGCGTTCATGGCACCCATCCCCATTCCGCCAGCAATGATGGTGTCGCAGCCGTGAGCTGCGTCGGCCATGCGACCGTGCACCTCTTCGTGGCTCACATCGGATTCTCCATGGTTTTCCTCACCATGAACATGCGCGAACTTGTCACGCAATTCTGATGAAGTCACCTTGCCGTCCGTGATCTCGACGACCTTGTAGTAGTGAGCGCGGCCGAAGTGCTGACACAGTGCCGTGCCATCGTCGGTCGGTAGTGCAATACGAGTTGTCATGCTGATACCTCCTGTGCGATTCTCCTGGTGTCTCTTGACTCGTACGCCGTTCATATCCGCGTCCCACGCCCTTGCGACCGTCAACGGATAACCGCCGACGAGCGATGCAGTGACCTTGTGGCGGGCGCCCGCAAGGATACGATGGAACGTACTCTGGGAGATGTCCATGCGGTGTGCCGCTTCCGTCTGGTCCAAGTCCAGCAGATCGCTGAGACACAACACCTCCATTTCGTCGGCTCCAAGGACGTGCAACGTCCCTGCAGCCTCCGGACAGAAGGGCTGAGCTCGGTCATATGTACCGCACCTGCGAGCAACCTGTCGTCCTGGCATGTCGTCTCCTTGTACGATATGAATATATATTCATTTCGTTTGAATGTCAACCTCCGTGAGCAGACTGAAGCCCTTGCATCTCATAGCCAGGAATGGCTGTCACATTCCGTGCCGACCAATGCTTTTCCATGAAGCACCACATCCAGACGGTCCGAGCTGAGAAAGCTCTATGGAGCAAAACTGTTACGTCCAGCTCAGTAGTCGTGGTACCGAAGGCACCGATTCACGCACATGCTGAACAAAATGGTATACCATGTTGGCATACCTGCAGGAGACCGCCGACAAAATGAACAGTCCACAGGTACGGGAGAAACCCATGGAACCAGGGTTGTCAAGCACAGAAGCACAGAAAAGACTTGAACAGATCGGGCCTAACGAGATTCCTGAGTACCATGACCCATCGTGGCTGGTCCTGTTCCGTAAGGTATGGGGTCCTGTTCCCTGGATGCTCGAAGTCAGTCTGATCCTTGAGCTGGTTACGCATCACTACACTCAGGCGACCATCATCGGCACGCTCATCGTTTTCAACGCCGTCATCAGCTTTGTCCAGGAGCACCGGGCACAGGACGCGCTGAGACTTCTGCAGCAGCGCCTGGTGGTTCACGTCAGGATCCTGCGCGATGGCACGTGGCAGACTATGGATTCACGGCTGGTGGTGCCCGACGATATCGTCCACCTCCGTATGGGAGATCTGGTCCCTGCAGATATTACGCTGTTAGACGGCAATCTGTCTATCGACCAGTCTGCACTGACCGGTGAATCGCTGCCGGTAGATGCGGCCGTCAGCAGTAGCATCTATGCCGGCAGCGTGGTGAAGCGCGGCGAGGCAAGCGGCAAAGTCACGGGCACCGGCACCCATACCTATTTCGGGCGGACTGCCCAACTAGTCGGTTCGGCAAAAACCGCCAGCCATCTGCAGGAAACCATCCTTGGTATTGTGAAGTACCTGCTTGCCCTGGATGTGCTGCTGGTCGTCGGCGTTCTGGTCTACTCGTGGGGGCACGCCATCCCGTTGCTGGACACAGTCTCCTTTTCGCTAATGTTATTGGTCTCCTCTGTGCCCGTCGCGCTGCCCGCCGTCTTCACCCTTGCCTCCGCGGTCGGCGCTCAGGAGTTAGCCAGCCGTGGGGTCCTGGTAACTCGCCTTTCAGCCATCGAAGAAGCGGCCGCCATGACTGTCCTGTTCAGTGACAAGACAGGAACGATCACCGAAAACCGACTGAGGCTGATCGATATGGTTCCAGTGTCAGGCATGACGCAAGATGATGTTCTGCGTCTTGCGCTGCTGTGTTCGGACGAGCGTTCGCAGGACCCTATCGACCTTGCCATCATCACACGCGCACGCGAGTCAGGCATCTCACCCGGTACGGCCACCATTTCCAGCTTCATCCCGTTTGATTCGGCGACCAAGCGCACAGAAGCGATTGTCGCTCAGGACGGTGTCAGCACTCGAATTGTCAAAGGCTCTCCTCAGATCGTTGAAGCTCTCGTCGCAGACGGTCAACCCTTCGCACAGGACGTCGAGCGCCTTGCTGCGGGGGGAAACCGTGTGCTCGCTGTGGCGGCAGGGCCCGAGGGTCATCTGGCTATGGCTGGATTGTTGGCACTGGAGGACCCGCCACGCAGTGACTCGGCAGGGCTGATCCATAATCTGAAGGACCTCGGCATCAGAGTTGTGATGGTCACTGGCGACACGCCCGAGACTGCTCGCACCATCGCCGCGCAGATCGGGCTGGGCACGCGCGCATGTGATGCGGGCACACTGCGGGACAACATGCCTGGCACAGATGCTCTGGACTGCGACGTTGTGGCTGGAGTCCTTCCGGAAGACAAGTATGCGCTGGTTCAGCGCTCTCAGCATGCTGGTAGCATCGTCGGCATGACCGGCGACGGTATCAACGACGCGCCCGCTCTCAAGCAGGCGGAGGTAGGCATCGCCGTCTCCAACGCGACGGATGTCGCAAGGGCAGCTGCAAGCGCTATTCTGACCAGCCCCGGTCTCAGCGGAATCGTTACGGCTGTGACGACGGGACGCCAGATCTATCAGCGCATGCTGAGCTATACTCTCAACAAGATCATCAAGACCCTGCAGATAGCCCTGTTTCTCGCCGTAGCATTCTTCCTGACCGGCCACTTTGTAACGTCGCCGCGCCTCATCCTCCTGCTCCTGTTCGCCAATGACTTTGTGACCATGTCCCTTGCCTCTGACACGGCAACAGCGTCGCAACTGCCGGACCGATGGCGTGTGTCGCAGCTGACCGGTAGTGCTCTCCTGCTGGCAGTCGCCTGGCTAGCAGTCGCATTTGGCACGCTGTACGTCGGAACCAGCATCCTCCACTATGACCTGCCGCACCTGCAGACTCTAGTCTTTGTCATGCTGGTCCTGACTGGACAGGCCAACGTGTATCTAGTCCGCGAGCGTCGCCACTTCTGGCAATCGCGGCCGGGACGGGCGCTTATCCTGAGCACGCTGGGGGACCTGCTGGTGATTGGGTTCATGGCTTCACGTGGAATTCTCATGGTGCCACTGCCACTGAACGTTCTAGCAGTCATGCTCCTGGGCATCGTGTTGTACAGTGTCGCGCTCGACTTTTACAAGCTAGTCGTCTTCCACTGGTTTCGCATCGCCGGTTGAAGCAGGTACGGACCTAAAGATTGTGACGGTGAGTCTTTCGCTCCGGCTATGACCAAAGCATCGTGCCCCGGACAAACGCTCATACATGTCATAGAATCGATTTTCCTCACCTGATGGTCACAACGAAAACCCTCGGGGACAAGACCCGGAGGTAAAAACACCCAAGACGGCAGGAACCAGACCGGCCCCAGTTACCTGAGGAGGAGCGCGACGACGAACAGGACAACCATCAGGACGGAGGTGATGAACAGGACCTGACGCTCATGCTCCGTGGGCTTGGGAATGGAACCCAGCCACCATGAGCGCGCAGGGAACCGGGCGGGCTGGAACGCAGACCATGAGGTGCCCCGGCTCGTCGTCGACCACGAATCCTGTGGAGTCAAGCGCATTCCCGTCCAGAGATGGTGTCCGGTACGCACTACGGCGTTTCGGATGCGTACCAGCACCTGACGTACGTCTATTGACCACCACGAAATCCGCCTCACCGAGCGGGACACAGACGGAGGCTTCTGCGAGGGGCCAGGGCCCACGCGTTCTATCAGGACGCGTCCGCACGACGGGCATCGTTCAGACTCCCATGGGATGACGGAATGGCAGAAGGGACAGGGACGGTATCCGGTCGGCATATCTCCGCCGGTGCCGTTCGTCCGCTGCTGATAATCCTGTCCCTGCGCATGCGATAGACCGTAATCCATGACGACCCCCTGTCGTGGCAGACAGTATACAGCAGTCGCGCTGGACATGAAGGGGGCCCCGCGTCCTTGCCGGCGCGGGGCCTTGGAGCTATGTGATATCTTTTCTCGTGGTGCTGTGTGTCAGGTGTTGCCTATTTGAACCAATACCAGTACTGGACGTTCCAGACGTTGTAGACGGTAGCAGAGAAGAAGTGGTCGTAGCCCTTAATGCCCTTGCGGACTTCATCGGGATAGACACGCTGCTCAAGATAGAAGCATGGAAGGTCTGTGGCAAAGATATCCTGGATGTGAGAGTAGGCTTCCGTGAGAGCAGCTACCGTGGTGGCGTTCTGTGCGGCGTTGAGCCACTTGTCCATTTCGGGGCTGCTGTAGCGGTAGTTGTTCTGGCCGTTCATGCCGTTGGCTGCAGTCGGGATCTGATCGCTCCGGAAGGCGAGCACTGATCCAAACGCGTCATAATTGTCGAAACTGATACCGTGCAGGTTGATGATGAACGTGCCGGCAGTGGCTGCATCCAGGATGCCATTGAAGTCCGCCGGACCCTGTTCGATCGTGATACCGAGCTTGGCGAGCATGGGCTGCATGAGGGTGACTTCACGTTCACGGAAGGTGGCGCCCTCCGAATACGGGATCTTCAGGTCAGCTGCGGTGCCATCGGGAAGGGTGCGCTCCGTCTTGGCAGCGTTCCACTTCCAGCCGGCCGCGTCCAAGAGCGCGTTTGCCTTGTCCGGGTCGTACGCATACACAGAGAGAACAGGCTTGAAGTAGATGGAGCCAGAGGACAGAGGGGAAAGGACGGCGTCAGTGCCGACCATGGCCTTCTGGGTGATGAGTTTGCGGTCGATACCGTAGTAGAAGGCCTGGCGGACGCGTACGTCCTTGAACCAGTTGGAGGTCAGGTTCCACTCCATGATACCAGAGGTCGTTCCCTTGTTATAGTAGACGTCAAATTTGTTGCCCATCTTGGCTTCGAACTGTTGAGCAAGGTCAAGGGGCAGTGACTCGGAGGAGACGTCGATCGTGCCGGTCAGCATGTTGATCAGCAGGGTGTTGGTGTTGCTGATGAACCGCTCGGTGATAGTATCCAGGGCAGGCTGACCGCCGAACCAGTTCTTGTTGGCGACAAGGGTCATATACTGGCCTTGGACGTTGGTCTTGACGGTGTATGGGCCACAGTAGACGGGGTTGTTGTTGAAGTCAGAGGTGTTGATGCTCTTGGGATCCTTGGTGAACAGAGGTCCCAGGATATGCTGCGGATAGATGGTCCAGCCCACGGGGATATAGGGATCCCATGACTTCCAGGTGATGCGGCACGTGTAGGTGTCGATCTTCTGGATATTGGTGACGAGGTCCATAGGTGAGCGGGACACGACCTGGATAGCGTCGCTCATGTACAACTTGTGTGAGAAGATATAGTCGTCGATCGTCACGGGCTGGCCGTCGGACCACGTCATGCCCTTGCGGATCTCCACGTCGGAGATGACAGTACCGTCAGCATTGCGGATGAGGTGCTTGTTCGCAAGCGTCGGAACGTACTTGGCCATCTCGGGATAGAGGACGCCGTAGGGGGTCACCGAGACGAGACCACTCGCCAGGAAAGTCACGGCCTTCAGCGTGTAGGCGGAGTCGGAAATAAGCGGGAACAGGTTCTCGGGAGCATTCTCCTCAGCCAGCGTAATGGTTTTCTTGCCGCTGCCAGGAGGCGTTATAGTGTTGTAGATAGCGAACGCACAGTCGCCACGGGTGGCAGACAAGGTGGGGTTCAGGTTGCGGGACTTGTCCCATGTCAAAACTTGGACACGCGGACGGACGGCGATGGTGACGGCGCCAATCGCGTAGGTGCCGATCGAAGGTTCGTCGTTGGCGAAAGCGACAGGCTCCTTGATGGTATTGGCCTCAGCTGCCATGCCGAGGACACGGACCAGCAGGACAGCCATGTCCTGACGCTTGATCTGAGCGGCGGGTGCAAACTTGCCACCGCCGATTCCCTGGATGTAGCCAGCCTTGGCGGCGGCTTCAACGTAACCATATGACCACCGGGATGCTGCAACATCGGTGAATGTGGGGCTGGCGGGTTTCACCAAGGCGAGACCCTTGGCGACAACGATCATCTTGGCGAATTCTTCGCGGGTGACCTTGCCCTCGGGCTTGAAGGTACCATCGGCGTAACCAGCGAGCACTTTCTTCGAGGCCAGGGCGGTGATCTCATCAAATGCCCAGTACGAGGCTGCGACGTCTTTGAAGCCAGCAGCGTTTGCGGTCAGCACTGGAGAGCAGACGGCAATCAGCATAACAACTGCAACAACGATAGATAAGAATCTCCTCATGTAAGTCTCCTTCCTTAGTAGAGTAGTTGCTGAAGACGATTTCAGGTGGAGCAGTGGTTGGCAAGCACCTCCTTCTTCGCGGGTAGTCATAGCATTACTCAATCACGGTTACCAATTGGCAAAGATACGCCAACAGACTCTACACATCATGCACGTTCTGTTGCACCACGACGCACGGCAAGGCACGTCAACGTCTACCTGAACATTACACGAACGGCTTTTTTTGTCAAGCAACAGGTGATGGCTCTGAGCACTGAATCCGACAACTGGTTTCACAGAAAATAGTCAATTAGACCTTGCTTTCCTGCTGTTCCTTGCGCCACTTGAAGAAGTCGAGTGCCACCTGAGGAAAAATAGCATAGGACAGGACGTCTTCCTCCTGCTGGGTATACTCCTTGATCTCGTCGCGGAACTTGGCCATCTGAGGCTCGATCAGGTCCGCTGGACGGCAATCGATGGTCGGTTCGTCGCCGATGATCAATTGCTTGATCTCGTTGGAGATCGGCACCGACGCGCGGCCATACTCGCCCTTGACGAGTGCCTTGGTCTCCTTGGTACACTGCACGTATCGGCCCATCATCACGTTGAACACGGCCTGCGTTCCGACGATCTGTGACGTAGGAGTGACGAGGGGCGGGTAGCCCAGGTCCGCGCGCACCCGTGGAACCTCCTTGAGAACCTCCTCGTACCGGTCGAGCATGTTGGCTTGCTTGAGCTGGCTGACCATATTGGAGATCATGCCTCCGGGCAGCTGGTAGATGAGCGCGTTCACGTCGACCCCCATCACTTTGGCGTCCAGCAGACCCGACTCCAGCGCCTTCTCGCGAACCGGGATGAAGAACTGTGCCACAACGTTCAGGGCTTCGAGGTCGATACCGGTGTCATATGGCGTGCCTTTGAGCGCTGCCACCATCGTCTCTGTACAAGGCTGGGAAGTCGCCATCGCGAAGGGCGAGATGGCGCAGTCGACCACGTCGGCCCCCGCCTCGATCCCCTTGAGGTATGACTGTCCAGCCAGACCCGTCGTATAGTGGCTGTGGATCTGGATGGGCAGGCTGGTCATCTTCTTGAGCGCTGCCACCAGGTCATACGTCGCATACGGGGTCAGCAGGCCGGCCATATCCTTGATGGCGAGGCTGTCCACACCCATCTGTTCGAGCTCGCGGGCGATACCCACGTACTTGTCGACCGTATACGTCGGGGCAATGGTGTAGACAATACACCCCTGTGCGTTCCCGCCCAGCTTCTTGGTCGTCCGGATGGCGCGTTCCACGTTGCGCATGTCATTCAGGGCGTCAAACACGCGAATGATGTCGATGCCGTTTTTGAGAGACTTTTCGACAAAGGCGTCCACGACATCGTCGGCGTAGTTCTTGTAGCCGAGGACATTCTGGCCGCGCAGCAGCATCTGCAGCTTGGTATGCTTCATGGCATGGCGCACCGTGCGCAGACGTTCCCATGGGTCTTCGTGGAGGAAGCGCAGGCAGGAATCGAAGGTCGCCCCGCCCCACATCTCTATGGAGTGATACCCGACCGCGTCGATCGCCTCGAACGCAGGCTCCATCTCCTTCGTGGTCATGCGGGTGGCAATGAGTGACTGCTGCGCATCCCGGAGGACCGTCTCCATGATGCCGACCTTGTGAGCCGGAGCCATACTGGAGGATGGAGATGTTAAGTCTGGTCTGCTTTCTGCACTGAGTTCCTCAATCTCGACGTCGAACGACTTACTACCGACGTTCATGCTGAACTTGTTTGACACGTGAACCCCCTCTGCAGCGATTTCTCCACCTCAAACCCGGCAGGACAACGTAGCCTCCACCTCCTGCTTTCTGTTATTATACCCTATTGTGTCCCGATATGGCACAATACTCCAGTCCACACGCACCAGGATGAAAACTCTCTGCCATCAAGGATCTACGAGAGCCCCAAATGCTCGACCCCCGCCGAAGCGGGGGTCGACTTACGTCCTGCGAGGAAACGTGTACTATGTATTGGACGGTGTAGGGAAGTCTGAGCTAGATCCTGGGCCCTTCATGCCGCCACCGAACCCACGACCATCACCCCGGTCGCCACCCATGCCGCAACCTCCAAATCCTTTGCCACCAAGAGTTATGGTCTTGCCGTCTGCGCCGATAAACGAGGTAGCCATGATGGTGTTCGCGTCCGTCGGGGTCTTGAAGCCTTCGATCTTGACCGCATCGCCAACCTTCACGGTGATGTTGCTCGCGTCACGTCCGAGAACCACGGTCATGATGGTGCCGTCGGCCTGGTTGACCTTGATCGTCGCCATTGCCTTTGGAGTTTGCTTCGTTGTGTTACCAGTCAAGGGAGCCGTCGGGGTCGGCACGTTGACTTCAGTCACCGTTCCTGCGACGCTCACCGTCTCGATGTTGGGCGTTCCGTCGGCCTTGCGCAACGTGACGGTCTTGCCATCGGCGCCCGTGAACGTCCAGACTTGCAGATTCTTGACGCTGTTCCGCGTTGCCGACGTCCCTTCGACGGTGACGATGTCACCGACCTTCATCGTGAGGCCTGAGGTCTCCTCGCGGCCAAGCCCAAGTGTGTAGACTGTCCCATCCGCGTTGTCCTTGATTTTCGCATAGCCCTCAGGCCCACGGCGGAACATGCCCATAATGCCGTGACTGGTCCCGGTCGTGCTTGCGGTCGAAACCTCCGTCACCGTGCCCGTCACCGATATAACATCGACACTGGTTCCTTGTGGCGTCGTCACGGTCCGTACCTTGGTCGCTGCTGAAGCTATGGCGATACCGCCTGTAAGGAGTCCGGCGATGACAACTGCCAGGACGACCCTGCCTATCGTTTTCCTCATAGTGTTCTCCCTTCTTACGGGGTCACCCCCAGAGTGCGGCACCCACGGATGCTGCCACCTCTACTACAGTACAGGGAGGGGTTTCGTACGCGCTGTCCTGTGAAGAGCGCGGGCATCTGCCCTGATATGGGTTTCCCCGCGCGGACTACCCCACCCGGATGCACCGCATGGACAAGGAGGCATTCTGAAAACCCTCAAACACTGTGGTAAGCATGTCGTCGGACCTGCGCAATCCGGCGACGTACAGGAGGGGGATGTAGTGCTCGTCGGTCGGGACCGCCAACTCGGAGAACGGTGCCAACCGGTACCGGGTCAATTCCTCGAGGTGGTTAGATTCGACACACCCCGCAACCCAGCTATCAAACGACTGCGCCCACGTATACGCGGGAGCCTGCTCGTTGTCCAAGTCCACCAGCCCCAGGTTGTGGACCACATTCCCACTGCCGAGGATGAGGACTCCCTCGTCGCGCAGTGGAGACAGGCGTTTGCCCAACTCCATACGCTCTTCAGATGTAAGAGACACGTCGAGACTGATCTGGATCACGGGGATGAACGCCAAGGGATACATGTGGTGCTGGACAGACCATGCGCCATGATCCAGGCCGCGTTCCATGTCGCACGAGACGACGCCCGGACCCAAGGCAGCACGGACTCTCTCCGCCATCTCGGGAGAGCCTGGACACGGATATCCGATATGATACAGCTCATCGGGAAAGCCACTAAAGTCGTGCATGGTCCGTGGCTGCCGTGTGCACGTCACCTGGGTTCCCCGTGTCTGCCAGTGAGCCGAGATCACGATGATGCCTGTGGGGTGCGGCAAGCTTCCGGACAAAGCCAACAAAGCCTCTGTGAACGTATTCCACTCGATAATATTCATGGGGGAGCCATGCGCCAGAAACAGCGCCGGCATCCGTTTTTTGTTCATCATGCCAGTCCCTCCATTCATCTGTCTCCAGGAACCTCCCGTTCCGTCCACGCACGCCAGTCCGCCGACGCGAACAGTGTCCCCTTGTTGTCGACAGCAACTTTCCCCACAGATGCGATACAGGTCCTTCTGTCAGTATATGTAAGAGCGGGATGAGCTCCAGAAAACGAGCCGCACGTCCGGGGTTCTATGGAGTGGCAAACTCCGCGGTGAACGTGATCGTCTCTGCGGCCTGACCCAACTGCGAACCCAACGGTGCAACGCTGAGCAGCCTGGCATCAGGAGGTCCGCCACCGGTCACAGTCAGGGTATAAACACCTGGGCGCACAAAGACTTCGTAGGGGACCATTGAGCCGGTCCACTGCTGCGCTCCATTCAACCGGAACGCGAGGCGTCCCGACCATGCCGTCCCCTTCTGGGTCGCCTGGATGTGGACAACGGTTTCACCGTCCGGCGCCATGACGCGCCTGACCTGTCCGAAGAAAATGGGCAGTACCAACCCCACGACAACGCAGAACGCCAGGAAGACCGGCAAGCCGCGCTTCGCCTTTGACAGTTCCCCTGAATCGCGCCAGCCGGAGCGTGCCTGTCCCGACCTGGCCGAAGGCGCCACCTTGTAGTGGGATCGACCACGATAACGGGCACCGTCTGCACTCCTGGATGGGCGAGGAGCTGTCGTGTATGAACTGCGTGACTTGTAGAATCTCATCTATTCACCATTTTCAGTGTAGCAGGCTTCCAGGCGCTGCCAATCCTGGAGTAACGACAGACAGGGCCAGGCAGTGCGCCTGGCCCTGTCGAGGCAGTCCCTGAGTGTGAGACACTGCGGCTCTTCGGACGTGCCTCCCACTCACAGCGGCCGACCGCACGAAGCACAGAACTTGGCTCCGGGTTTCAGCGGGGCGCCACAGCTGGGGCAGAATTTCGGCGTCTTCGCGGGCGCAGCATCCGCAGAGATCGTTTTCTCCCGCGATACGGCGGGTGAAAGAATAGTCTGTTTTGGCTTCACAAACGCCACCGCGGCACCAGCTTGCCGTTCGACGACTGTCCCGGACAGCAGCAGGTCCCCCATCTTCTGGGCATACTGTTCCAGTGACAGAGGCTGGTGATTGACCTGAAGAGTACCATCTTTCGTGTCGAAACGGAACCAGTGATTTGCCAGGCCGGTGGAAGCGATGTACCCCCGCTGGAGTGTCCGTGGACCGTCGGGACCAACTACATCCAGGCTGTAGCCACAACTGCTTACCCAGCTGCGCAGGAATTCCGACCCCATGTGTGTGCCTGCCTCGCCAAACAGGAGCACGGTATCAGTGCCACCGGCACGCTTGGCGCCGATCAGGAACCCTCGTTTCACTGCCTGCTCCAGACCATCGCTCCCCATTGTCCCAATGCTCTCGGCAAGGGTGGGACTCAGCACGAGCAACGACGGCAGAAGCCAGCGGATGTCCTGGCTGTGGATGGCAGCCTCCGCGCTGGATCTGAACTCCTCAGGGGTGATCATCGGGTCGACTGTGCGCTTGTATGCCAGCATATCCTGGTACGCCGTTCGGCGGAACACGTCGACTGTGTGAAAAGCGGCCACAAGAGTTGACAGCGTGCAGGGTGGCGCCAGGTGGTTGGGCTCGCCTGCCTCGGTGTTCGTGCCTGTCTGGCGCGCCAACCATTCGGCATACGAACGCGGCGTATCGAAGAGACGAATGTCCCACTCGCCGTCACCGGGCGCTATTGCAACCATCATGTTTCCTGCGGCTCTGGATGCATAGACGCGGATACTTCCCAAAGGCGCCATGCCGCCACCCACCAGCAGTTCCAGGCGCAGATCGGGCCGTGCCAGTACTCCGGCAGCCGTCACAAATGCCGCATCGGTCGCGAGCTGCTGCGCACCGTCACTCACGGTGCCCGAACCTGCGGTGTAGTCCGCCAATACCTCAGCAAACGGGGAGAACGAGGTCGTCTGCAAATGCAACTGATCGACAAGAATTGCCCCGAGGTCCGACGGACGGACGGTGATGGTGGTCGTGCTATTGTCATGCTGAGTGTTCATCGTTGTCGCCTCCTGCATTGTCATTGGTGGGCATCACAAGGTTCCAAAGTTCATCAGGGACTGGATCGGTGGGCACGGGTTGGCCCAGAGCGGCTTCTATTGCCTCCTGCGCGAACACGTCCGGCTCGTCCTCAGTGCGTATTCCATCAAAGAGCGTGCAGTCCAGACGACTGCCCTTCAAGACAAGGAACGGACACGGCCGCACATCGGAACGCAATGTCATTGACGTGTCGCCGGGTTGTATCCATAGAAGCTTCCCGGCCTCCATCCACGACTTCAGGTCAGCATCGCGATTGAGTGCGGCAGTGTCTCCATCACGGGACCATATCAGTACGCCCTGAGCATCGACGACTTCGTAGAAGTCGGTGCCCCACGTGTTGACACGGTGTGTTACCTGCTCAGGATGTTCAGCGAAGTAGGCGATCGTGTATCCCGTGTGCGGGCCGATTTGAACCTGGCTGACTACTGCACGAACCCCCGGCAGTGCCAGCAGGCGCGGCACCACATACGGGACCTCGGGGCCGGGTCGGACTTCGAACGGCGTCTTCTCAACAGAGTCTCCCACCTGAAGCGCTCCTGCAAGGCCGACGAAATCCGCTGGCAACTGCTGCAGCGGTCGCAATGGCTGGTTGTAGTTCCACCACAGCCCGTCCACCCCGACAATATCGATGGCATACTCCAGGAGGTCACCGCTCAGGGGACTCCTCGACAGTGTGACGATAGGCAGGGCAGCCAGATACTGTTCCCGCAGGCCGCCGATCTCTTCTCCGAGGGCGTTCAGTTCCTGCAGGACATCTGGTGACAGCTGATCCGGGTCCCTGTTCACCACCGCCAGCAGATCGCTCTGGCGGGCGTGTGCCACTGTGTGGCGTGCGAGCAGTTCAGCCCGCTCTGACACCGTCATTGTTGATTGTCGCATGACACCTCCTATCGAACCGGCGGAACGTAGTAGGCCGAACCGACTCCCTTGCCTGCACCGACCGTTATGATGGGTTTCCCTCCGACTCCATGGCCTTGAACGATCTTCTCGAAGATCTTGTATTCGTCCGGCGTTTGTGGGACCCAGTTCATGTGCGCTCCGTGGGTAACTGGCACTCCATTATCCTGGCACCATTGAACGAACGCCTTTTCTTCAGTAGCCGTCACTGGCGCCCCTCCTGTTTTGGTCAGACTCCACAGGTCAAGGTCTGTGACGACCGGCTTGCCCGACGCGGTGTCGACAAGGGCACCCCCCTTCGTCACGGTGAGTTTCCCTTTGTTGATGAGATCGTTCACTTTCTCCCCGGTGAATTCCGCCTTCCTGAGAGCGACGCGGTCCTCGATCTCCTTGATCATCTGTGCCTGCCGATCACCCGGGATCCCAGGGTTGCCCTTGATGCCTTCAATAAGGTTCTTGGCTGCTGCCTCGTCAGGTTCGAAGTGGCCGATCGTTCCTTGCGGCCCTTTGCCGCCAATCAACTCATCGATGAGACCATCCATGCTCTTGTTCTTAATATCGGGCATCTTGGGTACTCCATCCTTCACAAAGCCCGAGATGGTCCCCTGCGGGCGTACCCCAACGTCAAGACCGAATTTCTCCGCTCCGTTCTGGATCGTCGCCAGCTGCTTGGGGTTGATCCCTGTCGAAGGAATCGCGCTCGTCACCGGTGTCAGCGTTCCACCTTTCAGTTTAGCGGCGTCGTCCGCAATCGCTTGTGCGGCCTTGCTTTCTTCCGACGCGAATGCCTTGATGATGCCGTTGATAAGGGATTCGGCTGCTGCTTTCACTTCCCCCTTCCCCAGTTGCTCAGCGGTGACCGCCAGGATCTCCTTTCCTGCCACGGCTGCTGCCCCCGCCTGACCGACGGTAGCAATAGTCACACCGATCTTCGCGGTCCCGATGAGAACGTTGCCGAACCGCTCGAGTACGGGTACATTGGGGTCCCAGGATTTCACCCAGTTGTCCCAACCACCCGAGTCCTTGACGGCTTCCCACATCTTCTTGGGATCCGTCAGGGTCGTATAGATGCCATTGGCGACACCCGAGATGATCTTGCCCCCAACATCTACGGCAACGGAAGCACCAGTCTTCACTTCCTTCCATGTTCCGCTGGCTGTATCCCAGATAAGTTGAGGATTGTTCCATGCATCTTCAGCCGCAGTCGCAACATCCTTCGCGAAGTTCTTGAGTGGTGTCGTGACGATGCTGGGGTCGTTGTAGACCGACTTCGCGCCTTCGTAGATGGAGGTGGCTCCCTTTACCACCACATCTTTGGCTCCTGTGGCAACGTTTGAAACGGCGTCCCCGATTTGAACCGCCTCCTTTTCCCAGTTCTTCCACGCACCGGCCAGCAGTCCTCCCCAGGTATTGGCCTCGGCTGCCTCGGCCTGTGCCTTGGCTATGTCCTCGGCAGTCTTCTGCGCCCGTGCGGCCCGTTGTTCAGGCGTCGAGGGAACACTATCTGGTGCAACGTTCATGCCCGGAGGAGGGGGTATGTCCGGCAATCCGAGCTTCGTTGGATCAATGCCGTGTTTCTTCATGTATCCATAGGCCGCTCCAAGGTTCGTCGCCAGAAGGCCTGCCAGGAGCGCCGCCTCAGCGGGCGGGATCCCCAGTTTTTTGGTCATCGGCCAGCCCGCGTTCCTGGTAAGACCCTGGATGGTGCGACCGCTCTCTGCCCATCCGCCATCATCAGCAAGGACCGGTGTCAGGGCGATGAGGACAGTGCATGCGAGAGCAAGCAACAGTAGAAACGCCCCGGTAGTCCTCGTCGCCTTGCGCCGCCGCAGCATCGTCCCCCCTATGGCAAGCAGCACGACGACAAGAGTTCCCCAGAAGGTAAATTGCGCCCAGCGCGCCGGCGTCCGCCGCAGGGCGGAGGCCGCAAACCCAAGTGCCAAGCCCGGGAACAACAAAAACGCATAGTCTGACTCGGCGCCGTAGGGAGCCAGCCGCACCTTGAGAAAGCGCCGCAGGTCCGACAGCAGCAGCCGCAGCACCATGTGCTCGAAGCTCATGTCGAGTGCCATCGTTACCAGGAAGAATCCGGCTGCGTATGCCCAGGCCGACATGTAGTTGCGCATGCTCGAACCAATGATGACTGCGACGATCCCGCCCAGCAGGAATGGGATGAGCGCCTTTGCTCTCAGGTGGCGGAATGCCCGGACCAGCCACGACGGCGATAGTACGACACCTTTCGCCGACGCAACGGGCGACGAGAACAGCCTGCCAAAGAAGGAAGCGACAAAATAGGAGGCAACCGCCCAGAACGCCACACCTCCACGGGGATACTCCAACGTATCGAGCATCCAGTAAAAGATCGGTTTTGTTGGGTACAACATGGTATTGTTGGGTCCGACCAGCAACCATGTATGAAGGAACCACGTTGCAGCCGCTGTCACTATGCTCGAGACGATCGTGCTGGGGAGGTTTTCCAGCCAGCTCTTCACCATCAGGATCGCCAATTGCCACAGGGTCTGTGGCGCGGGTTTCTGTTTTGGCGGCGGCCGACGACTGCTCCGTCCACCCTCGGCGGATGTCGTCTGACTGGTCTCCATTTCTGTGTGTTCTTGCACAGATTGGCCGGCTGCGGTGGCTGGAATCCATGTCTGTCCATTCCATGTCAACCACCCCCCGGTTGCGGGATCGATCTGCCACCAAACGCCGTCAGGCGTCATGAACCGCAACTTCGCCAGTTCCTGTTGATAGCGCTCCGGCGTGACGGCACCACTCGCGAGCTGTTGCTGCAGCGCTATGTACGATTGACTCACTTCATTGAAGTCCACGGCAGCCTCCCATTGTCCTCGACCCTGCGTCTGTCAACGGATGCACGGTTGGGCACGGTCGTCCTCTCCAGTATGCAAAATCGGATTGAACCATGCAAGACCTTACGGCATGACCGAACGCACGACACCGTTCGCCCTGGTAACCTCATACCAGCCGAACGTCGCCGTGTGTCCACCCAGTTCGTCCTGAACGAGCTCATAGGCATGCACTGTATATATGGTCGCGTCTTCCGAATCAACGTCGATGACAATCCGGTTGGCCGGGCTCCTGGTTTGCACCAGTTTGATCCAGGCCATCACATCGGGAAGAGCTGTCACACGCGCGATCGCATCGTCCTTTGATGTGACAGGGCCGGAAAGCAACGATGGGGGGCGGCACCCCCCGATGCCAAGAAGCAACATGAGAACAACGACTATCCCGGCAATCTTTCGTGCGTGTATCATGATGTTCCTTCTTCGATGTTCAGCAGCGTCTGCCTGTTGATGATGGTGAGCCCGTCCCGAGTTGCACACCAAAGATTGCCATTGCTGTCTTCCACCATCGACTTCACTTCGTCATTGGACAGTCCGTCCATTGTCGTCAGTACCCTGAATCCTTGACGCGTCTGAATGGCCATGCCCTGGTATTCCGATCCGACGATCAGGATACCATCCCCGGTTACATAGATCGAACGAGCCTTGCCACCTGCCAGTCCTCCGGCTTTGCCCAGCGTCCGCCGCGGTTGCCAGGTATCACCCTTGCGTTCAAACTGAACTGCGCCTCCATCGTCCAGGAAGCCTGTTCCGACCCAGACGGTGCCGTCAGGTGCCTCCAGCAGCGAGACGACATCGTTGTGCGGCAGGCCGCCAGCCGTGGAGAATGTTTGCCACCCGGATGCATTGCGTATTGCCAACCCACCGGCAGGCGCAATGTATGAACCAAACCACAGACTGCCGCTCTTGTCCTCCAGCATGACACGCACCATGTCATCTGCGAGACCATCCCGTTTGCCCAGCACTGTCCACCCACCCGCGGTACGCATCGCCGCGCCGCTCCATGTCCCTGCCCACAGGTCTCCAGCCCGCGTGACGAGAACACAGTTGACACGATTGTCGGGCAAGCCTTCCTTTGTCGTGAACCAGGTCGCCTGTCCATCTTTCCAGCGCACCAGCCCACGTTCGCAAGCAAACCACAAGGCTCCCTCGTGATCAACCGCAATGCCCCTCACATAGGTCATCGGACGCCCGGCATCGACGATTGCGGTCACCGTACGGGTCTGCGTGTCGACGGCACACACGCCGTCTACTCCGCCACACCAGAGCGTATTGCCGTCCAGAAGCAGCGCAAATACGTCTCCCGGCGGACGAAGGATGTCGATGCCCTGCACAGGGAGTGACGGTGCCGGCAGGGCGGCATCCTGTGGAAGCGAACACCCTGTCATCAGACAGCCCAGTATCACAAGGGCGACGATGACGATCCTTTTCATGCCGATCCCTGAGCCGTGAGGCGACCATTCTCGAGATGCATCTGCCGTCCCCCCACCGTACGTGCCTCGCTCTCGTCGTGCGTCACGTAGACAAGAGCCGTATCGTGAGAAAGGACTATCTCGCACACGAGCTGCAGTAGCTCGGATCTGAGATCGGTGTCCAGGCTTGTGAGCGGTTCGTCCATGAGAAGGTGCCGTGGGTGTGGGGCGATCGCCCTTGCCAGCGCAACGCGGCGCTGTTCGCCTCCCGAAAGCTGTTGAGGCAAGCGCTGGGAAAGTTCCGCCACCTTGCAGGCATCGAGAGCTTCGGTCATGCGCCGCCGGGCTTCGGGGCGCGGAAGGTCAGCCAGGCCATACAGGAGGTTTTGCGCCACTGTCATGTGGGGCCACAACGCCCCAGCCTGGAAGACAAACCCGATATCACGGTGTGACGGCACCATGCGAATGCTCCTGGCGGCGCTGGCTAATTCGCCGTTGACTCGTATGCTCCCTTCCGATGGCGCGACCAGTCCTGCCAGCAATCGCAGCAGGGTCGTCTTCCCTGCCCCGGACCGGCCCATCACGACGATGCGTTCGCCGTCAGACACCTTCAGTTCCAGGTCTGACAGGATCGTCCTGCCTCCGAGAGAGAAAGCCACTCCGGTGCATTCGATCATGCCGACCTCCACGCGCTGCGCCAGGACAGGAAGCCTGGTATGGTCAGCAACAGGACAACTGCGAAGAGCGCCAAGCACAGCGCTGATACCGTTCCGGAAGCACCATAGTGCAGGTAGTTGTAGATTGTGATCGCCAGAGGTTGCTGCCCAGGGGGCATCACCATCAGCGTCCCTCCCACCTCGCCGACCACAAGCAGGGCGACAAGCAGGAGGGCGGCGGTGAGCACAGGCAGGAGCATCGGCAGCCACACTCGAAGCGCCCAGTCCCCGCGCCTTCGCTCAAACACGCGTCCAGCTTCCATCACATCCACATCGGCCCGTGCCAACCGTGCTCCGATCATCAGACAGGCGAACGGCGCGAACCTGAACGCCATGAGAAGTGCAGGCGCCACTTGAGCCGTCCATGCGCTGTGCACGATGCCATTGGCAAGCAGGGCCCCGGTGCCTGCAACGGGACCGGGCAGTGCCAGCGGTATGAGGATGAGGGCACACAATGACTGCCCCAGCCGGCTACGGTTGCTAACGAGAGGACCTACAAGAATCGCCAAAATCATGCTGAGAGTACACGCGAAAAAGACCAGCCGTACGCTGACCCAGGCGGACGGCGCGGCATCGACCACTGCAATCCACGTTGCACCGTGCAGTCCGCTCATCAGGGAAACGCAGAGACCTGCAACATCCAGCGAAAGCAGGCACACTGCACACACACACAAACCCCGCGTCCAGCGCGACGGACGCCACACGGAATGCGTCACTCCTTCCATGGTTGCAGGCGCGGAGACGGCAGCGGAAATGCTTCGAATGGCAGGTATGAGCGCCGCCAGACACACCAGAACTTGTGGAACGGCCAACAACGTAACGTCCGAGATCCGACCCGTAGCGCTGAAGCGTGCGTACAGCTCCAGAGCATAGGTATTGACAGAGAACAGGGAGGGAATGGAGAGGTCACCCATGCACAGCACAAACACGAGCAGGGTTCCTGACAGCAGCACCGGACCTCCAAGTGGCAGGACAACCCGCCACAGGGCACGGTCCTGGGATCCCCTCATGAGCGCCGCATCCACGAGCTGTGGGTCGATCATCGACCAGGCGGCCAGGGCTACCCCGGTCGCCAATGGCAGGTATACCATTGCCTGCACCCACAGCGCTGCTCCGAACCCCTGAAACGCCGGCAGTCTGATGCCCGTCACGGCGACCACCCGGCGAAGCCACTCGGCCGCGCGCATCCAGGCCAGCGCGTGGACATAGGGCGGGATGACCATGGGAACGAACAGCGCTGTTCTCAGCCAACCCATCCTGCCCGAGGCCGGCGGCAAAGCGAGCGACGCTGCAGTCCCTGCGACCAGACACAGGACGGCTGTTGCCCCTGCAAGGGCACAACTGCGTGCCAGCAACACCAGTGCCCGTTCCGAGGGGATGGCCAGGCGCGCCAGCGAAGGGTTGACCAGGAGAGATCGTATAGCATCCATGCCAAGTGCCACCAGAGGCAGACCGAACACGGCGAGGGCGGCCACGGTCCCTGAGAGGCGCCACCACCGGTTGCTCGTCGCCATCGCTACTGTCCGAAGATTGACGTAAGGTCGGCTTTTGCAGTCGCCATCGATACCTGGATAGAACCCGGGTCCACGTCCATCCCCTTAATGGACGTTCCCGTCAGGGGGGCGATCCCTCCTTCCTGGCGTGTCGACAACTGGCAATATCCCTCCTGCATGAGCGTGGTTTCGACCCCTTCGCTCAGAAGATACTGAGCCAGACTGTCGGCCTCCTGTAGGTGAGGACCTCCGCGAATCACCGCGACGCTCGAAGGAATGACCAGGGTCCCCATCCCTTCCTGGTCCGGAACGACTACGGAGACGGGGTCTCCCCTTTTGACCGCCACAAGAGCATCGTCCGAGTCCGTGATCCCCCACGTCAACACTCCCTGCGCAACAAGGTCCCTGACCGTTGCATTGCCGTCGACAATTCGCACGCCGGAGGCACTCACCTGCTGGAAAAAGGAACGCGCCCGAGCTGCCCCAAGTACCGCGTACAGTGCTGCCACATGCGCTGCTGTCGTGCCGAACAGAGGCATGGCCATGCCGACACTGCCACGGGGATATGCGGAGGAGGCCAAGTCCATGACCGACGACGGGGTCGGCCCCTTGAGGACGTTCGTATTAACAAGCAGGACGCGAAAGCGAGCAGCGTGACCGGCCCACAACCCATCCGGGTCACGGTACCTGGCAAGGATTCCCTGACCGGCGTCGCCGGGAAGCCGCCGCAGGATGTTGTTCTGCTCCAGCATCGACATCTGTGTCGTTTCGTTGTTCCAGAACACGTCACATACCGGGTGTGCCTGCTCGGCGATAAGACGGTTGACGAGCCCAGTGGTCTTGGCAGCCTCGGTATCATAGACTGTAAGAACGTGAATGCCAGTCCGGCCCTCGAAGGCTTTGAACACGGGGTCCGCATACTCCTGATCGACGGACGTGTAGCACACAATCACTCTCGTCGTCGCGCCACACCCAGCGAAGAGAACCACTACCAAAACAATTATGACCCCAACGACCAGTGCACGGGTTCGCATATGGATCATTGGATACTTTCTCCTGTCAGGAGTGGCGGAACAGACTGACCAACGCAACCAAGAACCCAACCAGAACCACCACCATCGCTACCACCGACACCCACGCTCCTGACGATAGAAACGCAGCGATTCCGCTGGACCCACCGGCGGATATCGCCACGAAAACTGCCCACAGAAGCATCGCGTCGACGGCCGATACGGCCAGACTCGCCACGAAGGCAAGTGCGACGCTGAGCCCCCCGCGGGCGAACAACATGAGAAAGCCGCATACAATGATGGACAGGTCAACACCAATGTTCGACGCGGTCAGCCCCCCTTCCAGCACCAGGGCATGCATTGCCAGCATGATGATTCCAGCGATCAGAGTCAGTGCTCCACCACCAAGGCGTTTCCGGGACGGCGCTCGCTGTGCTGTCATCGCCTTCTGCTGTGATCCAGCACGATAGACGCCGGCAGCGGGAGGAGGAACACTGTATGTCCCTTGTGGAACTGTACCAGATCCACCGTATGGGGAAGTCTGTGGGGAGGAAGGTGTACCATACGGTCCTGCTGACGGCGTCTGCTGAGGAACAGGCGGCGAGGGAGGAACGGGTCGCTCGACTTCGCCAGGCACTGGCGTCTGCACGACCGTGACTTCCGCCCCACAATGTGGACAGTGTTTCGCCCCTGATGGCAACGTCTCACCGCACTGAGTACAGAACTTCGCAGTTTCCATGCTTACACCCCCATAGAATAAAGTGTAGCAGCTCTAACAGCCGCCTGGACCTGCCTGAAATAACCCTTACTGGCGCCAGTATACGGAACACCTCTCTTGCTGCAAGAGCGCCACATCGACTCATCCAAAATATAGGTGAACTGGCTTCTTCCTGACCAGATCTTCCTCCCCCGAGGATGTTGTCTCAATGCAAGGGATGCTGTCGTATCCGAGGGGTGGGCAACGGGTTTCAAGGACGACTGCGACGTCTGCTGGAACGCTTACTTGACACGGCGGGGCACAAGGTCATGATGAAACGATCGGCCCGGGTGCAACCCGGACGCATGGACCATCGTCTCGTCCAATGAAAGATATGTTGTGTTGTGCCAGAAAGGACCAGGATGAACAGCGACCTCTTATATCAGGGCTCGGATCTCATGCTTGACCGTTTGCCTCTCGCCACGATCGCGAGAGAATATGGCACACCCGTCTACGTCTACTCGGCCTCCTCAATCCGCGGACAGGTCACACGTCTGATGCAGAGTCTGGGCACGATTGGATCACTCCGCTACGCGGTCAAGGCCAATGCAAACCCTGCTCTCCTTGCACTCATTTTCAACATGGGCCTTGGGGCCGACACGGTAAGCCGCGGAGAAATCCAGGAGGCTCTGGATGCCGGCTGTCCTGCAGACCGCATCGTGTTCTCCGGTGTCGGAAAGACACAGGAAGAACTGACATTTGCGCTGGACCACGGCATCTTCATCAACACCGAAAGCGAGGAGGAGTTGACTGCAATTGCGCGCCTGCGAACGGGCGTCCATGTCGGCATCCGTATTAATCCCGGCGTCGATGCACACACCCATCGGTACGTCACCACTGGAACGGAGGAGAGCAAGTTCGGCATCCCGATCGATGCCGCCCCTGACGCGTTCCGGCTGGCCATGGACGCAGGGCTCGTTCCTGACACCATTTCCTGCCATATCGGCAGTCAGATCACGAGCCTCGAGCCCTATCGCAAGTCTCTGGCACGCCTCCTGGAACTGCATGACTCCCTGATGGGCGACGGCATTTCTGTGAGCACTCTGGATATGGGAGGAGGATTCGGCATCAACTATGCGGAAGGCGCCGACTTCGCCGTGGAGGACCTGCAGGCCCTGCTGCGCCGAGATGTTCCCCAAGGCATGAAGCTATGGTTCGAACCAGGCAGGTACATTGTGGGGCACGCAGGCACGTTGGTGACACGTGTCCTATATCGTAAACGCTATGCCAGGACTTTTGTGGTCGTGGACGCCGGCATGAATGACCTCATTCGTCCCGCGCTGTACCAGTCACATCATGCGATCCTCCCGGTAACCCAGAGGGATTCAGGGCCAACCCCGTGTGACATCGTAGGCCCCGTCTGCGAGTCTGCAGACTGCTTCGACCGGGACATTTCCATACCACTGCCTGAGCAGGGAGACCTTCTTGCCATCTGCGACACGGGCGCGTATGGATGGTCCATGAGTTCAACCTACAACGGTCGCCCGCTGCTGCCAGAAGTCCTCATCGACGATGGAGAGCCAGTTCTCATCCGCGAACGTGGGCGCTGAGCATGCCCTGAAGGGGACACCAAGCGACAGAACACGCGAACCCCCGGCAGCGCTGCCGGGGGTTCGCGTTATTCGGTATCTATTCTACGTTATGCCAAGTTTCTTATACAGTTGACTCCGTGTGATGGGAAGGACGTAGACTTTGACCGATTGTCGACCCCAGCGACATGCGTCGCCGTAGGAATTGAAGAACAGGTCGATGCGGTTTCCGCTGATAGCGGAACCCGTATCCGCTGCGACCGCGTAGCCGTACCCCTGGACATACAGCACTGTCCCCATGGGGATAAGGCGCCGGTCAACTGCACAAGTGCCGTAGTGAAGCCATAAGCCCGAGTAACCATACAGGTGGTCCTTGCCGTTGAGGATCGTGGAGGCTCTGTTCGAATACGCCGTAGCAGACATGGTATAGGTGCGCGTGGGTTTCAGATCCAGGCGAGCCGTACCGACGTCATAGACCTCATGGACAACAGGCTTGATGGTCTGCGTCTTGACAACGGCCGAGCTCACTGCCTTCTGGGCGACCTTAGTCACCTTGATGGTCTTCTTGAGGAGGCCGTTCTGACCCATGATGCTGATGTAACTGCGTCCGACTTCCATGTACGGGTTTTTCTTGTAGACACGCTGATATGCGATGGCCTCTGTCTTGCTGGTGTATGCGTAGGTCGTACGCTTGACGACTATGTCCTTGTTGTACGGCACCGGATTCGTTGGAGCCGGGCTGACCTTGTCTGCCGTGTTCAGTTTGACGCCGTTCTCCGCAAGAAGTTGACCGACTGTTTTCACGGTCGAGTAGATAGTCTCACTGGTATGATCAATAGTAAGTGTGACCGGTTTGGCGCGCACGATGGCGATTTCCCCCTGGGGGATGACCACGGCGACATCTGGTGTTATCACATCTTCCGGGCGAAGTGAACGCGTGTTTGCCTTGGCCAGGACACTACTCACTGACATGCTGTGGAACGCGACGATCCGCGTCGTATTGCCTGCATCGTCAACAGCATACACGTGAACGCCTGCAGTCCAGAAGAACAAGCCACCGAGAAGGACGCCCACGACAGCAAAAAGAATAGCCTTCCTTCTGTGGAACACCCTCACGAGTCTCGTTGTATGCATAGTAAACGAATTATATCACTCGCTAAGTCGGCTGTAAAGGTCCCCTTGAACAAGCAATAGCTGGGCTGCTCATCTGGAGGGGTCCAGCCACATTCACAACATGTGGGTGAGTCAGTCGCGCCTTCGTCCACCGAAGAACCTGAGGACGAACAGGAACAGGTTCACCAGATCCAGATATAGACTCAGAGCGCCGATGACTGCCGCCTTCTCGGCCTGCGGGTTGCCTCCGGCCATGGTAATCGGGTTATCGCCCGTGGGGTCCAGACTGAGTGCCATCCTGCGCAGCTTCTGGGTATCCCAGGCGGTCAGCCCCAAGAAGACAACGATGCCGATGATGCTGATCAGGAAGTCCAGGCCAGTGCTCTTCGTGAAGATGTTGATGATGGACATGCCGATGATGCCAAACAGCCCGAACAGGGCAATGTTGCCGACCCTCGACAGGTCCATATGCGTGGCCGACCCAATCAGCGACATGGCCAGAAACATGCCTGCCGAAGCGACAAACGCCATGGTGATATCTCCCTTTGCATACACCATAAAAATGGAAGACAGTGTGAGCCCGTTCACTGCGGCATACGTGAGGAACAGGAGTCCCGCCATCTGCGGAGACATCCTGGCGATAGCGCGAGAGAGCCCGATGACTAGGCCGAACTCGGCAACAATGAGGAGTATGAACACGAGCGAGTTGCCAAAGATAACTTGCTGGATTGCCTGGTTGTTTCCGACGAACCAGGCAATAGCTGCAGTCAGAGCGAGTCCTCCGGCCATCCAGCCATAGACCCGGTTGAAGAATGCCCGGACACTGTCCTCCGGACGTATGACGGTTCCCTGATACTCCATGGAATCATCTCCTTTCTGATGCACCAGATGCCACTGTGCGGCTTCCAGATGCGCAGCAATCATAGCCGGCCACTCTTCCTTGTCAAGCACAAGTCGGCACGATGAGCATCCGCGGCTCTCTACTTATAAATACAGCAGTTGTTGGCTTTCCATGCAGGTGGATTGTGAAGCCGCCGGCCTGTCGTTGCAAATCCTCTGCCACTCAATAACATAGAACAAATGATGCGTTGCAACGGAAATGGGCGCTGTCTCCAACGTTACAGGGAGGTCTCACGATGTTCGCCGACTATGCACGAGTCTGGCCTGTTCATGCAATCCTTATGGGCAGTGCTGTCCTGTCGCTTCTTACAGCCGCCTGGGCCGTCACGCTTGGACGCCGCCGCAAGGGCTCCTTCCATCTTCACAAGACTGCCGCCGTGACAGCGTTTGTGCTGCTGGCAGCGGGACTCGTCGTAGCAATCGGCATGGTCCAGGCCAGTGGCGGACCGCACCTCCGCGTCCTCCACGGCGTCTTCGGTGCCATAACCATCGTAGTCGGATTCTTGACGGGCGCGGGAGGACTCATAACGACCAAGGTGCGCTCCCATAGGAAGCAGCTACGGACCATCCACCTGTGGGTGGGCCGCGTTGCTGTCGTACTCTTCCTGCTCACCGTCCTCGCCGGACTGCGCCAGGTGGGCATCCTCTAGAATGTGTCTGTCAATCGTTCCCCTGGGTGCGGTTACCGTGCCCACACAACGACGAGTACGCCTGGAACCTAGCTGGGCATTTCCCCGCTTGAGAAGTACTTGGGAAAGTTCTCAACGAGTCGCTTCAGCTCATCAGGAGTCTTGAAGGGATCTGGCTTGATGAGACAAAATAGGACATTGGTTTCCTTGACGACCGCTATGTGCCGCAACCTCTTTGGGTCCATCGACGCCTCGACGAGTTTCCTCAGCTTTGCAACATCGCTTTCTTCTGCGTAGAGGGTATAGAAGCCCTTTGCGTCTGGAAACTCGGCCTTTCCCTTCGTGAGATCTTTGGCCTCCCTGATGGCAGGCCCAAAAAGGTAGTAGAAGTTCCTGATAATGTGTGCATCGGCATGCACCTTGAAGCTCGGCCTGAGCACGATGTACAGCCGGTCTCCCCTCTTCACGGGATACGAGAACGGTAGCCAGAAGAGGCTCTGCCGCGCCAGAAGTGTCAGGGTCATCTCGACTTTCTTGATGGACTTCTCGTTCACCTCATAGTCCGCCTTGAAACCGGAATATCCGCCAATCCAGGTATAGAGCTGATCACGGATAGTGAGGTTGCTCTCGAAACCATGAACATAGTGCTTGATCAGGGCAATATTCAATCGCCGCCCCTGGTAGAACTGCAATACCGCAACTCCCCCAAGAACAACGAGTACCAATACCCAATCGCCGCTTATCCCCTGCATTGTTTCTCCTCGTCAGACGAGATATTTCGAATACACATCAAGAAGCTCATTGATGCCCCTCGGAGACTTTCTCAACAACGGAATGTTCTTGACCTCGATTCCCCTGATCTCGGCCTTCATCCGTCCGACAACCCGCTCCTGCTCCTCCATTTTCCCCTGGATCTCTTCGGGTGGGTTGGCCATTGCAAAAAACTTGTTCAGATAGATGGCCCTCACCCGTATCTTGAATTTGCCAAGTGATTCGATGATTCTCTTCGTTTCAGACAGGGCGAGATCCTCCGCCATGGTCACAATCTCGACGTAAGACTGGTCAGATGAAAACATGTCCTTCAAGGCCAGCAGTTCCTCCCGGTAACTGACCAGCTCTTGCATGATGGGGTCTTCCTTCTCCCTTGAGGAGAGCACGACCTTCTCTCCGTCGACTTCGGCCTCGAATTTCCCCTGGACATTCTCCACCATTCCCCGCGTCGCAAGGATCCTCTTCCGCATCTTGATCAGCTGTTCGGTCCACAGCAGCGACACGCGAGGCATCGCAAGCACGCGGATCGTCATGCCGGTCGGGGGCGTGTCGAACACGACCACGCCGTACTCCGTGAGGGCCACGAATTTCTTGATAGCCTCCATCGTCGCGTATTCCTCAATACCAGGCGAGTTCTTGAGGATGTCGAAATACCCGTCGATGTTCATCGCCGACATGTAGCTGTAGGTATGTTTCATCTTGACTGAGAGCTCGTCGAGATAGGCCCGGATCATGTCTTCGATATTTACCTCGACTGCGTCGAGGTTGTCCCCGACATGCGTAATCCTGTCACCCAGGCGGATGGCGAATGCATCGCCAAGGTTGTGCGCTGGGTCGATGGATGCAACCAGCGTTTTCATGCCACTGTGTGCCAGGCCCACGCTCCACGCCGCAGAAGCAGTCGTCTTGCCGACGCCGCCCTTGCCAAGAAAAAAGTAGGTTTTCAACCGATGCTCCTAGTCGATGTCGAATGTCCCCAGCGTCTGGGAAAACACATCATCGAGACCAGCACTTCTCTTGTTCATGACAGCAATCTCGCGGGACATGTGCGGGAGGATTCTCAGGACAACGCCTGTCGGTGGCGACGGGATGCCTGAGAAAACGCCCATTGTGAGCAGAGCAAAGACGTTCTCTTCTTCATCAAGCTGCTTGCGGATGAGGGAGGTAGCATCCTCCCTCATCCCCTTGTCAAACGTCCTGAAACTCTGTTTCAATGAATCGAGGAGTCGCCTCATTCTTCAGTCGGTACCTATGCCTTATTCTGCTTTCCCTCGTTCCAGCTCTTGAAGAAATTGAACATCAGCCAGATATCGAGAACAAGCATCAGGATAATGAATCCACCCAATACGACCTGCAGTGCTGCTGCAGTGACCGGGACAATCACGAACAGGAACCAGANNAAGCATCCCCTTGCCCACTTTCTGTACCTTCTTGACCCAGGTTGCGGCAGTGAGCATTGCGATGGACGCAAGCAACTGGTTTGCACCTGCAAACCCTGCCCACAGTGCAGTGTACGCGTTGCCGCCCTTGGCGATAAGGAACCAGCCGAAGCATGCCGCGAAGATCGAAGCGACCCACCTGTCAGCAAGGACTCCATGGATCCCTTTGGAAACCTTCTTGATGGGCTCGACCAGCTCCTGGAAAGAATACCGTGCAAGACGGTTGGTCGTATCGAGCGTCGTGAGAACAAACGCGGAAGCCCAGAGGCCACCGAGCGTCTCCCCAAGCTTCACGGGGATCTTGATGACATTGAGCATCTGTCCAAATGACTTGGTGAAGATGCCCAGTGCCCCACCAATGCCGATGTCTGGCGAGTTGATAACGGCGGCACCCACCTGACCGAAATACCCTGCGTTAGACTGCATTTTGGCCAGATCAAAGCCGGCTGCCGCGATCTTGTCCGCGACCCCCTGGAACACCGTGAATCCGAATGCTCCAATGGAGGTGATGACGATGGTGGAAAGCATGCCCTCCATGAACATCGCGCCGTACCCTACGAACAGTCCGCTGAGTTCGTTGTCAAGCTGCTTGGAGGTCGTGCCGGAACCAACGATGGAGTGGAATCCCGACAGGGCGCCACACGCAATGACCAGCGGAACAGTGGGCCAGAACGGCGAAGGCTGTCCCGAAATGACTCTGGCGGCGAAACTCGTGTACGCCGGCCAGCTGAATCCGCGGAACGCAAACACCGCTGCGATTGAAGCAATGATGATGCCGCCCCAGAGGATGTATGAGTTGAGGTAGTCCCTTGGCTGCAGCAGAAACCACACAGGAAGTGCCGCAGCAAGGATGATGTAGATAACCTGGAACATGTAGAGAAGCTGGATGTTGGGGCACTTGATGAACGGCCATATAAACCCAACGACGATCGCACCGATCGTGAGGGCGACGCCGATCGCCGACGAGAGCCAGAATGGCAGCTTCGTCTTGTAGAGCAGCTGCCCTTCAACAAGTGCTGCGACCATAAACAAGACAGAGGCAGTAAGGATCTCGGGGCTCTTCGAGGCAAGAGCTCCGTACGTGCCCATGAATGCGGCGACGATCAGGATCATCGTGAAGTAGATGTATACCTCGAAGATGTACTTCGACGACTTCCCCATGAGCTCGCCCGAGACCCACTGGATGGACTTTCCGTCATAGCGGACGGACGCCATCAAGGACAGGTAGTCGTGGATACTGCCAATGAAGAGGTTGCCAAACCATACCCAGAGCAGTCCGGGGAACCATCCCCATACGACCGCGATGGCAGGGCCGACGATCGGGCCTGCACCTGCAATCGATGCGAAGTGGTGGCCAAACAGGACAAACTTGTTTGCAGGTATGTAGTCAATATTGTCACGCAATCTTACTGCAGGTGTCGGTACTGTGCCATCTGCCCTGACGACATTTCTTTCTAATGCTTTGCCGTACGTGAAGTAGAAAAAGATGTAGAACGCTGCGGCAAACAGGACAATCAATGCGGTCATCTTCTGATACCTCCTTCTAAACTCTTGCTACCTGCGACTCCTCTGCTTCGCAAACTGCGTTTCCTTCTTGTTGCACCCTTTTCAATGCCACCCGTGGCGACTCGCTTCCCTATCTAGAGTACGCCCTCTCATTTTTTTCACAATACCTCCATTGACATACCCGCAACATACCTACATTGAGTGCCACATTTTCCCTATTTGTACACAAGGTCTCCCGGGACAGGGGCACTTGCGAATCTACGACAGCAGATGGAATAGCGTCAGATACCGTGAGCGTCATAACAACAGGACACGTCGGTTGATTTTTCAGGTCCACCACCGTATACTTAGTTAGTAAGTACGACACCATATGACATGACTCTACAACAGGAGGTCTTCGTGGAGGAGCGGTCAGACAAATACTTGGAAGGAAAGCACGACGATTTCTCTGCGTGTGCCGGGCCAGTCGATGCCGTAAAACTCGCTGCGCACCAGTGGCAGGAATTTCTGGAGTCCTCCCCCGACCCGATGTGGATCAAGGATACTCAGGGCCGCTATGCTGCAGTCAACAAAGCCTACCTGCGAGCTGACCCGGGACAGACACATGACGTTATCGGCAAGACTGATTTCGAGGTTCAATCCCGCGATAGAGCCGAGATGTACATCGCCGACGACCAGATCGCCATCCATGACGGCGTCTGTGAGCACGAGTTCAGCGCAGTGGATCAGGAAGGCAACCTGAAGTACTACAATACCAAAAAGACCGCGTTGCATGATGTCGACGGCCTGTTGACGGGCGTCCTCGGTCAGGCCCGTGATATCACCACTCAGCGGCACCTCGAACTTGCGCTCGCTTTGGAGAATCGCCGGTCCCGTCTGTTTCAGCGCATGCTCGAGGCAGCGGCCACAGCCACTTCTGTCGGTTCGTTCCTCGCGGACGTCCTCACCATGGCGCATGAACTGTTCGGCTACGACCGCGGCGGTGTCTATATGCTGACCCCCGACGGGAAAACGGCGCACCTGGCGTCCGCACAGGGAGACTCGCAAGCAGTGCAGGAGCAAGCCACATCCGTCCCCTTGGACGAAGAACCATTCTCCCGGGTGTACCGGACTGCCGAGCCCTTCTTCAGCAACACTTGGCACAACCCAGGGTCTTCGGACCGGCCTGATGACCCGCCGCTGACACTTGCCGTCGTACCCCTGGTCAGCCTGGGACGCATCATCGGTTCGCTCAACATGGCATGGCGTGTGCCACCGAAATCTGAGGAGAACTGGCAGGAGGCGCTGGCAGCCATCGCCCGCGAAATCGCCATCGGCATGGACCGCATCGAGACGATGGCAGCGCTGCAGGAGAACACGGCGAACCTGCAAGCGTTTTTCAACTCTGTGCAGGGGTTCTTCTTTGTCGTCGGCCGGGATAGCAAGATCCTGGCTGTCGGGGAGCAGGGGGCCCGCCGGCTGGGACGGACACCCACAGAACTGGTCGGAACGGATATCAACGACCTGCACCCTCAGGAAGAGCGCGAGCTGTCACGTATCATCCTGGGCGACATGGTCAACGGCACAAGAACGAGCAGTACACAGACGCTTGTGGCCGCAGACGGTATGCAGATCCCCGTCAACACCTTTGTGACGCGTGGCTCCTGGAATGGCGGCCTCGCGCTGTTCACCACCAGTCAGGACATCACCGGCTCGCGGAGGGCGACTGAGGCGCTGGCAACCGACCGGAGGCGAGCGGGCGCCCTCTACGACATCATCGAGGCGGCAGGCAAGGCGCGGTCGATGGAGGAGTTCCTGCCGGCAGCGTTGATCATAGCTCTCGAGGCCACACCTTTCGAGGGCGGCGGCATCTACATCGTCGACGGAAACCACGCCGTGCTCGCCTGCACGACGGGCCTTGGCAGCGAACTCATCGAACGGGTCCGCTCCCTTTCCGTGGATGAACAGCCCTATCGCACCGTTCTCCGCGAAGGAAAACCCACAGCGTTCACTGAACTCGACCAGCTACCACCCGACATTACCCAGCAGTACGGCGTTGTTTCCTTGATCTCCATCCCCATCGCGGCAGGCGACACCGTCGTTGGCTCCCTGAACCTCGCCAGCGCTCACGGCCACAACGCAGAACTGCAAACGGAACTGCTGATGTCGATCGGCCGCACCATTGGCGAAGCCGTCGTCCGCCTCCGTGCCGATGAATCTGTGCGAGCCAGCCGACAGGACTTCGAGACGCTGTTCGAGGCCATGCCACACCTTGTGTTCATACTGCAAGAGGACGGAACGATCGCCAGGATCAACACCGCAGCAGCAGAAAGGTTGGGACGGAAAGCAGACAAATTGTGCGGGACATCGGTGCTGGACCTCTGCCCGCCGGACCGACGTGCAGAGACTGCTTGCATTCTGGCCGATATGATCGCGGGCAAGGCCAGTATCTATGCCCTCTCCCTCGTGAGCTACGAAGACGAGCTCATCCAGGTTGAGACGCGGGTCGTTCGCACTACGTGGGGCGGCAAGCCTGCCATCTTCGGGGTAAGTCGTGAGTTGACATCACATGGGCTGGACGAGGAATACGCCGAGCAAACCGTGCTCTACGACGAGCTGACCGGCCTGTACAGTGCTTCTGGTTTCTCCGCCATCGCCAGCCAGCAGCTCAAGATGGCACATCGGGGACACATCAACGCGGCGCTGGTCGTCACAGAAATCGTCAGCGGGGCCAATGCGGGACCCTCGGAACCTCACATGCTCGCCGACTTCGCGGGCGTCCTTCATCAGACATTCCGGGGCTCTGACACCATCGGGCGTATTGGCGCGGCTCGATTCGGCGTCCTAGCTATCCAGACAGACAATACCTGCCTTGATCTCCTTGCACAACGCCTGCAGGAATCTGTCGCAACTCTCAATACCCAGCGATCGACCGGCAAACCCGAGCTGGTGGCACACGTCGTGGTCATGCCGATAGATGCCATGAGGCCCGTACTTCTGGACGACCTCCTGTCTCAGGCCAGCGCGCAGCTGAACAGCCCTGGCTAGTCTCGGCCGTTTACGATGAGCCCTGCCCCCTTGCAGGACTCGTACTCGAACTGCAGAGTAGCGTGCGTGATGCCATATTTATCACGCAGCAGTTCCTGGATCTGTGCCAGGATGGGCCCGGTGTCGCAGACCGAGATGTCGTCCACGTTGACGTGACCCTCGAACATCGTCTCAGCATCGCTAAGCTGCCAGACATGGACGTGGTGCAGGTCCCGTACGTGTGCCAGAGCGCGGATGTCGGCGTCCAGCTTCGCAAGGTTCAACCCCTCTGGAGCCTGTTCCATGAGAATGCCGCCAGCCTCACGGACCACCTCGAACACCTCCTTCAGCACCCACCCCGCCACGAACACCGTGACCAGAGGGTCCACCCACGTGATGTGCCAAATGGTGACGATGACACCCCCGATAACGACGCCCACCGACGAGAACGTGTCCGACAGCAAGTGCAGATATTCGCTCCGGATGTTCAGACTCTCGCCGGCTCCACGGTGGAGCAGGAGGACCGACGTGAAGTTGGCTGCCAGCCCGATCAGGGCCACCGACAACATGATGCCACCATTGATGGGAGCCGGATGCAGGAACCTTTGGTATGCCTCGTACAACAGGCCAGCCACAATGACAAACATGATCCCGGCATTGATGCCCGCGGACAGGATCTCGGCGCGACGATAGCCAAAGGTGTACTTCTCATCGTGGGCCCGGCGCCCCAGACGCAGCGTCCACAGCGTCAGGATGCCGGATAACATGTCTGTCAGGTTGTGAAACGCGTCACCAAGCAATGCCAGCGACCCCGAGACAAGGCCACCGACAGTTTCGGCAACAGTAATGGAAAGGTTCATCAAGATAGAAATGAACAGGCTGCGTCCATTGGACAGTTCGTGTTCGTTGTGATCACTCATGGTGCACTTCCTTTTCTGCAAGGTGGTCCAGGGCGAACCCGACGATGATGTCGATGTGCTTGTCCGCAAGGGCGTAGAACGTGCGCCGTCCGTCCTTGCGGGACCGGACGACATTGCTGCGGTGCAAGGCGGCCAACTGGTGCGAGACGAGCGTCTGGCTCAAGCCCGTGCGGCCACAAATGCCGGCGACGTTGTCCTCACCGTCGCGAAGGACAAGCAGGATGGACAGCCGCGACTCATTTGCCAGCAGCTTGTAGAACGATGTCAGCGCGTCAAGTGTCGTGTTGGTTTTCATGATGATTGTATCATATGACAATATCATCATGTGTCAACAGTCCCACGAGAATCGTGTCGTCATTCCCCCCGAGCATTTCTTTCCAATGCAAGGGGTGTTCTCGGCGAATGCGGGAATCCATTCCTTGATCTTGCCTACGGGACATGGACGGAGGTTCTCACTCCACCCAGCAGATGTACCACTACTGGGTAAGTCGTTACCAGCTGACCCCGATCGCTCTTCTATTATTGATCGTTTAGAACTGTCTTGGTAGTAGTGATGACTTTGGGAATATTCCCGGAGAAATTCATTTTCCCGTTGGAAAAACTCAAAGACTTTATATATAGACTCCCGTAGCCACCGCTCGTCAATCGCTCATAAACAAAACCTTCAAAGGCACTCTTGGCTTGGCCATAAAGTGCTTTCGCCACAGGGATCTTCCCAATATATAACTCTGACAGATCAATGTTGAGTTTGTTATTCTCAATAGACAGGCTGCCCTTGACGTAAGCAGGAAAGGATATTCTCGGCACTTTGTATTTGTCCATCCCCTTGGAAATGGCTTCGATCTCTTGTGAAGACACCCCGGTCGCCTCGGCGTAGCCCCTGAGTCTATCAACTCTGACTACCCCTGAAGCCTCGACCGTGCCATCCTTCCCGATCTTTACCTGAACATTAGTAAAGGGGTTGAACAGCCAATCAGATTCCTGACCAAGACGGGCAGTTATTTCTTTGTCAGTAAAGACATTGTTAATGGCTTGGGTACCTTTTAGGACAAAGCTGCTCTTAATGTCGGGCGCTGATTCCAGAACTATTCTTTGCACATGATTCTTAGAGGTTATGGACTTGAGATCTGCGGCCGTGTATGTTATTCCCAAATTCCTTGGCTTATCAGAACCAAGTATTTTGGAAACCCCCGGAACAAAACCCAAATATCCCAGACCCAGAATGACAAGGATGACGATGACTATGAGCCCTACGACAAATCTCTTAATGAAGCCCATGCAGCACCTTCCCATTTTCATCTCGTGCGAGATGGAGCGTAAACGGGTTGTCTGTCATCTCAATGCCTCCATGGAACGACCGTCGCTCATGTCCGACGTTGTTGCGCGCAGTATAGCCGCTTTCTTCCACCAGCATAATTTCTAGCCGGAGCAACATGGGAGTGTCTTCCAATCTGTCATTGCGTGGCACCAACTACCGTTCGTATCCTGTCAGTTCCACGTAGGCGAAGCCGTCCAGCACCTTTTTGTCGAGGAAGCGGGTGCCGCCCAGGTCGACTGGGCATAGAATTTCACCGTGGACAGTGCACAGGCCCTCCCAATAGTCCGGCGTGATCAGCGATGGCACGTGCTGCTCCTTGAGTGTCGGCCTCACGTATACAGTCATAAAGGGGGTGGATGCTTCGGGGCTGCTGAAGATCTGTAGTTCCCAGTCGATGGGGTACGTAACACCGTTTCGAGCCACACAGACATCCGACGCCCGCACTTCGAACCGTTCGACACGCATCGTTTGCCCGTGCCGGTATATGTTCCCAGCTCCATACGTCGCGCCCCACCGGTCAAAGTTGAACAACATGACGTAGAGGTCGTCGGCATCGAATCGAAGCGAGAACCAGTCCCACTTCATCTTGACCGCGTTGAAGTTGCCCCACTGGTGGTCATGCCACGTCAAGCCGGTGACAGGCAGGCTCTCGCCGTTCAGGACGATCGTACCCTCGGTCTTCATGTTGGGCAGCGTGAAATAGTAAGAAGCATCGCCCGGACTGTTCTGCATCTCCTGGATGCCGCCCGCTCCCTGTGCCATGATGTCCCGGATGACACAAGAGCAGTGCACCCGCAAACCCCTCAGGCGTGCATCGATGACAAAACTACTGTTACTCTCGCTGAACCCCACCCGGTTGCCGACGAGGGCAATCACCGTGTGGGCATCGGAGGTGAACGGGATGTGCACGGGCAAAACCATGCCGGTGCACGTAAACTTCTGTCCATCGACATCGGTGACGGCCACGTGGACGATCACACTGTCAACCAGCGTCTTCACTCTGAAAAAGGTTACTTCGAGTCCAACAGGGCCTTTCCTCTTCGGTGTCACCAGAACGCTGGTGAAGTACCACCACTCGAGGCGCGCACCCCGATGAGGAAAGTGGTCTCTGCTGGTAAAGTCGACGGGCGGCAGAGGACGGCGTGACGGACCCCGGACCATCAGCTCATACAGCTCGATGGGCAATTGGGTCAGCGCGCCTTTGAGGATTCTCCTGAAGGTCATCTCTAGCCACCTCTCATGGCAACAGTATCGCTGAAACAAGCGGTTTGCCCAACTGCAACAAGACATGGATTCCCGCCGTGCTGGGCTCGTGGCTCCGAGGATGGCTCAAACCATGGCATAGGGTGCGACGCTCACTCAGCGCAAGGCCGCCCTCGCCCGTTGTCTCGGTTACCGAATCTTGCTACAGTATGCAGTAGGTTCCGAAAGGAGCCGTCGAGACGGACTCCGAGTCCAGCGCTGAGGAGAATGCATGATCACGTATTCGCATGAACGTTCACTGGAACTGCTGAGAACCGGGACCGGTATTCCGGACGCTCAGTTCCGCGAGGGACAGGAAGAGGCCATTCGCTCCATTGTCGAACAACCTGGCCGATATCTCGTCGTGCAGAAGACCGGATGGGGCAAGAGTTTTGTCTACTTCATCGCCACGAGACTGCTGCGCGAGGCGGATCAAGGACCCGTCTTGCTCGTTTCGCCGTTGCTGGCATTGATGCGCAACCAGATAGCTGCTGCTGAACGCATGGGCGTTCGGGCTAAGACGATCAACTCCGACAACCCGGATTCCTGGAGCGGTATCGAAGTTGCTGTACAGCACGACGAGGTCGATATTCTGCTCGTCTCGCCAGAGCGGCTGGCCAACGAGCGCTTTCGATCTGAGATTCTTGCCCACATCGCTGCGAAAATATCGCTGCTGGTGGTTGACGAGGCCCACTGCATCTCGGACTGGGGTCATGACTTCAGGCCACACTACCGTCTGCTGCAGCACACCATCGAGGCTCTGCCCTCCAACATGCGCCTGCTTGCGACGACGGCAACCGCCAACAACCGCGTGATCCAGGACCTGCAGACTGTACTGGGCCCCAATCTCAATGTGTCTCGGGGGGAACTGAACAGGCCATCGCTCAAGCTTCAGGCTATCCGTCTTACCAGCCAAGCTGAACGCCTGGCATGGTTGGCCAAACAGATACCGGCCATGCCCGGCAGCGGCATCGTCTACACGCTGACGGTACGGGACGCCGTCCAGGTAGCCGAATGGCTCGCACTGCACGGAGTGCATGCTGTGGCGTATACTGGCGACAGTGGCAGTGACCGGCCTGAACTCGAGCAGGCATTGCTGGACAACCGGGTGAAAGCGCTGGTGGCAACCACGGCATTGGGCATGGGCTTTGACAAGCCAGACTTGGGCTTTGTCATTCACTACCAGACCCCAGGGTCGGTCGTGGCCTACTACCAGCAGGTTGGCCGCGCCGGGCGCGCGCTGGATGCTGCCTATGGTATTCTGCTGAGCGGCACCGAGGAGAACGATATCAACGAGTACTTTATCAAGACCGCGTTTCCGACACGCGACGAGGTACAACAGATCCTGAGGGTTCTGGAACGCAGTCCTCAGGGGCTCTCGCTGCCCGGCCTCATGGCCAGTGTCAACGTGGCCAAAGGTCGCATCGAGAAAACCATCGACCTGTTGTCACTGGAATCACCCGCACCCATCGTGAAGCAGGGGACCAGGTGGCAGTTGACTGCGACCAACCTCAGCGAGGAGTTCTGGCAGCGGGCGCAGCGTCTGACTGACTTACGGCACGTTGAGCAGGACCAGATGCAGGAATACGTGAACCTGCCCGCCGGACATATGGCTTTCCTTATCCGCGCCCTCGACGGGGAGCCCGGCGATTGTCCTTCTCCTGACCTGGCAGACCTGCCTGCAACTGTCGACCAGCTGCTGGTACGGGAAGCCGTTGCGTTTCTTCGCCGGACCAGTCTCCCCATCGACCCCCGCAGACAATGGCCACTGGACACCATGCCTCAGTATGGCCTCAAGGGCAACATTCCCCGCGAGCTCCAGGCAGAACCGGGGAAAACACTCTGCACATGGGGTGATGCCGGCTGGGGCGATCTGGTGCGCCAAGGCAAATGCCAGGACCACCACGTTGCAGAGGATCTGGTCGTGGCGTGCACATCGATGGTTCAGGAATGGAATCCACAACCTGCGCCCACCTGGGTCACCTGCATACCGTCCCTGCGCGACCCGGTATTCGTGCAGGATGTTGCCGAACGCTTGGCACAGCAGCTGGGACTGCCGTTTCGAGCGGTGATACGCAGAACCATCGACCGACCTCCACAGCAAACAATGCAGAACAGCATGCAGCAAGCCCACAACCTCGATGGCTCGTTCGAACTCACGGGGGCGTTGCCGGTGGAACCCGTACTGCTGGTGGATGACACGGTCGATTCGCGCTGGACCATGACCGTCGCAGCGTGGCTGCTGCGTTCCCATGGCAGTGGCGAGGTCTATCCGATGGCGCTCGCGTCCATAGGACCCGGCGGATGAGTACAGCACTGTCGCAAGACAGCCAGGTGATCCTGCTGCTCACCGCACCCTTGATGACTGGGCGCATGGAGCCATCG
>NZ_QXIW01000027.1:89157-172269 GCF_003570985.1 Candidatus Cryosericum hinesii
TCGTGGACGGCGACCGACTTAGAAAGTTGCTTGGCCGAGGCTTCCTGCTGAGCCAGGCGGTCGAACGCTGGCAGACCCGCGCCATCTGGGTTGTCACGAGTGCGGACGCGTCATATCCGCACCGGCTCAAGGAACGGTTGAAGGAAAACGCGCCAACGGTGCTGTATGGCTGTGGAGACGCCCCGATTCTGGAGACAGGGGGATTGGCTGTGATCGGTAGCCGCAATGCGACCCTGGAACTGCTGGCGTACACAGAACGCATCGGACAACTGGCGGCCAATGCACAGCAGACGGTTGTATCGGGCGGAGCACGCGGGATCGACCAAGCGTCCATGCGCGGTGCACTGGAAGCCGGTGGAACGGCTGCAGGCATGCTTGCCGACAGTCTGGAACGGGCAGCCCTCAACCGCGAGTATCGTTCCCCGCTCATGGAGGGCCAGCTGGTCCTCGTGTCATCCTACGATCCGATGGCCGGGTTCAATGTGGGCAACGCCATGCAGCGCAACAAGCTGATCTACGCTCTGGCTGATGCAGCATTGGTCATCAGCTCCGACTATCAGAAAGGCGGGACGTGGGCCGGTGCGGCGGAACAGCTGACCACCTTGAGGTTGGTGCCGGTATTTGTCCGCTCGCAGGGCGAAATCGACAAGGGACTCCAGGAACTGCAGAACATGGGTGCACTGCCGTGGCCAAACCCGAGCAACGCCGAAGACTTGGTTCGCACCCTCAGACCAGAACAGGATCCGACCACGCACAACGAAGAACAGGCGCCTGCCCCCGTGCATGAATCGATTCCGGAACCACCGGCCACAACCAAGACCAAACCCGCTCCGGCGAAGCGTCGTTCCAAACCGAGGAAGTCGGCAGGGGGTATTGCCGAGCCGACCCTCTTCGACGCCGTACCGGAAAAAACAGTTTCGAACAAACGTGCAACAACACGACATGAGAAAACTGAAGGCACAACCGATGCAGATGGGTAGAACGGCCATGTTGAAGACTGACGGGCGCAACAAGGGACCAGGAGCACTTCCTGAATTCGCCGGTGGCGACATCTTCTGGAAGCCCGCACAAGTCATCGCGGGCGGAGAGAGCGCCACTCTGCGGGTTCTGCCACATATCTTGGAGAAGCTGCAGCGCTAGCGCCGCAGGACCGGCCCATGTCCAATCACCTTGACGGCTCCGTGTCACGGTATCTGCTGCAACACGCAGACAACCCTGTCGACTGGTATCCGTGGGGAGACGAGGCGCTGGCACGTGCACGGACCGAGGACAAGCCCATTTTCCTGAGCATCGGCTACGCAGCGTGCCACTGGTGCCACGTCATGGCCCATGAGTCTTTCGAAGACCCGGACACAGCCACCACCATGAACGCCCACTACGTTTGTATCAAGGTGGACCGCGAGGAGCGACCTGACCTCGATAGCGTGTATATGGCGGCTGTCGTCGCTTTGACTGGCCAAGGCGGCTGGCCGTTGTCAGTCTTCCTGACGCCGGACCTGCAGCCGTTCTATGGTGGCACCTACTTCCCTCCCGAGCCGCGTCAGGGCATGCCTGGCTTCCCACAGCTCCTGCACACACTGGCTGATGCCTGGAGGAACCGACGAGCAGACATCACACGTGCCGGTGCTCAGGTCGTAGCGCAGCTCGTCAGTCAGTCCACTTCAGGCACGGCCGAAGGGACCTTCGACGTCGGCACACTAACAACTGCAGTACACGACCTGGTCGAACACTACGACTGGGACAGCGGCGGCTGGGGCATGGCGCCCAAGTTCCCTCAGCCGATGGCCATCGAGTTCCTTCTGCGACGCCATCTCGCTGGTGATACGACAGCGCTTGCACCCGCCGTGCATGCTCTGCGAGCGATGGTGCGGGGCGGCATGTGGGATGTGATCGGCGGAGGGTTTGCGCGCTACTCGACGGATAACTCGTGGCATGTCCCGCACTTTGAGAAGATGCTGTACGACAACGCACAGCTGGCGCGCGCGTATTTGCACGCCTGGCAGGTGACCAGCGAGGCGTCCTTCCGGCACGTGGCCGAGGAAACGCTGACGTTCGTCACGCGGGAGATGACGACCCCGCAGGGCGCCTTCCTGTCGAGCCTCGACGCCGACTCGGAGGGCGCGGAGGGCCGATATTATGTCTGGAGCCTCGAGGAGATTCGTGCGACGCTTGGGAAGGACGCCGACCTGTTCACCGAAGCCTATGGTGTGACGGCCGGGGGTACGTGGGAGGGGACAAACGTGTTGCAGCGCTCTGTTGATAACGCGACGCTTGCAGCCCATCATAGTATTGTCCAGGGCGACGTCGACGCGCTGCTGGACAACTGCCGTACCAGACTCCTCAAAGTTCGGGGCAAGCGGGTGCGCCCAGCCGCTGACGACACGGTGCTGACAGCTTGGAACGGCTTGATGCTGGCCTCGTTTGCCGAGGCGGCACGTGCCCTCGGGGACCAGAGGTACCTTGATGTCGCCATTCGCAACGCAGACTTCCTGCTCACAGCGCTGCGACCCGACGGACAACTGCGGCGCACCTGGCGTGAGGGCACAACAGGTCCGAAGGCGTACCTGGACGATTATGCTTCGCTGATTCTTGGATTGCTGGAGCTGTACCAGACGGACTTCAACAACCGCTGGTTCGTGGCCGTGCGGCTTCTCGCCGAAGAGATGCTGGCCCGCTTCACTGACCCCGCCGGAGGGTTTTTTGATACGCCCGACAGAGCGGAGCAGCTGCTTATACGTCCAAAGGACCTGCAGGACAACGCTGTCCCATCGGGAAATGCGCTCGCCGCGGAGGCCCTGCTGACCCTTGCCGCCCTCACGGGCCACACGGAATGGCGCAAGTTGGCAGAAAAGAGTCTTGACCTCGTGACTGATCTCGTGACACGCTATCCGACCGGCTTTGGACGCTGGCTGTGCGCTGGCGATTTCGACCTGGCGAAGGAGATGCAGGTCGCCATCGTCGGCGACCCTGCCGACAAGCGAACGATGGAGCTGGTCGGGGAGGTTCGCATGGCGTGGCGACCCAACCTGGTTGTGGCAGCTTCACCGACGCCCCTGCCCCCTGGGGTCCCTGACCTGCTTGCTGACCGTCCGATAGTGGACGGCCAACCCACCGCCTACGTCTGCGAAGGATTTGCCTGCCACCAGCTAGTGACGCGACCGGAGGATTTGAGGGAACAGCTGAGATGAAACGCGACGGTAAACGATCATGGCACCAATTGTGAATCCCAATAGTACCTGGTACAATGGGATTCACAATTCACGGGGGAGGTGTTGTGCAGCTGGCTTCGCCTCGTAGACTGATTGCATGAACGCATATGTTATCCTGATCACTGGTCCGCGCGCAAGCGGCAAGTCGACGTTCGCGGCTGAAGTCCACCGGGCACTGGTGGGCTCAGTCCTCCTGCACGTGGACGACCCGTTCCATGAGGTACTGGTGCAGGACCGCAGCCGGTGGAACGGCCAGGAGATCGATCTGTATGCCGTGATCCTGCGCCACGAGCTGGGTCTTGCGCGCGACCTCGCCCTGGCAGGCAGCTGCGTCATCGTCGACGCGACCGTCCTGCCGGGCCAGCTTGCCCCTCTTGTCGACAACCCGCCCGCACCCGGACTAGACATCGTCGTGCTGCTTCCCTCTCTTGAGGACTGTCTGGCAAACGAGCACCGTCCGACGCGTACCGTGCCGGTTCGAGAGGAGAAGGTGACCGCTACGTGGCAAGAGATGCAGGAATGGCGCAGGGTGACAGGAGCCTCCATCCAGGCCGTCGACGGGTGTGAAGTCGAGCGCAGAGAAACGTTGTCCGTGATCGTGAAACAGTTGCAGCAGGCGCCCTAATCCCAGTCCGAGCGGCTCCGGCGCAATAGTAGCGCGAAGACGGGCGCACCAACGATCCCGGTCAGGATACCCAGCGGGATTTCCGCCATCGTCAGGGTGCGCGCCACATCATCGATGATCATCATGTAGATTGCCCCCAGGGCGATGGAAGCCGGGATGAGCCTGCGGGAATCCGGCCCAACGATGCCGCGTGCCAGATGTGGTACGACCAGCCCCACCCACCCGATGACACCGGAGAGCGCTACGCTGACAGCGGTGGTCATAGTCGTCAATCCGATGAGAACAACCCTCATCACCGCTGGGTTTTCGCCCAGTGACCGCGCCTCGTCGTCGCCCATGGAAAGAATGTTGAGCTTCCAGCGCAACACCGTGATGGCCACCAGGCATGGCACGATCACGACAACCGCCCTGAGAAGGTCTGACCATTGCACAGACGCAAGCGAACCCATCAGCCAGAAGACGATCTGCGGCAGCTTCGTCGACGGGTCAGCCACATATTGCGCGCCAGCCACCAGCGACGAGAACAGGCTGCCGACGACGAACCCGGCGAGCACGAGGGTCACATGTGACCGGTCACGCCCGGACCTGGCGATCAGCCATGTCAACGACACGGCCACAGCTCCTGTCGCAAAAGCTGAGGCTTGTGTGACTGCTGCGCTTGCGCCCAGCAGGATAGCGACCGCTGCCCCGAACCCTGCGCCCGAGGAGACACCAAGTACATAGGGCGAGACCAGTGGGTTGTGAAACAGCCCTTGGAAGACTGCTCCGCCAGAAGCGAGCGCGGCGCCGACCAGGGCAGCTGCCAGCGCGCGGGGGAGGCGCACCTGCCAGACCACCGTATCAACGGTCGGATCCCATGTGCGGGCGATTGGTACAAACCGGGAGACCAGCACCCGCAGGACTGTTTGTGGAGTGATGGGATAGCGACCCAGGCAAAGCGACGCAAGGAGCACCACCAGCACTCCCACCCACATAAGGAGCAGAGTCGGCAGGAACCGCCTGCGCTTCATGAACCGATCCCCGCGACAATCACGTGCCGTGTGCCGTCAGTCAGGACCTCGATGGGCATGCCATACAATTGTCCCAGGTTGTCTGCAGTCAGGACCTCTTGTGGAGTCCCGAGGGCCACCAGCGCTCCGCCGCTCACCAGCCCAACCCGGTCGGCGTACTGCATGGCATCGTTTGGGTCATGGACGGTCATGATGACGGTCAGCCCACGGCGGACGGCAAGATCGCGTATCCTGCCCAGGACCAGATGCCGGTTCCGGAAATCCAGGTGCGCCGTCGGCTCGTCGAGCAGCAGGACCTGTGCCTCCTGCGCCAGCGCGCGGGCAAGCAGGACCAATTGAAGCTGTCCACCGGAGATCTGTGTGTAGGGTCGGGCGGCGATCGCACGTATGCCGAGTTCGTCCATGGCCTCCTGTGCCACCGTCACGTCATGCGGACCGGGCTGAGAGGCAGCACCCAGATGGGGATTGCGTCCCATGAGCACAATGTCCTGGACGGCATACGGGAACGCAGGGGTATGAGACTGTGGAACGGAAGCCACACGTCTGCTCACGTCACGTGCAGACAGTGACTTCAGGTCGCGCCCGTCGATGTAGATCGTCCCGGCTCGGGGGCTCAGGACCCGCTCAACACAGCGAAGGAGCGTCGTCTTACCGGCCGCGTTCGGTCCCACGATGGCGAAGACCTCGTGGGGACCCACAGCCATGGTGAGGTCGTGGAGGATCCTGGCCTCGCCGTAGGAGAAGCCAAGACCCTGGATGTCAACGACTGACGGACGCGCTTGTTCCATGCTCTACTGGGAAAGCGCTGCGAGGTCGGCCGCTGGGACCGTGAATCCATAGAACTGCTGGTAGAAGTGCGCGATCTCGACAGACATATCGAACCGGACCTGATCGGGATAGAGTTTGTGGGCCAGCCACATCGTGCCCAGAAATGACTCAGGGACCGGCATATCCCACGAGACGACATATTTCGGCATCACATAGACCCTGTGGTCCCGCACAGCCGCCACATTCTGCAGCTGGGGGTTGGTAAGGACGTCACTCACAGTGTCCTTGGTATAAGATGTGAGGATGATGACGTCTGGGTTCCAGACGAGCACCTGCTCGGGAGAAACGTCAATCTTGCCGCCGGTCAGCTGCTCGGAAACGCTCACTCCTCCCCCGTTCCTCACCATGAACGTCTGGAAGAAGTCGCCGGCAAAGGTCTTGAAGATGCCCGTCCCGGCGACGTAAACTCTCAGGCGTCTCGCAGGTTCCACTGCGCTGACCGCGTCCGCAATCTCCTTCATCTTCGTCGTCAGCAGGTTGAGCGATGAAGTCGCCTCTGCGACATGCCCGGTCAACGCACCCATCCGCTTGATGGCGTCGGTGAGCTGACCCGGCTGCTCTGCCGAGAACGCGTACGCCGGGAGGCCGACTGCTTTCATCTGCTCCAGCGCAGGGCCCTCTTCCGTCAGGACGATGTCCGGACGGGCCGCAAGCAGGGTCTCGATGTTGGCCGCATTCTGGTTGCCGGCTTCAGGGATCTGGTTCATCCGTGGGTAGATCGCTCCCATGGCCTTCCCTTTGACAGCCGACCCGAAGCTTGCGACGACGAGCTGGTCCTGTGCTCCGACGGCAAAGACAAGCTGTGTGGCAGTCGCGGAAAGGGTTGCGATGCGTACGACGCGACGTGGCACAGTCACGGTGTGCCCCATCATGTCGGTAACCTGCTCCATCTGTTTGGGCAGCGTCAGCGTGATCGTCCTGCTCTCAGCATTCCAGTTTGCAAGCCCTCCGAGCGACTGTGCGGCAAACCGGACAGGGATCATCACATGATCGAGAATGATGGTCGGCGCCACCCTGTGGTCCGTGTCGATCCAGACCGTGCGCCCGTCGACGCGCGCATTGGCATTCCCGACCGTCAGATCCACCACGTGCGACTCCAGCGACAGGCGGACCATTTTGGCAGCAGGCGTCCACTTCACGCTGCCACCGGTCAGTTCCACGACGTTACGGATCGGCACGAGGGCTCTGTCCCAGACTGCTTCGACAACAGGGACGACCTTCGAGTTTGCAACATCGATCGGGAAGCTGAAACCATTTACGGTCATCGTCGGACTCCCCACGGTGAGAACGACGGATGACACTGGTTGGTAAGCCGCCCGTACAATCGCAGACGGGAAACCGGCCACAAGCATAATAGTGACGATCAGGACAAGGCAGATGGAACGATGAACTCTGGTGTGCATAGCGCAATCCTCCGAGGCAGGTGGCAAATAAGGGCGACAACACGCCCTATCTTACCGGAGGCACAGCGCACGACGGCGCAGAACCTGAAGCCACACGCACGACGGCGTACAGCCACAGCGACAGTCCACGACGGAACTGAAGCCGGTTTACTCTTGACCACGAATAGTATAAGTTCTGGAGGCCTGGTGTCAAAGCCTGAAGCACATACGCACAGGCTGCCCTGGTACGTGGGTTCCTGTCTGCGCCGAGGAACGCCACTCGCATTACAGAGAAATGCTCGTGAGGAGCACCCCTCAGAAGCACCCCTCGCCTTACACTAAAAGGCTCGGGGGAATTGATAAGAAATGCTCAGGGGGGAACGACAAACAAGAACCTCCTTGGGGAACGGTGGCATTCCACGACATGCAGAGCGGCCGCAAGTTCGCGGCCGCTCTCTTCACTTCTGATGTGTTGGGCTGTGGTCTTCAGAGACTCCTGAAGGCTACGCCATGTAGGTAGGCTTCCAGTCGACAATTCCCAGCGCCGACTCGTAGAAGTTCTTGATGTGCTTGCTCAAAAGTACCGGGTTCGTGTAGAAGTAGACTGGAGCAATGGGCATATCGGTCATGAGGATCTTCTCTGCGGCATGCAGTACTGCCATGCGAGCCTTCGGGTCGACAGTGGCCTTTTCCTTTGCAATGAGAGCGTCATAGGCCTTGTTGCTGTAGCCAGTCATGTTCCTTCCATTGCCCGTCACGAACAGCTCCAGGTACGTATTCGGGTCCATGTAGTCAGCAGTAGGGGACCTACGAACAACGTCGTAGTTGAGGCTCGCCTCGTCAGCCAGGTAGACACCCCACTCTTCACTCCCGAGGCTGCACGTGATACCGAGGTTCTTCTTCCACATCTGCTGAACTGCCTCAGCGATGGATTTGTGCAGGTCCGAGGTGTTGAAGAGCAATGTAAAGGCAGGGAATCCTTTGCCATTGGGATAGCCGGCCTGAGCCAGCAGGGCCTTTGCAGTCGCGATATCGTTGTCCTTGAAGTATGAACCACCCACAGTGCGGAAATCGCTGCCAGGAAGTGCGTCCGGAATACCGTTGGAAACCATACCCAGCGCGGGAGTTTCTCCACCTTTCGTGATGGACTTCGTGATCTGCCCACGATTGATTGCGAGTGTCAAAGCCTTGCGCACGCGGACATCGTTGAACGGCTTCTTGGTCGTGTTGAACATATACAAGTATGTCGCAAGCATCGGAAGGATCTTTACATCGCCGGAGGCGACCAGCTTAGGCAACTCTGAGCTGGGTACGGTCACCGCAGAGTCCAACTGACCGCTCTGATACATCGAAAGAGCAGTCGAACTATCCTCGACCATGAGGAACGTGACCTTGGTCAGCTTGACATTGTTCTTGTCCCAGTATGTCGGGTTCTTGACGAAGACCATCTTGTCGTTGTGCGACCACTGTGTGAGCTTGAACGGTCCATTTGTCACATATGTCTTGACATCGGAGGCCCACTTGTCATTCGTGCTGACAACAGCCTTGCAGACTGGATACAGCGTATTGAACGCCGTCAACGCGAGGAAGTAGGCGGTGGGCGACTGGAGGTAGACCTTGAGTGTTTTGGCATTCAGTGCTTTGACGCCGACGTTCTTGCTGGGGTCGATCGGCTTCGCCATGTTGGGCTGAGCGACTTGCTTGCCTCCAACGGTCTTCATAACAGGATTACCTTTGGCGTCGACAGCCTGGGCATAGTACTTGGTGCCGACCTTGATGGATGTGTTGAATGCTTCACCGCCATACACGTAGTAGAGCTGGGTGGCGTATTGGGCAGCCAACTCCGGGCTGAGCACGCGCTTCCAGGCATACTCAAAATCGTATGCGGTGACAGGGGTTCCGTTTGTCCAATATGCATCACGCAGCGTGAAGATGTACGTCTTGCCGTCCTTGGAGATCGTCCAGCTCTTCGCGATCGCCGGCTGCGGCACATTTTTGCTGTCGAGACGCGTCAACCCATCGAAGACCTGCATCTCGACAGTGGATTCTGGAACGCCAATGGTAACGCCTGGATCGATTCCAGGTGGCTCAGCCCCCAGGTTGTACGTTACCTCCTGAGCAACTGCTGCCTTTGCTGACGGTATAACAGACAGTCCACCAGACAACGAGACCAGAAATACAGCTACCAAGACAAGTGACAGTGCTTTCTTCATACACCAACCTCCCTTTTCCAAATACGATTTGTCGCATCTTGTGGCTACCGAAATAATAACAATACGCCAGGAAAACGCAATACGACCTAGTCTGGGTGGTGACCCAAGAGTGTCCTCTGTTTCTGCAGCGGTTACGGTATCCTGTAAACATGCAGAGCGGCCGCGAACTTGCGGCCGCTCTCTTCACTTCTGATGTGCTGGGCTGTGGTCTTCAGAGACTCCTGAAAGCTACACCATGTAGGTGAGCTTCAAGTCGATGAAGCCCATTGGGGACTGGTAGAAATTCTTAATGTGCTTGCTGATCAGGACATCGTTGGTCCGGAAGAAGATCGGCATCACGGGCATGTTCGCCATAAGCATCGTCTCTGCGTCATGCATGGCCTTCATGCGCACCTTCTGATCACCGGTGCTCTTCTCCTTCATAATAAGAGCATCATACGCCTTGCTGGTCCAACCGGTGTCGTTGTTGCCGCTGCCTGTCTGGAAGATGTCGAGGAACGTGTTTGCATCCATGTAGTCGGCGCTCCACTGTGCAAAGCCTACATCGTAGAACCCGTTGTTCCGGTCATCCATGTAGACGCCGCTCTCTTCAGGACGGAGTGTGCATGTGATGCCAAGGTTCACTTTCCACATCGCCTGGATTGCTTCGCCAAGGGACTTCAACTCTTGCGATGTCCCGCTCACAATGGCGAATGCCGGGAAGCCCTTGCCATTCGGATAGCCGGCCTGTGCAAGCAACGCCTTCGCCGTGGCGATGTCGTTGTCCTTGTAATATGAGCCACCCGTAGTGCGGAAATCTTTGCTGCTGGTAGCGTCGGGCATGCCGCTGGCGACAAAGCCAAGAGCAGGGATTTCTCCGCCTCTCGTGACGGACTTAGTGATCTGCTGACGATTGATTGCGAGCGTCAAAGCCTTGCGAACGCGGACGTCGCTGAATGGTTTCTTGGTCGTGTTGAACAGCATGTAGCGCGTCGCGAGGAACGGCTCCGCCGTGGCGTCGCCGGAGGCAACCAATTTACTCGCCTCGGAGAGAGGCACGGACACGGCAGAATCAAGCTGACCACTCTGGTACATGGACAGAGCCGTCGCTGCGTCTTCGACCATGAGGTAGGTGATCTTGGTGAGCTTGACCTTATCCCTGTCCCAATAGGTCGGGTTCTTGACAAAGGTCATCTTGTCATTGTGTGACCACTGCGTGAGCTTGAATGGCCCATCGGTCACATAGGTCTTGACGTCGGAGGCCCACTTGTCATTCGTGCTGACAACGGCCTTGCAGACCGGCATCAGGGTAGGAAACGCCGTCAGGCTGAGGAAGTACGGGGTCGGGGACTGGAGGTAGACCTTGAGCGTCTTGGCAGTTAATGCCTTGACGCCGATGTTCTTGCTGGGGTCGATCTCTTTCTTCAGATCCGCAACGGGGACGTCCTTGCCCCCAACACTCTTCGTAAGAGGATTGCCTTTGGCATCAACAGCCTGGACATAGTACTTGGTGCCGACCTTGATGGACGTATTGAATGCCTGACCACCATAGACGTAGTACAGCTGATAGGCATATTCTGATGCAAGGTCCGGGCTGAGAGCGCGCTTCCAGGCATACTCAAAATCGTATGCAGTGACAGCGGTTCCATTCGTCCAGTACGCATCGCGAAGCGTGAAGATATAGGTCTTGTGGTCATTGGAGATCGTCCAGCTCTTCGCAATTGCGGGCTGTGGCACACCTTTAGCGTCCAGACGAGTCAATCCATCGAACACCTGCTCCTCGATGTTCATTTCTGGAAGCCCTACGGTAATAGCCGGGTCGATACCTGTCGGCTCGCCTCCCAGATTGTAGGAAATCTCCTGAGCGACGGCCTTGGCCGATGGCACCCTCGACAATCCACCAAAGATTGAGACGACAAAAAGCAGTACCAGGACAAGTGACAGTATTTTCTTCATACACGATCCTCCATTTTTCCACAAGAGCGTGCCGCTTTGCGGTTGTCGGAATCATAGCAATACTTCAGGAAAACACAACACGACCCTGTCGATGCGGCGACCCAACAGGGTTCTCCGTTTCTGCAGCGGTTACGGTATCCTGCAAACATGCAGAGCGGCCGCGAGTTCGCGGCCGCTCTCTTCATTTCTGATATGCTGAACTGATATCTTCGGCGTCTCCTGAAGGCTACTCCATGTAAGTGGTCTTCCAGTCGACAAATCCCAGCGTCGACTGGTAGAAGTTCTTGACGTGCTTGGTAATGAGCACAGGGTTCGTGTAGAAGTAGATTGGAATAATGGGGAAGTCTGTCATGAGGATCTTCTCTGCGTCATGCAGCGTCGCCATACGTGCCGCCGGGTCGGTAGTCGCCTTGGCTTTTGCGATGAGAGCATCATACGTCTTGTTGGCGTAGCCGGTGCCGTTGTTTCCACCATCCGTGACCCACATGTCCAGGAACGTGTTGGGGTCCATATAGTCACCGATCCAGCCTGCACGGGCAACCTGGTAGTTGAGATTGTTCCGGTCATCCAGGTAGACGCCCCACTCCTCGACCTTGAGGGTGCACGTGATACCAAGGTTCTTGTTCCACATCTGCTGGATCGCCTCGGCGATGGATTGGTGTGCGTTGGAGGTGTTGAAGAGCAGGGTGAAGGCAGGGAATCCCTTGCCTCCCGGATATCCTGCGTCTGCCAGCAACTTCTGCGCAGTTGCAATATCGTTGTCCTTGTAGAATGTACCACCAACAGTGCGGAAATCGCTGCCGGCAGCCGCGTCTGCAATGCCACCGGGAACAAAAGCCAGCGCGGGAATCTGTCCACCCTTCGTGACGGACGTCGTGATGGCGGCACGGTCGATGGCCAGATTCAAGGCTTCGCGAACGCGGACGTCGTCGAATGGCTTCTTGGTGACATTGATCTGATAGTAGTATGTTCCAAGGTACGGAAGGATTTGTGCATCGCCTGAGGCGACCAACTTGGGCAACTCTGCAATGGGTACAGTGGAACCTACATCCATCTGACCGCTCTGGAACATGGACAGAGCCGTCGATTCATCCGTGACCATGAGGTACGTGATCTTTGTAAGTTTGACAGCAGCCTTGTCCCAGTACGTCGGGTTGTTGACAAAGGTCATCTTGTCGTTGTGTGACCACTGCGTGAGCGTGAACGGTCCATCGGTGACGTAGTTCGTCACGTCGGCGGCCCACTTGTCATTTGTGCTGACAACAGCCTTACAGACCGGCATCAGGGTAGGGAACGCCGTCAGGTTGAGGAAATAGACGGTGGGCGATTCAAGATCAACCTGGAGCGTCTTGGCATCCAGCGCCTTGACACCGACGTCCTTGCTGGGGTCGATTTCTTTCGCCATGTCTGCAACGGGGACATCCTTGCCCCCCTCTTTCTTTGTAAGAGGATTGCCTTTGGCATCGACAGCCTGAACATAGTACTTGCTGCCGACCTTGATGGACGTGTTGAATGCCTGACCACCACGCACGTAGTAGAGCTGATAGGCGTATATAGCAGCCAGTTCCGGGCTGAGAGCACGCTTCCAGGCATACTCAAAATCGTATGCGGTGACAGGTGTTCCGTTCGTCCAGGACGCATCGCGAAGCGTAAAGGTATACGTCTTCAGGTCCGCAGAGATCTTCCAACTCGCCGCAATCGCCGGCTGTGGCATATTCTTGTTGTCGATACGTGTCAATCCGTCAAAGGTCTGCAATATGATATTGGCTTCCGGAATGCCCTGAGAAAGGGCTGGATCGATCGTGGCGGGCTCGGTCCCCAAGTTGTACGTTACTTCCTGCACGTTGCCTTTGCTTGTGGTGCAAGAGACGGTCCCCAAAAGAGCGACAGCAAGGAATACCGATATTAAGACAAACGAAAATGCTTTTCTCATATGATAGCCTCCCGTTCTCAACATGATTCGTGGCATCTTACGGCTACCATAAAAGTAATGCAGCTACCATAAGGATAGCCGTACATCAGGAAAAAACAACTCGATCCTGTCTGCGTATGGTCTTGCAAAAACCTGTAAGCATTATACAATCGCTCTTACGTCAGGTTTTGCTCGGTAGACGAAATACACGGGAGGAATCACATGACAAGAAAAGTTGTTGTATTCCTAGTTCTATGTATGCTGGCCGCTACGTTCGCCGGTTGTGGAACCAAGAGCACGGGTGGTGTCGCTACATCCGGCATGGCAGCCGATCAGACCGTACGGTACAATCTTGCTGTTGAGCCGGCCAGTCTCGATCCTGCGCTTGCAGACGGCAATCCAGCGCTGGGAACAGTGCTCCAGCTGTTTGATGGTCTAACACGCAATGACAAGAACAACGTGCCCCAACCGGCTATCGCAACCAGCTGGGACGTGTCGACCGACAAGCTGACCTATACGTTCCATCTTCGTGACGCCAAATGGAGCAACGGCGATCCTGTGACCGCACAAGACTTTGAGTATGCCTGGAAGCGGGCGCTGGCTCCTGAGACAGCAGGTGCTTTTTCCTATCAGCTGTACTATATCAAGAACGGCCAGGCATTTAACACATCCCTGGTGCAGGACGGCAAGTACTACGCCGCGAAGGTGGACGCGAACGGCAATCCCGTTACAACGACAGCCAACGGCAAGACCGTCCCCGTCGTCGATACGACCAAGCCGTTTGACGTCGCCTCTGTCGGTGTCAAAGCAGTAGACGACAAGACGCTGCAGGTGACCCTGGAAGGGCCTACCCCGTATTTCATCGACCTCACAGCCTACCCCACCTTGGCTCCTGTCGACAAGAAGGTGGTTGAGGCAAACGCGCAGTGGGCTGGCAATCCATCGACCTACGTCTGCGACGGTCCCTTCAAGCTCACGGAATGGGGTCACAACGATCACCTGACAATGGTCAAGAACGACACATATTGGGATGCCGCCTCGGTGCGTCTTGCTACTGTGATCTATGATATGGTTCAAGACCCGTCGACAGCCCTGACGATGTACCAGACTGGCCAGCTCGATGCCGCAGCTGAGGTCCCCTCGTCCGAACTGAAAAGCCTTATTGCTTCAGGCGATGCTCAGGTTCTCCCCTTCCTTGGCACCTACTATCTCCTGTTCAACAATAGCAAGAAGCCGTTCAACGACGAGCGTGTGCGCCAGGCCCTGACGCTGGCGATCAATCGCCAGCAGATCGTGGACAACATTACCAAGGGCGGCGAGTTGCCTGCGATGGCGTTCATCCCGTATGGCTTCGCCGATGCCACTCCAAACAGTGACTTCCGCAAAGTCGGCGGTGAAACGTACTTCAAAGACAATGACATTGCGACCGCACAGAAGTTGCTGGCAGATGCAGGATACCCTGGAGGCAAGGGATTCCCTGCCTTTACGTATCTGATCAACACCTCCCCCACACACCAGGCGATTGGTGAGGCGATCCAACAAATGTGGAAGAAGAATCTGGGCATCACGTGCTCGATCCAGAGTGAGGAGTTTGGCGTGTTCCTGCAGGACCGCAGCAGTCTCAACTATGACGTTTCTCGTGCGGGATGGACTGCGGACTACATGGACCCTAATACATTCCTCGATCTGTATATCACAGGTGGCGGCAACAATGATCTGGGATGGACCAGCAAGGTGTATGATCAGGCTATTGCAACTGAGAAAGCGACTGCTGATCAGACCGCTCGTCTCACGGCTATGCATCTCGCCGAGGATACACTGATGAAGGACTTCGCCATTTGCCCGATATACTTCTACACGAACCCTATTCTGCTGAGCAAGAGGGTCAAGGACTTCTATCAGGGCAGCATCGGGTTTCCCGACTGGAAGTACGCGTATATGGCATCAGGCAAGTAGAAGAGCAGTTCAGACAGGTTTCATGCAAGAATGCCGGGCACATCATGTGCCCGGCATTGTCATCAACTGATAGGACGCAGTTGGCTACAGGTCTTTGTCGTACTTCCCTGCGACGGTGCAGCTCATGAGGAACCGGTAGAGCTCAATCGGGTCAGCCGAGGTGTACGAAAGTTCACGGCCGCCGGAACGCCGGGAGCCGGGGATCCAGGCAGCGACGTCGCAGGCGCTGGTCGTCAGGAAGCGCACGGTCCAGGTTGACGGCGAAGTCGCCAGAATCTCGTGCTGGACGGTCCCCTGAAGCTGCTCGTCTGCAAGTGTCGTGCGACCACGGGACATCAATTGACGCGTCGCATTGGCGGCACCATCACGGATCAGCGTCTTCGATGCCTCGGGCATCAGCGTCCGCTGGGAATATCGGCCGGTGGCCCACTTGGTAGTGACAAAGACGGCGTGGGGGAAGAACTGCTGCGAGAACCCACAGTACTGCTCGTCACCGCTGCCGAAGATGAATGGGATGCCCAGGCGGGCCAGCAGGACCATGTTGAGTTCTGTCTCGCCCACGACGTGCCCGTTGGCCAGAACCTCGTAGATGGAGGCCGAGGAATAGGTGTGGTCCATGGACCCATTGCGCGTTCCGATGGGAGCATGGTAGCCGACAAACAGGGCTGCGTCGCAGGTTGCATCTGCTCCTTCGACCATGTACAGCGGGCGCGGGTAGCCCCGCACGACCTGCACATCCTGTGGAAGCCTGTCGAGCAGCAGGTTCTGCCCACGGCTGTGACTATCGGCGATGAGGATTGCAGCTTCTTTGTCGACACTCCGGATGCCTTCGATAGTGGCGCATGTCTCGCCCGTCATGAGCTCTCGCTGTTCCTGGCTGGTTTCCGACCATGACACAAGGCCGGCTATACCCTCCATATCCAGACTGATGAAGTACTTCATTTCAGATACCTCCCAGCGGCAACCGCCGCAGTAATCTACAGTTTCTCACGAGCGACATAAGTATATCCGGATTTCGCTGTTGCATGTCGCAAACATCTGCGTTGCACGCACCCATGGCGGTTTTCTGCGCCCCGCGTCCTGCATCGTGTTCATGGAACTGCATCAGCATGGCAGAAACCCGCAGTACCCAAACATGCACGTCATCGGCTCAGGCGCTTGCACCACAGTGCCCTTTTGGGTATGCTGGTCTCATCGATTCTGAGGAGGTCGTACGATGGAAAACCTGCCTGTCATCATGACTGGAACCAAGGTCGTCCTGACGCCTGCCTGCCGCGAAGACGTCCCAGCGTATTTGCGCTGGATCACGGACCCGGAACTGAATGTCTTTCTCCTCGACTATGGCAACGTATTCACACTGGAACAGGAGTATGCCTGGTATGAGGAGGCCGTCGCCAAGGCCGACAGCCACGCGGTCCACATGGACATCCGCCTGGTTGGCGATCAGAAGCTCATCGGCGACTGCGTTCTGTTCGATATCAACCACAAGGAAGGTACCGCCGAGGTCGGCATCCTGGTGGGCGAGAAGGAGTATCACAGCAAGGGGTACGGCAGCGAAGCGCTGTTCCTGCTGTGCCGGTACGGGTTCGACAAGCTGAACCTGCACAGCATCCTCCTGCGCCACCTGTCCATCAACGCCCGCGGCGACAAGGCGTACCGCAAGGTCGGCTTCCGAGAACTCGGCTGCTTCCGCGAGTCCGTCGTCCGCGACCGCGTGCGCCACGACATGGTCTACATGGACCTGCTCGAGCCCGAACTGCGCAATCCAGCAACCGGAGAGAAGTGACGCTCCGCGAAGATCTGCTCCGGGAATTTTGCCCACAGAATGCGCTCGAGCTGGAGCGCGACCTTGCCCTCCTGCATCGTTCAAAAGGCGGGCAGGGATTTGTCGACGCCATCGTCAGGTTGCAGGAATTCGTGGGGACAGGGACAGTACGCCACTATCCCTGTGGCACCACGTGCCAGGGGTATGTCGTTCCACGCCCGTGGAACCTCAAGGGCGGCTTCCTGCGCCTGTCCACCGGCGAATGGCTGGCCCCCGACCTGAGGATGGCCCCCATTGGAGGCATCTTCCTGTCCGGAGCAAGTCACGGCACCGAACGTCTCCGCGTCGTCGACGTCGGGGCAGGAACAGAGGACACCGAGTATACTCAGTCGGTCGAGGGCTGTGCCGTCCTTGCCACGGGCAAACCTCCCGTCGTCTACCGCGAAGCGGTCGCCAAGCACGGCGCGCGCTGTGTCATCACCGACTTCATGCCTACGCAGGACGCACGCATCGGCCGAACACCTGAAGAGATGCCCGATACTGTGAACTATACTTCCTTCGGCTCTGAGTCACAGGGCGAGGGCTTCGGCTTCAACGTCAGCCACCGTACGTTCAAACATCTGCAGGACATAGTCGGGAAGGAAGTCATCGAGGTCGACACCTTCTTCGACGCTGACGCCGGCACGGGCGATCTGCAGGTACTGGAAGCTCACATAGGTACACCGGGAACACAGAAGCCCATCCTCCTTCTGGCGCACCTGTGTCATCCTCGGCCGGGCGCAAACGACAACGCCAGCGGGGCTGCCCTGCTGGCCGAACTGGTGCGTGTCCTCCATACCGTGCCGCTGGAGCGAGAGGTCATCGCCCTCTGGATGCCCGAGTTCTACGGCACAATCGCGTGGTTTGTCGACCAGAAGCCCGATCTGGCATGCGCCATCAACATGGACATGGTCGGCGAAGACCAGGCGAAAACCGGCTCCACTCTGGAAGTCACAGCGACCCCATGGTCACTGCCCTCGTTCATTGCGGACCTTATGGCCGTCAACTTGACCACTCACGACTTCCGCCTGACACTCACCGGGTTCACATGGGGCTCCGACCACGCCATTCTCAACGACGCGAGCGTCCACGTCCCTGCTCTCTCGCTGACCCAGTGGCCCGACCGCTATTATCACTCCAGCGACGACACGCCGGACAAGTCCAGCGTCCAGTCCTTCGAGTGGGTGGGCCGTGGCGTTCTGGATACTCTCGCGGACCTTATCGCCGGGATCCCGGACGAGCGCGCCGCAGTAGTCGCAGCCCGTATACGTGAACAGGGACTGACAGACAGCGTACGGTACAGCGATCCATTGATACGAGACTGGGTGGCTCGGCGTACCCGTGCCGCGCTCCTCGCGCTGCAGGAGACCACCGACACGCCGGTCGTCCGCGCTGAACTGGCTGCGGCGGGCGCGACCGCTCCCATGCCGGCATTCCAGCCAAGGGTCCCTGTCATCGGCCCCATTGAGGAGGTGTGGATGACCCCGGACGACCTCCAGTGGAATGACCGTCTGATACGCGACTTCCCCTGCTGGTACCACCTCAAGGCAGAAGTTGTCAACTTCATCCAGCTGGGCGTAGAACGCGAAGACGCCCTGAAACTGGCCACCGCAGAATTCGACGCGCCGGCCGCCGCTGTCCACGCAGCACGGCACTATCTCGATCTTTTGATAGCAAAGGGGTACCTTCTTCCATGACCACACAATTCTCAGGGCCCAGCATCGTGCAGGGGGCGCTCGTCGTCCTCATCGGCCCGTCCGGATCCGGCAAGTCGACCTTTGCACAGCAACACTTCAAGCCGGCCCAGATTGTGTCGTCCGACGCCTGCCGCGCCATGGTCGCCGACGACGAAGCGGACCAGGCCGCAACCACAGCCGCATTTGCGGTCCTGCACTGTATCGTCGAACAACGCTTGCATGCCGGCCGCCTCACGGTCGTTGATGCCACGAACGTGCAGGCAAAGGCACGCCGGCCACTGCTGGAGCTCGCAGCCCGCTATCACCGTCCATCTATGGCTATCCTGTTCGAGCTTCCACCCCAGGTGTGCAAGGAGCGCAACCGGCAACGGCTGGACCGCGTCGTAGGCGACTTCGTCGTGGACCGCCAGCACGCTCAGGCGCCTGTCAGCGAGGGTGTGTTGAGTCATGAAGGATTCGATCACGTCATCGTGTTACATTCCGTGGAAGAGGCAGACGCCTTTGGAATGCCCTCTCATCCCTCGCCGACCCTGTGGCGTGACAGAGCAGGCTCCTTTGACGTGATCGGCGACCTCCACGGGTGTTGTGATGAACTCCTCTCACTGCTCAGGATCATGGGCTACAAGGTTGAGAACCCGAGCTCCCTGATTCCCCATATTACGGCGCCAGAAGGCAGGACGGCGGTTTTCGTCGGCGACTTCACGGACCGCGGACCTGACAACGTCCGTACGCTCCTGGTCGTCATGGCGATGGTCCGCTCAGGCGCTGCCCTGACCGTGCTCGGCAATCACGACGACAAGCTGCTCAGGGCATTGCAGGGAGCCCCAGTCAAGATCAGTAATGGACTCGACCATACACTGCAGGAGCTGAACGCGGCTGGAGAGGAGATGCAGGCGCTTGTCCGCGAGTTCCTGGATGAACTGCCGTCACACCTCGTCCTGGACGGTGGCAATCTGGTGGTCGCACATGCAGGCCTGCCCCAGGACCTCCACGGCATCGACTCGCCACGGGCGCGCGACGTTGCGCTGTTCGGCTCCCCGACCGGCCAGCGAGACGACTTCGGACTCAAGGTCCTCGCCGACTGGGCACATGCATACGAGGGCGACGCGGTCGTTGTCTGGGGACACCTGCCCATCGCCGAAGCGGCTTGGGTTGGGAACACCATCAACATCGACACCGGCTGCGTCCACGGAGGAAGCCTGACTGCACTGCGCTATCCCGAACGCGAGCTGGTCAGCGTGTCCGCCGCGCGCGTCTACTCCATCCCCATCAAACCTCTGTAACAGAAATGGAACCGTCCCGAATGTTACAGGACAGGGTCTGCCTGGTGACAGGCGCCACACGCGGCATTGGCGCAGCCATGGCAGAAGCTCTTGCCCGTATGGGGGCGACGGTCGTCGTCACGGGACGCAGTGCGGAGCGCGGACAGGACCTGGTGTCTGCCATCACTCGACGCACAGCCAACGAAGACGTGCACTTCCTGTGCGCTGACCTGGCGTCGATAGCGGAGGTGAACGGTCTTGCCCGGGCATTCATGGCCCACTGGGATCGCCTGCACGTCCTGGTCAACAACGCCGGAACGGTGTTCCCGACACGGCGTGCCACCATCGACGGGTACGAGGAAGTCTTCGCCGTCAACCACCTGGCTCCCTTCCTGCTCACCAATCTACTGCTTCCCGTCCTGCTTGACAGCGCGCCGTCGCGCGTCATCGTGACCTCCTCCTACGAACACCGGCGCGGGCGCATGCACTGGGACAATCTGCAGGGCGAGCGTTTCTACTTCTCGCAGCAGGCATACGCGCAGTCCAAGCTGGCAAACTTGCTGTTCGTCTATGAACTGGCGAGGCGACTGGAGGGAAGCGGGGTCACGGTCAACGCCATCAACCCCGGCCTGGTGCACACGAACATCTGCATGGACAGCGGCTGGCTCATCAGGACAGCCAAACGGATGATGGACCGGTTCTCTGCCGTGAGCCCGGAGGAGGGCGCGGATACCGGCGTTTGGCTAGCGTCATCACCTGATGTCGAGGGAGTCACCGGCCGATACTTCCAGCGCAGACACGCGGTCCGGTCCTCGCGCGCATCGTATGACGTCGCCGCTCAGCAGCGCCTCTGGCGCATCAGCGAGGAGCTGACGGGCCTGTTTGCGAAATCCGGCAGTTAGCAGTCGAACAGGAGCTCGGGAGCCGTGGGGATCCTGGGCAGCTCCAGCAGTTCGTAGTCCGTGGCGTTGATCGTCACGAACCCGCACCGCTGGTAAAGAGAGAGGGCGTTCCGATTCTCTGTCTCGACCTCGATGGTGATCCACTGGCTGCCGCTGTTTTGCAGGCCGCGGACAATGGCCATCAACATCTGTCGCCCGATACCCTGTCCCTGCATCTCGGGCCGCACTGCGAAGTGGATGATGAACACACGGCCATCACTGACGGCCGACTGAATGACACCGACGGGCCGCCCGTCCTGGGCCGCCAGGTAGGTCGTCCGCATAGGATCCTTCATCAGACGCACAAGGGCCTGTTCCTCTTCTTGAACCGGTTCTGCAAACGCTGAGGCAACAATCGCCGCCATGACGGGCACATCCTCGGCACCTGCAGGCCGGAGTTCCACCGCGTCGTGAATCGGCTCAAACGGGGGAATCCGCCTCGTATCAAGGTCCATCGTGTACTCGCTGTGGGAGTGCCGCGTCCCCATCGCCGCGGCGAACGTAGGGCCTTCCCGCGACTCCTGCGGCACGACGATCAGCAGCCGTCTCACTTCGTGTTCCTGGCATTCCCGTACCACAACTCGCGCCATACGGCGGCCAATACCCTTCCTCCGAAAGTCGGGATGGACAAGGATAGTTGCTTCGACTTCCGAGGGGTCACCATAACTGTTCATGCCCGCAAACCCAACAAGCTGTCCACTCTCGTACCACAACACATCGCTGACTGAACCCTCCGGCCGTGTCTCCAGCGTGCCGAAGTCCAGCCGTGCCTCCATCGAGTAGCCGTCTCTTCCCTCACAGACGCCCGCGAGAGCCCGAACCTGGCTGACCTGCTGCGTCGAAAGCCAGACTGGTACCATTATGCCATCGTCGTCAGTCGGCATGCGCTCCTCCAGTGCACGTCATGAGGCCGCCGCATACCCTGCAGCGGTCCGGAACTGCAACCATCAATCCGTCTACTTCGCTCTCAGACTGTCCAGGGCGGGTTTCGCCTCGGGACAGAACCCAAAGAACCCATTGATGGTCTTGCACTCGTTGTACTCGCCGCACTCGGCGCAGGTAGCGTAGCCCTTGCCATGGGCACATGCCCGCACGTCGCAGACGGCACAGTGCGAGAACAGTCGTGGTCCAGTCGACTGACACCCGTCACAGACGACGTCCTCGGGCTTGACCTCGATGCCGTAGCCTGCCGACCATTCGGCGGCCGTCTTCTCCTGCAATGGCCTGTCAGTCGTCCTGCCAGCCACATATGCCGGACAAGTCGTACAAACGAGACCACACGCTGCGATCATCTCCATATCCCTCTCCTTTGTCTGGTGAGTCATCTCACCCCGCCCTGTCCGACTAGATTCAAGAATAAGTGTCTGGTTACCAAGTAATGGGTGTATCAGGCTCAGTTCCTTTGCGAAGTCTTCTAATATTGTCCCTCAAAGCAAACACCAGGAAGGATGCTCCCAACAAAGCGAAGACAGCGTAGTATAATGGAAAGAAGATGTACATCAAAACTACCAGAACCCACGAGAATACTAAGTTAGACAAACTCGTTTTCCTGGTCACAAGAAAGATGAGCAACAAGACAGGGAAAAAGCAGACAAAATACCGTGGCCCGATGAATGCGAGAGTCGCACCATAGAAAGTAGAAGCGCCCTTTCCTCCTTTGAATCTAAGAAAGATTGGGAGGACCTGTCCAACGGTGGGAAGCAATGCGACAATCACAATCTGCCAGTGACTCGACAAGAGTGTCTTGGCTAAATATGCCGGCAAAAAACCCTTTGAGAAATCGAGGAGTGCCGAAACAACCCCCCATTTCCAGCCAAGCGCCCTTGAGACATTTGTCGATGAGGCAGATTTTGAGCCAATCGTCCTTACGTCCACTCCCTTCAATTTGCCCACCAGAAAACCAAAAGGAATAGAGCCCAGAAGATAGGCGGCAATCAAAAGCGCAATGAACACGATCATCCCCTTGCCTTCATCGTTTGGCAAATCTTCCTATTCACCGGAGTATCAATGTTGAATCGCTCCCCAATTTTTACGACTGCACCGTTATAGTAATCAATTTCGTCAATGTTGCCTTTTCCCTTCCTTCCTCTCCCTTTCGCAATTGCTTTGGCAATCCGCTTTCTGAAAAGGCTCAGAAGGGGCAAAGGAAGAGAGCCAAGCAAAGAAGCATACAGGCGCGTTGGATAGTGGTGCAAATTCAAAAATCTTCCTCCACTTTCTTTGACTGTTCTTGCATACTCTCTCAACGATTCAATTTCTTCCTCGAAAACCTTCTTGTCTGCAAAACCCTCTTCAATAGTCAACCCGTACGAAGAGGAAGACACTCCCAACAGATTCGTAAAGAGCTTCGAAAACTCCATGTTCTTGACATTTTCGGATGCAATTTCCTCGGCTTCAAGTTCGGCCTCGAGGAAAAGTTCTCTTAGATCTTGTATCTTGTCAGGCCCAAACGCCACTCCGAAAGCCAATCTTATTGGTACAAAATACGAAATTACCGTATTGTCAGCGGTTTTTTCCATGGAAACGGGGTTAAACAGGGCAACCCTTATTATTCTGATCCTTTGGGCATTCGAACCGAATATTCTCTCAAGTTCGATTCTTGCCTCTTCCGCTGCAAAAACACCATTTTGAGACAAGATCAAGTCAGGAGGGGTTTCTTGTCGTACTCTTTGGTAGTAGTACCTCACTGATGGGGCAACGGGATTTTTCGTTGTCAGAAGAATAAAATCCGGGGCAGTTTCCTTGGTAAATGCATCTTCTTCAATGACATCACATTCAAATCTTGTCGGCTTGCTCCCTTGCCTTGCAATAAGGATGTTGCCATCCTTAATATTGTCCATTTGCGCATGCCTTGCAACTCCCAGTATTTGAGCAGAGTTCCGCATCTCATGGGCAAACAGCGTTCCCGTCCTCCCACCAACACCAACAACAGCAATCTTCTTTGTCATGTCACTATTATATCCATGCGGACGTTTTCAATGGTCATTACAGCAGCTACTTCAGAACATTGCCCCCTGAAGGGTATGGATACTCCCTCCTTGACGCTGCGACATGTCCGTACATTACGCTTTAATTCTTGATCGTGCGCCGTTGCTCCGGTCGACGATAGAGGGAATTACTCGGACAGGTCTGGAGCTTGCCTTCGGGGCTTCTTGACCACTGTGACGCTTGTAGTAGGGTGACATGGCTAGCAGTTTCCGACGGATAAATGGTCGTGCGATGGGGACGAACAGCTTCTTCCATCCCAGGGTCCTCCGCTGCAGCGCCAGTGTCTCGTCAAAGCTGTAATGCTGGTAGTGCAGCAGTCGTTCGCTCTCCTCGGTGTCCATGAAGTCACAATGGAACGGCGTCTGCGAGAACGCCGACTCAGGCAGCATTCCTATGCCCAGTGCGTCGAACGAGCGCTGCATAAACTGCCGTCCGGTCACCTGGCAGGACGGCCCGCCCGCGACCATCAGTGTTTTTCCTTCCAGTCCAGGCAGCATCGCTGCCGCCGCAACCGCTGCGCCGGCGTCCATGGGTGCCAGGTACTCCATACGGTCGTCCATCCTCACCTCAAACATGAGAGGGTCCAGCTCGCCGAATTCGATGGGAGGGACGGCGCCGAACCGGAGGATGACCCATGGCAGGCCCGACGCATGCAGCATGTGTTCGCAGGTCATCTTGTGATAGGCGTAGTCCTCATAGGGGTGAAGCAGTTCGTCAGCCTTGCGGGGTGGTGCGAGGTGCTGCGTACGACCATACAGGGCGATGGAAGAGCTGAAGACAATGCGAGGCCTGCTCTTCGAGGCAAGCGCTGCCTGCAGGAGATTCCATGTGCCACCGACGTTGATGGTCTCAGCCCACGCGGGGCACTGCTCACTCTTGGGCGGGATGATGAAAGCCAGGTGGACAATGGCATCGACACCCTGCACGGCACGTGCGACGGCCTCCGTGTTGCGGATGTCACCCCAGATGATTTCGACCTTGCCGGCATAGGGCCGGGCTTTCCGCTTCGACAGGGACGACGGGATGTCCAGACAACGGACGGTCGCTCCACGGCTCAGCAGCTCATCGGCGGCATACGTTCCGACGTTTCCAAATGCGCCCGTTACGAGGACCTTCATGGTTTCCCTCCGCTCATGGACTCCATGAGCATCGACAATACACGTTGCATGAGCGCTCCCCAGTCCTGACCTTCGGGGTCCAGGATGCCCTGGAGCAGCAGCCCCAGCACGGCGCTGAGCACGAGGGTTGCTGCCAGATTCGAATTCTCCACCCGCAGGCTTCCTTCAGACACGCCGCGGTCCAGCAACTGCTGGAAGAACCCCTGGTATCTGCGAATCATCTCGACGGTGCTGCGTGCCACTTCGGGATCCGCCTTGGACTTGGCCCAGAATTCGAGCAAGATGTTCCACTTGGTACCGGCCACGTGGTAAATCTCGTTCACACCTGCTGCCATGGCCGCAACCTGCCGCGGCACGGATTCACCACCCGTCTGCGCTGCAGCAAACTGCCGATCGAGCTCTGCCAACCAGGCATTGAGCAGTGCCACAAACACCGACCCCTTGCTGGGAAAATGATGATAGAATGCGCCCTTGCTGACACCGGCGGCGTGACAGATAGTATCCACGCTGGTCACATCGTAGCCGTGTTCAGCGAAACTCTGCTCGGCAGCTGCAAGGATGCGGCTTCGTGTCTCCTGCGAACGTTCTTCCTGTTTCATGGTAACCCCCAACGGTTAAGCCTCAGACCCAGAAACCGACCGGTTGGTCTTATTATCGCCAGACGCAGGCAGCGGTCAAGCCCAATGGTGGAGACGCTGTTCGCAGATGCGGTCGGTTTGTGTAAAGGAATCGTCAGCGCGGACGCAGGAAGATGTACCAGCCGGCGACGACCACGATCTGAACGGCGACGACCAGCCAGAACCGTTCCAGGAAGCTTTCTTTGCTGGTCTTGTGGTGAAACAGCCGCATGCCGAGGAGCGCGCCGACGGTACCACCCGCAAACGCCAGTGTTAAGAGGGCTCTTTCCGGTACACGGGTTGCTCCCGTCCCCGCAACCAGCTTGTCATAGCCATAGGTGAGAAACGTGATGCCCGTGACGGCCAGTAGCCACGACTGCACCCAGTCGAGTGCCGGCAGGTACCCATGCAGCAGGAACATGCCCATGACGGCCAGCCCCAGTGTAAGAACCAACGCTCCGGTCATGGTACGACGACGGGCACGAGCAGCGACAGTCACCGCTCTCCGTGCTCCACGCCGCCCAGCGTCTCTAGGACTCTGGCTGTCAGAGTTTGCACGGTATGCGACTTTTCGATCAGGCTCGCCATAATCATCCTTATGCTCCTTTGCTCGCCGTGGCTCGGCCCGCTGGCACTCCAGATTATGATACGAAGAACCCCGTCACGTGCAACGTGACGGGGAGCTCGCCGGCGTCTTCAGAACAAGGGTGACGCCGTGAACAGAGATGGAGGGGGACTAAGTAGCAACGTCTACAAGGACGAAGCTCCCGCCCGTTGCCGAAGAAAGGGAGAGCGCTGTGATTTCCCCGGTCACTCGTCCTTGATCTCCTTGTTCCAGGAGGGTGCCGTTGAGTGAAATGGACCCGGACGTCACATACAGCAGGACACACCGGTCGCCCGTAATGGGGTACTCAAGCGCAAAGGCTGGAGAAAACGTCGACAGTGAGATGGAGGCGTCGGCATGCAGCGTCACTGCATCGGGCTGTCCCCTGCCAGAAGCCACCGTCAGCAACCGATCCTGCCGCGACATCTGAGTGAAGTCCTTCTGTTCGTGCGACGGCATCACTCCGGGCTTGTCCGGGAAGACCCAGATCTGATAGTATCGGGCTGGATCGCTCTCTTCGTTCCTCTCCGTGTGACGCGTCCCCGTACCTGCAGAGATGCGGTGCACCTCACCTGCGTGGACGGTCGTGCGTTCCCCGGCATCATCGGTGATAGTCAGTTGTCCCACGAGCATGATCGTGACGATCTCCAGCTCCTCGTGGAAGTGCATCCCGAAGCCTTCCTTCGACTGGATCAAGTCGTCGTTGAAGGCACGCAGCATTCCCAGGTGCACGTTATCCGGCACGAACCACTCGCCGTATGAAAAGAGCCAATAGGCCTGCATCCATGACAGGTCGACAAAATGGCGTTCCTGTGCCGGTATACGGGTAACCATGTGAGACCCCCTTAAACCAACCGTAAAGAAACCTGCAGAATTCCTGTTATCCGACCCTGATGTCCAAGACGACCATTCCTCTCATGCCTTTGTCTGTCTCAGGTATAGACGAAACGCGCCCTTGAGTCAAACAAGTGCCCACGATGCGCACAATTGTGGAGTGAACTGTTTCAGATCGTTCGGGGGGCTTTCTTCTTTCTCCTGCCGGTGACCTTGTAGCGCAGCCACACCAGGCCTTCACCCATTGTCTCAGCGCTGACAAGCGCGAGAGGAATGACGCCATCGGGAGATGCCAGGTCCAGCGCTCGGAACATGGAACGCTGGGACGTTCCACCAACCAGCGCAGGATGCACGAGGATACTGACCTCATTCACGAGTCCGGCCCGGAGCAACACGCCGTTCAGAATGCCACCCGAGTCAACGCGCACGGTCTGGACGCCGTAGCGCATGTTCAACTCTTCCAGTGCGGCCCTCAGGTCGACCTTCTCGGGTCCGGCAACGATGCAATCGACTCCCACCTCGGCCAGGTACTGCAGATATTCGTCCGGCGTGCTATCCGAGCAGATCGCCACGCCACCTCGCCAATAGGGCATCGCCAGCCACGTCCTCCAGCAGCGGACTCGCCCTCGACTGTCCACGATTGCCAGTAGTGGACGTGTGTCAGCCGGAAGGGCGGCCTGTGGTTCCCAAGGACCCTTGTCCCGCACCGCCGATTCAGGAGCCGCCAACACCGTGCTCGAGCCCACCAGCGTGCAGTCCTCATGCCATCTCCCCGCGAGGTCGTACAAAACCCCGACGTCGGCTTCAAACCAGTCGATACGTCCGTCAGCACTGACTGCATTGTGAATGATCACTCGAGGCAACATGTGGCACCCCCTGTGTGTTGACTGCATCATACTGCAGGAGTGAAAACGGTCAACGCGCGACTCTGCCAAAGAGAGAAACGCGGCTGACGGTGCAACAGATCGATTGCCGCCTGTGCAGGAAGGACAGACAAGGAGATCGGCTGATGAACTGCGTCACCCCCGTTGGAACCTCGTCCCCACAGTCCCGGCGAATCGGAAGAGCACTCTGAGCAAACAGCGCTATCATGATAAAATGGAATCGCAGGAATGGACCTCATCCATAGTGCAGGACGGCGACAGCTGCTGGCTGGTCGTGGTTGGAAGCGACGTCTCGCCCTCAACCAGTGCACGCGTTCACGCGCTGCAACGCGCCGTCGAGACGCTGCATCCTGCCTGGCTGGTCGAGACGGTGCTGGGATACTGCTCTCTGGGGCTGATCGTCCGGCCGCTGCAGGCCTCAGTGGAAGAGGTCGAGGAACTTGTGTCCACAGCCACAAAAAACGTCATGGTCGCCCCATCCGTTCACCCCAGGACCGTCACGATCCCAGTCTGTTATGGCGGCGCATGCGGCCCGGACATGGAGGTCGTCTGTCGGCAATCTGGACTGAGCGAACAGGAGGTCGTGCAGCGACATGTTGCAGCTGGCTACCAGTGCTCCATGCTGGGGTTCCTGCCTGGCTTCCCATACCTTATGGGCCTCGACCCACAACTGGCAACACCGCGCCTGGCAACACCGCGAACCGTCGTTCCGGCAGGGAGCGTGGGCATCGCGGGCACACAGACAGGCGTCTACCCGGTGTCCAGCCCGGGAGCCTGGAACATCATCGGCCGCACGCCTCTCACGTTGTTTGACCCGTCGCGCGAGCAGCATTCGCTGGTGCAGGCAGGAGACGTCGTTCGCTTTTCTCCCATCAGCCTTCAGGAATTTGAAGAGAAGCAGTCAGATGAATTCACATGTTATCCACAAATATGCGATGTTTCAGAGCAGGATGTTGGCGGATGTGACGTGCTCGAGCCCGGCATGTTGACGACAGTACAGGACGAGGGCCGCTGGGGACTGCAGAACATGGGGATCCCCGTTTCAGGAGCCATGGACCGACAGGCGCTGGCACTCGGGAATTTTCTGGTTGGAAACGAGGAAGGGGCGGCGGCTCTGGAAATCACACTCTCCGGTCCATGTCTGGTGTTCACGACAGATGCGCTGGTGGCACTAACGGGCGCTGACATGGGCCTGCAGGTGGATGGGCGCGATATTCCGGCATGGACTGCGGTCCTGGTACGAACCGGCAGCGTCCTCTCTATGACCGGTTGCATCGGAGCCGGTTGCCGTGCCTGGCTATGTGTTGCCGGCGGTATCGACGTTCCATACGTGCTAGGCAGCCGTTCGACACTGCTCCGGGCTGCACTGGGAGGATTCAGAGGTCGAGCACTGCGTGCGAGAGACAGTCTGCATCTGCATCCTCTGACGCAACCGACAAGGCGTCTCGATGGCTTTTCCTGCCCACTCAGGTTGCGACCGTCGTATGCCATCGATACACCAGTTCCGGTCCTGCCGGGTCCACAGACAGAATCACTGACACCCGGCGCACGACAGGCATTCCTTGACGCGACGTGGACTGTGAGTGATGCCAGCGACCGCATGGGCTGCCGGCTGGAGGGGCCACAGCTTGCGCTCGGTCACGGTGCCGATATTATCTCGGAGGTCATCCCCGAGGGAGCTGTCGAAGTGACGGGCGCGGGTTTGCCTATCGTCATGCTGGCGGACCGCCAGACGACGGGAGGATATGTCAAGCCGTTCGTCGTCGCCTCAGCAGCAATCGGACGGCTGGCCCAGCGTCGACCGGGTGACAGTATCCGCTTTTGCATGTGCTCGCTCGCTGGCGCACAGGAGATGCTTGAGAAGCAATCCTCTGCAAGAAAGGAATTGACCCACCTGCGTGCCATCTGGCGCCAGTGCCACGCAGGTGGTACACTGTTTTTGACCGTGAACGATGTACGGTACGTGGTTGAATGGCAGGACGTGACTCCTCTGGAGGTGGACCATGAGTAGAGCAGTTGATCTCAACAGCGACGTAGGCGAAAGCTTTGGGGCGTGGACACTTGGCGATGACACACATGTCCTGGACCATGTCACCAGCGCCAATGTTGCCTGCGGCTTTCACGCAGGGGACCCGCAGATCATGCTGGCAACGGTGAGGGCGGCACGTGACCGTGGTGTCGCTGTCGGAGCACACCCGGGGTATCCAGATCTGGTTGGATTCGGACGCCGCGCCATGACGTGTACCCCCGATGAAGTCTACGCCCTCTGCCTGTACCAGATTGGAGCTCTGGCGGCCCTCTGCCGTGCCGAAGGAGTCCCCCTGTGCCATGTCAAGGCACACGGAGCGTTGTACAACCAGTCGGCCAGAGATCCAGATCTCGCCCGCGCTCTTGCGCGAGCAACCCGGGACGCAGCCCCTGCACTGATCCTGCTTGGACTGCCCCGGTCACAGCACGAGGCTGCTGCCCGTGAAACAAGTGTCCCTTTTGCCGCTGAGGCTTTTGCCGATCGCGCCTACCAGGCGGATGGTTCGCTAGTCGCTCGTGCCCATGAGGGCTCCGTCCTGCACGATCCGGAAACTATCGCCACGCGCGTCATCAGGATGGTGACCGAGGAAACCGTCGAGACAATGCAAGGAGAAGTCGTTACGATACGTGCCGACTCCATCTGTATTCATGGGGACAATCCGGCTGCGTGCCAGATCCTGGAGACGGTCCGTCGTGCGCTGGACAAGGCTGGCGTGCACGTCAGCCCGCTGCGGGAAGTGCTCAGCCTCTAGCAGCCAGAACCCTCCGTTCGTGCTCCAGCAGCCACTGCTTGCGGTCGAGACCGCCGGCGTAGCCGGTGAGCGAGCCGTCGCTGCCGATGACGCGATGACAGGGAACGATGATGGCGATGGGGTTGCGCCCTACTGCTCCGCCCACCGCGTGCGCCGACCTGGGACGGTCGATCGCCATGGCAACGTCCCGGTAACTTTTCGTCTGGCCAAACGGGATTTCCCGCAACGCATGCCAGACCAGTCTCCGGAACTCTGTGCCTCCCGGGTTTAGGAGGACAGAAAACCTCTTCCGCTTGCCACAGAAGTACTGGTTCAACTCTGCAATACACTGCTGTACAACCGGTGTCACACAGGCCGCTCCCGTGTCGACGTTCTCGACAAACGTCACCGACACGATGCCATGTTCCGTGCCTGCGACCTCCAGTGCGCCGATGTCCGTGAAAAGATATCCCTTATCCAGCTGTGTCACCATACGACCCCCTGAACGACCAATCGGATACGTCGACACCCGTGACACAGGATCAGTCCTCTACGGGCAGTTCCTTGACCCGCCGGGCAGGAACGCCGGCGTACATGCCATTGGGGGCGCAGTCTTTGTTGACGACGGCTCCCGCGCCTATGACACAGCCGTCCCCGATCGTTACGCCTGGCAGAATGACTGAGCGCGCGCCGATCCAACAACCGTCCCCGACCGTGATGGGTTGGGGATTGACGTGCCCAGCCCTCTCGGTCGCCGACCCCATGATGTGCGTCGACGTGCAGAACAGCACTTCCATGCCAATGCCACATTTCTTCCCGATTCGAATGGGTGCCGAGCCGTCGAAGAAACAGCGATAGTTGACGAACGTGTCTGCGCCGATGACGACGTCACGGCCAGCAAAATAGCATCCGGGCCGAATCCCATTCGTTGTTGTCCGTATCCCATAGAGGCGCATCAATGATGCTCTGACTGGATTCACGAGAAGTGGACTGGATGCCAGCCAGTTAATGAAGAGGCCTCTCCACATGCGATCGGCAACCGTAATGATAACGCTCAGCCGGTCTGTGCCAGTATGCTGTGCTGCCATGTCCACACTCCTTGTTCGTTCTTGACCCTGCCCTTGCGTTCCCTGCCACGAACGGATTCCACACATAGGCCCCAACTGCCCACGTCGACCATGCAGAATTGGGATTCCATTCTATGCAATTCACTCCCTGTGACTACCCTGCAACTGACGAGAGGGCGCCGGCCTGCAACAGGAACGGCGCAGTTCCTGGCTGCTTGCTTTCTCTGACTGGTTTGTGCTAAACTCATGTTATTCTGTTTGTTACGCACGATCCCTGAGAAGAGAGGTTAGGTGGATGGCTGACGAAAAGGTGAACAAAGATACTTCAGCGGAGTGCTTCGATACGCAGGCCATGGTTCCTGAACGGCGCATCAGCCCACGCGATACATTCGCAGCCATGCGGTACCGGAACTACCGCATCTGGTTCGCCGGACAGCTCGTTTCACTCTTCGGGACCTGGATGCAGGTGACAGCACAGGGATACCTCGCCTACCAGCTGACCAAGTCAGTAGCCTTCCTCGGCTACGTCGCGTTCGCCAATGGCATCCCGGTCTGGCTGTTCATGCTGTATGCAGGTTCGGTCGCAGACCGCGTACCCCGCAAGACGCTGATGCTCTATACGCAGTCTGCCATGCTGGTACTGGCCTTTGTCCTGGCATTGCTGACGTTTACCGGCGCCATACGACCGTGGCACATCCTGGTCCTGGCGTTTCTGCTCGGAATCGCCAATACCTTCGACTCACCAGCGCGCCTGGCCTTGGTGGATCAGCTGGTTGACGACAGACGACACCTGCCCAATGCTGTCGCACTCAACGGTTCGATGTTCAATGTGGCCACGGCGCTTGGACCGGCGGCGGCGGGCGCCGTGTACGCCCTCCTCGGACCGGCCTGGTGCTTCACGATCAATGGCCTGTCCTTTGTCGCGGTCATCGCAGCCCTCTTGTTCATGCACCTTCGACCGGTGCCATTGTCTCCCAGGAATCAGAGCCCCATGGCAGGAATCGTGGAGGGGCTCAAGTACGTCTGGAGACACCAGAACATTCGCGCACTCATGCTCCTCATTGGCATCACGTCACTGCTCGGCCTCTCATTTGCTACGCTCATCCCCGCCTGGGCAATCAAGGTCCTTCACGGCAGCGCAACGACCGGCGCGACCATCAACGGCCTGCTCCAGTCTGCACGAGGCATTGGCGCCCTGCTGGCAGCGCTGACCATCGCGACCATCAGCCATCTGAAGGTGAAGGGACGCATTGCCGCATTCGGAACATTTGCCTATCCCATCGCTCTTCTGGCCTTTGCCTTTGCTCGTTCGATGGCCTTTGAGCTACTTCTCTTGGCCTTGGTCGGATTTGCCAGCATCCTCGTCATCAATCTTTGTAACGTGCTGGTCCAGTCGCAGGTAGAAGACTCTTTGCGGGGGCGCGTCAGTGCTGTCTACAGCCTGATATTCTTCGGCGTGATGCCCATCGGCTCGCTCCTGATAGGTTGGCTGGCACAATGGGCAGGCGAACCCGTGGCCATCGTCATCAACGCCTGTGCAGCATTGGCGGGCGCAGCTCTCATCTGGATACTTGTTCCACGTATCAGGATCATGCCATGAATGACGTGCCTGCTCAGGGTCATCACCAGGAGGATGTCATGGAAGAACACATCGGCTCGGCAACATTGCTCGGTCATGGACGAACCGCAGAGGTGTATGCCTGGAAGGAAAATAGTGCCCTCAAACTTTTTGTCCCCGGGTTTCCTCCATCGCTCATCAACCAGGAAGTGGAGGGAACAAAGGCCGCCAACGCCGCCGGCATCCCCTCGCCTCAACTCAGGAATGTCATTGTGGTGGACGGTCGCCGAGGGCTGGTACTGGAACGGCTGACGGGACACAGCATACTCACTCTACTCGGCCGTGAACCCGCGCGGATAGCGCACTATGCCGGTATCTTTGCCGAACTGCAGTCCCGCATGCATGACTGTCATGCACCAGGACTGGCATCTCGCCGCGAGGGCCTGGCGCGGCGCATCGCCCGGGCCGGCGTGGTTGCACGCGTCAAAGGTGACGCCCTGGCCGTCCTCGAGCGGCTTCCCGACGGAGATCGTCTGTGCCACTGCGATTTTCACCCGGACAATGTGCTCATGACGCCACAGGGTCCGTCTATCATCGATTGGTCGTTTGCCGCTCGTGGAACACCCGCATCCGACGCCGCACGCACTGCGCTGCTGCTGCGGATCGCGGATGCCCCTCCCGGGTCTTTTCGCGTAGCATGGGTTGAGCGCGAGGTAAGGGACCGGTTCTACAGAGCGTGGCTGAAACGTTACCGCGAGCTGCAGCCCGACGCAGCAGACGACATGTGGAGCTGGCTGCTTCCGGTGGCCGTCGCACGCCTCGCAGACGACATCCCCGAAGAGCGGCCACGCCTGATGGCACTCATCGAAGAACTGCAGCAGAAGCACTGACTGCACCAAGCTGCTCTCGTCGTTTGCTTTTCGCACGCGGCTTGGTACAATGGCGGGCTGCTCTGCATCCGTGCTTTTGGGGCAAGTTTTCATATGATGAAGCCGGGGCGTCACCCCACATGGAGGTATCATGAAAAAACTGGATGTGATCCTGCTCATCGGTCGACCCGCAGCAGGCAAGAGCGAGACAATCGACTTCCTGAAACGGCTGCCCGACGAGAAGCGACTGCAGGAGTACCACATCGCCCCGTTCGAGGAACTGGACGACTTTCTTTATGTCTGGCAGACCTTTGAGAACGACGCAATCAGACAATCCATGGGCCTTGGCAGGCGGGATACAGACGATGCCCTGTACTTCCTGGACGACCGCATCTGGGACTTCTTCATTGAACGCATCGACCTGGATTTCCGCAAGAAGCTGGCGCGGGACCGGCTGTTTCTCGAACACCACACGGTCATGATGGAGTTCGCTCGCGGCGGGGAACACGGCTTTGCCAATGCGTTCCGGCATCTGTCGGACGATGTGCTCGGACACGCAGGCATCCTGTACATCGACGTCTCCTTCGAGGAGTCCCTGCGCAAGAACCGCCGGCGCTATCGCCCCGAACAGGCCGATTCCATCCTGTACCATTCGCTCGAGGACGCCAAAATGGAGCGGTATTACAAGGACAACGACTGGGCACGCCTGTCTGAAGGACATGACGAGGGATTCATCGCAGTCAAGGGGCACCAGGTCCCCTTTGCCGTGTTTCACAACGAACCGGAGAAGACTCTCAACCCCGAGCTTCTGGGTGCTGCCTTGCGCGATGCGACCGGCAGGCTTGTCAAGCTCTTCACACACAAGGGTTGAACAAGCCTTCGGGGGTGCTAGACTAAGAAGTTGGTTTCTATAAGTGTTTTCATGCCTGACATGCAGATTCTTTGATAAGAGGAGTACAATATGGCCGTATTTGATATGACCGTCCACGAAGACGTTCTGGCAAAAACCGTCAAACTGGCTCAGGACCGCAATATCATCATCCCCACTTTCGCACAGCAGAAGGACCCGTCGCTTGTCCCGGATAAGGTCAAGGCCAGACTCAAGGGTGTCGGCCTCTGGGACGTCAACCCCATCAACCTGTTCCGCATCACGTGGCACAACGACGTGAAAACAGGCCTGTATGGCGACGTGAACTATATCGAACTCCCAAGTTCCATCACTGGCATCAAGGCTCGCGTCGTTGGCATCGTCGGCAAGTATTTCCCCACCGGCGCACACAAGGTCGGCGCTGCATTTGGCTGCCTTGTCCCGCGACTCGTGACCGGACAGTTTGACCCGGCCCGACAGGCGGCTGTATGGCCATCCACAGGCAACTACTGTCGCGGTGGTGCCTTCGACTGTGCTCTGCTGGCCACGGATGCCGTCGCCATCCTCCCGGAAGGGATGAGCAAAGAACGCTTCGACTGGCTGCGTGAGATTGGAACCAAGGAGGTCATCGGCACTCCTGGAACCGAGTCCAACGTCAAAGAGATTTACGACAAGGTGCACGAGCTGAAGACCACCCGTGGCGACAACATCGTCGTGTTCAACCAGTTCGAGGAATTCGGCAACGCACTGTGGCACTACGACATGACCGGCTCTGCATTCGAGCAGGTCTTCAACAGCATCAAGGGTCCAAGATCGCGCATGGCGGGATATGTCTCCGCCACTGGCTCTGCGGGGACCATCAGTGCCGGCGAGTACCTGAAGAAGGTCTATCCGTACAGCCATATCACGGCTGTCGAGGCTCTGCAGTGCCCGACCCTCTATGCAAACGGGTTTGGCGCGCATCGTATCGAGGGTATCGGCGACAAGCATGTCCCCTGGATCCATAACGTCCGCAATACCGATGCTGTGGCCGCCATCGACGACGAGTATCCGATGCATTTGCTTCGTCTCTTTAATGAGGAAGCAGGCAAGGTCTACCTTGAGAAGAAGGGTGTCCCGCGCGAGATCATCGAGCAGCTCAACCTGATGGGCATCTCCTCTCTGGCAAACATGGTCGCGGCAATTAAGATGGCCAAATACGAGGAGATGGACGAGAACGACGTCGTCTTCACCGTGTTCACGGATTCCGCCGACCTGTACCTGTCACGCATCGAAGAACTGCGCGCCGAGTATGGCCCCTATACCGAGATGGACGCGGCGCTCGACTATGCGAAGTATCTCGAGGGCATTCTGACGGACTGGTACCGCGAGCTCAACTATCGCGACCGCAAGCAACTGCACAACCTCAAGTACTTCACCTGGGTCGAGCAGCAGGGCAAGACTGCGGAGGAACTGCGTGAACTGTGGGAGCCAGAGTTCTGGAATCAGATCTGGACTGCTGCCCCAGCGTTCGACAGACTCATCGATCAGTTCAACGAGAGGACGGGGTTGTTGGCAAAGCTGTAGTCAGTTGTTCGTTTGTCTTACCAGTATCTTGATATGAAGAGAAACAACAAACACCCCGGCGGGTTCATGCTGGGGTGTTTGTTTATGTCCTCCACAAAATCGACTTTTCTCCACAGCCGCTGTTAATTATGTGGAAAACTGGTGGAGTCATGTACGATCGTATGGTGAACAACCTGTCGGAACCTGTGGAAAAACCCCGGCAAGGCCGGGTTTCAGAGCGCCGTTCTGAAGTCCACATCCGAGGCTCATTCCAGTGAAATATGCTCATGGTGAGGCTGAATGAATCGAAAACGTGTAATGATACGGCATATTGTTTGAAATCGTCTGTCAGGGCCACTTTTCGTGATGCGATGCTCAGAACCCGCTTTTGAAGCCACTTTACAGGTCTTCGATACAGGACAGACGGAAAAAGGAGAATCGCCCACCTTTTGCAGTGGGCGGTCATCAATTCTGAGAGGGAAAGGGACTATGCTTTCACGTCTTCGCTGGTTTGCAGGATGACTCCCTGGGCTGAAATGTCGAGGATGAACGTTTCAGCCCCTGCATCCAGCTCGATCATCGCCTTCTGCATGGCCTTGGCAACCTTCTCCGCTTTGGCGGGTTCGGCGAGAGCGGCAATGCTGGGCCCGGCTCCCGACAGGAAACTGCCATAGGCCCCGGCTCGGTCGGCGGCATGCGACACTTCGCGGAATCCGGTGACAAGCTTCTCACGGTAATGCTCGTGGAGACGGTCATGAAGCGCAAACGACAGCAGGTCATAATTGCCGCTGAAGATGCAGGCAGACAGCATTGAGGCACGACCGATGTTGAAGACGGCGTCCTTGCGCGCATACATGTCAGGAAGACACGCTCGGGCCTTCTTTGTCGACAGGAAGCTGGATGGGACCGTGACGACAACCTTGAGGTTCTGAGGAACGACCTTCATGTAGGCCACCTCGCTCTTGTCGCTCGAAGCGATGGTGAACCCACCGACCAGTGATGCAGTGACGTTGTCGGGGTGTCCCTCAATGGCGATAGCGTACTTGAGGATTTTTCCGGTATCGAACTGCGTGTTCATCAGGACCTCGAAGCATGACAGGAGACCCACGATAGCACTGGCACTGGATCCAAGACCGCGCGTCAGAGGAATGCCGGTATGAACGTTGATGCTCAGCGGCGGCAGATGCACTGATTCGGCACGCTCGAAGTAGTCCATGACCTCACTGACGAACTTGAAACCCTTTTCGTTGAGAACATCGGCGCCCATGCCTTCGAAGTGGACGCTCCACTTCTCTTCCGCAGGGAGGATCTCGACAGTATACGTACTGCGCATGTCAAGAGCTAGCCCAAAAGCGTCAAACCCTGGTCCAAGGTTGGCAGTGCTTGCAGGAACGCTGACCGTTACTCTATTGATCATGTTTGCTTCCCCCGGCGCAGCTGCAATTCCTCGATGCAGGTGTTGGCAGCGCGCGAACTATCGCAAAGCGAATTACTTGACATATCTTACCATGTCCAATGCAATTGCAAGTTCCACTGTGAATGATCGAACCAAAACTTGACCAGTATACTCCAGAAGATAAACTGAGGAGGAGGTACACGACACTATGAGGTGGAGGCCTCGACGAGCGCCCATTGCGTAGTCCTGGAACCCGGACAGACGTTCTGAACCAGGTGGCACCGGGCACCAGGATTCATCCTCGCGCGTTGACAGCAGGGGTCCGGCCGGTACACTCTTTTCCATGAGAGATCAGAGTCGTACCCCATTTTTTGATGCTGTTCAGTCGTATATCGGCAAGCACCGCGCCGGTCTCCACATGCCGGGGCACATGTCAGGTCAGGGCATTCATCCCCGCCTCAAGGAGTTCTGGGGCGAGAATGTGTTCCTTTCCGACTTGACGGAGGTCGAAGGACTCGACTACCTCCATCGCCCCATCGGCGTCGTCAAGGAAGCACAGGAGCTAGCCGCTGAAGCCTATGGCGCTATCGAATCATTCTTCCTCGTCAACGGTTCGACGGTCGGGAACCAGGCAATGATCCTCTCGACCTGCGATCCCAACGACCGCGTCATCGTACAGCGCAACTCGCACCGCTCGATGTACGGAGCGCTCATCCTCAACGAACTGCGCCCCATCTACCTTGAGGCCGAAGAAGACCGCCTGCTGCAGTTCCAGACGTTCCCATCCAAGAAAACGTTCGCACGCGTGCTCCGCGATCATCCTGAAGCCAAGACCGTCTTCGTGACCAATCCCAACTACTTTGGCATCAGTTCGGACATCGACTACTACGTTCAGAAAGCGCACGCCACAGGACGTCGTATCCTGGTCGACGAAGCCCATGGGTCGCACTTCCATTTTCACCCGGATCTTCCCAAGAGTGCTGTCGATGCGGGCGCCGACATGGTTGTCCAGAGCACGCACAAGACGCTCTCCGGCCTTACTCAAACGTCCATGCTGCATCTGGGCTCACGGCGCGTGGACAAGGAACTGGTACGAGCCACGCTCACGATGCTGGAGAGCTCGTCGCCCTCGTACATCCTCATGACGGCGCTCGACGTCGCCCGCATGCAGATGGCGACGAACGGTCACGACCTTCTTCAGCGAGCCATCGACCTCGCAGAGGATGCTCGCCGGCGTATCAACAACATCGAGGGGCTCTTTGCCCCAGGCAGGGAACGCGCTCACACCGAGGCCGTCTATGATGTCGACCTCACGAAGCTGACTGTTCATGTGTCGAGGCTGGGGCTGACTGGATTCCAGGTCGAGGAGATCCTCAACAGAGACTACAACGTCGAAATCGAGTTGTCTGACCTTGAGAACATCCTGGCATTCATCACGATCGGGACACCCAGGGAAGCGGTCGAAATCCTCATCAAAGCACTCGAGGATATCTCACGCAAACGCCACGGAAAGACCTCGACCATCGCTCCGCCGCCGCCCATCCCCAATATTCCCGAGATGGTCCTCTTCCCGTTCGAAGCATACTATGCCAAGAGGGAGCGCGTCCGCATGGAAGATTCCGTCGGGCGCATCATCGCGGAGCTCGTGACTCCCTATCCACCCGGCATCCCGATCACGGTCCCCGGGGAAGTCATGACACACGAGTGCGTGGACTACATGGTGTTCATGCGCGACCACGGCGCCGATCTGCAAGGGATCATCGACAAGACGGCCAGGTACGTGCAGGTCGTCAAGGAACGCTGATCGGTCACTGGACTCGTTTGTTGCCTCTCATGAAAACGCCCTGGCTATACGCCAGGGCGTTTGACATTCCTGAGGAGAAACAGGGTCAGGCAGTGGACGGCGGGCGGATCCGGATGAACTCGGCCTTTTCACGCAACTCCGCAATCGAGTGTGCGCCGACATAGCTGAGACTCTCACGCAACTGCGTCGCAACGTGCGCCATGACCTGGGAAGCAGTGTCCGGCGTCAGGGTATTGAGGACGACAGCTGCGGCCCCGGCCGCAAGAGCCTTGACGGCACTTGCGGCAGAGCGCACACCCATATTGCATATGATCGGCCTCCCGTAGAGAGAGGCGACATCCTCAACCTCCATGAGAGCGGACAGCTCGGGAACACCGACGCCGGACATCTCCGTCGCCTCTGCAAAGGAACTGAACCCGCTGCCAACGGCGACGATGTCCGCGCCAGCATCGATGACGTCTTTGGCTCCGGCACGTGTCTGAACGTTGCCGACCATTAGCGGCAGCCAGTCATACTCTGCTTTCACCGCCTGGATCTGGCGAAGAATCGCAAGGCGATCAGCATGCGACACATCCACGACAATGATGTCCGTCCAGACTTCCGCGAGCGAACCTATCCATTCCAGCACGCTGTCCCGTTCGAGATCGACAAGAGCGCCAACCACTGGCCGGCCCTTGAGGTCGCAGGCCGCCTCGCCATCCTTGCACATGAGCTCCTTGACCTTGCGCACCTCATGCGCCTGGTCCTCGACGCTTCCGAACAGGGGGATGATGCCAATGCCGCCCGCGCGTGCGACGGTCGAAGCCAGACGATAATCAGCCGCAGGCTGACGCGGCGATGTAACGAAGGGGGAGCGCAGCACGACATTGGTCGAGAGCCTCGATTCGAGGTTGACATCAGTTGCAGCGACCTCACTTCGGCGAGGAAGAAGCATGACATCGTCAAAGAACAGCCCTTCCCGAAGTCCCGGCATCCCACCCTTCTACTTCCGACTCCAGAGGCCGAAGAACCCACGACGCTGCAACTGCTCCCGTTCCGCATCCTGACTGATGGCTGGAACATCCACCTCGGCGGCGAGCCCCGCCTCAATGAATCCGTAGAGCGCCTTCGAAACGGCGACGCTGCCCTTGCCGGTTTTCCTGGCGATCTCACGCAGTGATGCCTTGCCATCCAGGCTTGCCATCACCTGCCACTGCTCCCTGGTAAGAGTCAAGTCTTTTGTAGCACCGTCCGCCCGCAGGGCATACACAGCATCCAGAGAACCGAGTCGCTGGCGCATTGAATTCCACTCGTCGAGAGCGGCCGTCACCTGAAGGATAATGTCCGCAACCGGCACGGACTGATCCCTGTTTTTCACTGTCTCGCCGCTTGCGAAGGAGAAATTCCCTTCCCGGAGACTGAACAGGTCGACAAGGGAGCTGTATGCCGTACCAATACCAACCTCGACATGGACTATTCGCGAATCCTCGATGTAGAACGTCGCCTGGACGCGCCCGCCGAAGATCGACGTCCCCTCGAGGTTGAGGCGGCCAGTCCCCTTGCCCTGCACAATCGTCTGGAGGACTTCGTCCACCTGGCAGTTGCCGAACTTCCCCTCAAGCATCCTTGACCCCCAGTTCCACAGCGTATGACGCATGTCCATTGTACTGTGGTGCTCGGCATTTTACAACGTTCGCGTTGCATCCTCGGAGGCCTCCGATATACTGGAAGGGTGCTCACACTCGTGCGAAATATCCTGCGTATTTTTCTCATCACCATCATCCCGGGCGTCGAAGTTCGTGGCGCGCTGCCGTATGCCATCGGTGTGCTCAAGATGTCCGTGTGGGAGGCGCTGCTAGTCGCAACGCTCGCCAACCTGTGTATCGCGCCACTGTTCTATCTCCTGGAGAAACCGCTTCTTGCGGTCGCATCCCGGTGGACATGGTTCCGGCGATACCGCGGTCGCCTGGCGGCCCGCAGTGGAAGCATATTGGCAAAGTACGGACTTTTCGTCGGGCTCGCGGTGTTTGTCGCCATCCCTTTGCCGGGGACTGGTGCCTACACGGGCTGTCTCATTGCCGAGATCGTGCGCATGAAGAAGCCCTTGGCCATTGCTTGTATCTCGTTGGGCGTCCTGGGAGCGTGCGCAATTGTTTTTCTCGCATCGGTTGGCGTCATCAAGGGCGTCCTGGCAAAGTGGCTCTGAACATCAAATTGTTCCACGTGGAACAGTAACCGGAGGACCCCATGGATATTGCTGGCAAGCTTGATCCGACGCAACTTCTTCCTGTCGTACGGAAGTCAATGAATGACTTCGCTGCCGCACTGCCTGTCGGGGAGAGGCCAGTGATATGCACCGACACGTTCTGCGCTGGGCTGGTATCGTTTCTGACCTTGCTTGCCCAGACCAACGAAGTTATGAACTTGACGTCTGACGCCGATCCCGGACACCTGCTGGCGACACACATTCGTGACTCGCTTGCGCCTTTGCTTGTGGGTCTCGAGGCCCCACACTCGCTCCTTGACATCGGAACGGGGGGAGGCTTCCCCGCCGTTCCTCTTGCACTCGCCTGGCCGACCACGACGGTCACGATGTCCGAATCGATCGGCAAGAAGGCACATTTCCTGAAGAGCCTGGTGGGCGGCGTGCCCCTTCCCGGAACATGTGTTGTCCACGGACGTGTCGAAGACCACGCGAGCGCTCTGCCTGAACGAGCGTTCGACATGATCACTGCCAGAAGTGTCGCCCATATCGCGACTGTCCTCCAGTACGCTCTCCCTCTCCTTGCAAGCAACGGCAGACTAGTGCTGTGGAAAGGAGAAAAGGACCTCGCCGAACTCCAGGACCCACCATTCGTAGCTACGCTGCATCGCGTCCACTGTACGGCCACGGTTCTCGACTATACCCTGCCGGGTGTTGAACGCAATTCCAAGCTTGTCATACTGCAGGTGACCCCGACCCTCAGCGGCCGGTCGTCCAGGAGGAACGGCTCGTGAGAATCATCGCCATTGCCAACCAGAAGGGCGGTGTGGGCAAGACGACCACCGCACTGTCGCTCGCCGCATCACTCGCCGAGCTCAACCACCACGTCCTGCTCGTCGACTTCGACCCACAGGCTAATGCAACCACAGGCCTCGGCATAAACGCAGCGCAGCTCACATCCAACATTTACACGTGCCTGTTGTCCGGGGATCCGATCGAGAAGGTCATCCAGCCCAGCCACGAACGCAACCTCTCACTGGTCCCCTCGTCGATCAACCTGGCGGGCGCCGAGCTGGAACTGGCCGGCATGGACCGCCGCGAGTACGTTCTTCAGACCCGCTTGGCTTCCCTGGACGGGTCTTGGGATTATATCATCATCGACAGCCCTCCGTCGCTGGGCCTTCTGACTCTCAACACGCTGACAGCAGCCCACGAAGTCATCATCCCCATCCAGAGTGAGTACTACGCACTGGAAGGGCTGACGCACCTGCTACGGACGATCAGCCTGGTCAAGCAGCGCCTGAACCCAAACCTTGCCCTGCTGGGCATCCTGGTAACTATGTTCGACAAACGAACCATCCTGTCCGCACAGGTCAAGGATGAGCTCGTCAAGCACTTCGGAGAGACCGTCTTCACGGCCGTCATCCCCAGGAGCATACGCATGAGCGAAGCACCCAGCTATGGCAAGACCATCCTGGAATACGACACGCTTTCCACCGGTGCTGAAGCGTACCGGCAGCTCGCCAAGGAGGTAGAATCCCGTGAACAACAGTAAGCGTCTTGGGCGAGGGCTTGACGCACTCTTCGCCAACGAACCGGCGCAGTCCGCCTTGTTGAGTGACAGGGGAGTTCGGATGCTTCGCTCTGACCAGATCGTCGCTTCGCCGCTTCAGCCACGCCGCCGCTTCGATGAAACAGCGCTCGCAACATTAGGTGAGAGCATCCGCAAACACGGCATCCTCGAACCCATCATCGTGCGCCCACGAGACGATCGATTCGAGATCGTCGCTGGGGAACGCCGCTTCCAGGCTGCCGTTCAGCTTGGCCTGGAAGAAGTTCCGGTGACGATCCGCGACCTCGACGATCGTACAGCAATGGAGATCTCTCTCTCAGAGAACCTGGAACGCGAGGACCTGTCACCTATCGAAGTCGCCGTTTCCTTCAGCGACTACCTCACCAAGTTCGGGACGACCCAGGATGAGCTCGCACAGCGTCTCGGCAAGGACCGAAGCACTGTCGCCAACCTCATCCGCCTGCTGGACCTTCCGGAAGTCGCACGTACCGCCCTGGACAACAAGACCATCACCGCCGGACATGCCCGCGCACTCCTGCCACTCAAGGACCAGCGGCAGTTTGGTACGGTGCTGGCAGAGGTGATCCGCAAGCAGCTCTCGGTTCGCCAGACGGAAGCACTTGTCCGCCGCCTGCTGACGAAGAAGCCCCGTGCGGGTGCTGTGCATGACGAGGCACTGCGCAACATCCAGGAGACCATGCAGAAACTTCTGGCCACGCGCGTCAACATACGGGGACAGGTCAACAAGGGCGTCATCGAGATCAGCTACTTCAATCAGGAGGACCTCTTGCGCATCCTCGGGATCCTGAACTCGCAGGAAGACGTCACAGACAAGGCTGGCCCCGCAAACTGACCGCGCGACCACTGTCTGTGACAACGCCCCAGCTCACGCTGGGGCGTTCCAGTTTCAACAGCGAGAAGGCAGCTCAGGAGTAGAGTCTCTCCTCGGCCGCGCGGTAGTACTGGACGGCTCCCTTCTGCGCGTCGTCAGTTCATGTACCTGCGGCAGCGAAATCGAAGCCGTCTGCCTTGAGGTCCTCGATGAAGCGGTCGATCTCGGGGTCTACCGTCTCCAGTTGCACGTTTGGATAATTGAACATGGTGCCTCCGGGTGTCTCGTTGTAGAACGGGCGGTTGCATCCCGGACATCCATGTGTCACAAACACGAAATGCCTGTGCAGGAATGACCGCACCTGGACTTCATTGAGGCCGAGGCTATGGATGCTTTTTCGGGCATCATAGGCGACACAGAAATGCTCTTCTTCCTGCCAATCCAGCAACCCTAGTAGTAACTGAAGCTTGCGGTAGGACATCAGCGCCGGCGGGGTGCCGTGCTCCATACGGGTGCCGCGAACCGGGGTAAAGGCGAACAGCGACACCAGGACGCCTGCCCGGTGCAGATCGAGCATCAGTTCGGCTGCCTCCATCTCGTCCTCCCCCAGCCCAATAATTAGGTGTGTCGAGATACGGCCGGGATACTGCCTGACCAGCCCCTTGACCAGCGCTATCGAATCGGCCAGAGACCCACCCCGAAGCTGAGGATAGAGGCGCTCGGAGCAGCAGTCGATCGCAACCCCAATACGTTGCACGCCAGCAGCAAACAGCTGGTCTGCCTCTTCGAACGTGGTCACCCTGTACGACACGGAGATCGGAACGTCGCTTGCCTGGCGGATCCGCGGCACAAGCGCGAGCAGTTGCTCCAGCACTCCGCGTGAAGCCGTTGTCTGGAAACAGACCCTCTGGAATGCCCCAGGATGGGCGACAAGCGCATCAACCAGCTCTTCCTCGCCGACCTCAGGCCAGCTGATGCGTGAAAGCCGGCTGTGATCACCGATGGCACCGCGTCCCTGTCCACAGTAGGCACAGTCGCTGGAACACTGTCCCCCGACCATGAGGTATGCCGTAGTGGGCGACGCAGCCATCCGGATATCCCTCAGGCCCAGGACAACCAGCGTGCCAATGCTTGCCCGCAGACTCACGGGCTCACCTGCCTGCATTCGCGCGTCACTTGTAGAAAACACAGCATTCCTCCACCTGTTCCACATCCTCTGCGCTCGGCTTCACGCCGACGACGCCACGGAACTGGTACTGTCTCGACAGATGCTCCAACTGCTCACCATAACTGTCAACTCTGGGATACATGCAGCCCAGGACAAGGTCTGTCGCCGGAAGCTTCAGCCTCGCATAGGCGAACACCGACTCCACAGCATCGATCGGAACAACAGGAACGTTGCCGTAGACCGTCCCCTCCGTGGGGATGAGGACCAGAAAGACCAGCGACGCCGGCTGAAACGCGATCAGTGAATCGATCGCCGCATACTCTCCGACAACAACGCCACCCTTGAGACCGATCGTGAGGTGAAGGTTGACCCTCTGCTTCGCAGACGTCAGTTCTTCCGAACTACCCGCTGCCGAGAACGCATCCACCCAGCCCTGGGCTGCGTGCAGGTAGTCGGCACCAGACCGCTGTAGATGGTAGACGTCATGGATGGTCCCATCATCCCATACATAGTCGAGGGAAACCTTGTCGAAATAGGGTGACAACGCACGGACATCCGCGTCCGACTGCAGGCCAACGTGAGCATTGATGCGTATTCCCTGCTCATGGACCCATTCGATGAATGCCAGATGTTCCATCAGGGGCAGGCAACCGTGGGAATCACTTCCACCGGACAGAAGGATGCTCCGGTACTCTCCCGATTCCAACACGCGACGGGCTGCGGCAACAGGCACCATATGCTGGAGGTAGTGTCCGTTGCAGTGGTTGCAGTGCAATGCACATTCCTCGCCCGTGACGGACACGGAGAGTGTCCGCCTGGGGACGCAATTGAAGACCACGTCTCTCAGGTCTTCCGCCCTATCTGGGGCATGTCGTTGGCAATGACGAGGGAGATGCTGAGCTTGTCCGTAACCGCGATGGCCTGATACGCCTTGTTGATGGTGGAGAGAACCGTATCCATCTCGCCGTAGCAGCTCACCGCCATGTTTCCGACGACACAGCGAACGCCGGCTGCCTCCAATGCACTCTCGAATTCCTTGATTACCACCGCCGTTCTCAAACCATCGTATGGAAACAGGATTGCTTGGACCTCAACGTTCACGAAACAGCCTTCCTTTCCAGCCCCGGCAGGGGTGAACTACAGATTATCGAGATCGTCGAGAGAAGTGGACAGCACAGCGATGACCTCTGGATCCCAGCGTCCCTCGTCAGTCTCCTTATGAAGGATCTCCAGAGCCTGATCGCGCGTGAACGCCGGACGATATGTCCGGTCACTTATCAACGCCTCATAGCTGTCGGCCACACTGACGATACGAACAAACTGGGAGACCTGATCCCCCTTCAGACCATCAGGATACCCCGAACCGTCCATCTTTTCATGATGATGCCGGACGATATCGGCCACCTCGCCGAATCCATGGACGGGTTTGATAATCTTCTCCCCGTACTCGCTGTGTCGTTGCATCTCGGCCCACTCTGAGGGATCGAGTTTGCCCGGCTTGAAGAGGATCTCTCTGCGTATGACCAGCTTGCCAACATCGTGCAGCGAACCGGCCATCTCCAGGACCCATAGTCCGTGCCCGTGGACGCCCATTCTCTTGCCAAGGATGACACTGATACTTGCGACCTTCTGGTTGTGACGTGGCTCCGTGGCCTCAGCCAGTTCAATGGCGTTCGTGATGACGCCAACGACCTCGGACAACGCGAAGCGCTGTTTGGTCATGCCCCTCAGCCGCATCAGGGAACGCATGCGCACGCGCAGTTCTTCCCACGACACAGGTTTGTTGAGAAACTCGTCAGCACCGCTCTCAAACCCCTTGAGCTTGTCCACGAGTCCCGACAGCACCGTCAACATGATGACGGGCGTCGTGCCCAGACGCTCCGTCGCACGAATCTCCTTCACAACCTCGAACCCGTTGATGTCAGGCAGAAGCCCGTCCAGCAGAATGATGTCGAAGTTATCGGTAGCAGCCTGCTCTATGCCTTCACGACCCGTCCGAACCCACGTCACCTGGTACCCCCAGCTGCTCAGCTGCTCCGACAGCGCCACCCCATCGATTGCGCTGTCCTCGACGATAAGCACGGGCGCCTGATCGCCCTCTCCCTGACGTTCGCGCGAGAAGAAAACCAGCTCGACCCTGCGAATCATGTCGTCGTAGGTGATGGGTTTGACGACATAGTCGAACGCCCCCATCTGCATCGCTTTCATGACGTCGTCGTCCTTGCTGATGGCAGACACGACGATGATGGGGATGTTCTTGGTCGACAGGGCGGTGCGAAGAGTCTCGAGGACCGTCAGGCCAGTGATGTCCGGGAGGCGGAGATCCAGCAAAATAAGGCCGGGCTGTTCCTTGACAGCCAAGTCAATGCCTTCCCAGCCAGTGCTTGCGGTGACGGCTGCATAGCCCGCTCGTCGCAACATGTCTCCATACAGATGCAGGCTCTCGATGTCGTCATCGACTACCAAGACCTTTCGTTCCACCAGCGCACCCCCGGTTCTGTCCTTGTTCATCGCCCGCTTCCAACAAACGCGCGGAAACAAATCGGCAACTGCACTCCCAACAACGCTCTTATAGAGTATTATCTATGTATCCGGGCAAAAAGCAATTCCCGGCGCAAGGGCTGCAAGCTTTGGGAACACAGGAAGGCGGACCTCGGAGGTACCAATGCGCACCTTTATCGAAACGGACTTGCAGGGCACAACTCGACAGAATGGAGAGTTCAGGGAGCAGGCGACCACTACCTCTGCTGCCCGTTCAACCCTGGTCGTTCACTCGGCCTCCGGTCACTCGGGCAAGACAACGATCTGCCGATCGCTCGTACGGGACCTTCCTTTTGAGATATATATCAAGCTGTCGCGCCACAGCCTGCACCTCGCGACACACTCGCTGGCAGCTGGAACACTGCCTATCGAAGGAGGTGATACTGGACGCCTGAGTCAGTCGGAGCGCTCTCCATGGCTTCGGCCGTTGCGTGACATCATTCTCCTTGACGGACCTCATCAGGAGACAGAGGAGGCGGTGGCCACAGCCCTTCAGCAGTGGCCCCTGGAGACACGCGTCCTCATCGAAGGCAACTGCTCATCCGTCCCGGAAAGGTCGCGCTATATGTACGTCCTGCGCTGTCCCCTTCTGCAGAGTGCCAAGCCCAACATGGGCATCATGGCTGCCCGGGCAGACCTGCTCGTTGTGAACAGGTTTCCTGGCTGTACGCCGGCCGAAGAAGCCGGCCTCCTTGCACTCCTCAGAGACTGGAACCCGCACGCGAACCAGATCTCAGGATCCGTACAGGACGCGGTGTTCATCGAGACAGTCGAAGCGGCCGTCCTCGACCTTCTCCCGCTACTGCGCTCTGCTTGAAAATGCGCTCCCACATGGCACACTGTACTGTTGGTGTCTGCTGCCGATAGAATCAGGAACCAGGAGGTTTCCATGGAAGAAGTTGCACAGGAAGTCCGCGATGAACTGCTCAAGGCAGCAACCGATGGATTTATCGATTGCGGCAAAGCCATAGCCATCGCCCGCAAGCTGAACATCGACCCCAGAGTCGTGGGCAAGGCCTGCGACTTGCTGCACATACGGGTTCGCTCCTGTTCACTCGGCCTGTTCGACTAGCCAGTGCCGGCACTTATCGTCCTCGCCACTGCCACCGCAGTAGTGGCGGTCCTGCTGACGCCGTTTTCACTCCTCGTCAACTTTATGCCACTCCAAAGACTCGTACTTTTCATGGTCGGCACAACGGGAGGCACGGCGCCTCGCTTTGGTGTGGCTGAAGCCGCCCGCCGTGTGGCAGACCTGCTCAAATATCTTGCGTTCCGCAGACCTCTGCCGAACGACGCTTTCTACTCGCCCCTGGAGCTTGCACACATGGGCGACGTCCAGGCGATCTTCCAAGGTGTCTATCTGACAGCGCTTGTCTCATGTCTGCTGACAGTTGTCCTCATTATTCTCCTTCGCAGAAATGGGCGCGACGTTCGCCGTGTTGCCCAGGCAGCCGGCATCACCGTGCTCGCTCTCGTTGCCGCTCTGGGCACCATCTCGGTCACCATCGGTTTTGATGCACTGTTCATCGCCTTCCACGAGCTCGCCTTTTCGAACAACTTCTGGCTTCTCCCTGAAGACTCTGGACTCATCCGCCTGTTCCCCGAAAATTACTTCATGAGCTACTTCTTCATCGCACTCAGTGCGACCGTCGTTGTTGCCCTGATCCTCATGATTCTGTCACGCCGCAGGCGCACTCCCCGGCTTTAACCATCGCTCATTGCTGATATAATCCTTAGGTAAGCAGCCATGCACAGCCCCTGCTGTGTATAACAAAGGAGACACTCATGGAACAACGTGCTGAAATCGGGATCATCGGTGGTTCCGGATTCTACTCTCTGCTCGATAACGCTGAGAACATCAATGTCGAAACACCCTATGGAGCGCCATCGGACCTCATCTCACTTGGTGAGATCGCGGGCCGCAAGGTCGCGTTCCTGCCCCGCCACGGCAAGCACCACCAGCTGCCACCGCACATGATCAACTACCGTGCCAACATCTGGGCTCTCAAGTCTCTTGGTGTCCGGTACATCATCGCTCCTACCGCCGTCGGTTCACTGCAGCCGGACATTAAGGTGGGTGACCTCGTCATCACTGACCAGTTCATCGACCGGACACGCCGCGCCGATACGACGTTCTACAACGGGCCTGTCGTCACCCACGTCTCCACGGCCGATCCGTACTGTCCCGTCCTGAACAGGATCGCAGTCGCGACCATCAGGAGCCTGGACTTGCCGGTGCACGATGGAGGCACCTGTGTCGTCATCGAGGGACCACGGTTCTCCACCAAGGCCGAGAGCAACTGGTTCACCCGTATGGGCTGGCACACCGTCAACATGACACAGTATCCCGAGGTCGCCCTGGCCCGCGAGCAGGCGATGTGCTACTGCAATATCTCGGTCATCACGGACTATGACGCCGGGCTGGTCGCAGAGGGAGCAGTCGACCCCGTCAGCAACGAAGCGGTCATCAAGGCTTTCACAGCCAATCTCAAGAACCTTGTGACTATCATCGAGAAGATGATCCCACAGATCCCCGGCCCCGACGAAGACTGCACCTGCTTCCATGCCCTGGACGGCGCCAGCATCGGCTAACCCATGCTTCCAATCCGCGACGACACGCCATCCCGCACGTTTCCTCTGGTTACGTTCCTGCTAGTCCTAGCCAACGGTCTCGTGTGGCTGTGGGAAGTGTCTCTTGGCGGGGGAGCGGCCCTGAACCACTTCTACTACCAGTTCGGCTTTGTCCCCGGCGTCCTGACGGGGGGCTATAAGGCCCCATCATGGGCGATAGCCCCGTATTTCCTGACGATCCTGACATCGATGTTCATCCACGGCAGCTGGGGCCATATTCTGGGCAACATGCTGTTCCTGTGGATCTTTGGCAACAACATCGAGGATCATCTCGGCCACAGCAAATACCTGCTGTTCTATCTGGCAGGCGGCGTGGTAGCCGCTCTGGTCCAACTGCTTTCCGGACCCACCTCCCAGGTCCCTACCATCGGGGCGAGCGGTGCCATCGCCGCCGTCATGGGAGCGTACTTCTTCCTGTATCCCAAAGCCAAGATTCAGACCCTGGTCTTTTTCATTTTTATCACCATCGTGCGTCTGCCTGCCTGGATCTTCCTCGGCATCTGGTTCCTGATGCAGCTGTTCGAGGGTACGTTCGGTGCAGCTCAGGGAGTCGCTGTATGGGCGCACGTGGGAGGTTTCCTCTTTGGTGTTGTGATTGCGTGGATCAGCAGCAGACGAGGACGAACCCGCACAGAGTACGAGATCTAAGGGGGACACATGCACATCCTGGTTACCAATGACGATGGGTTGTGGGCGCAAGGGATCCAGGCTCTCGTCGCGGCCATCCCTGCGGAAAACAAGATATCAGTCGTCGCGCCTGCATCTCCCCAGAGTGCCAAAGGGCACTCCCTCACCATGCACAAACCTCTACGCATTACCAGCGTAGAAAACTATGTCCACCCCGGCGTCGACGCATGGTCGGTCTCGGGAACTCCCGTTGATTGCATGATGCTGGCCCTCGACATGCTGGTGAAAGAGAAGGTCGACATTGTCTTCTCCGGTATCAACCATGGTGATAATCTTGGCGACGACCTGCCCTACTCCGGTACAGTATCGGGCGCCTATGAGGCGTTTCTGTCCGGGTACCCCAGTGTAGCCTTCTCCACGGCATTCCCGCGGACGGGAAGCCCTGGATTCGATTTCAGCCCCATCACCTGGTTCCTGCAGAAGATGCTCCCTCTCATCCCGGAACTCATCGGGATCAACCAGCCTCTCACGAAGAGCTTCAGCCACGCTCTCAACGGGAGCCTGTTCCTCAATGTCAACGCGCCCAACTGTCCGGTTTCCGAGGTCAAGGGAATCCGGGTTGTCCCTCAGGGACGCCGCCGCTATGCGCATCGTGTCACCGCCAGCGTGGATCAGTTTGGAGCCCCCATCTACTGGATAGGGGGAGACATCCCGTCCATACCGCAGGAAGGAACCGATGTGACCGCCGTAGCCGACGGATACATCAGTATCACGCCCCTGGGCATCGACCTGACGGACTATGTTCTCCTGGAGCGGCTGCAGCAACTTGGCACGTTCGCCGGCCTCACGTCGGCCCCGCAGTAGACACATCGATAACTGGCACCACGAAGGAGGGCCACTTCATGGCACAGTTTACAATGCTCGACGGCGCCACCACCATTGGCGGCACCAAGCTTCTGTTCGAGGCAAGCACGTCTCCTGATGCGACGCGTCTGCTGTTCGATTTCGGGCTCAACTATGCCACCATGGGCGCATACTTCGAGGAATTCCTTACGCCGCGCACATCGGCGGGTCTCACCGACTACCTGACGACAGGGCTGCTGCCGAAGCTGCGATTCTATCGTTCCGACCTCACAGCACTCCTTCAGGAGATGCAGCCTGAACTGGCCAGACAGCTGGCGGATCCCCACCACATCAACGCCTGCTTCATTACACACGCACATGTCGACCACACTGGGTCGATATCGTTTCTGGACGAGACCATCCCGCTGTATGCCACACCGGTTACGGCCGCCGTTCTGCGGGCCGTTGAGGAGACACAGTTCAGCTCCGGTCCAGAGAACGGCGTGACCGATTTCATCCTGCGCCCCAACCTGGGCGCCAACAAACACGGCCAGCACAGCATTGTCGACCTGGCCGGGCCCATGCAGTTTCCCGACTGCCAGGTGACACCCTTTCCGGTCGACCACAGTATCCCCGGCGCATGCGCCTATCTCATCGAGTATGACGGAGGGAAGCTGGTGTACACGGGGGACCTCCGGTTCCACGGCCGCATGGGTCATGTCACGGAGAGCAGCATTGAGGGTCTCGCCGCAGCCCACCCTGATGCCGTCCTGATCGAAGGGACCAACCTTCGTTCGAATGAAGGCTCGTCAGATCATGACACGGCATTCCGCCGCCGCTTCGCGTTCTGGTCCGAGCAGGGCGTCGAGGCGAAAGCACTCGAGGAGATTCATGGGGCCTCGGGGCTGGTCATGGCAGACTTCGGTATGAAAGACTTGGACCGCCTCATGACCTTTCAGCGCGTCGCCCATGCCACAGGACGCAGGCTGGCCATCCTCCCACGTGACGCCTACATCGTCCGGCTGGCGCAGGAAGCCGGCTATCCCACCATCGACCTGGCAGATCCGGAGCTCGTCCTGTACGTCAAGCGCGCAGGCAGCGGTACCTATGACAAGGGCGACATCAAACAGGACTGGGCCCGGTCGACCCTTCTGCGGTTCGCCGGCAGCGACCCAGACTCCGTGGATCCAAAGGATCGGCGTGACGCTGTAGTGGACGTCCTGAACGGGTCATGTCCACGTATCGTCAGGGCCGCCGAGGTTGTTGCACATCAGTCGGACTATCTGCTTTCGCTGGGCTACTGGGACGTTCAGGAGCTGTGTGACCTGCACCCCTCACGAGGTTCCCTGTACATCCACTCCTCGGCGGAAGCATTCAACGAAGAGATGTCATGGAGTCAGGAGCGTCTCGCCCGCTGGCTGGACCTCACCGGCATGGACTCCGTGCATATCCACGCCTCAGGGCATGCTCCGCAGGAAGACCTCTTTCGCATCGTCGAGCGGCTTGCTCCCACGCATGTCTACCCCATTCATACGGAACATCCGGAACGGTATGCTGAGCAATTCGGGAGCCTGGTGACACTTCTTGCTAACGGTCAGATGGCCCCGCTCCACAGTTGAGCTTCGGCTAGAGGCTCATCACGGGAGCAATTGATATCATGGTGTAACGTGATACTATGAAATAGTAAAGCAATTGCGGGGGAACTCTTCGGAGTTGAGAAGGTTAAAACCTGACCCTTTGAACCTGTCAGTTCACACTGTCGTAGGGAAGCGAATTAACGTGATAAAAGGCCCCGCTGAACTTGGCAGGTGCCTTTTTTGTTATGTAAGGAGAGAGCCATGAAAAAAGTTCTGACTATCGCTGGTTCGGATTGCAGTGGCGGCGCCGGTATCCAGGCCGATCTCAAAACCTTCGCAGCTCATGGCGTTTACGGCATGAGCGTGATTGTCTCGGTGGTTGCGGAGAATACGTTTCGTGTCATAGACATGCAGGATATCATCCCCGAACTGATCGAAAAGCAGATCGACGCGGTTTTTGAAGATATCGGAGTGGATGCTGTGAAGGTGGGCATGCTGTCGCACTCTTGCTGCATGGAAGCTGTAGAGCGCAAGCTCAGGGAATACAGACCGCAGCATATCGTGATCGACCCCGTGATGGTTGCCAAAAATGGCTGTCCCCTCATGGACCCGAATGCCGTCGACACGCTTATTCACATCATACTCCCGCTCGCAGATGTCCTTACTCCCAATATCCCGGAGGCCGAAAAAATCGCGGGATTTCAGATAACCTCCGCCGGAGATATGGAGCGAGCGGCAAAGTGCATTTATGAGCTGGGAGCAAAAAATGTCCTGGTCAAGGGCGGCCATGCCACCGGCGACGCACTGGACATCCTGTACGACGGCGAAAGGTTCTATCACTTCAGCGCAGAACGCATCAACACCAAAAACACGCACGGCACCGGATGCACGTATTCCTCTGCAATTGCTTCTAACCTTGCGCTGGGTCTTCCGTTGGAAGAGGCAGTGAAACGGGCAAAAGAGTATACTACAACAGCGATTCGGCATTCGCTTGCCATAGGAAAAGGCTGTGGGCCGACCCACCATTTTTACGACCTTTACAAAGCAGCGGGCATTTCCGATGCATAACAACAAAAAACTCGGCACGTTCAGCCTTTTCAACCTCTGGGCAGGAGCAGCCATTTCGCTTGCAGAAATCATGACTGGCGGCTTGTTCGCGCCATTAGGGCTGCTCAGGGGGATACTCCTGATCCTGGCGGGGCATCTCATCGGCTGCCTGCTCCTGTCGCTGACTGGCCTGATCGGATTTCGGGAGAAGAAGCCCGCACTGATCGCCAGCCGCATGGCATTTGGCCGATACGGCTCCTACCTGATTTCTGCGGCTAACATTATCCAGCTGATAGGATGGACAGCAATTATGCTCATCCAGTGCGCCAATTCGATCAGTGCCATCACATCAAAACTTGCCGGCTTCACGGGCTTCGCGTTGTTTGTGGTGATCGTTGGTGCCATTGTCGCGGTTTGGGTTTTTGTTGTCGATAAGGGTGGCAATGCCCTCAACAGCGCTGCAGTCATTCTACTTTTTGTGCTTTGCCTGCTGATCCTGGGACTAGTGATCGGCGGTCGGGGCATGGTTTCGTCGCCGGGCACGAGGAGCGCCGCCACAACGCTTTCGGTCGGCGCAGCACTGGAAATGAGTATCGTTATGCCGCTGACCTGGCTGCCGATAATTTCGGACTACACCATGTGGGCAAACAGTGCAAAAGCAAGTTTCTGGGGGAGTTTTTCTGGTTATTTCATAGCCAGTTCCTTTATGTACATTACCGGGCTTACTGCTGTCCTGTTTACCGGATCGTCCGATATTGCTACTATCATCCTGCATCTGAGCATCGGCGTCGCTGGACTGCTTGTGGTGGTGCTCTCGACGGTAACGACGACCTATCTGGACGTTTATTCGGCAGTCATGTCTATCCTGAACATCGCTCCGAAGATATCAAAGAGGCTGCTGATTCTTCTGATATCGGCGTTGGGAACGTTGATAGCACTGTTTTTCCCCATGGAGCAGTATGAAAATTTCCTGTACGCGATCGGCTCGATTTTTGCACCGGCCTTTGCAGTGGTGCTTCTCGACTATTTTGTTTTTCGCGCTGACCGTTCGACAACCACCTTCAACGTCCCTGGCATTCTTTCAGCCGTTATAGGTACAGCAACCTATTATTTCTTTATGAAGCTGGATCTTCCTGCTGGATCGACAGTGCCGTCGATGCTATTGACGGCAGTGGTCTACATCGTTTTTCGGAGCGTGTTGAAGGATCGAAACGCACAAAAATGTTAACAATTCAGACCAGGAGCGTGAACATGATTCAGGACATCGTAGAAAATCTCAGAGCCGTCCGCGAAAAAAAACCGCTGGTCCACCATATCACCAACTATGTGACGGTCAACGACTGTGCGAACATCGTGCTTGCCATCGGTGCTTCCCCGATCATGGCAGACGACATTGACGAGGTGGAAGCCATTACTGCTATTTCTTCGGCGCTGGTGTTGAATATCGGGACATTGAACAGCAGGACGGCGGCATCAATGTTTGCTGCCGGGAAAAAAGCCAACGAACTCAACATCCCTGTCATTCTCGACCCCGTGGGCGCAGGTGCATCAGAGCTACGGAACCGGACGATCGAAAGACTGTTGAAAGAAATAAACATAGCCGTTTTGCGCGGGAACATGTCCGAGATCCGTTTTGTTGCGGGGCTCCAAGTCACCACAAGGGGCGTTGACGCCTCTGAAGCCGACCAGAAAAGCGAAAAGGAAATCGGGCGGAACACTGCGGAGAAAGTGGCAAAACAGTTCGGTTGCGTAGCGGCGATCACGGGCGCAACGGATATCGTATCGGACGGAAAACGTACGGTTTACATCGAAAACGGGACAAATCTGCTTTCCAGTGTGACAGGAACGGGATGCATGTGTACCTCCTTGGTGGGCGCTTTTTGTGGAGCTGCTACCGACTTCCTCATCGCAGCGACAGGAGGCATCCTCTCCATGGGCATTGCGGGCGAGCTTGCAGCAGAAAGCGCCGGCGACAAGGGAAATGGCAGCTTTCACGTGGCCATCGTTGATGAAATCAGCAAACTGAACGCCGAAACCCTTGTGAAGAGAGCGAAAATCCATGAAGCCTGAGATCGATTACAGCCTCTACCTTGTAACAGACCGCGATCTGATGAGCACGCCAACGCTGGAACAGGCAGTCGAACAAGCAATAGAAGGCGGGAGCACACTTATTCAGCTGCGGGAGAAAACAGCCTCCTCGCTGGAGTTTTATCAAATGGCGGTAACCATCAAACGACTGACCGACAGCCACCATATTCCGCTGATCATCAACGACCGGGTCGACATAGCCCTGGCGGTCGACACCACTGGTGTGCATATCGGGCAAAGTGATCTGCCAGCCGGGATCGTCCGCCAGATCATCGGGAAGATCAAGATCCTTGGCGTTTCCGTCTCTTCTGTAGCCGAAGCCGTGAAGGCGAAAAAGGACGGCGCGGATTATCTTGGCGTCGGTGCCATGTTCGCCACAGGGACAAAAACCGATGCTGAACTAGTGACAATAAACGAATTAAGGGGCATAAGATCCGCCGTATCTTTGCCGATCGTTGTCATCGGCGGGATCAACCTCACGACCATACCGTCCTTCGCGAACACGGGGATCGATGGGATCGCTGTCGTTTCCGCGCTGATTGCCGCGAAGGACATTACCGAGGCGGCAAAACAGTTAAAAGCATCGTTTTCACGGACAAAAGGAGAGGAGGATGCTTGATTTTAGAGCGGCGATCTTTGACTTGGACGGGACACTGATCGATTCCATGGGAGTATGGGAGGATATCGACATCGATTTTCTGGCAAAACGCCATTTATCCGTACCAGAGGGATATATCAGTGAAATTTCCGCAAAGAGTTTTAAAGAAGCTGCAGAATATACGATCTCCCTCTTTGGCCTAAAAGAGAGGGCAGAAGATATCATCAAAGAATTGAACCAGATGGCCATTGACGAATACGGTCATCATGTCCCATTAAAACCTTATGCAAAAGAATATCTCCTCTTTTTAAAGAGACAGGGGATCAAACTTGGCGTAGCTACCGCGTTGCCAAAGGTACTTTATGAGCCTGTATTGAAAAACAATGGCATTTATGTCTTGTTCGACGCGTTTGCTTCCACTGATGAAGTTGTCCACGGGAAAGGAAGCCCTGATATTTATCTGCTGGCAGCCAAAAAATTGGGTGTTCCCCCTTGTGACTGTATTGCCTTTGAAGATGTCTTGGCCGGTATTCAGGGGGTCGTATCAGCGGGCATGCGCGCATACGGCATATATGACAGATATTCAGAGCATGAGCAGGCGCAGATCCAAAAGTTATCAAAACAGTATATTTATAGCTTTGCAGAAGTGCTTCCCTAACAGCGCCTCCAGAGCCGGTGAGAAATCGGCTGGCCTTTTAGGCCAACCGATGTGCATAGGCATTGAGAAAATAGCCACCTCCACAGTTGAAGCAGTGCTTCGCTTCTTGTGGCGATTTCCTCACACTCTCTGTAACGAAATCAGGCATAGTTGCGTATATACAGATGTATATGACAAGTAAACACCTGTTACAGGTGAGGAGGCACGATATGATCGACGAGAATGGTTTCATCAAGCCAGATGCTGAAGAGACTGAATATCCGGACACATCAAACACCGTGGAGGGCTACGTCCCCCCCGAGACTCCCCCGACGACTTTTTCTCAATCCGAGGGGCACTTCCCCCCGACGGTTCAGGGGTATAGCACCCCTTCGCCCCAGCCTCAACCCGCCCGGCGTTCGAATTCCGGCCGCGTGTTCCTGGTATGGGGACTCATCATCGGCTTGCTGCTCGGCAGCGTCCTGGGTGGAATTCTGGGCAACTATGTCGTCATGTCCAACCCGGGGACGTTCCCCTGGGCACGCACGGTATCGGCTACGTACCCAGTAGGTACATCCGGTTCCGGCACGACTATCGTTACGACCGAAGAACAGGCCATCGAGAACGCTGTCAAGATCGCTTCCCCTGCCGTGGTCCAGATCAACATCACCTCGGTCAGCCAGAACCCGTTCGGCTTCTCGTCCGGAACGCAGGAAGGCCTCGGCTCAGGCTTCATCATCACTTCTGACGGTTACGTGCTGACCAACAACCACGTCGTGGAGAATGCCACCAAAATCACCGTCATGCTCAAAGACGGCCGTGAGTTCAGCGGAAAAGTCGTGGGCACGGACACCACCAGCGACGTCGCCGTGGTGAAGATCAGCGGAACCAACCTCCCAACGGTACAGCTCGGCGATTCGTCCACGCTTGCCGTTGGCCAAAAGGTCATTGCCATCGGCAACCCCTACGGCCTGAGCCAGACGGTCACGACCGGCGTTATCTCGGCCCTCGAGCGAAACGTTCAGGCGTCAGCGACTGAGAACCTCGTCGGTGTTGTTCAAACTGATGCGGCCATCAACCCCGGCAACTCAGGAGGACCCCTGGTCGACCTGTCCGGCCGCGTCGTCGGCATGAACACGATGATCTACCAGGACGCACAAGGCCTCGGATTCTCGGTCTCCATCAATACAGCAAAAAAGGTGTATAACGCCATCATCAAGGATGGCAAGATCACGTGGCCGGCTCTGGGTATCCAGGGAGCCACGCTCACGACCTCTATTGCTCAGCAGTACAACGTCAAGGCCTCCCAGGGCGTCTACATCGTCCAGATCACGTCCGGGTCCGGTGCAGAGGCTGCTGGGCTCAAGGCCGGGGATGTTATCACCACGATCGACGACAAATCGATGACCACGATCGACGAAGTCCTGAGCTACATTCGTTCCAAGAACGTCGGTGACACGGTCCAGGTCGTCGCTGACCGGGGCGGCACGACCAAGACGTTCTCCGTGGTCCTGAAAGCTCTCGGCTAGTAGACTCCAGTACTTGCTCAGCCTTGAAGGAGAGACCCCGGCACATTGTGCCGGGGTCTTCTCATGTCGTGCCCATCTTGTCAACAATAAAAAGGGGGCAATCCTGTACATGGATGCAGGTGAGTGCATCCGAATCTGCCGAGACGGAGGAATGGATGACAACGACACAGAACCTCAGGGCATGGGCTCATGAGTGACACGACACATCTGGTACGACCCGACCTTCATGTCGCACTCGACTGTCCTGTAGACTGGACCGTCATGGAACTGGACGAACAGGCAGGGCTGCGGGCATCCAATCCCACGGACCCACGTGTCGCCTTGCAGGTCACGTACGACGAGTCCAGCTCGCCGCTGGACGAAGTGTCTGAGCGTCTCCGCAACGGCTTGCCGGAAGACGCCTTGCGTGAACCGGGAACGCTGAGAAAGGGAAGGGTCGATGCAGACGGCCAAGCACACCCTGACGGTCCGCCTGTGGAAGCGCTGACATTCTCTGCGCGCGATGGCTCGTTCGTCTATCGGGTTCTGGTCGCAGAGGACGCAGGACACCGATGGACCGTTCGTCTCGAGACACTCCAGCGCAAGGAGTGGTGGCAGGAGAGCCGGACGCTGGAAACGATGCTCGCCAGTCTACTCTTGCTGTAGAAGAACCTACGTTGCAGGTGACTCTTCGATGCTCTGCAACTCCTTGAGGTGTCCGAGAACCAGCCTTGCCGTCGCGATGTTAGTGGCGAGGGGGACGTTATTGACATCACAGATCTTGAGCACGGCGTTGATGTCCGGCTCATGAGGATGTGCGGTCAGAGGGTCCCTGAGGAAGACGACTGCCTTGATTTCGTCGGAGGCGATCATCGAACCAATCTGGAGGTCCCCTCCTTTCTCTCCCGAATTCACCTTGGTGACGTGAAGGCCGGTCAATTCTCCGATGAGGCCACCTGTGCTCTTTGTGGCAACCAGCTCCTCCTGAGCCAGCATCTCCTGGAAATCCCTGCACAGTGCGATCATCTCGGGCTTCTTGCGGTCATGCGCGATCAATGCAACTTTTGTTCTCATGTGTCCATTCTACCATACAAGAGTGTGAATCAACAAGGCTGTTTTCAGGCGTCCTTCGCAGTTCAGGTTATCCACAGGATGTTGTGAATATCTGTGGAACACAATTCCGGATAAGTCTCAACTATAATATTGATGCCGGGTTCTCGTTGCACAGCAGTCCACAGGCCCCTATGGAACCTGCGATGACGTCAAACCCTCTGTGGACAACGCGTCTGCATCTCGAAAAGTTATCCACAGTGCCTGTGGATAGTGTCAGTACTTCCTTGACGTCGCCCGGTTCGTCCGGCGTTTCTGCTGTTCCTGGTGTCGCCAGATGTCCCAGCGCAGCCAGGCCTCGTAGGCATGCAGAAACGAAAGTCGCAGGGCAGGGTTTTGAATGACCTGCACTGCTTTTTCGGCTCTCGCTTCCTGCTCCGGAGACAGCTGAATCGTGGCAGCCAGAGAGTCCGGGTCCTCCGGGGCAACAGAAGACGTGATCTGCGGCCGATGGATGCGGATCTCGTGGACGTTGTCGAGGCCAAAGGACAGATCTGTGACGAGCTTGCCACCCATGTGAGCATTCAAGCGTTCTATAATGAGAATTTTCTGCTCAGACAAGACCTGCATGATGGATGAATTGGCACAGAGAATCGTCAGCGTTCCATTTTTGAATTGGGCCGGATGAGAGTTACCGGCGATGTACGCGCCGATGGTACGCTCACTCCACAGAGACTGGACCGCGGGCCAGACCTCTCCCAGTGACTGAACCTTGATGCCCTTGTCGAGGCGACCGGTACGCCGCATCTCGTCGATAACCTCTCCGATGCGCTCCATACTGTTATCGTTTCTTCTCACAGCCGTACGGACGTAGCGTTCAGTCCGCCTCCAAGACGCGCAACATCAAAGGTTGTGATAAAGACCTGTTCGAACCTCGCCAGGAGATGAACCAGCCGATCAAGGTTCGGCATGTCGATATCGCCTTCCAGATCGTCCAGCAGGAGCACCGGGTATTCTCCCGTGACCATCCGTATATATTCGGCACCTGCAAAGATAAGCAGCAGTGCCACCAGCTTCGCTTCGCCCAGTGACGCCGAGTCCCGCAACTGCTTTTTTCCTCGGAGCAGGACAAAATCGTCGAGGTGACACCCGGCCAGACACGCATGCCGCGCCAGTTCCTGGCCCCGGATAGCACGGATGGATTCGGCGGAAATGGGCCGGGGATCATAGAGAATAGACACATCCGCTAGCGGTTCAAACAACCCGTCGGCAATCAGGCGTGTCATCGCCAGACCCACGGCGGCGAGAGCCGATCGCCTCTTTGCACAAATGGTGGTTGTCAGAGCAACGATCTGCTCGTCGAACAGATCCAGCAGGGGCGCGTCGACGACGCCAGAGCCCGACTGCCGCAGCAGGGCGTTCTTGCGTGTCATGACGGTCGAGTATGCAGAGAGTGCTTCCAGGTAGGTGCGATCACACGACGCGATCAGGAGATTGATATATTGGCGTCTCACCGAGGGCATGCCCTTGACCAGAAACAGCGAACTGAAGTTGAACTGGGCCACGCGAAGCCCACCGATAAGACGGATAAACCCATGATAGACAGTACCGTCGATACGAAGTTCCTTGCGCCCCTCCGTCGTGAACATGGCCTGCACCGCATGACTGACCGACCCCCCGGCGACCGGGTCACGCGTCCGATACCTGCCGCCGACGACAAAATAGGATTCCCCGTCCCTAATAAGCTCTGCATTTGTCAGACTCAGGCATGATTTTCCAGAGGCCAGAAAATGCACGGCGTCGAGGAGCGTCGTCTTGCCGGCGCCGTTGCTGCCTTCGACAGCAGTAATGGGTGCAGTGATGTCGATACGCTGTTCAGCCAGCGCCCTGAATCCCTGTACCCAAAGCGATTCTAGATACATTGCCTTCCGAGGGGGCGACTACTCCATCTGCTTGTGTGGCATGACAAGGTACAGGAAATCTTCCTTCCCCTGGTCCTTGATAACCACCGGATGAACAGCACTATTCATATGCAGTTCCGCATTCTCGGTACCGACGGAGGAAATGCCGTCCAGGAGTTTTGTTCCAAAGAACGAAACAGAAAGACCACCGGCTTCTCCCTCATAACCCAGCTCATCACTGGCATTGCCCTGATCCTGGGCCGTGCCCTGAACAGTCAACCGCCCTTCCTTGAATGAAAGTGTGATGACATCTGTCCCGCCAAAAACGACGGCACCGACCCGGCGCAATGCGTCCAGCAGTTCTGACTTCTTGACATTCACGGTATATTCCCACTCACGAGGCACGATGTCGTTGTAGTTGGGAAACTCGGCGCCAATGAGAAGAGAGATAATCTGCGTATCACCAGACGAAAACAGACACTCGTCTTCGGTAATAACACAATGAACGTCACCCGCCGGCTTGAACGATTCGAAAACCTTTGTTGGAACAATCGCCCGCAGCGGTTCACGCTTGAAGTCAAACTGGACATATCCGAGGCGCCGTGAATCCGTCGCGACAAATCGGAAATAGTCTTTTGTCTGCTCAAGCAGGATTCCCTGAAACTCGAGGCGACGTTTCTCATTATGTTCTACACAGGGAAGAACACGGTCGATGGCACTGGAATATTCATTCAGGCTGAACTGATACTCCCTACCTTCCTTGATCTCCGGGATGCTTGGAAATGTATCCATCTGATAGCATGCCAGATCATAGTGCGCCTTGCCGGATGATATCTGGAGTTTCTTGTCGTCTCCTTCAATCATGAGTTCGCCAGACAAGGCTGAAACAATATCTTTTAAAAACTTGAAGGGAACCAGGGCGCGTCCAGCTTCTGTGACTTCAGCCGGTTCGGCATTTACCAGATATGTCGTCAGGTCAGTGCTCGTCAATTGAAGCGTCGTGCCGTCCGCAGAAAGGAGGACAGCATCCGACGTGAAGGTCGAGCTTTTCTGCTGGATGACCTTGGCGTGCTGTGCCAGTTTCTTGCTCAAACCTTCAGCTTTTGTCGTGAGTTTCATCCTTCCTCCTTTTAGTATGAAAAAACTCTCTTAATCATAATCATCAATATAAGGCGCTTGGTAGTGTTGGTATGTTCTGTGGAGATAGTTGCAAGGCTTTCGGCGCCTGTGGACACAGCTGTGGATAACTTGTGCGGGTTATCAACACTGTGCACATCCGGAACAGTTGGGATAACTCTCCACAGGTTACACACCTCTCTTCAACTGCTTTACCAAGCTGTCGAGCAGTGCTCTCAGTGTGTCGTCGTTCTTCAATTCCTGCTGGATTTTCTGACAGGCGTAGATGACCGTCGTGTGGTCGCGCCCGCCGAACTTCTCGCCAATATACGGCAGAGAGGCTTCGGTCAGGTCCCGGCTCAGATACATGGCAATCTGCCTCGGCATCGCGATATCCTGACTGCGTCTCTTGGCCTGGAGGTCGGCAACCGAGATGTGAAAGTAGGACGAGACGGACTGCATGATGGCGTCGATGGTGATTGGCTTGTTGATAACCGGGATGATATCCTTGAGTGTCTCCTCGGTGAAAGGGAGAGTGACCTCCTCGTTGGTGAGCGAAGCTGTTGCAAGGACGCGCATGAGTGCGCCTTCGAGCTCGCGGATGTTGCTCCCGATGTTTGCGGCGATGTACTCCAGCACTTCCGGTGGAACGTCGATCTTGTCCAGCTCAGCCTTCTTCTTGAGGATGGCAACCTTGGTCTCGTAGTCGGGGCGGCTGATGTCCGCGATGAGGCCCCACTCGAAGCGCGAGGTGAGGCGTTCCTCCAGGGTGGCGATCTCCTTGGGCAGGACGTCGGAGGTGATGACGATCTGTTTGTGGGCGTCGTACAACGCGTTGAAGATGTGGAAGAACTCCTCCTGCGTGCGTTCCTTGCCTGCCAGAAACTGGATGTCGTCGATGAGCAGGATGTCTGCCCCGCGTGTTTCTTTGTGGAAGTTCTCGATGACGGAGTTGTTGTTCCGTGCATTCTGGATGGAACTGACCACCTCGTTCGTAAACTTTTCGCCGGTCGTGTAGACGATCTTCTTGTCCGGGGCCTGTGTCAGGATCTGATGTGCAATACCCTGGAGAAGGTGGGTCTTGCCCAACCCGACTCCGCCATAGATGTAGAGAGGATTGTAGACGTTGCCCGGGTTGCCTGCAACGGCGTTGGATGCCGCGAAGGCAAGGCGGTTCCCTGCGCCGACGACGAAGTTCTCGAAGTTGTAGCGCCTGTTAAGGATCAACGTATTGTTGTGCTGGAGCATGCCGGGTTCGGTCGGAATCTCTTCTGGTGGCTGTTGCACAACTTCCACCGCGATGGTGGTCGGTTTACCTTTGATCGCGTCGATCGTTTCCTTGATAACGTCATAGTACCTGCTGACAATCCAGTCCCTCGCAAACTCGCTGGGGACGCCAATAGTGAGCGAAGCGTCGTCTTCATGGAGCGTTGTCGCATTCTTGAACCACATCTCGAACGTCGGGCGCGCGAGTTGTTTACTGAAGATGTCGAGCAGGTGCTGCCAGGAATCCGACCGTTGTTCTTCCATTTTCTGCTCCCTTTGCTCTCGCGCTAAGTGACCAAGCCATGACCAGAGAAAAACCAAGCCACGGCGTGGGCCGTACATACGCATACACCAGCGCAACAGCCCCGTCTTTGTGACGGAACACCGGAGTGTTGTCAGGCCATGTGCATCCGTTTTGTGTGATATAGTATAGACGAAATGAAGACTAGCGGCAATCAGAAAAGGGCTCACAGATGACAATTCACAGCAGACAAGGCAGGATGAGGGGCAGGCGACGTTCCCAGGATGGGGGACTGCTTGTTCTGATCCTCGCACTGGTTCTGGCTGTTGTCATCGGCTCAAGCTTCCGCACGGCCGGTGGGCGGAGTACGCCCGTGGTCCTATGTTATCTCGACGCCTCGACTCGAGAACTGGTCAGCAATCCTGTTGTGGCAAAACTGCCGACACGGCGCGTGGAGCAGGTAGCGGGTATCATCGATCTCCTGCGTACGCCGCCCGCGGGACAGGGGCTTGCGACGGCTGTCCCTGCCGGCTTCACTGCGCACAGAGCGACACTTTTGCCCGGGGGGATCCTCGACGTGGTCCTGGGTGTGGCTCGCGATCAGCCTCCCATGGGGTTTGCGGAAGAAAATGCGCTCTACTGGCAACTTGTCAACTCCATGCTGAGCCTGCCGAGTGTCCTCTCGATCGAGCTCTCGGTCGATGGTCGTCCCGCAGGAACCTTCCTCTCCTTCGTCAAGACTCAGCGAGAGCTGGGTGCCAATGAGGCCATGTTGGACAAGGGACAACCGGTCGATCTGTATTTTGTGGGTGGTGACGGCCGCTATGTTGTTGAACGCCGCACGCTCCCAACCGGGCTGACACGCTCTCAGCTGGCACTTCAGGCTACACGTGCTCTCATGGAGGGCCCGACGCATCCCAGTCTCGTGAGTCCTCTGCCCGGAACGGATGTGCTTCGCGGAGTCACCGTCTCCGGTCGAACGGCGTCTGTCGATTTTGAGGAGAGCGTCCTCAAACTGAGTATGGGAGCTCAGGAAGAAGAGCAGGTCAAGAACTCCCTGGTCCTCACGCTCACGAGACTCACGGGCGTCAGTCGCGTCCGGCTCCTGGTAGGCGGAAACAATGTGGAGAGCCTGTTTGGACACGTGGACACGGTTGATCCATTGTTCAGACTGGATGGGCGCCTGGAAGAAGGCACGGCCCTCGCCGTCTACAGTCTCACCGAAGTCGACGGTGATCAACTCCCGGTACTGACTGTTTATCAACAGAAGAAGGCGCTCATGGGGCGCAGTGTCATGATCTCGAAGTCGATTGCCCAGATGGGGAATCCGCCCAAAGGCGACGCGTCACTTGTCCCACCCGGCACCCGGGTCACCTCCATGGTTCTGGAAGCCAACACGGGGATGTTGCGTCTATCTCTTGCCATGACTCCTCTCCCCAAAGACCAGGCGGCCGAGGCACTCATGGTCGAACAGTTACGGTTAAGCCTTACCGAACTGCCGTCCGTCACGTCGTTGCAGGTAGGGGTCAACGGGTCTGTTGCTTTCTTGCCGGGAGGCTACTATATAGGCAAGCCATTCTCACGATAGGGGGAAGACCATGACGACAGACAGGACCGAATTCCGGCTGGTGGCCGGGGCTCTGGCGGCTCCTCAGCACCTTGAGAAGCTCCAGAAGCTGGGTATGAGCTCTTCGTTGTTCGAAGACGGTGACCTCAAGGCTGTCTTCGACGCATTTCAGTGGTACTGCTCCAACCACAAAGGGGAAGGTGGCAAGATAGACCTTCCGTTGTTCACGACCTATCTGACCGAAGAACGTCATGTGACTCCGGCTATTGCGACGCTGGTAGGCAAGTTGACTGACGCTGGTGGCGAGGACATGGCGACGCTGGTCGAGATGCTGGACCGGCTGAAAACGCGCGCAGCACGTCGGAAGCTGCGTACGATCGCCGACAGCATCAACAGCTTTACCGATGCCGAGAAACAGGGGCGGCGCGTGGAAGACTTCGCCGCCGAGATCTCCGAGCAGCTCCGCCAGGTGGCACGCCTCTCGTCCCAGAGCAGGCAGGAACCAATCCGTGACGAGCTGCTGCGGTACGTCGAGGAGGTCCGCACCCGGGAAACAGGACGTCCCTCGATCCTCGGCATGAGCATCGCCCCTTATGACAACCTCAATACGGCGATCTCAGGGCTGCGCCCTGGTTTCTACTACGCGGTCGGTGGCGCTCCGAGGCGAGGGAAAACCAACCTGATGCTGCGACTGGCCACGCTCGTTGCACGCAATGAGAAAGTCCCGGTCCTGTACTATTCCTATGAGCAGACAAAGCACGTCCTCCTGACTCGTGTCCTGTCACAGGAATCACTCATCAACCCGCTGATCCTTCAGAAGGGAGACATCAGAAACAAGGCCGATCTCGTCACCCGGTTCAACAAAGGGATCAAGGAGACCTCGGCCTACATGGACAACTTCTACCTCTTCGAGGGGGACCGTCAGGATACGCTCGAGCATATCCGCAGTGTCGCATATGGCATCATGGACTCCCACCACACCGACCACTGTGCCATCTTCATCGACTACCTGCAGAAGGTGCCGACGGTCAACCCGTACGCCAGCCTGCAGAAGCAGGTCGACGAGGTGTCCGGCCTCATCGCACAACTCTCCACCGAGCTGCAGTCCCCCATTGTGGCTGTGTCGTCGTTCGATAAGGACGGCTGCCGTCTCGACAGTGAGATGTCCAAGGAGCGCCCAACGATGTTCAATTGCACGGGCGGCGGCGACATTGAATATGACGCGGACGTGGCGCTGATCATTGTCAAGGACTACCACGACACCGCGCAGCTTGAAGAGAAGATTGCCAATGCCGTGCGTGAAGGGGGAGTGAACCCTCACCACATTCCCCACTTTGACATCCTCAACCTGTTTATCGACAAGAACCGCGACGCCCCCGAGGGAGGCAACATCATTGTCCAGTTCCTCTTCCTGATCGAAGATAACCAGATGGTGGAGCTGGGCTACAAGGACGTAGAAGAGCGCTATTCCTATGCCAAAGCCGGCAAGATCTTCGAGTGGCTGCTCGAGCGCGGATATCTCGAGGCGGTCGGCCCGGGCGAGCACTGAGTCTGCCCTGTAACCTTTTCTCTCCTGTCACCGTACGCTTGATGAACACGTAGGGCAATCAACCAAGGAGAGGAGCAGGTGGATGGAAGCAGTGGCTGACCGCGAGCTCTTCGCCCAGTTGATGGCGGAGAGTGAGCGTCCTGTGTATGCCTTTCTGGCGAGCAAGGTCCGGGACCGGACAACGGCGTCAGACGTTGCACAAGAGGCTTTTTTTCTGGCATACAGGCGATTTGACTCGTATGACAGAAGCCGCCCTTTTCTCCCGTGGGTCATGACGATTGCATATAACTGCCTGGTCGACTATTGGCGGAAGTCAGCACGCGAAGGCGGGGATCTGCCGGACGAGCAGCTCCTGGCAGCTCCTGAGCAGGACAGGGACGATGTGTGGAAACAGCAGGAGATCGTAGAGGCAATGACGAAGATTTCTCCGGAAGACAGCGCGCTGCTGACGATGTTTTATGCAGAAGAGTGCTCTCTTGCGACGATTGGCGGACGACTCGGTATAGCCGAGGGTACGGCGAAAGTTCGGCTGTTCCGGGCGCGGGCCGCATTGAAGAAGCAGGTGGAAGCCCTGCATGAGCGAGGTGCTGCATGAGCACACGATATCTGACAGACGAGGAAGTAGAACGTATGATTGCGAGCACACTCTCATGTCCTCCCGACCTTGTTCCACCACCTGGGTTTGCCTGTGGCGTATGGAACCGTGTCGACGTGTGGGAGGCAGAGCAGGAACGAAAGAAGGCATCACGCAGCATCCTGGCTCGTCTCATGGGTACACGCATGAGAAATGGAGAACCGGTGGTTGTTCTTGCCGCAGCGCTGTTGTTTGGTATCTTGTTCGTCGGGCTCTTCCTGACCGGGACGTACATGCTTGCCGCGTATTCATCAGTTGTCCTGCGGGTTGTGCAGCTCCTTGTCGGGCCCAACCTTGGCCAACTCAGATCCTTACTGATTCTGTGCACGCTTACGGCCGTGGGGGGGCTGCTGCTCGGCAGTCTTGCTCTCAGTGAGCGTCTGTTCGGCCAGGTCGGAGGGTCGCCTGCATGATGCAGTCTGCTCCCACGACCGGTCGCAGGCGCATTCTGGTCGCCGCCCTCGTCGTGATCCTGATGATCGTTGGCTCCGCGGTTGTGACGGTGGTGACGCGGAATGGTGGACTCAGGGCTGTTCCGGTGTATGCAGAGGGCACAATCCTGGCACTCCCGGGTGGCTCAGCGAGCAGCATATCGGTTGTAGGCGACAACCTCGAGGTTGTCGTGGGCACATCTCCCACCGTGACCTCAGCGAGCATCGTTCTCGGCAGTCAGGGATTCCGTCAGGATTTCCGTGCGAAGACCGGCACGTATGGATTGTACTTTGACAGTGTTCCTGGCGTCCAGGCTGGGGTCAAGCGTCTGACAGTTGTGGTTCCCGAGAACGGTACGCTGACGCTGACGCTCGTCGGTGAAGCCCGACTGGTCCTGGATCAGGCTCGGCTCAAGGAACTCCGTCTGGCTGGGGCGTCCTCCGCACTTGAACTGGACGCCACCGAATCCGGATCGATCATCGACCTTGTCCAGATCGAGAACGTCACCGGTGGTTTTTCGGCAACGCGCCTCGGCAACCTGGATATGGTGGACCTTGTCATTGGCAACATCGTCGGTAGGTACGACCTCGATTTTTCGGGGTCACTGGGCAGGCACTGTGACGTTTCACTGCACACAGCTGTGGGGAACGGTACGCTACGTATCCCCGGCAAACCGGGAGCACAGCTTTCCATCGGAAGTGTCCTGGGCAAGGTCCTGTCGTCGGGATTTGTGGCCGAGGGCAGTAAGTCGTTTCTCAACGCCTCGGCAGCCAGTGGAGCTGATCGGCGGCTCGTCGTGCATATCGACAATGCAATTGGACAAATTCAACTTGTGGAGGTACAGCAATGAACAGCAACAACATTGATCGGCGGGTGGCCCTGAGCACTCTGCTCATCATCTTCGGCGTCCACTTCCTGCTCCAGGCGTTCCCCCAGACGGGATACCATTTTGGCATCCTCGTTCCTCTGGCGGCGTTTGTGGTCCTGCTAGGCATCTACGGCGTCGCGACGGGCTTCCAGCGGGATGCGCGTGAAACGGTGTTCTGGAGCGCCATGCTTGGTTTTGTCGGTATCATCGTCCTCCTGCAGGTCCTGGCTGTCATCCGGTTCAGTCTTACGACCTTCGTCGGAGCAGCCGTGATTTCCGCGGGACTCTCCATCCTGTTGTCTACGCTGTTTGACTCGATTGAAAGCAAGACGTCGAGAAACGGGCTGATATGGGGGGTCGTGGCTATCGCCGCGGGTTCTCTTGCGTTTCTTTCGGGGCTGGACATTTTCTCAGCTCAGGTGGTCGACATCATTCGGAAATTGGCAGTCGGGGGCCTGTTCCTTGTGCTCGGACTGGCCGTTCTTATCAAGGGAGGTATCAGGAAATGAAGAGTTTTGACAGACCAGATGAAGAAGCAGTCGGCGTCTGCACAAAGTGCGGGAAGGCGCTGGCCCGTGAGGAAATAGTGATGGTAGATGGCAAGATTATGTGCGGCACCTGTGCACCAGCGCAGCCCAGCGTTGCATCCGGCGAGCAGGAACCCATCCAGGACAAGTGGCAGCATCCGCAGGCTGAGCGCTCTGTCTCGTCGGGGGTCGGCTATGATTCCTCCAGGAGGTTGTATCGCTCACGCAGGAACCAGGTGATCGGCGGCGTGGCGGCCGGCGTCGCGGAGTACTTCGACATCGACCCGACCATTGTGCGCATCGCCTGGGCGTTGCTCGGGATGGCATGGGGGACGGGAGTCCTGGTCTATCTTATCTGTTGGCTCGTGATCCCGCTCAACCCCACCCAGTAGATCAGGTACGAAAACATAACATATCTGTGGATAATGTGGAAATAGTCCTGGCGACCTTGCTCGGACGACAAGTCCCCGACAGCCTATACAAGCTGTCGGGGACTTGTTATCATGCTATCTGGGAGGAATCGTTCAGAGGATGGGAGGAGGCGCCTCTCTCCGCCCGCCCTGAGCTGTGCGGAGGTACCGGCTGACCGTTGTATAGTGGACGCCCAGGTGGACACCGATCTGTACGAGCGAATAACCCAGATGGACGGCTGCTGCGACGCGCAATGGGAGCTGCGAGCGTTCACGCCTGACATCGGGTCCGAAGATCTGGGTCAGGGAGGGCCGCGCAAGCATCAGAAGTATTGCGGCGACCGAGGGCTCGGACGCTCTGCTCACCAGGTGCTCAGTGACCACTTGAACGAACGTCTGTGTTCCCAGGAGGCCCGGGGGCATCACGTGCGCGAGAGGGGTCGGCTGGCCGATGCCCGCCCGTATGTAGTCGGCATAAGCTGCAACAGCCTCTTCCTGTGTTTGGCCGAAACGAGACAGCAGAGACTCGGCAGCAAGCGGGGCACTCCGTACGTGGGTACTCATGACCGTCGCCTGGTAACTACTCCAGGGCCATTCCTCGGGGGTGGCGACCACAGCGGATGCCACGGGCTGGAGGACGACATGGCGGCAGACCGGAACGAGCCATACGTCGGGTTCCAGGAGGACGGCTCGATAAGCTCCGCGGAAGACTCGCCCCGAGCATTTATTCTGGCGGTTTACATGCCGCGTGTAGTTACTGATGAACCGATGCATGCCCGTGCCGAGATCTCCATGGGGCGTGTCCACGACGAAACTGTAGCGGTCCGGTAACATGCACCACGCGTAAATACGCCAGTCCAGGTCCGTCGCCACCGTCGTGAGGTCAGCGAGGAACTGCAAGCGAGCGTCGTCGCTCTGCATGATGGACCGACCCGCAGGAGCAACGTCGGAAATCAGATAGACGGCACCTGGGAACTCAATGCGCAACGGTCGAGCCACAAACCCTCCTTTGCCGAGAGGCGTGGATGACAATTCTATCCACACTGTTCACATGTTATCCACAGCAGCGCAACATTTCAATATCCGACTCCCACGCGTCGACCTTCGCGTACTCCAGCTTGTGCGGCGGTCAGCGGGCACTATACTTGAACTCGGCAGTACAGGAACGGGAGGTTTCGCGTGGCACAGTTCTGGGTAGTAGCCGAGTCAGTCCTGATCGTGTTCGTCATGAAGTTCGTAGACGTGGCTCTTTCGACTCTCTTCACGAACTTCCTGGTCAGGGGACGCCGCCTGTACACGTTCATCTTTGGGTTTCTCGAGGTGAACGTCTATCTGGTTAGCCTCGCTCGCGTCCTGAGCAATATGACCATCTACAAGATGCTCGGCTATGCCATTGGTTATTCACTGGGAGCGCTGTTTGGTATCTGGTTGGAACAGAAGTTGGCTATCGGTAACCAAACTTGGCTGATCATTCCCAACGAGAACCCATACCGACTGGCGTATCATCTGCGCGACCGGGGTTTTGGCATCACGACGATTTCAGGGTCGGGCATGGACAGTAACCGCATGATTATCCTGACGACCACAATGCGCAAGAACATTGCACTTCTCAATGCATCGCTTGCCGAGCTGGCCCCGGACGCTTTCGTGTCCGTGCTCGACACGCGAACGACGATGGGAGGGCATGTGACTCGAATTCCGAGAGGTTGAATCATGATGAAAAGGATTATCTTTCACCGGGCAGAAGTGCACCTCAGAAGCGCCCCTCGCATGGGAAAAAAGTGCTCGGGGGCCTTGAACCAAAGTGCTCGGGGGGAAGCGCCCCTCGCATGGGAAAAAAGTGCTCGGGGGCTGGCGCTTGGCCTCGCCCTGCTGCTTGTTATTTTCTCTCTCGCCGGCTGTGCTCGCCGAAGCGCTGTTTCGCTCCGGATCGTCTCTGCGTACTCAGGCAAGGGCGTAGCCAATGCGACGTTGACGTTCACCGGCTCAAGCGGCTCCGAGACCCTCAGCTCGGATGCGACCGGAACCGTTTCGGGACAGGTTGAGGCCGATCGGACACAAATGGGTGTCGAAGCTACCGGGTATCAGAAGGCCTTCATGCAGGTGACAGACCTCACGAAGTTGCCGGCGACTGTCCAGCTGACCCCACTCTTTCTTGGCGTCGGGACGGTGAAATCCGGCGGTCAGCCCGTAGTGGGAGCCTCCGTGACCGTGTGGAACACGACCACGACGACAGGGTCGGATGGAACGTTCACGTTTGAGGGCCTCGCAGAAGGGACCTATGCGGGAAGAGTCATAAAGCAGGGATTTGCCGATGCCACATTCGACCTGGTGATCGCGAAGAACGCCAAGGCGGTCAACGTGACGCTCCAGGAGGGACAACTCCTCCCGCTTTCCTCTCTTGCCACGCTTCCGGTGTACGAGCTCACAGCCTCGTACCACCGGACACTTGGTGGCGAAGACAAGTCGTTCGACGGTCGTGTCGTCAAGAATGGGAGTGACATCCTTGTGATGAGTGGTGACCCGGTGAATCCGACGGCATCACTCATGGTCCGCGGTGGAACAGGTTATGTGTTCGACAATGGGGCGTACACTGCCAGCGGCGAGACTGCGGCGGCAGCTGCGCACGTCCTGCAGGAAAGTTGTGAGGGTCTTCTCGGACTGCCGGCGACATTCTCGCCACGCTTCTTTACCATCGAGAAGCAGCCGCCGGTACAGTTGCTGGGGCAAACGTGTGACGTCTGGAGCATGACTGGCCGGTTTATGTTCGAGGGAGAGGCCGTCACGGCCACGGCGACGGTCACCGTGGGCACGACAGACGCGCTGGCCAACATTCCGGTGAAGATCGTTCTCAACGCGCGCTCGCAGGAGTTCTTCAATTTTGTCTACGACGCCGTGGTCGAAGTGGTTTCTGTCGACCAGACACAGGTTGCTGCCCGCTTCCCCCCGAGGACTTTGCCTCAATCCGAGGGGAGCCCTTCTGCTCAGTGAGGAACCCAGCATGAGCTTCGTCCATCTGCATCTCCACACCGAATATTCACTGCTGGACGGCATGAACAAGATCGGTCCGCTCGTCACCCGTCTCAAGGAGATGGGGCAGACCGCGTGTGCTATCACGGACCATGGCAACATGTACGGCGTGCTGGACTTCTACATGAAGATGAAGGACGCCGGGCTCAAGCCGATCATCGGCAGCGAGGTCTATATGGCCCCGAGCGGCCGCCTCAACAAGGACAAGGAGGCAGGGTTTCCCAATCACCTGATCCTCCTGGCGAAAGACTTCAAGGGCTATCAGAACCTGAGCCACATCGTTTCCATCGGCTACCTCGAGGGTTTCTACTATAAGCCGCGTGTCGATTATGAAATACTAGAGAAGTACCACGAGGGGATTATCGCCCTGTCCGCCTGTCTCAAGGGCGAGGTCGCCGAGACGGCAGCAAAGGGCGACGAAGAAAAGGCGCTGACCATTGCCAAGAGGTACCAGAACATCTTCGGCAAAGAGAACTACTTCATCGAGCTCCAGAACCACAATATCGAAGAGGAACGCCGTGCCCTTCCTATCCTTCGCAGCATCGCGAAGCGCATCGGGGCGAAGACCGTTGCCACGTGTGACAGCCACTACCTCGGCAAGGACGACTATGCCGCACACGAGGTCCTGCTCTGTGTCCAGACGTTACAGAAGATGACCGACAAGGACCGTATGAGCTTCAACGGGCCGTACTACCATGTCATGACCGAGGAAGAGATGCGCGAGCGCCTGCCCGAAGACGAGGAGGCTATCCAGAACACCCAGCTTGTTGCCGACATGTGCAACGTTGAAATGCCCCTTGGCACCTATCACCTGCCCCGGTACATCGAAGAAGGGCAGACGACGCCATGGGATGCCGAGGTCAACCGCCAGCTGCTGGAGAAAATGACCATGGACGGCATTCAGCGCCTCTATCCTCCCGAACAGCTGGAAGAGGCGACGGCCCGGGCGCGGATGGAGCTGGAGACGATCGAGAAGTGTGGGTTTGTAGATTACTTCCTCATCGTTCAGGATTTCACCCGGTTCGCTCGCCGCAAGGGAATTGCCGTCGGTCCCGGCCGCGGATCTGCCGCCGGCGCCATCGTCGCTTATGCAACCGGCATCACGGAAGTTGAGCCACTGCGGTACAACCTGCTGTTCGAGCGCTTTCTCAACGCTGCCCGTATCTCGATGCCCGATATCGATATGGATTTCGAGGATGCGCGCCGTGGCGAGGTCATCCAGTATGTGCGCGAGCGGTATGGCGAATCCTCAGTTGCCCAGGTGGCGACCTTCGGCAGGATGGAGGCCAAGCAAGCCGTCCGTGACGTGGGGCGAGCGCTGGGCATGCTTCCCAAAGACACAGACCTGATCTCCAAGCTCATCCCGTTCGGCACGGGCCTCGAGGACGCTCTCAAGGCGGTCGATCAGCTGAAGAAGATGTACGATGATGGCACGAAGCTGAGCGGCACCACGGTCAAGGAGCTGTTCGATACGGCCATGAAGCTGGAGGGCGTCAACCGCAATTTCAGCACCCATGCCGCGGGCGTCGTCATCGCCGACACCGAGCTTACCAACTACCTGCCCCTGCAGCGCGACAAGGACGGCAACGTCATCACACAGTGGGACCATAACCTGGTTGAGGCCTTTGGCCTCCTGAAAATGGACTTCCTGGGCCTTTCCTACCTGGGCGTCATCCAGAACACCGTCAAGATGGTCAAGGATCAGCTTGGTGTGACGGTGGACATCAGCCACATCGACACGGAGGAACCGGCTGTCTACAAGCTCATCAGCAGCGGCGACACGGTCGGGGTGTTCCAGATGGAATCCGGTGGCATGAAAGGCGTCGCGGCCGGCGTCCAGCCAACCTCTATCGAAGATCTGACGGCCATCATCTCACTCTATCGCCCCGGCACCATCAAGGCCGGTGGTATCCAGAAATACATCGACCGCAAGAATGGCAAGGAGAAGGTCAACTACTACCATCCGAGCATTGAGGGTATCCTCAAACCGACCTATGGCATTATCGTGTACCAGGAACAGATCATGCAGATCGCAAACCGCATGGCCGGGTTCACGATGCAGGAAGCAGACATCCTGCGCAAGGGCGTCTCCAAGAAAAAGGCGGACATTCTGGCCAAGCAACGGGCCGTCTTCGTCGAGAAGTCGATTGAGAAAGGTGTCCCGAAGAAGACCGCCGAGGACGTGTTCGCTCTCATCGATTTTTTCGCCGGCTACGGGTTCAACAAATCCCACGGGGTCGCCTACGCCATCATGGTCTACCGGACAGCATGGCTCAAGGCTCACTATCTCATTCAATACCTGGCGGCCCTCATGAATTCGGGCATCGATACCGAAGATCGGCTGAAGGAACTGGTCGCCGAGTGCCGCAGCAAGAGTATCCCCATTCTTCCACCGGATATCAACAAGTCCGACAAGCTGTTCGCGGTGGAGACGCAGGCCGATGGCTCTCAGAATATCCGGTTTGGTCTGCTTGCCATCAAGAACCTGGGTTCAAAGGCGATCGACGAGATCATGGAGGAGCGGTCCAACCGCCCCTATACGACGTTCAAGGACTTCCAGCGGCGCTCCGGTGGGAGCAAGGTCAACCGCAAGTCCATCGAATGCCTCATCAAGTCCGGAGCGTTCGAAACCCTGGGTGAGGACCGGGTGACCGTTCTCAGGGAATTCAACAACCAGAACGGCAAGGCACCGATTGTAGACGATTCGACGACGGGCCTGTTTGGCGGCTCGGTGGGCGAACCCGGGGCCTCCGTTTCCTCGTGCGATACAGCGGGTGCGGCGGCGATGGAGAAGGAAGCGTTTGGGTTCTTTTGCTTCTGCAGCCCCTTCCAGCAGTACGAGTCGCTCCTGGCCAAGTACAACGCGAAGCGCGTTGCGGAATGTGCGGATTGTGACGACGGATCCACCGTCACGGTTATGGGTCTGCTTACGTCCGCGAAGACCGCCAAGTCCAAGGCGGGTCACGCCTACGGCAAGTGCACGCTCGAAGACGACAGCCGCAAGGTGGAGCTGATGGTGTTCGAGTACGTCCTCGGGCAGTTCCAGCCGTGCTTCGACCGCGAGGGAGCCATCGTCCTGGAGGCGAACGTGCGCATGGATGGTGACGAATTGTCTCTGACGGCCAGGAAGTTCATCGACTTCGTGACGCCTGAACAGGCAAAAGGCTCGAAGCTCATTTCTGTGACCCATCCAGTGCTCAAGATCAGAATGACGGAAGAGCAGGTGAACGGCGAGATACTCAAGAACGTCCTCCTCCTCACGCACCATTATCCGGGCAAAGAGCATTGGCGCATCCTGTACCGCAACGGAACCGAGCACTGCCTGGAAGTCGGCAACAAGCACTGGGTTACTATTACGCCTGCGCTCCTGAAGGGACTTGCCGAGATCCTTGGCCCCAGCGGGGTAGACTACTCGTAACGGCGGATCCGAGCGTCTCGCCAAGTTGTAAAGGAAATTGAGGTTGTCATTCCGACATTCATAGGTATACTGTTTAGCGTAATGTCATGAACGTGACAAGTAACTGAGCGACATGACGTCCGAAAGCCCTGCTTTCGGACGTTTCATATTAGTGGAAAGCGAAAAGTGGGCGCGCGAGCGAGCCACTTTTTTGTTTCACATGGAGAGATGTATGGACACGAGGTTTGAGGATATTGTGTTGCTGGAAGTGGCGAAGAGCAATACCACGCTCGTCGCCATCGAGAACGCTCCGGGCATGGCGAGCGTCGTGCTCATGACGCCGGGGAGAGACATCTCGGTCGATGAGCTTGAGAGCGTCAGCCGGGCGATCAGTCATGCATTCATTGAGTTGTATGGCGACGACTATCTGCCTGCGTTCGAGGTGACAAGCCCCGGACTGGACCGCGTTCTCAAGACGGCGCGGGAGCTGGAACTCTTCGCCGGCCGGCTCGTGCGCGTGGCGACCAAGGAGTTCAAGGAGTCCAGGGAGCCGATCATCGGAACGCTGGGAGCATTGGGTGGGGACAGCCTGCACGTGATGGTGCTCGGTGTAGACCGTGCGTTCGATATGCGGCAGGTGACGAAGATCTCGTTGTGGGACGAGATATTGGGAGGTGCGTATGAGGGATGAGCTCCAGAGTGCCATCTATGAGCTGGAGAAGGAACGGGGAATCTCCAGAGAATACATCGTGACGGCGATCAAGGAAGCCTTTGAGGCGGCATACCAGCAGCAGTACCAGAAAGACAACTTCCTGGTGAAGGCTGACACGGGTACCGGCCTTGTCCGGCTCTATTCACGCAAAACAGTTGTGGCCAAGGTCACGGACAGCGACAGTGAGATCACGCTGAAGGACGCCCGTAAGGCGGAGCCAGAGGCGAAGACCGGGAACGACGTGCTTATTCAGGTCAAGATCGAGCAGCTTCCCCTGTCGGTGATCGTGAAGGCACGCAAGTTCATCGATGACAAGATCAAGGAACGTGAGAACGACCTGGTCTATGAGCGCTTTCACTCACAGGTGGGCACTCTGGTCAATGGCGAGGTCCTGCGCCAGAACAAAGAGGGATTGCTTATCAACCTTGCCCGGTGCGAAGGAATCATGCCGAAGGATCAGCAGATTCCCGGCGAACGGCTGCGCTTTCAGGGTGTCGCTAAGGCGCTTATCCTGTCGGTCGACAAGTCGGCGCAGGGACCGCGCGTGGTCCTGACGCGGTCACATCCTGACTTCATCCAGCGTCTCATAGAACTGGAGGTCCCCGAGGTCGGCTCAGGTCTCGTTGAGGTCAAGCGCATCGTCCGCGAGGCGGGCCAACGCGCAAAGGTCGCCGTCTTCAGCCGCGATCCTAAGATCGATCCAGTGGGCGCAGTCATTGGGCCGATGGGTGGACGCATCCGTGCAGTATCGCGTGAGATCGCGTTTGAGCACATCGATGTCATCCGCTATGATCCAAATCCCGCGAAATACGCAATCAACGCCTTCAGCCCCGCCAAGGTGCTGGACGCAGAACGCAGGCCGGAGGACGGCACCTTCGTGGTGCACGCCACCGCTGAGGCGTTTCCCGTCGCCCTGGGTAAGGGCGGGGTCAATGTCCGGCTTGTAGAGCGGTTATTGGACGCGAAGGTGGAACTCGTTCAGATAGAGGAAGGGCAGCCGCAAGCGGCCCCAACCCATGAGGCAGGTGAGACGCATGAAGAAAGTACGAATCTATGAGCTCGCTAAAGAACTGAATCTGAAGTCGGCACGCATGCTGGAGATCCTGGCTGAGCTGGGAGTTCCAGGCAAGGGCGTGGTCGGCACAGTCGAAGAAGAAACGGCAAACCTTGTCAAGGAGATTGTCGAGAAGGAGAAGGCCACCTCGTCGGAGGTCAAGAAAGAGACCCCAAAGGCAGCCAAGGCGACCCTTAAGGCTGCACCTGAAAAGGAAAAGGAGAAACTTACGCCTGCACCCGTCGAACCCGTCATCACCGTAGAGAAACCCAAAGCATTTGTCGAGTCCGTCACCTATACGGCCTTTGCCAAACAGTTTGACCTCAAGCAGCACGAGCTTAACACGATGATGCTCAAGAACGGTATCCCGGTGCGCGAATGCGGTCTGCTGGACCCCGACGATGCCGACTACCTCGCCCGTATCCTCGGCGAGAACTATGCCCCGCCGTCGGACAAGTTCATGAAGTCCTTTGAGACGCGCCCGCCTGTCGTGACGGTCATGGGCCACGTCGACCATGGCAAGACGACCTTACTGGATTTCATCCGCAAGAGTAGCGTCGCCAGCCGTGAGAAGGGTGGCATCACCCAGAAGATCGGCGCCTACGAGGTCCAGGTCAAGGGCAAGACCATCATCTTCATCGATACTCCCGGCCATGAGGCATTCACCTCGATGCGCCTCAAGGGCTCGCAGGTCACCGATGTGGTCATCCTGGTCGTCGCCGCCGAAGAGGGTGTCAAGGAACAGACCCTCGAGGCACTTGACCACGCAAAGGCGGCCAAGGTCCCGATTATCGTTGCCATGAACAAGATCGACAAGCCCGAGGCAAACCCCGAGCGCGTCAAGCAACAGCTGGCGGACCGTGGTTTGCAGCCTGATGACTGGGGTGGAGACTCCGTCTTCCTTCCTGTGTCGGCCAAGACCGGCAAGGGTGTGGACGAACTGCTGGACATGATCCTCCTGCAGGCGGAGATGGCGGGACTCAAGACCCGGTCCTCCGTCGAAGCGTCGGGCTCTGTCATCGAGGCACGCGTCGACAAGAACATCGGCGTCCTGACTCGTCTGCTCGTGCAGACCGGAACACTCCATGTCGGTGACGACATCCGCGTTGGCGACTGTGTGGGCAAGATCAAGCGCATGACCAACGAGGCAGGCGCGAACCTGCGCGAAGCGAAAGCGCTCATGCCCATCGAGGTCATGGGTCTGTCGGAGCTGCCCGAGGCGGGCGAGGTCTTCCATATGGTGGAAGACGTGGACTCGTGCCGTATGATCATCGACGAGAAACGGCAAAAGGAGCGCCTTGCGTTCCTGGCGCAGGAACAGAAGAAGCCGCTGACGCTGGACGAGTTGTTCAATGAAGAAGAGGCGCTGGACAAGAAGAAACTCACCCTCATCCTGAAGGCCGACGCGCTTTCCACACTGGACGCCGTCAAGTTCGAGCTGAGGAAGGTCAAGACCAAGACCATTCCGCTCGAGATCCTGCACGAGGGCACCGGCGGTATTACGAAGTCCGACGTTCTGCTGGCTTCCGCCAGCAACGCCGTCATCGTTGGCTTCAACGTCGTCCCTCTGGCCGAAGCGCTCAAGGTCGCCGCGACCGAGAAGGTTCAGATCCGCACCTATGATCTCATCTTCGAACTGGGCGACTCCATCGACAAGATGATCGCCGGGCTGACCAAGCCGGTCTTCGAAGAGATCGTACAGGGTCGCGCTCGCATCAAGGACGTGTTCAAGATCACCGGAGTCGGCGCCATCGCCGGCTGCCTGGTCGAGGATGGCAAGATCATCCGCGGCGCCAAGGCGCGCGTTGTCCGCAATGCCGTCGTTGTGTATGCCAACTCTAGCATCTCCTCGCTGAAGCGCTTCAAGGAAGATGCAAAGGAAGTCCTCAAGGGCTACGAGTGTGGCATGGGCGTGCAGAACTTCAATGACTTCAAGGTCGATGACATCATCGAAACCCTGGTGATGGAGGAGAAGAAGCCGTAAGGCGGCAGTCTCTGCAAGTTCACTGAACAACAAATCGGCCCCCGAGCATGTTGGTTCAATGCGAGGGGTGCTTTTGCGCCGGACGAGTATTGTCCGGCGCTTTTTCATGCCCGACGACCGGTGTGGTTTTTCGCCTCCTTGGGGAACGACGGAACAGGCAGCCATGCATTCACAGTGTCTTCATCCCGGAAATGTGGCTCTGTGCCATGAGTGAACGCTCGAACCTCCATTGCGGACATTCGCGGTCTGAGTTGACAACGCGGAAGACGTCGGGTAGGATATGCGTGTCACCATTCCGGGTGGAGAAGTGAGCCACCTGTTCAAAGGAGAACGCTTGATGGTCTTAGCTGAACTTCTACAATCAGCGACCACTACCGTCACCCGAATTCCACCCTTACCCCATCCCCTGCTGGAAGACCAGCGCATTCTCCAGGTACCACTGCCATGAGACAGTGGGGTCTGTCCCTCAATCGCGGGAAAGACTCCGACCTCATACCAACCAGACGAGACCACCCCGGCTGCCCTGAATCCAGGCGACCGGGGTTTTTCCATTTCGTGACCGCATACCAACGAGGAGGCTATCATGCCACAGATTGTCATCGTCATGGGCAGTGACGCAGATCTGCCCGTCCTGGAGCAGGCGTTTGCCGTGCTCCGTTCCTTTCCAGTGATCTGGGAAGCACGTGTCATTTCGGCGCACCGCACGCCCGAAGCGGCTCTGGAGTTTGCTCGGGGCGCTCGTGCCGGCGGCGTGCAAGTCATTATAGCGGCAGCGGGCAAGGCCGCCCATCTGGCGGGAGCTCTGGCCGCATCCACGACCCTGCCGGTCATCGGCGTTCCGATCAGTACGCCTGGTCTGGGAGGCTTGGACGCTCTGCTTGCTACCGTGCAGATGCCGAGCGGCGTGCCAGTGGCGACGGTCGCTATCGACGGTGCAAAGAATGCTGCTCTGCTGGCGCTGCAGATCGTGGGACTGGGGGATGCGCGGGTCGCGGCACGGCTTGTGGAGGAGAGACAACACCTGGCGGAAGAGGTGGGCAGCAAGGACAAGGCGATCCGTGAGCACTACTGCAGTACAGCCGAGACTGAACAGGGAGGTCCAGCATGACACGCAAGGAACTGTTGTACGAGGGCAAGGCCAAGCGGGTGTACGCCACCGACGATCCGACACGTTGTATCATTGAGTTCAAGGACGATGCGACAGCATTCAACGGCGTCAAGAAAGGGACGATTGCGGACAAGGGGGTTATGAACAACGAGATGTCCTCGTACCTGTTTGCCATGCTCGCGACAGCCGGCGTCGGCAATCATTTCATCCAGCGTCTGAGTGATCGGGAGATGCTTGTGCGGCGGGTGCAGATCATTCCCCTCGAGGTGATCGTGCGCAACATCGTCGCAGGGTCGATGAGCAAGCGTCTGGGTATTGCGGAAGGGGCACGACTTGCGACGCCGGTCATCGAGTTCAGTTACAAGAACGATGAGTTGGGAGATCCCCTGGTGAACGAGGACCACATCCAGGCGCTGGGCGCCGCCACGGACGCCGAAGTGGTGGACCTCCGGCGGCTGGCACTGGAGGTGAACACCCTGCTCAAGGAACGATTTGCAGCAGCGGGCATCACCCTGGTCGACTTCAAGCTGGAGTTCGGGCGCGCAGACGGAGCGATCCTCCTTGCCGACGAGATCTCGCCGGATACCTGCCGTTTCTGGGACAGTGTTACAGGGAAGAAGCTGGACAAGGACCGCTTCCGTCGCGACCTGGGTGGTGTCGAGGAAGGCTATCATGAAGTCCTTGGGCGACTGTTGACCGGGAGGGCGCAATGAAGGGCCGCGTCCTGAT
>NZ_QXIW01000028.1 GCF_003570985.1 Candidatus Cryosericum hinesii
GCAATGAAGGGCCGCGTCCTGATCAGTCCCAAGAAGGGGATCGCCGACCCTCAGGGGACGGCCGTGGAACAGGCACTTCACGCGCTCGGGTTCGCCGATGTCCGGGCGGTCCGGGTGGGCAAGGTCATCGACCTGGAGCTGCCGGAGGGTGACCGCGTGGCGGCGCTCGCGGCGCTCGCACGCATGAGTGAACAGCTCCTGGCGAATACCGTTGTCGAGACATACTCGTGCTCAATTCTGGACGAGGGCGCATGAAGTTTGCGGTTGCCGTCTTCCCCGGTTCCAACTGCGACGTCGATGCGTATCGTGCACTTCACGACGTTCTTGGCAGGGATGTCGCCTATGTCTGGCACCGTGAGACGGACCTGTCCGGCTTCGACGGTGTGATCCTGCCGGGCGGTTTCTCGTACGGCGATTACCTGAGGCCGGGAGCCATCGCGCGGTTCGCGCCGCTCATGGAGGAGGTTGTCCGGTTTGCCGGCCGGGGAGGTATCGTCCTGGGAGTTTGCAACGGCTTCCAGCTGCTCACCGAAGCAGGGCTGTTGCCGGGCGCTTTGCTGCGCAACCGTGACCTGGCTTTCATCTGTGACACCGTGTCGGTGTGCGTCGAGAATGCGGACACGGCGTTCACACGCTGCTGCCGGGCCGGGCAGGTGCTCCGGCTTCCCATTGCTCATAGCGACGGCAACTATGCCGTGGACCCGGCGACGCTGGCCGCCATGGAACAGCGGGGACAGGTGATCCTTCGCTATTGCGCTCCGGACGGCACGGTGGACGAGGGGCACAATCCCAATGGCTCGGTCGCGAACATTGCGGGCATTATCAACGAACAGGGCAACGTGGCCGGCATGATGCCCCACCCCGAGCGGGCGGCGGAGGAGTTGCTGGGTGGGACCGACGGCCTGTTCATCCTGCAGTCCATGGTTCAGGAACTCGAAAGGAGGCAGCATGAAACTTGCCGGTGCTGAACGGGCTGCACGCGTCGGCCTCACAGATGCGGAGTACGCGCACATCGTCGAACTCGTTGGGCGTGAGCCCGGAGACTTGGAGCTGGACCTCTTCGGCGTCATGTGGAGCGAGCATTGCAGCTACAAGACGTCGCGCCCGCTGCTGAGCCTGTTCCCCACGACGGGAGCAGCCGTGCTGCAGGGGCCGGGCGAGAACGCCGGCATCGTCGACATCGGAGACGGATTGGCGGTCGTCATGAAGGTTGAGAGCCACAACCACCCCTCTGCGGTCGAACCATACCAGGGAGCGGCCACAGGTTCGGGTGGTATCATCCGGGACATCTTCACGATGGGAGCGCGACCCGTCGCCATGCTGGACTCGCTGCGGTTCGGTGACCTCGGGGAGGCCCGGCAGCGCTCACTGTTCAGGGGTGTTGTGAAGGGGATCGGCGACTATGACAACTGCATGGGCATCCCGACGGTGGCGGGAGAGGTCGGGTTCGACGACTCCTATGCAGGCAATTGCCTGGTGAACGCGATGTGCGTGGGAATCATCCGGCACGGAGACATCAAGCGCGGCGCAGCTACAGGGGTCGGCAACCCCGTCATCCTCGTCGGTGCTACGACAGGCCGCGATGGCATGGGCGGCGCCAGCTTCGCCTCGGTGGACCTGACAGTTGCTTCGCAGGAACGCAAATCCGCCGTTCAGGTGGGAGACCCGTTCCTCGAGAAACTATTGCTGGAGGCATGCCTGGAACTGTTCCGGACGGACGCGGTGGTCGGCATCCAGGACCTCGGCGCAGCAGGGCTGACGTCGGCAAGCTGCGAGACGGCGGCCCGGGGCGGCGTGGGGATCGATCTGGACGTTGCTCTGGTACCGCGTCGCGAGGACGGGATGGTCCCTGCCGAGGTCATGATTTCGGAGTCGCAGGAACGCATGCTGGTCATTGCGCGCCAGGGGCGCGAAGAAGAAGTACTACGCATCTTCGACAAGTGGGGCCTGAACGCCGCGGTCATCGGACGGGTCACGGACGATGGCACGTTGACCGTCCGCGACGGAGGCGCCATCGTGGGGCAGGTCCCTGCCAAGGCGCTGGCCGAACAGGCACCGCTCAGGCACCCCGAGGCGGTGCGGCCGGCATGGCAGGACGACCTGCTCGATCTGGACGTGACGAGCCTGCCGCAGCAGGACGACTGGATCGGGACGTTGACGGCGCTGCTGGGGATGCCGACGATCGCCAGCAAGGAATGGGTGTACCGCCAGTATGACAGCGTCGTGCGCACGAACACGGTCATCGGGCCCGGATCGGATGCTGCTGTCCTGCGTGTCGATGGAACAGACCGCGGCATCGCCCTGACGATCGACGGGCCGGGACGGATGTGCCTGCTGGACCCGGCGACGGGCGCAGCCATGGCAGTGGCCGAGGCGGCACGGAACCTGGTCTGCAGCGGTGCAAAGCCGTTGGCCCTCACGGACTGTCTCAACTTTGGCAATCCCGAGAAGCCGGAGGTGTTCTGGCAGTTCAGCCAGGCTGTTGCGGGCATGAGTGACGCTTGCCGGAAGCTGGAGATCCCAGTGATCGGTGGTAACGTCAGCTTCTACAACGAAACCGGCGTGTCGGCGATCATGCCCACGCCTGTCGTCGGCATGGTCGGTGTGGTCGAAGACCTTGCCCACATCTGCCGGCAGGGGTTTGGCGAACCGGGCAGCGTCGTGGTTCTGCTGGGTGCGAATACGGATGAGCTCGGCGGCAGTGAGTATGTCCGACTGGCGACGGGCAGGACGGCCGGGCGCGTTCCGGTGCTCGATCTGGAGCGTGAGAAAGAAGTTCAGGAGTTGTGTCTGACCGGGATACGCCGTGGGTTGATCCGGTCGGCGCATGACGTGAGTGACGGTGGTCTCGCAGTGACGCTTGCCGAGTCCTGCATCAGTGGGCGGACGGGAGTCGATTGCTCCCTGCCGGCTGGGCTGCGTCCCGATGCGCTCCTCTTCGGAGAGGCGCCGTCGCGGATTGTCGTCACTGTCGGTGCCGGCGACCTGCAGGCGCTTGTGGACACCGCCGGTGAGATGGATGTCCCGCTGTCTGTACTGGGGATGACAGGCGGGACATTGCTGAATATCAGCATGTCAGGGAAATCCATCGTCCGCGCGCCGGTTGTCGACCTTGCCGCCGCCTGGAGCGGCTCGCTACCGCAGGTGATGAACATATGAGAAGTACGAGCGGTCTGCACGAGGAATGTGGGGTTTTTGGCATTGTCGGCGGTCCGCAGACCCGAGCCGCCCGTGCCACCTACTATGGTCTCTATGCCTTACAGCATCGGGGCCAGGAGAGCGCGGGGATCGCCGTCAGCACAGGGAACGAGATCCTGCACCACAAGGCAATGGGGCTGGTGTCGGAGGTCTTCGACGAGAAGCGCCTTGCGACACTTCCCGGGTCGATGGCATGCGGACACGTCCGGTACTCGACCAGCGGGCGCAGCCTGGTCGTCAATGCACAGCCACTGGTCGTGCGCTACCGTGGAGGTGCGCTGGCTCTTGCCCATAACGGAAACCTGGTCAACGCCCCATCCCTGCGTGCAACACTGGAACAGGAGGGCGTCATCTTTGAGACGTCCATCGACAGCGAACTCATCGCCAACCTGGTGGCGCGGGCTGATACGGGGAACATCGTGGAGGCTGTACTCAGCGCCATGCGCGTCATACGTGGCGCCTACGCCCTCGTCATCATGACCCCTGACACGCTCATCGGCGTGCGCGATCTGGATGGTATCCGTCCTCTGAGCATCGGGCGCAGCGAAGATAGCTGGATGCTGGCCTCCGAGAGCTGTGCCTTCGACGCTGTCGGCGGGACACTCGTCCGGGACGTGGAGCCGGGCGAGGTCGTGACACTGAATCGCAGCGGAGTGATGAGTCACCCGTCGGGACTGGCGCGGCCGGAGCGGCTGTGCATTTTTGAGTTCATCTATTTCGGGCGTCCCGACAGCGTGATGGGAGCCAGTACGATGTACGTCGTGCGCAAGCGTGCGGGCGGTCTGCTCGCCCGCGAAGCGCCGGCGCGCGCCGACATTGTCGTCCCGGTGCCCGATTCAGGCACATCGGCAGCAGTCGGGTATGCCGAGACGTCAGGGATCCCCTTTGCCGAAGGGTTCGTGAAGAACAGCTACGTTGGGCGGACATTCATCCAGCCCGAACAGTCGCTTCGGGCGACGGGCGTTGACCTCAAGCTCAGTGTCCTTGTGGATGTCGTCCGTGGCAAGCGGGTCGTGCTGGTCGACGACTCCATCGTGCGAGGGACGACCATCCTGCGACTCATCCGGAAACTGCGTGCGGCGGGAGCTGTGGCAATCGACCTGCGCGTGGCGTCTCCGCCGATCGTGTGTCCTTGCCACTTCGGCATCGACACGCCGTCACGCGGCGAGCTGATCGCTACCAGTCTGGATGCCCCCGCAATCTGCCGAAGAGTGAATGCGGACTCACTTGCGTACCTGAGCATCAGAGGTCTGCGGGAAGCGGTCGGGGGGAAAGGGAGCTGCGACGCATGTTTCAGCGGCCAGTATCCCATGGACGTCCCCGACGAGGGAAACAAGTTGGGACTTGAACAAGCAGAGGTGGAGCATGCAACGAGATAGCTATCAACAGGCGGGCGTAGATATTGCTGCCGGCGACCGCGCAGTCGAGCTGATGCGAAAAGCCGTCGCTTCGACGGTAACGCCTGGTGTCCTGGGGGACATCGGTGGGTTCGGGGGCTGTTTCCAGCCCAATCTGGCAGGGGTGGCCGAACCAGTGCTCGTTGCCGGGACCGACGGCGTGGGGACCAAACTCAAGATCGCGTTCATGACCGGCCGCCACGACACGGTAGGGATCGACTGCGTCGCGATGTGTGCCAACGACGTGGCAGCTATGGGCGCCGTTCCCCTGTTCTTCCTGGACTACATCGCTCTGGGCCGCCTGGTTCCGGAGCGCGTCGCCGAGATCGTGGGGGGAGTGGCGGCAGGTTGCCGCCAGGCACACTGCGCGCTTGTGGGTGGCGAGACGGCCGAGATGCCGGGTTTCTATCCCGTTGAGGAGTATGACCTTGCCGGGTTCTGTGTGGGACTGGTCGACCGCAGTCATATCGTCGACGGACACACCGTGCATGCAGGCGACGTCCTTGTCGGTCTCCCATCGTCTGGACTGCACAGCAACGGCTTTTCGCTCGTGCGGCACATCGTGTTCGACCAGCACCATCTGGACGTCGGCACGTATGTGCCCGAGCTCGGTCGTACGGTTGGAGAGGAACTGCTCGAGCCGACGATCATCTACGTGGACGCGGCCGCGCGGGCCCGTGCAGCAGCCCCTGTCGGAGGGATGGCGCACATCACCGGGGGTGGACTGTTGGGCAACATTCCGCGCGTCGTCCCGCAAGGGCTGCGCGTGGAACTGGATATCCGTACGTGGCAGGCGCCCCCCGTGTTCGACTGGCTGACGCGGCTGGGCAAGCTCGAGGAACAGGAGTGCTACCAGACGTTCAACATGGGTCTCGGCTTCGTGTTCATCGTGCCGGAGGTTTCCGTGGACAGTGTGTGCAGGAATCTTGCCGGCGACGGAGCGCGTGCTGTCGGTCGCATCGTTCCCGGGGACCCCGGAGTGGAGCTTTGCCGATGACGCGCATCGCCATTCTGGCGTCGGGCAATGGTACTGACTGTGAGGCGGTCATGACGGCAGTGGAACAGGGAGAGATACCGGATGCCACCGTGGCCATCGTCATTGCGGACAGGCCCGCGCCTGTGCTGGAACGGGCACGCCGCCATAGTGTCGCGGCACTGCTGATCGACAGGCGAGGATGTGGACGGGCTTCGTACGACAGCGCGCTCGCAACCGCTCTGGCGGAGCACCGGGTCGATCTCCTCGTGCTCGCGGGCTATCTAAGTATGGTGGACGGTGTGACGGTGACGACGTATCGGAACCGCATCATCAACATCCATCCGTCGCTGATCCCGGCCTTCTGTGGACGTGGTTTCTATGGAGAGCACGTGCATCAGGCTGTTCTGGACGCCGGGGTGAAACTGACCGGTGTGACCGTGCACTTCGTCGACGAAGGGACCGACTCCGGGCCGATCATTCTGCAAGAGGCGGTGAACGTGCTCGATACGGACGACGCGGCGACACTGGCCGCGCGCGTGCTCGTCGTCGAGCACCGACTGCTGCCACAGGCCGTGGCACTGTACTGCAGTGGGCGACTGTCCGTTCAGGGGCGAAAGATTCATATCTTGGGAGAGGAGAGAAAATGAAACGACGCGCAATCATAAGTGTCTCGGACAAGACTGGCGTGGTTGACCTGGCCCGACGTCTCGTGAGCATGGGGTGGGAGATTGTAAGCACTGGCGGAACTGCGTCCATTCTTGCAGCCGAAGGGGTCCCGGTGACGGCGGTCAGTGACGTGACCGGTTTCCCGGAATGCCTGGACGGGCGTGTCAAGACACTACACCCGGCGGTGCATGCCGGCATCCTTGCGCGCAGGGACGTGCCCGCGCACATGGAGCAGATTGCAAAACTTGGTGTGACCCCGGTCGATCTCGTCGTGGTGAACCTGTACCCGTTCCGCCAGACCGTCACGCGCCCCGGCGTTACCTGGGACGAAGCCGTGGAACAGGTGGACATCGGAGGTCCGTCGCTCATCCGCGCAGCCGCCAAGAACCACGCGGCCGTCACGGTCGTCGTGGACCCGGCCGACTATGGCCGTGTCCTGGCCGAATTCGAACAGGATGGGGATACAAGCATGGCGACACGGCGTGAGCTGGCTGCCCGCGCGTTCCGGCATACAGCCGCATACGACGCGTTCATTGCGGGGTGGTTCGGGGGCCGGCTGGGCGTCCGCTTCCCGGAGCAGCTCACGCTCACATGGGATCGGCAGCAGCAGCTCAGGTACGGGGAGAATCCACATCAGGCCGCCGCCCTCTACGTGGACCCTGTCCCCGCTGCCGGATCAGTAACAGCGGCACAGCAGTTGAACGGCAAGGAGCTCTCCTTCAACAACATCGGCGACGCAGACGCGGCGCTCGCCTGTCTCACCGAATTTCCCAGCAGCATGCCGACTGTCGTTGCCGTGAAGCACGGCATCCCGTGCGGTGTCGGCACGGGTCCTGACCTGATGACAGCGTGGAGGAAAGCTCGCGACGGGGACCCAGTCTCCATCTTCGGAGGTGTCGTCGCCGCGAACGGGACCGTCGATGCTCCGCTGGCGGCGGAGATGGCCGAGCTCTTCCTCGAGATCATCCTTGCCCCGGGGTTCACCGGCGATGCGCTCGAGATTCTGAGGAGAAAGAAGAACCTGCGGGTTCTGCAAGTGACTGCGGTTGCGCCAGGACAAGATGAGGTTGCGCTGCGTGACGTGCGCGGTGGGCTCCTGGTACAGAACCGGGACGTGCTGCTGCTGAAGGACGAACCAAGGGTTGTTACGCTCAGTCGACCGACCACTGAGGAACAGGCAGATCTGTTGCTTGCCTGGCGAGTCGTCAAGCACGCCAAGTCCAATGCAATCGTCCTGGCCAAAGGTGGGGGGACGATCGGCGTCGGCCCTGGGCAAACGAACCGCATCTGGGCACTGCAGGACGCCATCCGGCAGGCGACGACTCCTCCTTTGGGGGCAGTGCTGGCTTCAGACGGGTTCTTTCCCTTTGCGGATTCTGTCCAGGCAGCGGCCGCTGCAGGAATTCGCGCCATTATCCAGCCGGGGGGATCCGTCAGGGATGCGGACTCGATTGATGCCGCAGACGAAGCAGGCATCGCAATGCTGTTTACCGGCATACGGCACTTCCGGCACTAGACTGCGCCCATGGATATCCTCATCGTTGGCAGTGGTGGACGGGAACATGCGCTGGCATGGAAGATCCGGCAGAGCCCCTTGGTAGAACGTGTCTGGGTGGCACCCGGCAATGCTGGTATCACCGGATGTGCGACCTGTGTCCCGATGCGTTCGGATGACACGTCTGGACTGGCTGAGTTCGCCGTGCAGCACAGGGTCGGTCTGGTCGTCGTCGGGCCGGAGGAACCACTTACGAAGGGGATCGCCGACGTTCTTCGTGCCCGAGGTCTGCTGGTCGTTGGTCCAGGAGCGGCGGGGGCACGGCTCGAGGGGAGCAAATCCTTCGCCAAAGGGTTCTGCGAACGGCACGGGATCCCGACGGCTCGTGGAATTCGTTGCGAAGATGCGGGGGCTGCGCTGGGACACGTAAGTGATCTGGGGTTTCCACTCGTTGTGAAAGCGGATGGCTTGGCCGCAGGCAAGGGAGTCGTCATCGCGACAACCCAGGGTGAGGCTGTGACGGCCATTGAGAGTCTGGCTGGCCGAGGTCCGTTGCTGCTCGAGGAGTTTCTCACGGGTCGCGAGTGTTCCCTGCTGTTCCTCTGTGATGGGAAGACTGTCCTGCCATTCGCACCTGCGCGCGACTACAAGCGTGCAGAGGACGGTGACATGGGACCGAACACAGGTGGCATGGGCAGCTTCTCTCCGGTGCCGGACGTGACGTCCGCTGTCCAGCGTGAGGCGTATGAGCATATTGCGCTGGGCGTGCTCGCAGGGCTCGCCGACGAGCAGATCGACTACCGCGGAGTGCTGTATGCGGGTTGCATAGTGGCGCAGGACGGCCTCAAGGTCCTGGAGTTCAACTGCCGGTTCGGCGACCCGGAGACCCAGGTCCTCATGCCGAGGATCCAGGGGGACCTGGTGCCGGCGCTGGTGGCGTGTGCCGAGGGGCGGTTGGCGGATGCTTGGCTGGAATGGCGGGAGGAGACGGCGGTCTGCGTCCAGATGGTCTCGAGCGGATACCCGGCGGCGCCGGTCACGGGCATGATCATCGGCGGGCTGGACAAAGTTCCACAAGACGTCATGGTATTCCACGGCGGAACACGGCAGGAAGACGATCAACTAGTGACAGCGGGGGGCCGGGTAGTGGGAGTCACGGCCGTCGGCGCGACCATGGCCGAAGCGCGTACGCGGGCATATGCCGGCGTCAACGCCATCCACTTCGAGGGTGCGCAGTGGCGCACAGATATCGCGTCCGACGTCGACGCAACAAGGAAAGGGGAGCAGACATGATCGAACGGTATGCACTTCCGCCGGTCCGGGACCTCTGGACCGAGCAGGCGCAGTATGAACGCTGGCTTGAGGTGGAATGCGCGGTCACTGCAGCGCATGAGGAACTGGGTGTGGCGCCCGCCGGAACGGCGGACGCGGTCCGCCGTACGGCAGTGGTGGACGTGGAGGACATCCATGCCATCGAGGCGACCGTCGACCACGACGTCATCGCGTTTATCAAGTCGGCCACCCGCGACATGGGGGACGACGCTCGGTTCTTTCACCTGGGGATGACGTCATCGGACGTCGTAGATACAGCGCTGGGTATTGCGCTCAAGCGTTCCGGTCGGCTTCTGCTTGACCAGCTGGCCGAGCTGAAGGGCGTCCTGGCCGACCAGGCGAAGCGCTTCCGGACGACGGTGACCGTCGGCCGTACGCACGGGGTCCATGCCGAACCCACATCGTTCGGACTCAAGTTCCTGTCCTGGCTCGCCGAGACGGAACGCAATGAGGAGCGGCTGGCAGCGGCGACGGACGGTGTTGCCTGTGGCAAGATCTCGGGAGCAGTCGGCAACTATGCCAACATCGACCCGCGCGTGGAGGAGATTGCTCTCAGGAACCTGGGGCTGCGGCGGGCGAAATGCTCTACCCAGATCGTCCCGCGCGACCAGCACGCGGCATTCATGGCCGCTCTCGCCCTGGTGGGCGCCCAGATCGAGCGTATGGCGACTGAGGTCCGGCTGTTGCAGCGCACCGAAGTGCACGAGGCGCAGGAACCGTTCAAGGTCGGCCAGCGAGGGTCGTCCGCCATGCCCCACAAGAAGAACCCCATCGTCTGTGAGCGCCTCTGTGGCATGGCGCGTCTGTTGAGGGGTTACATGACGGCGGCCTTTGAGGACGTGGCGCTCTGGCAGGAGCGTGACATCTCACATTCGTCGGTGGAGCGGGTCATCCTGCCCGACGGCGTCATGACGACCTATTACATGCTCGATCGTGTCATCTGGCTGATGCGCAGGCTCGTCGTGGATGCCGAGGCGATGCAGGCGACGTTTGCGGCGTCGCATGGTCTCGTGTATTCGCAGCGTGTCATGCTGGCCCTGGTGCGTGGCGGGATGAGTCGCGAGGATGCATACACACTCGTCCAGCGCCTTGCCCTGGCAGCATGGGAGGGTGACGCGGACTTTCACCAGCTCTGCCTGGCGGAGCCACACATCACTACGCTGATGAGCCCGGCAGAACTGGATGCTCTCTTTGACCCACAGTACTACCTGAGGAACATCGGCCCCGTCTATGCGCGGTTCGGCCTGGACAATGCAAAGGAGGAACAATCATGAAACGTGTCGCAGTGGTCGGCGCCCAGTGGGGCGACGAAGGCAAGGGCAAGGTCGTCAACTACTTCGCCAAGGACTTCGACTGGATCGTCCGCTTCGCAGGGGGCGCCAATGCAGGCCATACCATCTACGTGGGGGACAAGAAGTACGTCAATCACCTGCTGCCGTGCATCCTTCCTGATGGACCAGGCCGCGGTTTCCTGGGGGCCGGTATGGTCGTTGACCTGGAGCAGCTGGTGACAGAGGTCGAAGTGCTGGCAAAGGATTTCCCCGGCGTCGGTGCCAAGTTCGCTGTCGACCCGGAAGTCTTCCTGGTCCTGCCCTGGCACAAGCAGCAGGACCAGCTGCTGGAAGCCATGCGCGCCGAGCCCATCGGCACGACCGGCCGCGGCATCGGGCCGGCCTATACCGACAAGGCGTCCCGCGAAGGGATCAAGCTGTGTCACCTGTTTGATGAGAAGATGTTGATGGAACGGCTCGAGAACTCTTGGGTCATCAAGCAGAACTTGTATCGAGGCCAGCTTTCCATGCCACCTGCAGAGCTTGCCGGCCTCCTCATGCGACAACGGGACCGATTGCTGGAGTTGGGAGTTCAGGTTACCGGAGCGGTCGACATGGCGCACGTCTTCCGCAGCACGTCGGTGTTGTTCGAAGGAGCGCAGGGGGTGCTGCTCGACCTGGACTTTGGGACGTACCCGTTTGTCACCTCGGGGTCCTGCATGGCCCACGGTGTCTCGTCGGTCGGGTTCTCGACTTTCGAGCTGGACGACGTGGCCGGCGTCCTCAAGGCCTACACGACCCGTGTGGGAGAGGGTCCGTTCCCCAGTGAAAACGATACGGACGTGGCACAGGGCATTCGCGAGCGGGGAAAAGAGTACGGCGCTACGACCGGCCGGCCACGCCGTGTCGGGTGGCTGGATCTGCCGGCATTGCGGTATGCTGCCATCCGGTCGGGACTCACCAGTCTTGTCATCACCAAGGCGGACGTGCTCAATGGGTTGAAGACCGTCCGGGTGTGCACCGGCTACCGCATCGGCGGGGTTGTCCGTGACGTCCCGTCGACCTCGCACGACTTCTTCGTTGCCGAACCCGTCTACGAGGAGCTGCCTGGCTGGCGCACGACCGATGACGTCAACTTCCTCAAGTACATGACGTTTATCGAAGAACAGGTCAGCGTGCCCATCACGTATATCTCTTACGGCCCTCACACGGATGAGATGGAGACCAAGAGTCGGCTCATCATGAATATCTGAGGTTCCCGGTTTCCCGTTTCTGTCGGCTCCTGCGGCAGAATGGTGGAGAAAACGCGGTATACTATTGCGATGAAAACGGATGTAGGTGAGTACGTAGAATGTGACGGAAGCAGTCTGGGGGACTCTCTCCGGGACGAACTGCAGCGGCAATATGACAATGCTTTTGCATTGTCTGACAATGACGCCCGCGCGGCGAAAGTCACGGCAGACGAGATCTATGCCAAAGCCGGCGATGCGAAGAGCCCATATTGGCAGGGCCTGTCCCGGTACCTTGCGGGCTTCTGTTTCTACAACCTCAGCGAGTATGACAATGCCATGGAAGAATTCGAGCATGGCGACCAGATTGCCCAGGAGCACAATCTCCAGAACCTCGTGATCAAGTTCCGCAATGGATATGGGGCAATATTCTCGCGACTCGGACGGTACCATGATGCCATAGAGCAGTTCGCGGAGGGCCTGAAGAAGGCCAGGGAAATGGGTCTGAAGCGTGATGTCGGCAATTTCCTCGTCAACCTTGGGGAGGCTTCACTTCTGATGGGGGATGCCGCCCAGGCGCTGTCTTTCGAGTCGGAGGCCGAGGGGCTCATCCCGGAACTGGCCGGCGAAAGCAGATATGCCATCGACGTCTACTACAACCTCGCAGAAGCACAGGCCAGGAGCGGTCGAATAGAGGACGCAGAACGGTCCTATCGCCGAAGTCTCGAGACTGCCACGATGGTTGGAAAAACGGTCTCCGAGGTGGAAGCGCGCGTTCGTCTCGGGTCCATTCTTGCGGGTCGCGGTCACGAGACCGAAGCACTGCCTGTCATCGAAGAGGCTCTCCGGCTGAGCAGGAGTTGTGGTTTCCCCCTGCAGGAGGCGGGGTCACTGCTTGCCTGTGGGCGCATCGAACTGAGCCTTGGCCGTCTGGAAGAGGCAACCCATCACTTTGAGATGGCGGTCGAGGTAGCCGACAGCCACAAGATGGGAGATCTGCTGTCCCCTGCTCTCGAATCGCTCTCCACTGCCAAAGCAGCCATGAATCGCTTCGACGAGGCGTATCACGACCTTCTGAAATCGGTCGAAGCGGCACATACATGGTCGAGTTCGGAGGCAATCAGGATCCTGGCCGGGATGGCGGCAGGATATCGGCTTGAGAAAATGAAGCGCGAAGCCGAAGCCGAAAAGGTTCGACGCGAGGGGCTCGAATCCGCAAACGAGCGTCTCCGGACCGTGACTCGCATCGGGCGGAGTCTCACGCAGAGCCTCGAACCCAGGGACATCCTCACGCGGATGTGGAGTGAACTCTCAGCGTCGATCGATCTCAAGTTGCTGGGATTTGGCATCTACAGCCCCGATTCGGGGGTCATCGAGTTTCCTGGATTGATCGAGTCTGGTGTCCTGCAGAAGGCATCGTCGGTCTTCCTGAGCGACGAGTCCAGTCTCGCTGCGCTCTGCGTGCGGGAGAAGCGAGTCCTCTACTATGCAACGTCAGATGAGGCGCGGTCAGCGCTGGGCGATCATCCGATCATTTCGTTTGGGTCGACACCAGTCACGTCGGAGACAATCCTGTATCTTCCGCTGTTCAGGGAGAATGATATTGTTGGTGTGATGACGGTGCAGAGTGCCAGAGACCACGCATATTCGGACGACATCATCGAGATGCTCGAGGCTATTGCCTCGTTCACCGCGATCGCTGTCGAGAACGCACGCATCATGATCCGGTTGAACGAGATGAATCAGACCATATCGGGAGAGAAAGAGCAGGTCGAGAAGGCCGCTCTCGCATCTTCCTGGCTGGCCGAACACGACAGCCTGACAGGACTGTCCAACAGGCGCTTTCTCGAGAGGGTCCTTGACGAGAACATTCGGTTGGCGACACTCGAAGACAACAATATCGCTCTGTTCTTCGCCGACCTCGACGATTTCAAGAAGGTGAACGACGTCTACGGGCATGACGTCGGCGACCGCGTTCTTGTGGCTGCCGCGGAACGCCTGGTCTCCGTGTTTCGAGACGGGGACTACGTCGCACGCGTCGGAGGAGACGAGTTCGTCGTCGCTGCGCCCGGTGTGAAGGATGTGGTAAGCATTGCTTCGATGGCGGACAAGGTAGTCGCATCACTCAATGAACCGCTCACGATCGCTGAAGGCCCGATATCGGTCAGCATATCTGTCGGTGTCGCTCTGTTCCCGGAGCACGGGCATAGCAGTCAGGAGTTGATCAGGCGCGCTGACGAAGCGATGTACTTGATCAAGCGGACAGGAAAAGGGGCATGGCGCATGTGGTCGGCTTCTGTGCGTTCTGATGAGCCACCGAGCTCTTCGAGAATGCTTGGGCAATCTGTGGTATAATCACTGTGTAACACTTCTTACACGTGGGGGATACGCCCCTCGTATGGGAAAAAAGTACTTGGGGGTGCTGGGGTTCGACAGATACGTGAGGTGCAGGGTTGCAGGTAGAGGACGACAGTTGGCCTCTTTAAACATCTGTCACAAAAAAACAAGCCAATAACAATTACGCTCTAGCTGCCTAAGCGCGGCTAGCGTCTCTCCGGGCCGTCCATCCCTGGGTCCGTCAGGGGCGCGTCTATAGGGGTCTCGAAGGTGAGGGTCGTTCCCGTTCCTTGCCAGAGAGTACCAAACGGGAAATCGTGCAGAGCGGGGCGTCGACTCCCGGCCGAGCGCAAGGTATAACAGCCGACTAAACCTGTAGTAGCGCTGTATTTAACGTATTTGGACGCGAGTTCAACTCTCGCCACCTCCACCATAAACAGAACAACCCGCCCGCCGGCACCCCAGCCGGTGGGTTTTTTCGTTGCTGGTGATCGTGGCATCTCCGTCGTTCTGTTCCTGTCGTCCCCGCGCAGGCGGGGACCCACACACTAGGTCGTCTCACAGAAGATTAAGAGGAATTTTCGCGTAATAGTTGCATATTTCTCGGAAACCAGTAACATAGTGGAACTTGTAGGAGCTTTTTTCTCTCTAGGAGGCTACTATGTTGATCGGTCTGACCGTGGAGAACTGGAAATCATTCAGAAACCCAGTATCGTTTTCGATGATCAAGACACGTGAGCGCCAGCACAATGAGCGAGTCCCATGGGTCGACAAATATGATGTGGGGGTCCTGCCCGTGGCTGCCATCTACGGTGGAAACGCATCTGGGAAGACAAATCTCTTCTCTGCCCTGCATTTCATGAAGGAGTTTGTGACGAAGCAACGAGTGCCCAAGGAGAGAACCGGCGTCACACCATTTCTGCTGTCCGACGAAACCCGAGATGGTCTGACGAAATTCACAGCACGAATCTTGACTGTAGATGATATCATGTACGAACTGAGTTTCTCATTAGACGAGAAGCACGTTGATGAAGAGAGACTCGTCAGGTTCGACGGGAAACATAGGAGGGTGCTCTACCAGCGCAAAGCGGGCAAGAAGGGTATACAGCTGGACGATTCCCTGGATTCAGACAAGCAACGTCTTGAGTATATCTATGATGGAACGCAGAAGAATCAACTCTTCATAACAAATGCTACCTTTCAGAAGTGCGATGCGTTTCGGCAGGTCTATGATTGGTTTGCCGACAGTCTGGTGCTCATATCGCCAACAACAAAGTACGGGGCTCCACAACAGTATCTCAATGTCCCGAAGATGGCAGAGAAGCTTAGGCAGCTGGATACTGGAATCCTGAATCTCGGCAGCAAGAACATCCCTGTCGACGACGATGATAGCAGGATGCTGAAGGATTTGTTTCAAGACAAACTCGGAGACTATGAATCAATGCCGCTGAGCGTGGACTTGTCAGGCCCCCTCTTCGTTGCCGTAAGAACGAAAGGAAGAGTATCAGTCGAAGAGGTGATAACTCGTCATAAGAACACGGGCAGTGAGGCACTAATCGAGTTTCACATGTCACAGGAGTCTGACGGGACGCGGAGACTCATGGATTTGGTGCCAGCCTTTCTTCATGTATCGTCCTCGTCCTCGCGAAGCGTCTATGTCGTCGATGAACTCGATCGTAGTTTGCACACGTTGTTGACAAGGTCTCTGATTGAGTCTTACCTTGGCTGCTGTTCGGCAAACAGTCGCGCCCAGTTCATCTTCACCACGCACGATGCGTTGCTGATGGATCAGCGGCTGCTTCGGCGTGATGAGATTTGGGTTACTGAGCGCAAGAGCGACGGCTCTTCGGACCTGTTCTCGTTCAGCGACTACAAGGACGCACGAAAGGACAAGGACATCCGTAAGAGCTACCTGCAAGGGCGTCTTGGGGGAGTTCCCCGCATTTTCCTGGACGACACGTCTGACTGCCCAAGTCCTGAGAAGCTAAGTGAGGCGAAGGATGAGGAAAAGTGACGATGGCCGGGAAGAACCTATTTGTACGCCCATCGCCCGAACGATCGTATCTGAGACGGGTAGTGATTGCAGCAGAAGGAAGGGTGACCGAACCAAGATACTTCTTGATTGTTAGGAGCCTTTATCGGGACACTGCATGCTTGGTAATATCCGCCAAGACACCTAGCAGCAATTGCAGTAATCCTCATGAAGCTCTGCGCTCTCTCGAACAGTGGATATCAAAGAATGGTCCGTGGAAGAAGAACGACGAATCCTGGCTTGTGGTCGACAAGGACAACTGGAAAGATGCGCAACTCAACGAACTGAGAACTTGGACATCTCGAACCGACGGAGGACACTACAAAAGGGGCTTAGCGCTCAGTGATCCCAAGTTCGAATACTGGTTACTCCTCCATTTTGAAGATACCAGTGCTGCGAACTCAGAGGACTGTACACGGAAACTCAAGAAGCACCTGCCACGCTATAACAAGCAGATCGATGATCACGATTTCTCCCAGAAGTGCGTCCAACAGGCCATATCGAGAGCACGTCGGAGAGATGGTCGGGGGAGTGGTGCCTCTACCACAGTCTACAAGCTCGTTGAGAGTATTTTGAGCTGTTCGGAGTCTTGACCCGCGGCGAGTTCAACTCGGGGCACGTTCACCAAAGATCCAGCAGCTCACAGGTGTTGAACCCGTGAGCTGCTTTGCTGTATAATTCGGGTGCGAACTATTCATAAGCTCCGCATAGGGAGACACTGCATGAATACGGGAAAGCTGGATTTGTTCTATTTTGGTGATACTGGCAAATACGATGCATTCAATCCTTCATATGTCTGCACGCAGAAATACGCAGCAGAGATACTCTTTCTGATAGCTTCCTGTGCTCCCTATGAGCTTTCAAAAGCGGAAATCGCCCGGTTCCTGAGAGTTGAACAGGAGACCATGCGACCCATTATTGACTCTTTACTTGGAATCAAAGCTATCGAATGCAAAGATGATACATATAGGATTTGCTTTCCCGTATTCCTCCAGGGTGATGTCCAACAAATGACAGGCATATTGTCCAGTGTGGGCGATTCCATTGCAAGAACGCTTGAACGGCTGAGCAGCCAATTGGTGCCGATAGCACAGCGGTTCAGATGCCACAAGCAGTTTAGTGTTGGTCGAATTCTGTATCATGTGATTTGTGACTCTGTATTTGACGACAGAGCGTTTGCCTACTTTGAGAAGGAGAAACTGCTATGCACTTCAAAACCACAACCGGGCAATCGCGATTATCTCATGATCGGATATGAAGCGTGTGAGGAAGTCGCACAGAGTAGTAACTTACTGCTTTGCAGCAGCAACAACTATGCCTGCGACGGGGTCCGTTTCAACAGCTTCGGTGATTCATGCGGTCGCAGAAAAGATATGTATCGCTTCACGCGCATCTTTGATTCGGAGCCACATGAGCTAGCGCAGTTTCTTAATAGGTCCGAGGATATTGAAATGCTGCTGTCGTCTGATATGAAAAATATCGCTTCCAGGTGCAGCAGCATGGTGAAAAGAATAGTCTCGAATGATGTGTACTGGACCGATCTAACCGATGATGCGGAAACAGCCTTGCTGCTCTCAGAATTGGGATATATCAGCGGCAGACAGGAGAACAACCGCATATCAATGATGGTTCCTGTGTTCTATCAGAATGAGCAGCCGCTAATCATTGCAGTCAGTGACATTGTCTTGCCTCAAATAAATGATGCTGTTAGGCAAGCATTCGATTCCTTTTCAATGCGCACAGGCGATTTTACGGCAGTCAGGCATATGGTCGATATTAAAGAAATCGGGAATGAATTGTGGCATCAGATCTTCGGATTGACGAACGAGCATTTGGCTAAAGCAGGGTTTGTTGACAAGCCACAATATATTAATGGACAAGGCAGTTTTTTTAGAAGCATCAGAATGGAATCGTAGAATAGTGTGGATCATGAGTGCGATCTCCACACGTAGCTATTCTGCCAACACTAAGCAACGAGCAAAAATAGCTCGCCGACGGAGGCCACACCGTCGACTGAAGATACAGTATCGCTTGAGCAGAACAACCCGCCCGCCGGCACCCCAGCCGGTGGGTTTTTTCATTGTCCGGCGCCGCTGCTTTCTTAGAAAATGAGTCATCGCGGAAACCGTTTAGCAAAACCGGACCATCTTCGTTATAGTAATGGGAGGGCAAAGAGTAAACAGCGGAAGGGGGGACATATGTATCGAAGAACAATTCAAAGGCTTCTCTGTGCGTACCTCATCGCGCTGCTTGGCCTTGTGACAGTGGGATGTGCGCCACATTCAACAAGCTCAAACCTGTTGCCGCCGCAGGCGGACAACCCGCGTGACTACGAGGAGATCGAGGTTTTCACCGCCGCCGTGGATGACCCCGCAGATGAGCATACGCTCTACAGCCGCCCCCTCAACTGGCGCAGTACCGGCGATAAGGGGACAAAATGGTGCACGGTCGACCCGTCCATCGGCATCCTGCGGGTGGGCTGGGCTCACAATGCCGAATACCATGCAGGGTGGGCGTACTTCATGCCTGGAGTGCCCAATTCGAAAATACTATCCCCATACGTATCGGCCCCGCTGTATGCCTGCGACGCCACCGGCAACGTGGTCAAGATCATTGATCCTGCCACTCTTCCTGGCATCACGATGTACGATTTCTCCGTCTCGCCGGACGGGCGCTTTGTGATGCTGTACGACGAGGATAAGGATGGCGGCGGCATCCTTGCTCTTCACATCTGGTCCGTCGAGCAGGAGAAGATCATCGCCTTATTCTATGCGGACGACAGCGAAGCTCCTGCGAGCGGCAAGAAGCAGAAGGAGCTCACAGAGACCCACCTCACCTGGGACACTCCGGCGGGGTATGGCTATTGGCACGAGGTTGCTGCGAGTGGGCAACCGTCGAGCTACACCTATACGGCAGTGGCAATTGGAGACGAGCCGATGGCTGGGGTGGAATCCTATGCAGTGATTCAGTTCATGGGCGACGCGGCGAAGAACGCCACCATCAAGAGGTACCCTGTTTCAACCGGCGTCTATATTCTAGATCTTAGTCTGCAGATGCTCGACCCGGCGACGAACATGGTCGCCTACGACGATTATCCTCACTTCATCGAATATGGGAAAGAACTCTTTGACTTTGACCGCGCCCAGACGCCGACGCACCTGTTCCTTTACAATGTCACGACCGGCACGAATACATGCATCGATGAGCTTCCCGCCTGCTACTTCTTGCCACAATGGACGGGAGCGGATACCCTGGAGTACAACGTCAGATCCGACCCTGTCGTCCGGACGGATCCCCCGTCCCCCGAGCCGCCGAACATCTACGTCTCGCGCAGGTACGTCAGTCTGCTGACACGGTCCGACTGCCTCCCTATCGTCTACTCGGTCACGTCGTCCGGAGGCGAGGAGGAGTACCACTACGCCATCATCGATCTCACCACGATGAAACTCTTCAAGGACACGGGGACACTCGCCACGTCCAAAACGGCCGGTACCCTCAAAGGCTGGCTGTTCTTCCCAAAAATAGCGCCGTGGCACCTCTACAGTGAATCGACGGAAGGGACAACAACAAGACTGAAACCAGCTGCCGGGACGACGGTCACTTCTACGACGTTCAAGGTGGGAAATAAACTCTATTCAGGCAACCAGAAGTTCACACCGTCTCAATCGCTCCTCGACGCAGTCACGGATATTTCGGGTGAGATAACAGACCCGGGGATCGTGCGCGTTATCGAGTGTACGCCCTCGTCCTCATCGAAGCCCGGCATCCAGTGCGCCGTTGACAAAATTGAAGGCGGGAGCAAGGAGAATCCCTGGTTCTACACTCGGTACACTTTTCTTTACAAAGGGACGACGGACTGCCAAATCGAGTTCAGGCAAAATCAAAAAAGCATCACGACGCTCTGCAGAAACCCCAAAGCGGGCGGTGCTCCAAGTATTATTGCGGACACACTTACTGGCGTCAACAACCTGTTCGTCCCGGTGACACCAAAGTTCAACCCGGCATTTATAGGATGGTCGCCGGACAGCAAAACGACAACGCTCACAACCGCCTTTCTGAGCCCTGGTTGACCGCACAGGCTCTTGCAGGTACCTTAGGTGGTGCAATACGCAGGGGCACCCCAGCCGGGGGACTTTTTCATTGCCCTGGTTCGATGGCGAGCGAAAGAAGGGAGTGCCGGGCCAATAGCTTCAGCCAATTTCCTCAGACCGATTCTGTTGGGCAGGCGCTTTTGAACGTATCCCGAGTGATCTCCAAATACGTTGGTCCCTTCTCGAGAAACGCTGGTCTTGGCTTACTGATGAACCCAAGTTTTTCATAGAGTTTCCATGCTTTCTTGTTGTCTGGATGGGGGTCAACACACGCTTTCGTAGCCAGATCATTGCTGAACACCTGGTCGATGACGTTGCTGAAAGCATATGCAGCAATTCCTTTGCCCTGTGCTTTCGGCAAAAGCTTGATATCCAGTCTTGCCAGATCATGTCCACGATCGATGTCGTAGAACGTTTCGCCGCAATACCCGATGTTCTCAGCATAAATACTGTAATGCCTGCTGAAGATATCCTGATTGACCCCAGTCAGCCATTGCTGGAGGCGCTCAATCGTAACGCCCAGACCCCTTGGAAAGCCTGCATAGAACATCACTTGGCCGCTGTTCCATAGCTGCATGACGTTCGGCAGATCTGATTGATCAGTCTCTTTGATTCTGATTTTGCCTGTATACACTCAACGCTCCCGTCTTGTCCGACCGTATCCTGGTGCGCACGATGGTCAGCTCAGAGTTCTCCCTTGAGGCCGATAGCCTCGGCCACTTCGCGCATGCCCATGATGGTTTCTGTGATGACATAATCCAGGTCCATGTTCAGCATGGCGGCGCCCTGCTCGATGACTTCCCGATTCACGCCGGCAGCGAACTTGTGGTCTTTGTATTTCTTCTTGACTGATTTCAGCTCGAGGTCCATGACACTTTTCGACGGCCGCATGATCGCGGTTGCGGTGATGAGGCCCGTGAGCTCGTCGATGGTGTAGAGGACCTTCTCCATGACATGTTCCGGCTTCACGTCGCAGCACAGCCCATACCCATGACTCTGGATTGCATGAATGTACTCCTCGTCAACGCCAGCCTCCTGCAGGATCTCGCGTGCCTTGTGGCAGTGCTGTTCAGGGAACCTCTGATAGTCGATGTCATGCATCAGACCGACAGCTCCCCACTTCTCCTCATCTTCACCCAGCAGACGGGCGAAATGCCGCATCACGCCTTCGACGGTCAGACCGTGGGTAATAAGGGCAGGAGAATCGTTGTACTTGCACAACAGTTGGTATGCTTCATCTCTCGTTGGTTTCAAGTTGCACTACTCCTTATCCAGATTCATTTGCATCTCGTCAAATCATACCAGATGGGTTCCAGGAAATCAACCAGGTCGGCAGGATTGGTCACCAGCTGACTGGCACCAGCAACCGTGCAAGAGGCGCTTGCACAAATCGCCTGATATCGAAATGCGTGTTTGCGAGGAGAGGAAAGCACCCCATTTTCCCCAAATCGCTTGCCATTTGTCCTCGACGCGTCATAGTATCATATTGTAGTCGTGTCGGTATGCGAACAGTGGCAGAGGGAGCGGCGTATGGCGCGGACGAAAACAACCAACGGCAGCACGACGGGGGCGAATCTGGGATTCGAGGCCAAATTGTGGGGGATGGCCGACGAGCTGCGCGGCAGCATGGATTCCGGCGAATACAAACACGTCGTCCTGGGTCTCATCTTCCTCAAGTATATCTCGGACCGGTTTGAGCAGCGGCATGTCCAGCTGGTACAGGAGATGACCGATCCTGCCAACGAGAACTACATCGCTGAGCCGGACGAACGGCGGTATGCGACAGAGGACCGCGACCAATACATGGCGATCAACGTGTTCTGGGTTCCCGAGGAGGCGCGCTGGTTCCAGTTGCGGGCAGTGGCCCACCAGCCCACTATTGGCAAGACCGTCGACGATGCAATGGCCACGATCGAACATGAAAACCCAAAACTGAAGGGTGTCCTGCCCAAGGATTACGCCCGCCCCGGTGTCGACAAGGAACGTCTCGGTCGCCTCATCGATCTCATGAGCGGCATCGGTCTCAACGACACGGAGCACGGCTCCACGGATATCCTCGGCCGCGTATACGAGTACTTTCTTGCGCAGTTTGCCAGCGCCGAGGGCAAGAAGGGCGGCGAGTTCTATACGCCGCGCTGTGTCGTCCGGACGCTCGTCGAGATGCTGGCGCCATACAAGGGACGCGTCTATGACCCGTGTTGCGGTTCTGGTGGCATGTTTGTGCAAAGCGAGGAGTTCATCGAACAGCATGGCCACAAGGGGAGCGTCTCCATCTACGGTCAGGAGCTCAACTACACGACATGGCGGCTCGCCCGCATGAACCTGGCCATCCGTGGCATCGAAGCGGACCTGGGCCCACAGAACGCAGACAGCTTTCTCCACGACCTGCATCCCGATCTCAAGGCAGACTACATCCTGGCCAATCCACCCTTCAACATGAGTCCATGGGGNNCTCGCCAACGGCAGCATGTCCAGCAACACATCGGGAGAAGGCGAGATTCGTCGTCACCTCATCGAGGCTGACGTGGTGGACTGCATGGTGGCGATGCCGGGGCAGTTGTTCTACTCCACCCAGATACCCGTCTGCCTGTGGTTCCTGACACGCTTCAAGGGCAGCAACCGTTTCCACGACCGTCGGGGACGCATCCTGTTCATCGACGCACGCAAGCTGGGCACCATGGTGGACCGCACGCACAAGGAGCTGAGTCCCGAGGACATCCAGCGCATCGCAGGGACGTATCATGCCTGGCGCGGTGACCCCAAAGCGGACGAATACGAGGACGTTTCTGGTTTCTGCAAGAGTGCAACGCTTGATGAGGTCGCCGTTAATGGCTACGTGCTGACCCCCGGCCGCTATGTCGGTGCTGAAGATGTCGAGGACGACGGTGAACCGTTCGACGAGAAGATGAAGCGGCTCACTACACAGCTCAGCGAGCAGATGCAGGAGTCGAAGAGACTAGACGATGAGATCCGCAAGAACCTGAAAGGGTTAGGTTATGACGTCAAAGAGTAGGTGTGTTCCAGGGAATCGACAAGCTAGCGTCTACGGCAGCTTCGCTGGTGACTTCAAATCAGACCGCCTTATTGACCTGTGTGAGCCTGGCGAGGGAGTGCAAACCGGGCCCTTCGGGAGTCAACTTCACCAAGAGGACTACGTTTCAGCAGGAATACCGATCATCACCGTTGAACACTTGGGTGAGAACCGCATCCTACATTCGAACTTGCCCGGCGTGTCTGATGCCGATCGGGCTCGCCTATCCAGATATGCGTTGCGAAGGGGTGATATCGTTTTCAGTCGGGTCGGCTCCGTGGACCGTCGAGCTTTGGTTTGGGAGGATGAAGACGGCTGGTTGTTTTCGGGCCGTTGCCTACGAATCCGTCCGAATCAGAGTCGAATTGACTCTCGCTACCTGTCCTACTTCTTTGGTCTTCCCGGTTTCAAGGAACACATACGGGCTATTGCTGTCGGCGCGACGATGCCGTCACTTAACACCCAGCTCCTGAGCAACGTTCCCATCTACTACCCTCCACTCTCAGAGCAGCATGCAGTTGCGCATATCCTCGGCACGCTGGACGACAAGATCGAGCTCAATCGGCGGATGAACGAGACACTGGAGGAAAGGGCACGAGCACTCTTCAAGAGCTGGTTCATCGACTTCGATCCCGTCTACGCCAAGGCCGAAGGCTGCGACCCCGGCCTCCCCGCCGACATCGCTGCTCTGTTCCCCGACTCCTTCGAAAACTCTGAACTGGGCGAGATCCCCAAGGGGTGGACAGCTCGGAAAGTGGGCGAATTGCTCGAACTGGTCTATGGGAAGGCGCTCAAAGAAAGCGACCGAAGAAGTGGTACTGTCGCCGTGTATGGTTCGAATGGTCAGATCGGCTGGCACGATGAGAAGCTCGAAACTGGGCCCGGCATCATTGTTGGACGCAAGGGCAACCCAGGCATCGTAACGTGGGCTCCGAGGGCCTTCTATGCCATAGACACAACATTCTACGTCGTGCCCAAGCCCAGCTGTCCGAGCCTCTACTTCCTCTTTTTTGCGCTGCAGGACATTGATTTGCCGTCAATGGGTGCCGACTCGGCAGTACCTGGTTTAAATCGAAACCTTGCCTACTTGAGCGCAGTGTCACTGCCTCCATTGGCTGTTCTGAAGCGGTTTGACCAGAGCGTCGGTGTTCTGTTCGATCGAATGAACCAAACTCAGTGCGAATCTCGCACTCTCACCGCGCTTCGCGATACACTGCTGCCCAGACTTCTCTCAGGAGAACTGCGGGTAGATGTCGCAGGGCAACTTGTGGAGGTCAACTTATGAGTCATACGACACTGACCAATGAGAACACCTTGGATCAATGGGTAAGGGGGCACGCCCGTGAGGCACAAGGCGTGATTGTCGACCTTGTCCGCCGGCTTGTTGCAGCTTCGGTTCCTGGACCTAGGGAAAGGCGGTTTCCAGGCGGTGATAGCATAGAACAACCCGGCGAAGATGGCCGTCTGGTAACCGACTTTGACTTTGAGCCATTTATACCATTAGGCTTGTCTTTGTGGGAAATAGGCACCGGTATCTCGCCCAGAGAGAAGGCAACTTCCGATTACGACAAGCTTACTGAGAATACCCTGACAGAGGTCAGGAAGGAAGCGACGTTCATTTTCGTTACACCCCTGTCTGGCCGGAGAGGCTGGGTATACAGCGGAAGAGCAAGGTCGCAAGTTGACTGGCGGGCAGAGCGGGCGCAGCGAGGTGAGTGGCGGGACGTTCGGGTTATTGACGGTACGAAGTTGGTCGACTGGTTGAGCTACTTCCCTTCAGTTGATACTTGGCTTGCGGGCATTATGGACATTCCAGTTCAGGCCATCGACACTCCGGAGCAACACTGGACTGACGTGTCCACTATTGGCGATCCGCCTCCGTTGATCCCCGAGCTGTTTCTTGCTAACCGTGACGACGCCTGTAACAGACTCGAAGAGGTATTTGCAGGGACAGCACTCCAGCTCAGACTGACGACCCATTTCCCGGGTCAGCTTGCGAACTTCGTGTCTGCCTACGTTGCGGCCATGAGCACCAACGCGCGAATTGAAGCGGTTAGCCGATGTATCATCGTCTCCAACAGTGATGCGTGGAATCAGATTACTAAGTCGGGGTTGCTCAAGGGACATGTGTTAGTGGCAGCTTTCAGCCTTGATGACACTGACACTGACGGAGCATTGCTATTGGAGCGGGCCAAGCGGGCGGGACACGCAGTGGTCTTCGCGGGATTGCCTGGGGGAATTCCACATCCAAATACAGCTTCGTTGCCAAGCCCAAGGATCCAACAAGTCGCCGAGGCCCTACAAAAGGCGGGTTACGGAGAAGAACGCGCTCGTGTGCTGGCCCAGAAGAGTGGGGGCAACTTGGACATGCTATTGAGGCTACTCCAACATCTCTCGACCATGCCTGAGTGGGCCCAAAAAACGGACGCTGGGGATCTTAAGATTGCACAGCTACTGGGTGCTTGGAACGAGAACCTGCCAGCTGATACGGCAATCGTTGAGCAACTGTCAAAAAAAGCATATGGGGAGTGGATTGAAAAGATGCGTGAGATCGCGCTGCGACCGAACACTCCCCTAGTTCAGCATGGAGGAATCTGGAAGGTCACAGCGCGTTACGAGGGATGGTACAGTCTGGGTTCCTGCATCTTCGACGAGGATCTAGATGTACTGCGGCGAATCGCCACCGACATCTTGCTTGAACCTGACCCGAAGTTCGAGCTGTCGACGGAGCAACGCTTTGCTGCAAGTGTTCACGGCAAAGTCTTGGGCCATTCCGACCAACTGCGGAAAGGAATAGCGGACACACTAGCTCTTCTCGGCAGTCAACAAAAAGCGCTTACATCAACTACCGCGGGAAAGGCTGAACAAGTGGCAACGTTGGCTGTCCGAGACATTTTGCTAGGCGCAAACTGGGTGCTGTGGGCCAGCTTGAATGATTTGTTGCCTCTTCTTGCGGAGGCCGCCCCACATGAGTTCCTTGATATCATTGAGAAGACATTGCACAGTACCCCGTGTCCTTTTGATGCCGTGTTTGCTCAAGAAAGCTCCGAGTTTGGTGGTGGCAACTACATGACAGGCGTGCTGTGGGCCTTGGAGACTCTTGCTTGGGACCCTGACTATCTCATAACAGTAGCCGTCATCTTGGGGGAACTTGCCGCGCGCGATCCTGGCGGAAAATGGGGGAATCGACCAGCAAACTCACTGTCGACAATTCTTCAGCCGTGGTTGCCACAGACCTGTGCTTCGGTAGCGCAACGAAAAGCTGCTGTTCAGGCGGTCCTCCGCGAGTTTCCGGACGTGGGCTGGAAGTTGCTCCTTGATTTGTTGCCTGATGCCCACAAGGTGTCGATGGGCTCCAGAAGGCCGGCTTGGCGAGAGACGATTCCCGATGACTGGATTGAGGGTGTGTCTCAAAGAGAACACTGGAAACAGGTTTGTGTCTACGCAGATCTGGCGGTAGATGTAGTGAAGAATGACGTCTCTAGGCTCGTCCAGTTGACAGATCGTTTGGATGACCTGCCTGAACCAGCACGGAAGCAGCTTCTTACCCATTTCGGCTCAGATTCTGTCACGTCGATACCAGAAGCGGACCGATTCCAGCTTTGGGATCACCTCATGTACTTGGTTGCCAAGCATAGGGGATTCGCGGGTGCCGAGTGGGCTCTCAAACCAGAGATAGTCGATGAGATCGACGCAGTTGCCCACGCCCTTGCTCCAAGAACTCCATCGCTCATCCATCGACGACTGTTTCGCAGTGACTATCTTGAGTTCTTCGATGACAAGATTGGATATGACGAACAGGAAAGGCAACTTGACGAACAACAGCAGAAAGCACTACAGGAAGTCTGCGCAGCGGAGGGCCCAGAGGGGCTTTTGACATTTGCCACAAGCGTCGAATCGCCCATGCGTGTCGGGAATGCTCTTGGCGCAATCGCCGATAGTACAATCGACGGATTATTCTTGCCATCCTTGCTGAACACAGAAACACGATCGTCGCTTCGCGAGTTCGTGGGTGGGTTCATCTGGCGGAGGTTCCATGTGCAGGGGTGGCAGTGGGTTGATGGTCTTGGCGCCCAAGCATGGTTGCTAGTGGACCGAGGACAGCTGCTCGCTTTCTTGCCATTCTCATCGGAGACTTGGGAACGAGCATCCCTTTGGCTGTCAGACGACGAGTCGCCCTATTGGAGCAGGGCAGCGGTCAACCCATATATGGCTGATGAGAAGCTGGCCTTTGCCGCGGGCCGCTTGGTCAAGTATGGCCGGCCGTACGCGGCGATTCTGTGCCTTGAGAGGATGGCTCATGAGAAGCAACACCTGGACAGCGAACAGGTTGTCGGGACGCTACTAGCAACCTTGGACACCGTGGAGAAACCTCCTCAGGGGAGAGGAGACGCGATTGCCAAGCTGATACAGACACTGCAGGACGATCAAGCGGCCAACCGCGAAAAAGTCATGCAGGTGGAATGGGCATTCGTACCTTTGCTCGACGGGCACCTTGGGGCTACTGCAAGGTTCCTAGGGAGGCGGCTCGCCGAAGAACCGAGCTTCTTCTGTGAGGTCATTCGCGCCGTGTTTCGCTCTGAGCAGGAAGCAGACATCAAACCCGAACTGACTGAAGAACAGAAGCGCATCGCTGGGAATGCATATAGCCTGTTGGATGAATGGAGAATTCCGCCCGGCAGCCGGGAAGACGGGACGTTCGACGGCGATGCATTGCACAAGTGGTTTGGAAGCATGAAGTCAATCAGTGGAGAATCGGGCCACCTGGGAATTGCCATGACGATGGCAGGAAAGGTTTTGATGTACGTTCCTGCTGATCCAAACGGTCTGTGGCTGCACCGAGCGGCTGCCGAGGAACTCAATGCTGGGGACGCCGACGACCTACGCAGCGGGTACCAGACGGGGCTATTCAACTCGCGTGGAGGCCACTGGGTCGACCCCAAGGGCACGGAAGAGCGCAATCTGGCCAAGAAGTACCGGGAGCAAGCTGACCAAATCGAGCTAGCCGGGTACCAGCGGTTAGCCGCCACACTGAGACAGCTGGCCCATGAATATGACCATGAGGCCGAGCGAGTGGGACGAGACAACGAATTCAATGAATAGCTGGCAACTATCAGGTATGCTCATGTTTAGTGCACAGGAGGGTATCGTTGCAGGAATCGGATCTTGAGTCTGTCGCCTTGAACTGGGAGTGCGACTGCGGTTTCCAAGTCGTTTCTGGTCCTTCCATTGCCCCTGGCGAGCCTGCGGCCGAACGTTCTTCCTATGAGCAGGTCATCCTTGAGGGTCGCCTCTGCACTGCACTGAGGCGCCTGAACCCTGCTATCCCTGCTGACTGTCTGGATGATGTGGTGTGCCGGTTGGAACGGCAGGAGGTGCCTTCGCTGGTACAGAGCAACCGGTTGTTCCACCGGTGGCTGGTGAGTGGCTTCCCGGTCGAGTACCAGGGGGCTAATGGCAGCATCAAGGGCGACTTGGTGAGGCTGGTGGACTTCGACCATCCGGAGGCCAACGACTGGCTGGCGGTCAATCAGTTCACGGTCCTCGAGAACAAGGTCAACCGGCGGGCAGACGTGGTCTTGTTTGTCAACGGATTGCCACTGGTCGTCATGGAACTCAAGAACCCGGCCGACGAGAACGCGACCATCTGGACCGCGTTCCACCAACTGCAGACGTACAAGAAACAGATACCCAGTCTGATGCGCTTCAACGAGGCCTTGGTTATCAGTGACGGGACCGAGGCACGCATCGGCTCGCTGACGGCCGACAAAGAGCGCTTCATGCGCTGGCGCACCATCGAGGGTGAGCAACTGGCGCCTGAGTCGATGCCACAGCTCGAGGTGCTCATACGGGGAGCCTTCGACAAACGGCGGTTTCTCGACATCGTGCGGTCGTTTGTCGTCTTCGAAGATGGAGATGGCGATCCCGTCAAGATCCTGGCGGCATATCACCAGTATCATGCTGTGCTGACGGCCGTGGAGCATACCATCGGGGCGACGCGTGCCTTGGGCGACAAGCGCTGCGGCGTCGTGTGGCACACGCAGGGATCGGGCAAGAGCCTGACCATGGCCTTCTACGCCGGGCGCATCATCGCGCACCCCGCCATGGATAATCCGACCATCGTCGTCCTTACGGACCGCAACGACTTGGACGATCAGCTGTTCGGGACCTTTCACCAGTGCCATGAACTGCTGCGCCAGGAGCCCGTGCAGGCGCAAGACCGCGCGCAGCTGAAGGAGCTGCTTGCCGTGGCCTCGGGCGGTGTCGTCTTCACGACCATCCAGAAGTTTCTGCCCGAGAACGGAGGCGACCAGTACCCACAGCTTTCGGCTCGCCGCAATATTGTTGTTATCGCTGATGAGGCGCACCGCAGCCAGTACGACTTTGTCGACGGGTTTGCGCGGCACATGCGAGAGGCGCTGCCCAACGCCTCGTTCATTGGCTTTACCGGCACACCGATCGAACAGGCAGACAAGAATACGTATGCCGTCTTCGGTGACTGCATCAGCGTGTATGACATCCAGCGCTCGGTCGACGACCACGCTACCGTGCCCATCTACTACGAGAGCCGACTGGCGACCCTGGAGCTGAACGCCTCCGAGCGCCCGCACCTTGATAGCGATTTCGAAGAAGCGACCGAGGGAGAGGAACTGACCCGCAAGGAGAGACTGAAGACGAAGTGGGCTGCTCTCGAGGCGGTTGTCGGCTCCGAGAAGCGTATCCAGCTGGTCGCGCAGGACATCGTCACCCACTGGGAGCAACGTCTGTCAGCCATGGAGGGCAAGGCCATGATCGTCTGCATGAGTCGGCGCATCTGCGTCGAACTGTATGACGCCATCATCAAACTACGCCCGGTGTGGGCCGATACCGACAACACCAGGGGCGTGCTCAAGATTGTCATGACGGGCGCCGCATCCGACCCCCTGGACTGGCAGCAGCATATCCGCAACAAGCAGGGGCGCGAGGCGCTGGCCAAACGGTTCAAGGACCCGGCGGACCCTTTCAGAGTGGTCATCGTGCGGGACATGTGGCTGACCGGGTTCGACGTCCCCTGCCTGCACACCATGTACCTGGACAAGCCGATGCGCGGGCACGGCCTGATGCAGACCATCGCGCGGGTCAACCGCGTCTTCAGGGACAAGCCCGGCGGCCTGATCGTCGACTATCTGGGTCTGGCTGATGAACTGCGGATGGCGCTGACGACCTATACCGAAAATGGCGGCACGGGCACGACGGCCGTTGACCAGGAGGTCGCCGTCACCGTGCTCATGGAGAAGTACGAGGTGTGCTGCGGCCTCTTCCACGGTTTTGACTGGAGCGCGTGGACTGCGGGGACTCCTCAACAGCGCGTGGCCTTGTTGCCGGCGGCGATGGAGCATATCCTGGCGCAGGAAGATGGCAAGGAGCGCACGCTGGATGGCGTCACGGCACTGTCCAAGGCATTTGCTCTGGCAGTCCCCAACCCGAAGGCGCTTGGTATACGTGATGACGTGGCATTCTTTCAGGCGGTTCGGGCAGCTCTGGCCAAGTCGACGGCTGGTGACCCACGGCCTGAAGAGGACCTGGACCATGCTATCCGGCAGATCGTGTCACGCGCCGTCTCTTCGGGAGGTGTCGTCGACATCTTTGCCGCCGCTGGTCTCAAGAAGCCTGACATTTCCATCCTCTCCGATGAGTTCCTTGAAGAAGTGCGCAGCATGCCGTACAAGAACCTGGCGGTGGAAACGCTGCGCAAACTGCTGACGGGGGAGATTCACGGCAGCATGCGCACAAACCTGGTGCGTGCGCGGTCCTTTGCCGAGATGCTGGAGCGTTCCATCCGTGCGTACCAGAACCATGCCATCGAGACAGCACAGGTGATCGACCAGCTCATCGAGGTGGCACGCCAGATGCGTGCCGCGCAGAAGAAGGGCCAGGACCTGGGGCTGACCGACGATGAGATTGCCTTCTATGATGCCCTGGGTGTCAACGACAGCGCCGTGCAGGTCTTGGGCGATGCGACCCTGACCATGATTGCTCGTGAGCTGGTGAAGACGCTGCGCAAGAACGTCACCATCGACTGGACAGCCAAGGACAGCGTCAAGGCCCAACTGCGCATTGACGTCAAGAGGATCTTGCGCAAGTACCACTACCCGCCCGACAAACAGCTCCTGGCGACACAGACCATTCTTGAACAGGCCGAACTGCTGTGCGCGGACTGGGCAGAAACAACTCAGACAGATGAAGTATTGAACTAGGGCAGTGATCGACGTTCTAGACTTGGAGAAGCAGTAAGAAGGATGGTGGATCCTCAAGCCAGGCTGGTCGTGATCAAGGGGAGGAGGGAGAGCAATGGCGAATAAGTACTACGTCGATGTCAAGCATGACGGGCTGAACAGGTACAAAAGAATCACGGGGGATGACGCACAGATGGTACAGACAAAGGGAGAAGCCCTGCTTGCTCAGTGGAACGAGGTCTGGAAGAGGAACCTCCTCAAAACGAGCGTCGAGCGCAAGAAAGAGGAAGCCGAATTTCGGAGAGAAGAAGCTGCCAAAGTGTTGCAGGAGTTGAACACCATATTGAGTTCCGGACTTGAGAAACCTATCATCGTAGATTGGGAATCATTGAAGCAACGAGGCACCTTCAATAGGGCAGTTCCAACTGCCGCGTCAGAGTTGGCGATTCCAAGTGCGCCAGACAGGAAGGATCCAGCGTACACTGCTACGATGGGGATTCTTGACCTGTTCAGCGCTGCCCGCCGCGCCAGTCGCACTGAGGAAGCAGCAGCTCGATTCGAAGAAGATACGAGGAAATGGAAGGAAAAGAAGGCAGGCATTGAAGTCCAAAATGCCAAAGCGGCCAAAGAGCATACAGACAAGGTGACGCAGTGGCATGACGAACGTGCCAGTTTTCTCAAGAAGCAAGATGAGCAGCACCAGACGATTGACGCTCAGAGACAGTCGTATCTTGCCATAGATGCCGATGCCGTGGTGGACTACTGCGATCTTGTTCTCTCCGAATCCTCCTATCCGGACTGGTTTACGACTCACTATGACATCAACTATGCGCCAGCCACAAAGATACTCGTTGTCGATTACTCGTTGCCAGCTGTTGAGGACCTGCCGACCCTCAAGGAAGTGAAGTACGTGGTCGCTCGGGATGAGTTTGCCGAGACACATCTGACTCCTGCAAAGCGCGACGCACTGTATGATCAAGTTCTCTACATGATCATCCTCAGAACACTTCATGAACTGTACGAGGCTGACGTGGCCGATGCGATCGACTCCATCGTGCTCAATGGATGGGTCAGATCCATCGACCGTTCGACGGGGCATGAGGTGAACGCATGCATCATGTCTGTGCAGACAGTCAAGAAGGAGTTCATGGAGATAGATCTGGCGAAAGTCGAGCCGAAGGCGTGTTTCAAGAAGCTGAAAGGTGTCGGCAGTGCCAAACTCAGCGGCCTGAGTCCCATCAAGCCAATCCTTCAGCTCAACAAGGAAGACAAGAGATTCATCGAAGCCCGTGATGTTGAGGACGGGCTGGACTCTTCGACCAACCTGGCTGCAATGGACTGGGAGGACTTTGAGCACCTCATCCGGCAGTTGTTCGAGGAGGAATTCGCCGTAGATGGTGGGGAAGTCAAGGTGACTCGTGCAAGCCGCGACGGGGGCGTTGACGCAGTGGCGTTTGATCCTGATCCGCTGAGAGGCGGCAAGATCGTGATCCAGGCCAAGAGGTACACCAATACCGTAGGTGTTTCTGCCGTTCGGGATCTCTACGGGACCCTCATCAATGAGGGGGCAAGCAGGGGAATCCTTGTAACGACAGCTGACTATGGGCCTGATGCATATTCATTTGCCAAAGACAAGCCATTGACGCTGTTGAGTGGAAGCAATCTCCTGAACCTCCTGGGCAAGCATGGACACAAAGCTCGCATTGACCTTGCGGAAGCGCGCACGGAAGCAGAACAGAGCAAGAATCGCTAGTCGGCGATAGACACTGTGGAGAAACAAGATCGCGGGTTGTTCCGCAACAAACATCTCTCTTGCAGCAAAGAATAGAACTCGTAACATGACTATCGTAGTTAACTCAACACCTGAATTTGGCGTTGAGAGACGGTTGGTCGGTCTCTGCTTCTTGAATACGATTTCGCTGACTCAGAGGAGGGTCGCATGTTAACGAAATGTCCAGAATGTGGGCACGATGTAAGTACAACTGCCGAAAAATGCCCTAACTGCGGGGCTCCAATATCATCAACAGCTCAAGGATTCATTCCGGAGGCTTCCAAGAACGTTCAAGTAATAGAGAAGACATCCAAGCACTACAAGGCGCAGAAATTCTACAGCATTGTTCTTTTTATTGTCGGACTGATTCTTGTTGGCACGGGTGCTAGCAATAATGCGACGGGCGTGAAGACGTTCGGCGAAATATGCATAGTGACAAGCATCATCTGGGGAATCGTCGTCTCCATTGGCTCTTGGTGGCATCACGGATGACGCCAAGGCAATCAAGCTCTTAATCCCCGCCATACTGCCACGACCTACGACCGTGTCAGAAGCGGCCAGACACGATGCAGATCGGCCATGTCTGGGTAGTGTCAGAGCATCTTTTCTGGCCGCACACGCGCCTGTCAGCATAGCAGCCGCGCTCCGAAGTAGTGTACCAAAGGGCCCGACCCCATTGGTACAATGGAAGCTGTCACCACGTCAGCCAGCGCGCGAAGCTGTGTTTGAACTCCTCTGCAGCTTCCTGGTTCAGGTAGTACCTGTTGCCAGGACATGCCACAAGAACGCCGTACCGTGACAGCTTGTGTACGACGAGCCAGCCCGAGCCAAACGCGCCGAATCGCACAAATGGGTTGATCATGCCGTCGATCTCGTCCAGGGGCAGCGCAGTCTCGGGGCTGACGATGCCCTGTTCTTCGAGCACGTTCAGGTATGCACTCTGAAGCCACCAGAACCCGGATCCGTTCGTCGAATATGCCACTCCTGACCCCCCGAACGCTGCCCTTCGCGATCTAGACGTTGTCGCCGTTCATCTTCCTCTTGAAGGCGACAACTGCAATGACCATGATGACTGTGGCATATCCGATGACCCACCACAGATGGGGGAGAATCGAGGCGTAATCTCCAGCAATGGCTGCCTTGGCCGCGTCGACAGCATGGGCAAATGGAAGAGCATAGGCGATCCTCTTGAAGGCTCCCCCGACCAGGTTCAGGTCAAACCATGTGCCGCTCAGCCACGCGCTGACGTTGGTCAGCAGTGCACCACAGACACCGCCGACCTGCTTGTCAGTGAGGATGCTGCCTGCCAGCAAGCCAATGCCGATGTAGAGAATGGCCGGAGGAATCAGGACGACTAGCACGAGCAGGACGTTCACGTTCACCGGCAGACCGAGAAAGAAAGACACGACGAAGCACACCGTGCTCTGCAGGATTGCCATGGGCAGGAGGGGCAGCGCGTAACCGAGGATGAAATCGGAGGCAGAGAGCGGCGAAGCGAACAATCGCATCAGGAATGAGGTGGTTCGGTCCTTGGCGATCAATGTGGCGGAGAACAGCGAGATGAACGAAAGACCGAAGACGGCTATGCCTGGAGCCAGCTTCTCGATGTTGAAGAGGCTCACCGGGATATTCGCCTGGATAGCGGATAGGAGAAGCAGCAGGACTAGGGGAAAACCAATCCCGAACGCCAAGTTCCATGGGTCTCTGAGGAGTTCTCTGCGGTTGCGTGAAGCGAACGCCAGGAGTTTCATGCGCTTGCCTCCGATCCGGTTGCAAGCGCCACAAAAGCGTCCTCGAACGTCTTGGCTCCTGTCCTGGCAATCAGCTCTGCCGCCGTTCCGAGTGCTTTCAGCTCACCTCGTGCCATAACGCCGATGCTGTCGGACAGTGCCTCCGCTTCCTCCATGTAATGAGTGGTCAGGATGATCGTGACCTTCCCTCTCAGGTGTTCGATGACGGACCACAGTTCGCGTCTCGCGAGAACATCGAGTCCAAGCGTCGGCTCGTCGAGGAAGAGGACTTGCGGCTCCGATATCAACGCCATGGCAATGCTCAGGCGGTGCTGCCAGCCACCGGAAAGGGTCTTTGCCTTCTGCCGTTCGACTTCGGAAAGATCGAATTCTTTGATCATCCTGGTCGCCTTTTCGCGTGCGGCCCTGCCTTCACTGCCGTAGATGCCCGCGATCAGCTCCAGATTCTCCCGTACCGTAAGATTCGGTGCCACAGCCGTTTCCTGTGGAGAGATATTGGCTATCTCCTTCACCGCCTGTGGTTCAGTCAGGATGCTCTTGCCGAGTATCACTGCATCACCGCTGGTAGGTTTCGTCAGGCAGGACAGCATCTTGATCGTTGTTGTTTTGCCCGCTCCGTTGACGCCGAGCAGGGCAAAGCACGTGCCCTGTTCTATTGAAAGGTTCAATGATTTTACCGCAGTCCGTTCTTTATACTTTTTCATGAGCCCGGTTATTTCTATTGCGTTCATTCATCTTCCTCTTTCGAGTTTTGTGCTTTCATGATCGCATCGGCAAAGTTCATAAACACATCATTTTTCACGATCGCGATCCCCTGTGCTTCATCGCCAAGCAGAAGCAGCGTGTCACCCGGGTTAATGTTGAAAATCTCCCGCGCCTCTTTAGGAATAACGATTTGTCCCTTATCCCCGACCTTCGCTGTCCAGGCATATTTCCCTTTCGGCTTTTCCATCGTTGGCCTCCCTTGTGCGTTATGTATGTTTAGTGCGTTTTGTATAACTTATCATACTGCTCTTGTTATGGGCAGTCAATGAAGAAGCGTGACGAATTCAGTCTGCCCAAGAGAACTTCCCCCGTTGTCGTCCTTGACTTTTTATTCGTCATTTGTAGAATCAAGGTGCAAGTAATTCTACAGTTGTAGAAAGAAGGGAGATCATGAGCAGCAGGAAGAAGATAAAGCGTCTGCCGGATTCAGAGCTCGAGGTCATGATGATCCTCTGGGGGGCGAACGGGCCTGTCACGTCGGCGTACGTGTGCGAGCAACTGAAAGACAAACGGGAATGGAAGGTCACGTCTGTTCTGACATTCCTTGCGCGGCTGGCGGAGAAAGAGTTTGTCTCGAGCACGCGGCAGGGAAAGGCCAATATCTATGCGGCTGTCATCAGCGAGCAGGAGTACCTTGAAAGTGAAAGCAAGTCCTTTCTGGAGAAGCTGTACGGCAACTCTCTTACTACCTTCGTCTCTGCGCTCTACAAGAGCAACGCGATCAACGATGACGATCTTGCGGAGCTTCAGCAGTTTATTGATAAGGCAACCGGAGGAGTGGCGTAGCGTATGTTGCAGCGTATCTTCAGCGACATCATCGAAGTCGCACTGATCACCTCGGGCATCATTGCCATCCTGCTGCTTCTGCTGCCGTTTCTGCGTCGGCACTATACTGCGCGGTGGCGTTCCTGGGTCTGGCTTCTGGTGGCAGTGCGCCTGCTGATCCCCTTTAACCCGTCGCTGCCGCAGGCACCGATCCAGCTTGCGGCACCTGCACAGCATATGACGGTGAACGTGTCGGCCCGGGAAACAACGGTGCTTCCTCCACAAATGGGCAACCCAGTGAGCTCTCCAGTGGCAACACCTGTGCCCGTAACGCGGGCGACGGTACCACTCACAACGATCCTTTCTCTTGTGTGGATCCTTGGGATCGCTGCCTTCCTGCTCTACCATTTCATGGGGTATTTTCTTTTCCGGCGGGCAGTGCGGCGTTTTTCCCGACCCGTAGAGGATGAAAGGACCCTTGCGATCTGGAATGCTGTGCGCAGGGAGATGAATGTCGTTCGTCCTATCCAGTTGCTGTCCTGCAAAAAGGTACAGAGCCCTATGATGACGGGGTTCTTCCATCCTGTCCTGCTTTTACCGGATACGGACTATTCAGACACCGGACTGCATATGATCCTCAAACATGAGCTTGTCCACTACAAACGGGGAGACATCTGGTACAAGCTGCTGATGATCTGCGCCAACGCTGTGCACTGGTTCAACCCGCTCGTCTACCTCATGGTGACAGCATCGAACCAGGATCTCGAGATGTCTTGTGACTCTGCAGTAATTCAGGATGCAGATACCGCATCCCGGAAGCAATATAGTGAGACGATCCTGGCGGCGGTTCGCAAAGGGAAGATGCATCAGACAGTATTTTCCACGTATTTTGATGGAGGGAAGAAAACAATGAAGGAGCGGCTGGTGAACATTTTTGACGTGAGCAGAAAACGCAAAGGCTTGCTTGCTCTGTGCGCAATCATCATAGTCGTAGGCATTACCGGAGCTTTGGTGGCTTACGATGTGAGTGATCAAAGTGAGCAAAAGGCAATCGATAATGTTGCCCTTCTCAAAGCGGGGAACTCATATTATCTTGAAATCGGGAAATTTATCATCTCGTACGGCATTAGAAAATCTGCCGTGGTGTCGCTCGCACCAGATACCAATGATCAAGCGGCATATTTTGAAGACAAAGCCATTTACATATCGGATGAAGTTACGGCCGTCGCATACGGCGGGGACACAGGCAGCGTAGGTACAGCATCGCCCGTTACAGTACTCATCAGCAATAATGAAGGTCAAACATGGAGCAACTATTCCGTTGCGGATACAAAAGCTGATGATGATACGCAAAAATACGTGGGCTTTACCACCAAAAATGACGGGTGGCTGCTCCTTGCCGGGGATGTCGCAATGGGGCATCAGGAGAACAGGATTTTTCAAACGTCGGACGGCGGGAAAACCTGGGCCGAAATCGGTAATACAAATGATGTTTATCCCCGCGTGGTAACCGGGGCGGGTTTTGCAAACAAAAATATAGGTTTTGTTTCCTTCCGATACGACGTCGACCCCAATCCGGTAGTCTACCGCACGAAAGATAAAGGAAAGACTTGGACACAGTGCACCCTTGAAATACCGGACTCGTTTAAAAGCATTGCGACCTATGCCACCGCGTTGTCCCCTGTTTTCGACGGTGCGAAAGGCACCCTGCCGGTCACCTTCCGCAATAATGACGCAGTGAGAGGTACAGTCGATGTAACCGTGCAATATATAACATCAGACTATGGGAAGACGTGGACTTTCAACGAAAAGTACGATCTTGCTCTTATCTGGGCGGATGCCTGGAAAACCAGAGACGGAAAAGGACGCTATGAGATCATGAGCAGTCAAATGCAGGCCGATTTCCGAGCGCAGCAGGAGCTCCAGAGTGGTAAGTTGATTTTTGTAATCCGTGGGTCCAGCCCATGGGTGGTGAGCTATGATGTGGCGCTGGACGGGGATCAGGCCGTTATTACCTATTGGTATGCGGACTCTGGGCTCGAAACATATAAAGGTGTCGAACGCCTTACGTTTGGGGAGGAAAACGGACGGACGGTCGTGGCGGGCTGCAAAACAGAAATCGACATGGAGGCATATGCGGACACATCGGATTGGAAATCGGTCGATACGGGGTTATATACTTTTTCAATTCCCCCGGAATGGGAAGCTACTGCCTTTTCAGACGGTTCGGTCAGCTTTACTAAAAGCGGTGAGGCGCTCGGCTCGCTGAAGCGCATGAGCTATGATTCGTCGCTGCCTCTCACCCAGTTTGAGGGAAGCCCTGCCCAAACACTGATTAGGGAGGAGACGCTTGATGGTTGCAAATATCCAGCAACAAAGGTCTTGACCCGCCGAACTCAGCCCTCAGCGGTAGCGGTAAATGACGTTTCCTATGTGTATGAGCTGCACACTTATCTGATTCCCGAAAACAGCAAATTTGCATACGATTTATTTCTCTTGGTAAATCAAGAACCAGATAAGGCAGATGAAATCGCGAAAAGCATTGTGATAAATACAAACCGCATACAGATACAAGATTTGGCAAATCAGTGGGGAGAGGCGGTCCAAAACCGCGACGGCAAAGCACAGTACGACCTGCTCAGTACGCAGCTTCAGGCGGCAGTGTACGCTTCATACAAGGCTGAGTACTGGGTGACGGGTTGTTCCAGCCCATGGGTAGACGGCTATACGGTGAAACCCGGCGATAATACGGCTGTGGTTACCTACACATACATGACCTCGACCGGTTTTGCTGGCTATTACCTTCAGACGCTTTCCTTTGTCACGGAAAACGGACAGTCAACGATTACAGACTATACCGAACCGAAGCAGGCGAACGGACAAAGCGAGGGCACGGTCCTTGCCTATCTGAATGACGGCAAGACATGGCTGTCGGCAGCAAATTTGCACGAGGGAATGTTTTCCGACATGACGCTTTCCATAGACGGCAAAACAAAGCGTTTCCCCTGGAAGACATACGGTGAACTCGCGTTCCTGCCGGAACTCAGCTATGCCGATGTCGATGGCGACGGCCGGAACGAGCTGATTGTAATTTTGTGCGAAAGTGAGGGCACAGGAACGCTTGTGGAGGAAATACATGTCTTAAATCAGGAGAACTTTTCCGAAATTACGGTTCAAAGTCCGTTGGCCGCGCTGGAAAATCGTGTCGTATCAAAGATAGATGAAAACGATGTGCAAATTACAATTGATAATCAAAACGCCCTTGTATTCCCTGAAAAAGAAATTACAGCTAAGGTTGCCGAGAAAAAAAGCTGGTTTGCAAATTTGGCAACAGGTTCCGTCATTGACTATTCAATGCAAGGCAATAATGTCATCGTAAGAGTTGCGGCACAGCTTTCACCTGCAGGCTTCTTAGGTGACTTCAATTTAACGTATGAATATAAGGATAATCAACTGAAAGTAAGCGGCGTCAGTTTTATGACAGCTCTGTTCTGGCAGTCAATACCGTGATGGATAGTGGTATCTACGACAAAGCTCTTCTTCCAGACATCGCGGCCTACCCTGCCGCATTCCAACATCCAACCAGAGACACCGGTACAGATATGGCTGCGCAGACTCAGCGAAGGAATCTTGTGAGGCAGTGGGCGCAAGCGGTCATGGATCGTGACGGCAAGGCGCGGGCGATCAGATTCGATACGCTGGAGAAGATCTGCAAGGCGTTGGATTGTCAGCCGGGCGATATCCTTGCCTACGAGAAGGAAGGATAGTTCAGAGCACCGACTCTTTTCCTAGTCGCTGTTCCTGGCACAGCCTTCTTGATACCTCTGTGTACAGAGAGGATATCTGATTGCACAGGCTGCTGTCACCAGGGTAACCACCTCGCAAAACTATATCTGAAACTCTCGGCAGCATCCTGGTCTAGATAGTACCTCTCTCCAGGACATACCCGGAGGACGCCGTATCGTGACAGCTTGTTCACGACGAGCCACCCTTGGCCAAACCCGCCAAATCTCACAAAGGGGTTGATCAGATTGTCGATTTCGTCCAAGGGGAGAGCCGTCTCCGGGCTTACTATTCCCTGATCTTCAAGCACGTTCAGGTATGCACTCTGCAAGAAATAGAACCCGGATCCATTCGTCGTGTACGGCATTTCTGACCCCCTTGGTCGTTCCATTCATACTGTAGCGCGAACGAGACTGGATGGTAGCAGGACGCGCCTTGTGTTTGCCGGCCAGCACAGTATACTTGCGTCTCCAACGCAGAAAGGGCACGAGGAGGAAGCACATGCCTGAAGCGGTCCGTCAAGGAATCGAGATATGGTTTGACATCGGCTACCTCGTCATGGTCTGGACAGTCGTCGTTCTCATGTTCCTGCGTCGTGGAAGAGTGGCGAGCAGGAACCGTCGGGTCGCCACGCGCGTTCTCTGGTCGTTCGTTCTGCTGGGCCTGGGGGACGCAGGGCATGTCGGTTTCCGCGTGTTCGCTTATCTGAACGGCGGGCTGGCGAAGCACGCGACCCTCGTAGGGATTGGCACGTTTGCAACAGCTGTCACCGTGACGTTCTTCTACATGGTCATGCTGGATGCGTGGCACATTCGCTTCCGCAAGACCTTTGACTGGTTTGCATGGACACTCGTCGCCATGGGTGTCGTGCGCCTGGGACTCATGCTCCCTGCAGTCAACCAATGGACCGCCGTCGTTTCCCCCATGCCGTGGAGTATTATCCGGAATATGCCGCTCATGATCCAGGGGCTGGGCCTCGTGTATCTACTGTTCCGGGATTCGGCCCACGCGAAGGACAGGACGTTCAACCTTATCGCATGGATGATCGTGATCTCGTTTGCCTGCTATATCCCGGTCATCCTGTTTGCGCCAACCCACGAGTTGGTCGGCATGCTGATGATCCCCAAGACATGTGCGTACCTGGCCGTCGAGTTCATCGCGTACAACGCGCTGTTCAGGGGAAAACCGCAGACAAAGGGCAAGAACAAGAAAGTCTGACCGCTACTGATTGCATGTTCTTGCCCCCCAGCTATTGGTTGGGGGCGTTCTGTTATTCGAGGAATGTTGATATCTGCGACGATCAGTCGGCCAGCGTTATTTGATACTCTGCTGTGTTTGGCAGCAGGTAATGTCTTCTTCTTTTCCAACATGCTTCACCCTGGACACTTGAACATGAAACCAATCTGTGTTTGTCCTCTTGACACGGGTCGTAGTATCTCTATGAGTCAATGCGAGGGTTTGCAAACGTGATATAATCTCAAAGATGCCTAAAATAAAAGGAAGACATATCCAAGTTATCTCCTATCTTCTGGAGCAGAAGTATCCCGTTTCTGCCTCCGAGATATTGAAACAACTCGATATCAATGTTAACACGTTCCGAAAAGACATTGCCGAGATCGAGGGACTTCTTGAGGAAAACAATCTGTCTCTCGTCAACAAGCCAAAAATAGGTCTGAAGATCGTCGGATCTCCTGAAAATATGGAAGATCTCAGGAAAAAGCTGACTTCTCTTGGAACCAGGACTCTTCCTAGAAAGAAGAAGACGTGGTACATAGCGGGAGTCGTTCTTCTCAGTGAGAGGATCCCGACGATCGAAGATCTCTGCGAGATCCTTGATATTTCGCGCCCCACGGTCGTTGAGTGCATCAAGGAAGTCAGCAACTGGTTGTCTGACAGAGGGATCCTTCTTCTGAGCAGGCCGGGCTTTGGCTATTTCATCGAAGGGAAAGAGGAAAATATACGGGATGCTTTCGTTGAAGCGTTTGAGAACTATTTGGACGTGGAATTTCAAAAAATGGCGAGAGCATTTTCCGAAGGAGATTTCAAACTCAAACTCTCTGCCCTGGAACATGCAGATTGGGGTGCCATCGGGAAACTCATTGAGGATGTCCAAGCCAGAATCGGAAAGAGATTTACAGAGGAAGATGCCCTGGCGCTTGCAATTACTGTTGCGGTATCCGTTAGACGTATTAAGGAAGGTCATGCAATAACATTCGAATCCAAAGAAGTAAGAGCAGTCTTGGCAAACCCGATATCACCGATCATAGAAAGCGGTATCTCGGCAGTTAACGACCAGCTCCAGGTAGAATTCGCTGACAGTGAGATCGCGTATCTGGCTCTGAGATTTGTCAGTTCAAGAACACAGACGATAGAAGGTACGGGCAAGTTCATAGCCGCTCCCCGATTCCAACAGATCGCCGAGGAAATTGCACAGCTGACCAACGAATTATTAGGTTCAACCATCAACAAAGAGGATGAATTCATCTCAATGCTGGCGTATCATCTTGAATCGACGATTACGAAGATCAACATAGGCGTCAAAATGGAGAATCCTGCATTGGAAGAATTCAAGAAGGAATACCCCATTGCTTACGCCGTTGCAGAGAGAGCCTCCAGAAGAATAGAAGACAGTTTTCATCTGAAGATCCCTGATGAAGAAAAGGGCTATATTGCCATGTATGTTGCTGTGTCTCTGGAAAAGATGCGGCAACCACGCAAGAAGAAGGTTGCGGTCATCTGCCCCATGGGCATTGTGACGTCAAAGCTGCTCTACTACGAGTTGATGAATGAAATCCCGGAAATCGAGATCGTCCAGACCGGACCAATCAAAGAGCTTGAGGAGGGCAGAATTGAGCAGACAGTGGATCTCATCATTTCCACTGTTCCTGTCTACAATATCAACATACCGCATGTGGTTGTCTCTCCGATGCTGCAGCAAGAAGATAAGAAACGGATCAGAGAAATGCTGAAAACCGAGAGAGAAAACCTGACGAGCGACATCGCGGAAGAAGGCGTGTTCAAGAAAAGTCTGATCTTTCCGCAGATCAGTGCCAATTCATCAAAAGAAGTCATTGAGCTCCTCGAAGGTGCTCTTGTGAGCCAGGGGTTTGCAAAGAAAGGAGCAGTGAGAGGTGCCTTACTGAGGGAAGAAGAGTATCCCACGGGTATCAATACTGATATCCCTATTGCCATTCCTCATGGAGGTCCAGAACTTACGATCAAGAAAGGGTTCGCAATCGCAACACTCACGGATCCTGTCAAATTCCGTGAAATGGGGGATCCAGACAAGGTCTTGGATGTCAGGATCGTCATAGTACCAGCCTTGACAGGGAAAGGCGACGATGGCAATGAGTTCTACGAACTGATACGGCGACTGGGAGACTCCAAACTCGCCCGCGCCCTGCTGCAATGCTCTTCTCCCCAGGCAGTTGAAAGGATTCTGAAACAGTAACTCCGTTCTGGCAGTTAGAACAATATCACACTTATTCTGCGCAACCGTAAATATCTGATTGACTCGCAAGTCCCCCTCCCTACCATTTGATTTGTAGACAACAATACCATCTCATAAAACATGAAAAGCCAATGCAAATGGCGATGTGTACCTCATCGTTAGTATATTTACAGCAAAACGGTCACGGACGACTACATGGATCGGAGGTGCTGTACTGCTGTAGAACAGTTAAGAGTGTTGCAGATGTTTCATGAGAGGAAAAGCAACCCAGAATGCACTTTCTGAAAAGGATGGTAATTCCAAATCGTAACAGGGAGGATGTATGTTCGTAATTACTTGGATTCTGAGGTTCCTACAACAAATCATTGCACAGCCTGCACTTCTCATTGGTCTCATCGCAATGGTCGGTCTGCTCGTTGAGAAGAAATCGTCTACAGACGTTATCAAGGGAAGTCTCAAGACCGTCCTCGGGATAATTCTCATCGGCAGCGGAGCTGGCATCGTCATCGCTGGCCTAACACCATTGAACGATCTGTTGACCAAGACTTTCAATATCACTGGTGTCATCCCGGTCAATGAAGTCATGTTTGCGCAGGCAATAGCCAAGTATGGTTCTGAAATGGCTGCCATCATGGCACTCGCAATGTGCGCGAATTTGCTTTTGGCCAGGATCACCAAATTCAAATTCATCTATCTGACAGGGCATGAATTGATGTGGATCTCCACATTGATGGCCATCATACTCAATATCGCAAACCTGCCTGCCTGGGAGGTAATTGTTGGTGGTGGCTTGCTCACGGGCCTGTACATGGCAATCGCGCCATCTCTTATCTATGGCTCTGTCTGCAAGGTTACCGGCAGCAAGGAGATTGCTGTTGGGCACACAGGAACGGTGTATTACTGGTTTGCCATCGCAATTGCGAAGCTTACTGGCAACAAGGAGAAATCTTGTGAGGACGTTAACGTTCCAAAGAACTTGAACTTCCTCAGAGATCTCAGTGTTTCTTTGACGCTAGCGATGTGGGCAGTCTACCTTGTTGTCATCCTCTTGGCTATCATCTTTAAGCCAACCGTCATGGCGGAAGTCTTTGGCACTGATAATTCGTTCATCCTCGGATTGATGGATTCTGTGACGTTTGCCGCTGGAATCTACATCATCCAGGCAGGCGTTCGTATGATGATCGGGGAGCTTGTACCAGCATTCAAGGGTATTTCCGACAGATTCATTCCCAATTCTGTACCGGCAGTGGACATTCCGGTGCTTTATCCCTATCAACCCAATTCCGTTCTCATTGGTTTTCTTGTTGCCACAATTGGCAGCATCGTCGGATTTGGCATCACACTGCTCTTGGTCCACACGTCGTGGGCCCTGCCTATCATGATCCCCACGCTGTTCAACGCCTTCTTCTACGGTGCTACGTTCGGAGCATTGTGTAACAAGGAAGGCGGAGTCCGTGGCGTGGTTTTCGGTTCCTTCTTTGGTGGTATCGTCACGATAATCCTCCCGGCACTCTTAATGTCGGTTGGGCATATTGTTATCAACAACACGACATTTGGTGGCGGTGATTCCGCAGTCATTGGTGTTTTCTTCGGACTCTTGTCCAAGGCTCTAAGCGGACAAGGCCTCTTCATTACGATTCTTGTCTTGTTCCTGTTGCCCATTCTCTTTGGCAGGGTCAGGAATAGAGTGCCAGCAAAGAGTGAGCAGGCAGTACAGGGTGCGAAATAATCGTGAAGCTCCAAAAGATTATATGCTGCTGCATGTCTGGGCTTGGCTCATCATTCCTGATGGAAATGAATGTGAAAAAGGTGCTGGCGAAGCTGGGTCTGAATGATGTCGAGGTGGAACACAGTACCATCAGTGATGTTATGCCAGGGAGTACAGATCTGATTGTCTGCTCTGCCGATATCGCTGAAGAATGTGCATCAGCCGGGGGTGTGATCCCTCTGGTGAACCTACTATCAGGGGATGAGCTGGAGCAGAAACTCCGCAAGTATCTGGAGGAAAGACAGAAATAGATACAAGCACAGGCCGCATGGAGGTCTTCTGGATCTCCATGCGGCCTGTCCGGGCTTTGTTGGAATTGCCTCAAAACGCTGCGAATATATTCCAGGCCTGCTTGGATGGTGCGAATAATGTGTGCCATTGAGGGAGCATCAGGAGTGTGTTTGCAACGCCTTGAAGTGATCAATCGATGAGAGTAAGGTGGTGATGAATGATCGATAGCGATATGTTGAAACGAATAAACGTGCAGATCCTTGACGGAGCACAGGACTGGAAAGAAGCCATTGCTCTTTGCACGAGGCCTCTGTTACAGCAGGGATACATTACGCAGCGATATATAGATACTGTGATCGCACTCACGGAAAAAAGTGGTGCCTATTATCTGTTGACTCCCGTGGTGGCCCTGATCCATGCAAGGCCGGAAGATGGCGTCCTGAAACGGCAGATGGCAGTGACGCTGTTGAAGAATCCTGTCCTGTTCATGGGCAAGAGCATCCCGACAAAACTGCTGATTGCCTTGGCTGCCACTGATTCTGAGAGCCATCTGGATGCTCTGAGCCAGATTGCCAATGTGCTTGCTGACGACAAGAAGATGGATAAGCTGCTGAAAGCTCAGGATACGGACACACTGTACACTCTTATCACTTCGCCATGATCCTTTCGCTAGATTATGTGAGAAATGTCAATGGAGAATTTCAATGACTGAACTGAGTAAATTTGGTTTACGTGTCTTCTTCGACGACGCGACCCAGGAGTTGACATTCGGGGAAGGCGTTGTCTGCGGGGGCGGCAGCTCCAAGCATCTACAGAAGATGAAAGGGCTCCTGTACCGCGACAGTGCTGCTGAGAACTGTGATGAGCTGTGTTACGTCTTCTGCCATGATATCTATCGGGAAGAGGACCGACACCTGTTTGAGAAGCGTCAGTATGCCAACGGGATCACGGTCCTGATGCCGGGAACGATGGGTGGTGAGTGCCGAAAGAATTCGGGGCATTATCACGGCTATGTCCCGGGGCACATCTGCACATTTCCAGAAGTCTATGAGGTCCTGACCGGAGAAGCGGTCTTCCTTCTGCAGGAGTCGAGGAATTTTGACCATGCCGACGAGGAGCTGAAGGTGGAGACGCTAAGAGCAGTGTTCCTGAAGGCTGGTGAAAAGATCATCGTACCGCCGTTTTGTGGACACTGTGCCATTAACGTTGGTGAAGGGCCCATGGCATTCGGCAACTTGGCCGCCCCGAGCCCGCTCCTCTATGCTCCCATTCAGCAGAGGCACGGTCTTGGCGTCTATGTCCTTAATATCCAAGGAAGAATTGTATTTGTCTACAACAGTCATTACAAAGACCTTCCGCAGCTCACGATCGTCCAGGCTCATGAAAATCCTGCATTGGGCATCACGTTCGGGAAGTCCGTGTATGAATCATTTGTCAGCAGCCCGGAGCGGTTCAATTTCCTGGATGAACCCGAGCAGTACCAGGAAGAGATCGAACACATGCTGGGATAGCTGCCGGACACGTGAAGATAATGGCTGTTGAGACGGAAAAAGGAGTCAGGCAATGAAATTGCAGATGGCAATTGATACAGTTGATTCAAAAAAGGCATTGGAACTGGTGGAGAAGGTTCATGACGTTGTGGATATCGTCGAGGTAGGTACCCCGATGGTGATTCTGGAGGGGCAGGTTGCAGTACGGGCTTTGCGGGCAAAGTACCCCGACCTTACCATCCTGTCGGACACCAAGATCATGGACGGCGGCAGCCTTGAGGCAGAATACGCATGCCAGGCAGGGGCGGATATCGTCACAGTCTTGGCGGCAGCCCCGGATCCCACCATCAAAGGAGCCATGGAGACAGCACACCGGTATGGCAGGAAGATCATGGTCGATATGATCAACGTTCCCGATGTCATCTCGCGTGCAAAGGAACTGGATACGTTCGGCGTCGATTACATCTGCGTCCACACGGCTGTTGACGTACAGTCCACGGGCAAAACGCCGCTGGAAGAACTGGAAGAGACTGTGGCAGTGGTCAAAAACGCCAAGGTTGCAGTGGCTGGCGGCATCAATCTGAAGACGGTCGGGGCTGTCAAGAACATTGGTCCTGAGATCGTCATCGTGGGTGGAGGGCTGACAGGTTCTGCCAATCCACGGGAGACGGCGCTTGCTCTGCAAAAGGTCATCAAGGCCTGAAGCGGAACAGGGAGACAGATCATGGCTGACACAAATGAGATTGTTCAAAACATCATAAATGAACTCGGAAGCACGCTGAAAGGCGTGGATCCGGAGGAAACGGCCCGTCTTGAGGATGCAATCCTCGCGGCGAAGAAGGTATATTTCGCGGGGGCTGGCAGGTCCCTCCTGATGATCCGTGGGTTTGCGATGCGGATGATGCACCTGGGACTTCGGTCCTACGTTGTGGGTGAAACAGTGACACCGGCCATCGAAGCGGGGGACCTTCTGGTTATAGGATCAGGTTCCGGTGAGACAGGCGCTCTGACGATCGTCGCGAACAAGGCGAAGAAACTTGGTGCAAAGGTAGCATTGATCACGCATAGCCCCGATTCCACGATCGGAAGACAGGCCGATCTTGTCGTCCGGATTACCCTGGCGAGCGGCAGGAAGAAGCTGCAGCCCAGTGGCAGTACATTTGAACAGAGCATGTTGATCCTCTGCGACGCTATGGTGCTTGAAATGCTGGAAAGAGGACATCTCCTGGCTGAGCATGAGGATATTGATACATACATTATGAAGAGGCATGCGAATCTTGAATAGATTCGGGAATGAGAGGTATTGTCTATGAAAAGTATGCTTTCCCCGTCCATCATGTGCGCGGATCTGCTGAACCTGGAAACTGAGATCCACAGACTGGAAGAGGCAAAGGTGGATCTGATCCATTTTGACATCATGGATTCTACGTTTACCACCACGACGATGTTGCCTCCGCTGATGCTTCCGGCCATGCGTAAGATCACGGCTATCCCGCTGGACATTCATGTGATGATCGACCGTCCGGAACGGATCATGGATACTATTCTTCCTCATATCCAGGGCGCCTACGTGAGTATCCACACTGAAGTGACCAAGGAGATCCAGTCTATCTTCAGGAAGGTCAAAAATGCTGGCGGCAGGGTCTCGGCGGCACTGAATTACGCTACTCCCCTGTGCATGCTGGAGGAGCTGATCCCGATGCTGGACATGGTCCTTCTTGTGCTAGGAAATGCAGGCAACGGGGCAGGGGTCGGATTGGACGATCAGCTGCTGGACAAGATCGCCAGAACACGCAAGATGCTGGACGAGCATGGAAGACGGGATGTCCCCATTGAAGTGGATGGTGGCGTTTCGTTTGACGTTGCCCGTCGCACGAAGGCGGTGGGTGCCAGCATATTTGTTCTGGGCACAAAGAGCGTCTATCAACCCGGCGTTTCCGTCGTGGAGCGTTGCAATGCCCTGCGGGAATATCTGCAGTGACGGGATGGTGGGGAATATGCTTAAGATCAGATTAGCTCCCTCTATTGAACGCGCAGACTGGCTGGCCTTGGGATCCGAGCTCGGGAAGCTGGAAGAAGCGAAGGTTGACCTGCTTCATATCGATATCCTGGATACAAGTTATGGTGACACAATCCTGATGTCGCCGAAACTGATTCCTGCCATCTGCGCGGCTACGGCTATCCCGCTGGACATCCATATTTCAGTCGGAAGGCCCGCCCATCTCCTGGATGCTTTCTTGCCGTACTGCAAGAATTCCTACATCGATATCCAGATGGAGACGACCATGCAGATCACGTCCCTTCTCAAAAGGGTGCGGAACGCTGGTGGCAAGCCGGCGGTGACGTTGAATCCAGGCACTCCCCTCAGCGTGCTGGAGGAGCTGGTTCCGTACGTTGACATGGTCAATCTGATGATCCGTACCTTCAGTGTTCCAGAGCCGGAATTGGATCGTCAGATCCTGGACAAGATCGCCAGAATACGCAAGATGCTGGACGAGCATGGAAGACAGGATGTCTCGATAGAGGTGGATGGAAGCCTGAATTTCAACGATGCACGGCAGGTCGTGCAGCAGGGGGCCGATGTGCTGGTGCTGGGAACCAAGACTGCATTCCGCGCCGGTCACACCTATGCGGAAAACTGTCAGGAATTGAGAGAATACCTCCGCACAGCATAGCGTAGTGTTTCAGCGAGGAAAACAGGAAACTTCGCATCAGAAATGTTGCTGATTTTCCACTGCTCCAGAAGATTCTGACCTAAGTACTGGCAAGTCGTTCAATAGGTTATAGGGGACTGTGACCGATCGGTCACAGTCCCCCTTTTTCATAAGAGCTCCTTGATGATTGGAAGCTCAATGCTCACTGTCAGTCCCTTGCCTGTATTACTTGTCAGGACCGTGCACACTGGTGATGCAGGTAACCATTGGCAGACCGAGTCCACGGCCATTACAGATAGGATGTTTCCCCACTGATGAATGTAGAAATTCTGTCAGGTCGGAAAGCTCATTCTTTGGTATTCTTCCTAGTATCAGAACTACATGAAAACGTGTATAGTGACACATTATTCTAAGCAAGCAGACAGACGGCAACCTCAACCAGATAAGTGTGAGTTTTATTGGGGAACTCATGCCCTCTTTGGACAAAATGGTTTCAGGCATACAGAAACATACAATCTTACCGTTGATTCCAGTGGGCAGATACGGTAGACTGCTCATAGTACAAGGGGTTTGAAAGCAATTTGGAGGTGCGAATGACGAGTGCAAAGGAATTAAATAGACATAATTCGGTTGTCCGGAATCTATCTTCAGGAAATGAAAAAGGAGGTAAGCTCAATGAAACTGTTTGAAGAATACAAAGTCAAAGATATAACTCTTAAGAACAGAATCGTTATGCCGCCGATGTGTATGTATCAGGCAACGTCTGACGGTTTGCCATCGTCGTTTCATCTATGCCACTATGCCTCCAGAGCTCTGGGAGGAGTAGGGTTGATCATTGTGGAGTCGACCGGTGTAGCCCCTGAGGGCAGGCTCACGGACAACGACCTTGGCATCTGGAATGACGACCAGATTGCCGGGCTGAAACGGATTGTGGATGCCTGCCATGCAAACGGCGCCAAAATTGCGCTTCAAATCAACCACGCCGGCAGAAAGAGCACGTCCTCCGCAAGACAACCTTTTGCCCCGAGCGCTGTCCGCTTTAGCAGCGATTACCGTATGCCGGAAGAGCTGACGAAGGCACAGATCGGTGAGATTGTTGCAGCCTTCAAAGCGGCGGCTGGGCGGGTCAATACCGCCGGATTCGACGCTTTGGAGATCCATGCGGCGCATGGCTACCTTGTTCATGAGTTTCTGTCGCCGATTACCAACAGGCGCACGGATGAGTATGGTGGCAGTCTGGAGAACCGGGTCAGGTTTCTCAAAGAAATACTGGCAGCCGTTCGCCCTGTCTGGCCCGAAGAAAAACCGCTGTGGATCCGTGTCTCTGCCCGTGATTATCAGGAAGGTGGAATCGACGGCGAAATGATGGTGCAAATAATAAACATGGTCAAATCTTCGATTGATCTTGTCCATGTAAGTTCTGGTGGCCTACTCCCTATAGAGATCAACGATTATCCCGGGTATCAGGTCCCCTTGTCAGAAAAGATACGAAAAGAATGTGGCAAACCGACAATCGCCGTGGGTTTGATTACAAATGATGAAATGGTGGAAGAAATTCTTCAAAACGGCAGGGCGGATCTAGTGGCGCTGGGACGTGAGCTTCTGCGCAATCCCTACTGGATGATCAATGCAGCAACAAAGCATGGAATCGCCGGGTATGTGCCGGAGTCTTATACGAGAGCTCACAAGGTCTGATCTTGTAAAGATATCTCTGAAGCGGTTGACGTTCTACTGTTCAGGGCAGATCGATGTCTGTGACAACGAGTGCGTGATCACTGCCGGCCCGGACAGCCTCTTCATACAGGTAGCGGACATCCGTGACACTGATGCTGGGCGAGACGCGGATGCTGTCATAGCGGCAGCGCAGGTATTTGCCTTTCCGTCCGCGGTGATACGAATCGGCAAGGGGTCCGTTCGGGTAGTACCGTACCCGGCGTTTCAGTTCTGCGGGATGGCCGGTGTACCACAAGCGCAGGACGTCTTCGGTTCGTGTCCCGGCGCCGAGGACCAGCGCCTCTTCTTCAGTCCACCACCTGCTTTGCTCGATGTCGGGGTGGTCCACGCGCGGCCCGTTGGCGTCCATGCCCAGCACGACGGGGCAGGGGGCGGAGGACAGCCAATCCGCAAGGGCGCTGAACGCGCGGGGTCGCTCCGTTTTGCCTGGACCCGTATTAGTGGGGGCATAGCAGGAGAGGAGCGTCAGGGCGGATCCCGTGTGGGTGGCAGTGATGGCAAGCGAACGACTGGGGAGCAGGAGGTCTGGGACAGGTAACGCTGACCCGAGCACCCATTCGCCTGTGGCCGCTATTAAGCACCCGCCCCGGCGGGCGACACCTTGGGAAGAGATAGGAAACGACCATGTGTCGGTGGTGTGTTCCCACAGGCGACTGTCCACCACGGCACGTACGGCGGATGGTCCCACGTCCTGCAGGAGCAGGATGTCGGAGTTCTGGTCAGCCAGCAATCGGAGCTGATCGGTCGGATGGGGCATACCGCGCACATTCCAGCTTGCGATTCGCAGTCTCATATGAGTAGTATACAAGGCTGGGCCCTCTCGCAAAAACACAGGAGCGGTGTAATCTAAACGAGACGACGGGTGGCAGAACCCGCACGACGGGAGGAAGAACCATGAGTCAGTACAATCCACAGGCAGTCATGACGCAAGAGATGCTCGATCAGTTCAGGATGTCATTCGAGAGCGATCCGGTCAACAGGCTGGTACAGAACGCTGTGACGCGGGTTTCCGTGCATACCGTTGCCCTCAACCACGAGGCGGCGACGGGGGTAGACCACACGTTCTCCGTGATGCTGCCGAGCAACGAGGCGACGGCTCAGGAGAAGAGCGGGCGCTGCTGGCTGTTCTCCGGCCTCAATACGTTCCGGACCGAAGCGATGAAACGCCTTGATGTTGACAAGTTCGAGCTGTCACAGAATTACCTCATGTTCTGGGACAAGCTGGAGAAGGCGAGCTACTTCCTCGAGAGTATCCTTGCCACGCTGTCCGAGCCTGTCGATGGGCGCCTCCTGATGTACCTCTTGGGTTCCCCTTTGCAGGATGGTGGCCAGTGGGACATGTTCTGTGCCCTCGTGACCAAGTACGGCGTCGTCCCGAAGACCGTCATGCCCGAGACGGAGAGCAGCAGCAACACAAGGGACATGAACGACGTTATCACGGCCAAGCTGCGCGAGTATGCCGCCGAACTGAGGCGCATGGCTGCCAGTGGAGATGAAGAGGACGTCCTGCGTTCGCGCAAGGAAATGATGATGAACGTGATCTTCCGCATGCTGGCCACGCATCTCGGGACGCCGCCCGTCGAATTCTTCTGGCAGTGGCGGGACAAGGGGGGTACCTTCCACCGGGACGGTACCATCACTCCGCAGGATTTCTTCGCGCGGTACGTCGGCGTGGACCTCGAGAACAAGGTCTGTCTCATCAACTGCCCGACGCCCGACAAACCTATGAACCATCTATACACCATCGGCTACCTGGGCAATGTCATCGAGGCGAGGGGTATCCGGTACCTGAACACGCCCATCGAGGTTTTCAAGCAGGCTGCGATCGACATGCTGGTCGCCGGCCGTCCGGTGTGGTTCGGCTGCGACGTGGGCAAGTTCGAAGAGCGGGACCTCGGCATCCTGGACCCGTCGATCTATGAGTATGACCTTGTCTATGGCGAGGGGCTCATGAGTGACAAGGCCGAGCGCATCATGTATGGGCAGAGTGCCATGACGCACGCCATGGTGCTGACAGGCGTCGACCTCGACGGCGATGGGCATGCACGCAAGTGGCGTGTCGAGAATTCGTGGGGAGACAAGTTCGGGGAGAAGGGATTCTTCGTCATGACAGACGCGTGGTTCGACGAGTACGTGTACGAGGTCGCCGTCAGCCGGGACTATCTCCCGGAGGATCTGGCTGCTGTCCTGCGTGAAGAGCCGACGATCCTGCCGCCATGGGACCCGATGGGGGCCCTGGCTGTGGCTCGTTGACATACAGAAATTTTACGGGGAGGCACCAGTCGTGGATATCCTGGAAGCGATAGCCGCGCGGAGGAGCATCCGCAAATTCACTGACCGTCCTGTTACCGAGGAGACCGTGAACGCGGTCCTCGCAGCGGCGATTCTCGCGCCGTCGGGTAAGAACCATCAGTCATGGCGGTTCGTCGTGGTGGCGGGCGACGAGAAGCGCGCACAGATGATACGAGTCATGCGCGAGGGCATCACAGACACCAAGGCTCGCGGGATAGACACCGGCTCGGCCATTATGACGGCGCGTGTCATGGACCGCGCTCCCGTGACGATCTTTGTCTTCAACCCGGAAGGTGTGGCACCCTGGGCGTCGCACTCGCTTGCGCAAATAGTCATGGAAACAGTAGACACTCAGTCCATCGGGGCGGCGATCCAGAACATGCTGCTGGCCGCACAGGCTATGGGTCTGGGCGCGGTCTGGATGTGTGACGTGTGGTCGGCGTATCAACAACTGGAAGAATGGCTGGGAGAATCGGGCCAGCTCGTGGCCGCAGTGGCGCTTGGGTATCCAGACGAGCAGCCCGCTGCCCGTCCGAGGCGCCCCTTGTCCGAGGTCGTGCACTGGTTCTAGTGGGTGGCACGGACTTATGAGAATGAGCTCAAAAAACTGTTCACACCGTAGCCATTCTGGACATAATAATCAATACTTGTGTGGTAGGCAGACCGACAATGTCCAGAGACGCATCGGGGTTGTGTGGGGTTGCCGATTGGCTTGATTGTGTGGAAGGGTAATGAATCTGGGCAAAGAGACCAGAAGGGGAGAACAAGGTGAGAGAAGAACCTAGAATACAGATTACCAAAGATGGACCCTACCTGGTGTCCGGTAAAGTTCGCTTATCGAGAGAGACCATCATTGTTGACGAGAATGGTGTTTCGGACACATGGGAAGAGACTGAGAAGTCTGAGACTCCCGAAAGCTGTGCATTGTGCAGGTGCGGAAAATCCAGCAACAAACCATTTTGCGATGGGACACATGAAAAGATTGACTTCGATGGTACAGAGACGGCACAGAATGAGCCGTATGAACGGAGTTCCCAAGCCATACAGGGCCCCACTCTAGTTCTTAGAGACAAAGCAGAACTCTGCGTAGGTGCGAGGTTCTGTGACAAGGGCATTGGCACGTGGGAGTTGACAAAACACTCAGGCGTTCCACTCGCCAAAGAGATGGCAATACAGACTGCCGGCAACTGCCCGTCCGGCAGGCTGGTGTGCTATGATAAGGAAACAGAAAAACCGATCGAACCCGCATGTGGGGAATCCATCGCTCTTGTTGAAGACCCTCAGGAGGGCGTGAGTGGTCCTCTTTGGGTACGAGGGAAGATACCTGTGGAGTCTTGCAAGGGCAAAGAATATGAGCCAAGAAACAGGGTGACATTGTGCAGATGCGGAAAATCCAGCAACAAACCATTTTGTGACGGCACTCACGTTACTGTGAAGTTCTCTGACAAGAAGTAGAATAAGATCGTAGTACGTAGCACGACTGGGAGCAACCATGCCCCTGCACCTGGCAGGTCCAGGATGTCCAGGAAAAGGAAGCTGGTGCCGATGCGGGTTGTTCGTACAAAGGTGTACTGACGTCTTCCAGCAGGCGGACTACGGACTGAGCAGTTTTGTGACCTGACGGCGGAAGTCGGGGAACAGGTTCAGCGAACCCATTTCCTCGAGCGTGAACCATCCGATGCCTTCCGTCTCCCGTGTGTCCTCGGTGAGATGAGTTCCCTCGCCGGCCAAGGGCTCACAGACGTAGGCAAAGTCGATGTGGCAGTGCTCGGGTTCCGTGCCGGTTGGGATGCGCTCACACAGGACCATCCACGGAACGTGCAGGACCTCCACGACACCGGGCTCGCCCAGTGTCTCGTCCCGGGGGCTCACGATGCGGCAATGCACCCCTGTCTCCTCGAAGATCTCGCGGAGGCATGCTTCGTCTGGTGTCTCGTTGGGCTCCACGTGACCGCCAGGGTAGATCCAGACATGATGTTTGCGGTGATTTACCAGCAGGATGCGGTCATCTCGCAGGACAAAACCTGACGCGGTGAAGTGTTTGGGCAGGAGCTGCGCCCAGGGCGGCAACAATTCCGTCATGATGACTCTGTTGGCGATGTTGGGCGATATACGTCTTCACAGATCCTTGCGACGATGTCCTGCGTGGCGTTGGGCCTCCCCAGGCGCCTGAGGTTACCGGACATCTCTGACCCCCTGCTTGTAAACATGAGTTCATCGGCGGCACGAAGAAGCTGATCGGCATCCTCCGCAGCATACGCGGCTTCGTGTTGTGTCAGGAACCGTGTGTTCGCGGTCTCCTGGCCCGGGAGGGGCTCGAAGATGACGAGCGGGACACCGACAGCCGCCGCCTCGGCAAGCGTGATGCCCCCTGCCTTGCTGACAAGCAGGTCGGCTGCCTGCATATACGCGGGAATCTGGTCAGTCCAACCGACTGCTCTGATAGTGTGCCTGGACGAACGCGCGATGGCCATGCTCCCTATCTGGCTCTGGACATCAGCGTTGTTGCCACAGAGAGCCATGATGGTGACGGGTTCTCCAAAGGGTCTGGACGTCAGAGTGTCACATGCCTCGAGGATATGCCCGAGGCCCAGTCCGCCTCCCGTGACGACGGCCAGATGGGCGTCCTGCGGGATACCCAGCATGGCACGGGCTTCCTCCCGCGCACGGTGGATGGCGAACGCCGGACGGACGGGAATGCCGAAGGAGTAGATGGGTTCGCGGAGACGCCGGTGGGTAGCCTCGAAGGTGGCGGTGATTTGCTCGTTTGCCGAGACGTGCCAGTTGACTCCCTTGGACATGTACAGCGTCTGCAGGACGTAGTCGGTGAAGCAGTTGATGAGCGGTGTTCCCTGCATGCGGTGCCGTTTGACTTTTGAAAGCGCCAGCGTCGGCCAGAGATTCGTGGAGATGATCGCGTCGGGAGCCTCCATGAGCGCCAGCTCTTGCAGCCTTCTGTAGCCGACGTTTGCGAGAAGCCGCGATGTGCGCTCCGCCTCCCTGAGGTCCTGGGTGACGGTGTGCTGGAAGGCCAGATCGTAGGCCAGGGGGAGGATCCTGACAAGTTGCAGGTAGGCGTCGCGCATGACAAAGCGCATGGGCGCGGGGGCCTCGTCAAGGAAGTCGACGTATCGCGTTGCCCAGCCTCGCTGCTCGAAAACCTCTCCCAGCGCGCGTGCCGCCTGTTCATGTCCGGCGCCCACGCTGGCGTAGGCAAGCAGAACCTTGTAGTCAGCCACCGTCTACCTCAGTCAGGGCCGAACGAAGGGGACGCGCAAGGGCGGCGACCACGGCCATTTTGACGACGTCGAGGGCCAGGATCGGGATGAGGCCGACGAGAGCTGCTTGGGCGGCGCCCCCTCGCAACAGGAGAACGTGCCACATCCAGAAGATGCCGGGGACATAGATGAAGACGAGCGATCCTTCTGCAAGAACCAGGTCACGCCACCGGGAGTCCCAGTGCCAATGCTCGGCAATGACGCCAATGACGATGGAGGCGAGCAGAAAACCGACAAGGAAGCCGCCCGTCGGTCCCGAGAGAGCGACCAGACCGGAGGCTCCCTCTGCGAAGACCGGCAGGCCTACCAGTCCAAGCAGCAGGTAGGCCAGGACGGCAATGTACGCGCTCGTGCCGAACAGGAGTGGTGTCAGCACGACGAAGGCACTCTGGAATGTTATCGGGACCGGCCGGAGGGGGATACTGACGTAAGCGCCGATGACCAGCAGTGCCACCATGACGGCAAGCTGCGCGACACGCCGTGTGGAGAGTTTCACGAAAGGTATCGCCTCACGACGGCCACGAATATCGACACCGCGACAGGGAAGATGTCCTCGTCGAAGGTGAACTTCGGATTGTGGTGTGGGGCGGTGAGACCCTTTGCCACGTTTCTCGTCCCGAGGAAGATAAACGCCCCGGGGACCTGCTGGAGGTAGTAGGCGAAGTCTTCTCCACCCATACTGATCTCAGGCTCGACGACGTTGCTTTCGCCGACGAGTTGCTGGAGGATGGGACGCAGGAAGGCGACGGATTCGCAACTGTTGATGACGGGGGGATACCCGAATTCGTAGTCGATTGCGGCAGTCGTGCCAAGAGCTTCGGCCGTATGACTGACGATGCGGCGCAGACTGGCGGCGCCGAGTTCGGCGTCTTCCCGCGACAGTGCGCGCAGGGTGCCGGTCATGTGGACGCTCTGGGGGATGATGTTGAATGCAGAGCCGCCGTCGATGGTGCCGATGGTCACCACACGCGATTCGAGAGGATTGGTCTCACGCGAGACGATCGTCTGGAGGGCGGTGACAATCTGGGCGGCGGCCACGATTGGGTCCGCGCCGAGGTGTGGTGCCGCGGCGTGTGTGCCCTTGCCGGTGACCGTCAGCTCGAACCGGTCAGCTTCTGCCAGGAGAGGCCCCGCACGCAGACCGATCTTGCCAAACTCGAACGTGTTCCACAGATGCATCCCGAAGACAAAGGTGACATCTGGGTTCTGGAGGACCCCCTCCTTGACGCATGGTTCCGCGCCGCCGGGCGAGATCTCCTCTGCTGGTTGAAAGAGCAGCTTGACCGTCCCGCCAAACTGGTCCCGATGGTCGACCAGCCAGTGCGCGACGGCGAGCAACGTCCCGGTATGGCCGTCATGGCCGCAGGCGTGCATCACGCCTTTGTTCTGTGAAGCAAATGGCAGACCAGTCTCCTCAGTCAGTCGCAGGGCGTCGATGTCGGCGCGCAATAGGAGGACCTTGTCGTTCGCAGGACCCTGCGTTCCGGTGATGGTCGCCGTGACCCCGGTTCCCGCTATGGGCGAGGGATTCAAACCAAGACTGTGCAAGCAATCAGTGATGTACTGCTGCGTCCCCTGTTCCTCGAACGAAGGTTCCGGATGGGCATGCAGATAGTGACGGTGCTCCGCCGCTTCTCTCGCGTATGTGTCGATGTCGAACATATTTTCATCTCTTTCCATGGTTGTTCCAGATGTGTGAGGGTTACAGCTCTGCAACTGGTTCGGACATGCCCTTCTTGAAGTAGGCGTGGGGCATCTGCGGTGTGTTCTGGGCAAAACCGATGCCGCCCTGATTGTCGACGACGATGATCCCCGCCTCGGTCCCCAGGATGTTGCTGAGCATGTTCACTGCGCCAGATGCGGCGCCCTGGGCGTTGAGCCCCATGCGCATGAAGTCGCAGGCGGTCTTGGTGATGAGGGTGCGCATCATGCTCTCGCCCAGTCCGGTCGACGAGGCGCCGCCAAAGTTCGTGGCATACGTCCCTGCGCCGGGCAGTGGGGTGTCACCGACGCGTCCCAGCATTTTGAGGAAGACGCCACCCGTGGATGTGCCTGCGGTTATCTCGCCCTTTTCGTCCACGGCGACAGCGCCAACGGTGCCGTGCATGAACTCCGGATGTTCCTTCATGAGGGCCTTGAGCTTCGGCCAGTCGCCCGCATCACCACGGAGGAACTTCTCGCGGTATGCTCGCCACTGGACGCGCCGTTCCTCAGTAATGGGATCGTGGGATGCGATGCCCATCATGCGAGCAAATTCCTGAGCGCCACCGCCCTGAAGAAGCACGTGGTCCGTCTTCTCCATGACCATGCGCGCCAGTGAGATGGGATGCTGGATGTTCTTGATGCCGGCGATGGCTCCAAATCCAAGTGCAGGACCATAGGCAACGGCTGCGTCCATCTCAACCTCTCCATCGAACGTTAGCACGGAGCCGGTGCCACAGTTGAACAGCGGATTGTCCTCCAGAATCTTGATAGCAGTCTCCACAGCGTCCAGAGAGGATCCACTGCTCGCAAGAACGTCACTTCCGGCTTTGACAGCTTCCCGGACCCCGGCAATAACAGCTTCTTCCTTTTCGTGGGATACCGCTCCGACACCGCCATGAACGATGATTGAATACATTGGTCCTCCACACTGAACATGATTACCTACCTTGCAAGTATATGGTATACTCAATGAATGACAACCCGGCTTCAGAAGCGACGCAAGAGCTCGCAGTCCGGGGTGGAAATGGGGAGGTTTGGATGGAAACAGCAACAAAACTGGTCGAGATAGCCAAGAGGTTGTACTCCAAAAACATGAACGCCGCCCTGGGTGGCAACGTGAGTATTCGGCGGGGAGACGAGATCGTTATTACACCAGCCGGTATCAACAAGGGGTTCATGACGGAAGGCGACGTGGTCGTTGTCGACATTGAGGGCAACAAACTGCGAGGAAACGGCAACCCATCATCCGAAGGCAAGATGCACTACGAGATCTACAAGGGCCGACCAGACGTGAATGCCATCATCCACGCTCATCCCCGGTTTGCCGTTGGCTTTGCACTCGCCCACCGCGAGATTCCGGACGACGTTCTGCCGGAGACGACCATCCTGCTGGGCCATGTTCCCTGCCTGCCGTACGTGACACCGTCGACGATTGAGCTGGCCTGCGAAGTTGCCGAAGGACTTGCTCACCGCAACGCGGTATTGATGGCGAACCATGGCGCAATCACCGTCGGCGCGGACCTGGAGGAGGCGTACAACCGTATGGAGCTCCTCGAGCAGACGTGCATGTCTGTGGTGTATGCGACCATACTCGGCGGCGTGCATCACATTCCTCCCGCAGAGATGGAGTTTTTTGTCGCCAACTTCGGGCTGAAGCGCGAGGGCTGAGCAAAACTGGAAAAAACACCGATGGTTGCTAAAATGCTATTAATGTGAACGTGGCGACTAGCACTGGTGTCATCGAGCTGCACGAATTGCAGAGCATCCTCCAGGAACGTTCGCACCGGAAGGCGGTGCAGCGGGCCGTAGAGGTAGTTGCACATCTCGTGCCGTCCTGCAGTGTGATGCTCCTCAGGATCAGTCCGCAAGGGAAGCTGCGCATCGAGGCTTGGGCGAACATCGCCGCCTCCATCATTCACAGCACTGAGCGCAGCTTCGACCGGGAAGGCCTGCCCAGGAAACTTGCAGACATCGTCCATACGAAGAAACCAGTGATCATTGAGGATTTCAGATCGATGGCCGACTGGCGCGAGCCGGTACCTTCCACCACTTCGTGGGCCGGCTTCCCCATCCTCCTGCGTGGGCGCGTCATCGCCATCGTCAACGTCCAGGCCATCGAGCAGCGCATTGGCCCTGAAGTAGTCACTGTCATCGAACCGGTGGTGAGCACTATTGCGCTCCTCATTCTGCGCTATGAGGAGGCGCGTGAACTGGCAGTGCGCAACCAGCAGATGAGCATCCTCTATGAGATGGCGGTCGCTGGCGCGCAAGCAACCGACGAACAGGGACTGCAAGTGAAGATCGATCACGTTCTCGAACGCATCGGTCGTATCTTGGGATATGCACATGTCGTCGTCTTCGTGCATGACCCGCGACGTGAGATGCTGGTGCTCAAGGCCAGCCGTGGACGTGAGATCGGGCACGCTGGAATGGAAATGGACGTGCACGGTCGTAAAGGTGTCACCGTGCGCGCGTTCCTGTCGTCAAAGCCGGTTCTTGTCCGCGACACGAGGATGTGTGCCGAATTCATCGAAGGGCTGTGGCCCGCGCTGTCTGAACTGGCGATTCCGCTGCTTGTAGGAGGGAGTTGCGTTGGCGTGCTCAACCTGGAGTCGCCCATGGTTGCAGCGTTCACGCACTCCGACATCCGGCTGCTTACGCCGTTTGCCTCGGGGCTTGCCCTGCTCATCGACAATCAGCAGAAGACAAAGCAGCTGCGCGAGCAGGCAACCCGCGACGGACTCACAGGGTTTTTCAACCGTCGCATGATGGATGAAATGGTTCCTGCGGAGATTCAGCGTGCGGCTCGGTACCATCGAGACATGAGCTTGGCCATGCTGGACCTCGACGGCTTCAAGGCTGTCAACGATAATCTGGGCCACGAGGAGGGGGACCGCCTGTTGCGGGTCTTCGCAGGCTGTATCCGCAAAATTGCCCGTGCCTCCGACCTGGTGTTCCGCTATGGTGGGGACGAATTTCTGCTCTTGTTGCCCGAGACGACGCGTGAGCAGGCTGAGGTGCTCCTGAAACGCCTGACCGATTTCTTATGCCCGGAACTCATCACGATGCTGGGGCGTGTGACGTTCTCGACCGGTATCGCCAACTATGTCAGCGATTCCTCGGCAGAGGACCTCGTCAAGCTGGCTGACGACCGCCTGTACGAGTCCAAGCGGCTTGGCAAGGGGCACATCACCAGCCACTAGAACGTCTTTATTCTTGCATGATGCTGTGGGTCTCCGCCTTCACGGGGACGACAAATTGAAACCCTTCTGGTTGTCATTCCCGCGCATGCGGGAATCCAGTTCTTGTCCGGGGGACTGCAACCGCTATACTGACCGCATGAAGATTATGATATGCGCCCAGGGCGGCGGTCTCAAGAAGTCCTACAACAAGATGGCACAGGATGAATATTGTCGTCGCCTCGAGCACTATTGTGAGCTGAGCGTCATCGACTCCGCATCGAGGCAACTTGCCAACTATGCACGGTTCGAAGAAGGGGCGCGTGTCCTGCTTGACCCCCGTGGTCAGGAGATCACGTCGCACGAGCTGTCTGAGCGCCTGCAGGACCTCATGAACATGGGGACGCGCAAGCTATCATTCTTCATTGGCGGCGCCGAGGGGTTCAACCCCACCTTGCAGACGTACATCGAACAGAATGTCGGAGTCCGCCCTCTCTCTCCCGGCACGAGCATCCTTTCGTTCGGGAAGCTGACCCTGCCGCACGAGCTGGCACGGGTGATCCTCCTGGAGCAACTGTACCGCGCGTTCTCCATTCTCAAGGGAGAGCCGTACGACAAGTAGCCTGTCTGAACTGTGATGACAGCTGTCACAATCAGCAGTTAGAGTTATCCACACCCTGCAACCGGTTGCAACGGAACCAGAACATCGCATTAACAAATCGTCTGTGGGTCTTTGCTGACACCTTGTCCCAACATGCTGACAGGTTATCCACAAGCTCAGACTGCGTTTTTGTGCGGCTCAGCCGTCATCTTCCCGAACTTCTACCCACTTTCCACAGGTCTGTTTCCACAGGCTGATATGGGGTCACCTTGAGTGGGATGTCGTCGTCCCCGCGAAGGCGGAGACCCACACGTTGGGGCAGGGCTGGATTCCCGCATGCGCGGAGAAGCACCCCTCGCCTTGAACAAAAGGGCTCGGGGGAATGACAGATAAGAGACTTCTCAGCACCCACCACAGGAGGAACATCCGGAGCCGCCGCAGCTGCAGGAACCTCCTCCGCAGCCACAGGACTCTCCTTCACAGCCGTCATCCCCGTCGGCGTGAGCATGGACAGTCTTCGCCAGTTGGCATTCCTCGCCGCAGTCAGGGCACGAGGCAGTCCACCTTGTGCAGGGACCATATGTCCGGTCGATCCAGTCAGTCTTGATTCCCCCTGCCTCGAACTTTGTGTGGCACGTGTCGCAATAGAAGATACTCATGATTCCTCCTTGATGACAGTTCTCCGAAACACATCGGGGCGTTCAGGCGTCGGAGCAGGTGACCCCCGTGCTCAATCCCCCAAGTTCCACCGTGTCGACGCATTGCCAGATGTTGCCTTCATCGGCCTGGAGATAGGAGACATACGCTACCCGGAACGAGAACCGAGTTAATTCACGCCGGACGGTACCCTGGGCCTCAAGCAAAGCTTCACGACTTGTAAAGAACCCGATGGAGATGTGGGGCACGAAGTCGTCCACGCGGTCGAACACCACGTCCGGGAATGACCCCAGGACCATCTGCCTCAGCGTGAACAGTTCGTCATGTGGTACATTCGGCTGCAGCCAGAGCACAAGGTCGTCCATGAACGTGCCGAGTTCGGCGACGTGGACGGTGAACGGGGGAATCCGGGACAATGCCTCCCTGATCCGGGGACGCGCCGGCATCCAGTCGCAGGCGTCGAGTTCGGGCGCAACCGCGAGCGTGATATGCGGCAATATGCGGGCCACGTGGGGATCATACCGCCTGCGGAAGTCATTCACGTAGTCCGCGGCGTCACCTGACACAGCGACTGCGATTGCCCCACCCTTGCGGAGTCTTTTCCTGTCCTGTTCCATACTATCAGTATATGAGCAATGAGCCTGCCCGCAACGCAGGATCCGGGCCCATCTGGCAACACAAGCCCCCTGCAGTGCACTCCACGGTTCTTGATAATTTGTGGCCCTCGCCTATCGTGAAGGCATCAGGGTGGTATGACCACCAGTCGTGGTATGCTCAAATCAGTGAGGAGGTATCCATTTGATGACTGAAGAAGGAAATGTCTTATATGGATATGCCTGATGAATGGGCCGCCGCAATGCCTTATACAAAGCGGAAAGAATGATCCAAGATGGAACATCCGAATAAAGGGAGGAAAACTCGATGAGTATATTTTGTTACCAATGCCAGGAGACAGCAAAAGGCACGGGCTGCGACATCAAGGGTGTTTGTGGCAAGAGCGAAGAGGTTGCAAAGCTTCAGGATTTACTGATTTACACTCTCAAGGGTATTTCTGAACTAGTGGTTAAAGGAAAGTTGAATGTTAAGGAATTAGGAACCATCAACCATGAAGTGCTCAACAGCCTATTTATGACGATTACGAATACCAATTTTGATGACGCGGCATTTGAAAAAGAAATCAACAAGATGCTGGCGTTGAGAAATGAACTTAGAGAAAAGGTGTCTGTCAATAATTTGCATGATGCAGCGACCTTTGCAGTTCTGTCAAAAAAATCAATGCTCGAAAAAGCTTCCTCTATTGGGATATTAGCTACAGAAAATGAGGATGTTCGTTCTTTGAGAGAATTGATCACGTATGGTGTTAAAGGT
>NZ_QXIW01000029.1:0-47789 GCF_003570985.1 Candidatus Cryosericum hinesii
CTCGCCAACATGAAGTGGCATTAAGCCCACCAACCCGACACCATTGATAGTTGCAGTATTGTTGACAAACATGAGTCTGGAGGCATAATTAGACGCGCCGATCGATGCTTGACGTCGCACCGGCGGAGGTCTGCCATTGAGTGATCGTGTCTCTGCCCGGGTGATTGTCTACATATGTGCGGTTGCATTTGTAGGCGTAGCTGTGATTGTGTTCAGCCCGAGGCTCTTGGGGGCCACACCTGGGTTTTCTTGGTTCTGGGCCGGGTTCTTCCTTACAGTCGGAATCCTTGCGGACGCATTCCCTATCGTGTGGCAGGCTTATGGTGTGTCCAAGATGGAGATCTCGGTTGCCATGGCTGTCACTTTTGCTGTCGCATGTCTGTTTCCACCCCAAATTGCTGCAGTCATTGCCGTCGTTGTGTCACTGGTGAGCGATCGCCTGACGCACAAAAGGGCAATCACGACCATATATAATATGGCCGAATATGCCATAGCAGTTGGCGGAGCAAGTTTTGTTTATCATCGTTTTGTAGACGTATCGCTGGACTTTCTGGCCATAGAGAACGGGCGGGCACTTGTACTCTCGGCCGTCTGGTATCTTGGAAGCGAGTACCTGCTTCTTGCTGGCTTGTTTTTACTGCTGTCTCGTGGTAGTTTCGTCCGTACGTTGGGTTCGCTCGTGAGGACGACGTGGCTCACCAACCTGACGTTGCTTCTTCTCGGGATGGTCATCACGGTTCTGTACTGGCAGAGCCCATGGACTGTCCTGTTTCTGGTTCCTGTCTTCGTCGTGCTGTCCTATGCTCTCAAAAGAGAGCAGACCCTACGAAGCCAAACACAGACGATTCTTGAGAAGTTGGTTGATGTCCTTGAGAGCAAGAGCCCCGAAACCGCACAGCACTCGAAGCGCGTGCGGGCGTGGGTTGAAGATATGTGTGATGAGCTTGGCATGGAGAGTGGCGAAGCGGAGATGGTACTGCAGGCTGCCGTGCTGCACGACCTGGGGAAAGTCGGGCTGGACGACAACTTACTGCGCAAACCCGGTCTCAGTGCAGAGGAGTTCCATCAGATCATGGAACACCCCGCGGTGTCTGCCAGCTTACTGGAGGGGCTGACGTTGTTCGAAGGGGGGCGGAACATCGTCCTGCACCACCATGAGCGATATGACGGCAGTGGTTACCCGGACCATCTCGCGGGCGAGAACATTCCTTTTGGTGCGCGCATCATTGCTGTCGCAGATTCGTTCGACGCCATGGTGAGTGTGCGGCCCTACCGGGCCAAGAGCCTCACGGTCACGGAAGCCCTGAAGATTCTGGACGACGAGCGCGGGGCACAGTTCGATCCAGAGCTGGTGGTCACATTCACGAAGCTTGTTCATGAACACCTTGCTACAGGAGACATGACCAATTTTCCCTCCGCCGTTCAGATCGACTCGACGGATGAAGTCAGCATTCCAGCGGGCGGTCAGGTCTAGCATGCTGGTTCTGGCTGTTCTGGGTGTTGCACTGGTTTCCAGTCTGCTCACCGGGGGACGGCTGGAGTATACCCGGAACTGGCAGCTCAAGGGACTATGGATGGCCCTGGGAACGTTTGTGATTCAGACAGCTCTGTTCACTCGGTGGGGAACGGGTTTCGTCAGTGAGGCGCTTGTCCCCGTCGTTTACATCGTCACGCTGAGCGTCCTGGTGGCGTTTCTGGTCACCAACCGACGCGTTCTGGGTGTTCCGATTCTCCTGGCCGGACTGATGCTCAACATGCTCGTCATCAGCGCCAATGCTGGACGGATGCCTGCTTCCGTGGTGGCACTGGCCGCCGCGGGCCGGGTCGAGGAGGCGGATCTGCTCCGACTGCGTGGAGCCGTTGCCAACTGCGTCCTGATGAGCGATTCCACAAGGCTGAACCTGCTGGGGGACAACATCGTGATCCGGCTGGGTGGCCCAACCGGTTCAGCATACAGCGTCGGTGACCTGGTTGCGCTTGCCGGCGAAGCCGTGGTCGTGTTCGGCGTGTTGAGAGCAAAGCCTGCAGGTCATCAATCAGAAGAAAGGGTGTGACTGGCCTGCTTCCACAATAGCGACGGAAACTGCTTGGAATCTTTATTATATCGAAATGGGCTGGGGTGCGAAAATGATGGCTGAAAACAGGTTTCTTGTCAGTAATGCTGTTCCAGCAGGGGAAGGCTGACCTGTGTTTGTTCTTGTTGTTCTTGGATGTGCCCTCTGCCTGAGTCTGGCTACCGGCGGACGGCTGCGTTACATCGAAAACTTTCACCTGAAGGCTCTGCCTCTCGGCGTGGGGGCGTTCGTGGTTCAGCTGCTTATTTTTACGTCTCGCGGGGAATTGCTGCTTGGTGCGCTGCTTCCAGAGATCTATGTCCTGAGCCTCCTCATGCTCCTGGCGTTTCTGCTGGTGAACCACAGCGTTTTCGGTGTTCCGATCCTCCTGGTCGGACTGATGCTCAACGTTCTTGTCATCGGCGCAAACCACGGGCGTATGCCGGCTGACCCGCAGGCACTTGTCGCCACGGGTCAAGGCTCCCACGCAGAGGAGCTGCTCAGGAATGGCACCGCAGCCAACGTTGTCCTCATGAGTGACCAGACGCACTTCAATTTCCTGGGAGACCATATTGTCCTGCCGTTTCTCGGTGACGTTGGTTCGGCCTACAGCGCGGGCGATCTCGTAGCTCTTGCGGGAGAAGCCGCTCTGGTGTATGGGATGGTACGAGCGGGAGGAACGGCACACGCTGGTTCAACCGGGGACAAGCTTCCTGGAACCAGGAGCTAGCCCCGAGCCTTCCTCCCTGGTTGGTTGCCTGTCGGTTCGGTCGTTCGTGGCGTATACTCTTGTTGAAAGCAACGTGCTGGCACAGGAGGTGCGCAATGCGCATCCAGGAATTGTACGATCTCATCGATATTGTGGCCCCGTTTCGACTGCAGGAGGAGTATGACAATGCCGGACTGATCGTCGGTTCAATGGACGATGAAGTTCGCGGTGTTCTCCTTTGTCTGGATGTCACGCACGAGACGGTCGAGGAAGCGCACCGGGTGGGCGCCAATCTCATTCTTTCCCATCATCCCCCCATCTTCAGGGCGATCAAAAAGCTGGACCCGATCCAGCACTCGGCGCTGTTGGCCGCCGTTCGTATGGGCATGGCTCTGCTGGCAGTACATACGAACTTCGACGCTGTGTCGGACGGTCTCAACGCATTTGTGGCGCGTCGGATGGGCCTTACAGACCTGCGTATCCTTGAGCTTCACGAGTCGGAACGGTTGTACAAAATTGTCACGTTCGTTCCTCCCGAGTTCAGGGAACAGGTTCTCGACGCGATGTTTACAGCCGGGGCAGGGCATACCGGCTCCTACTCGCACACGTCGTACCGGGCCGCCGGGACGGGTGGGTTCGTGCCTGATCCTGGGACGCATCCCTTTGTGGGCGAGGAGAATGCCATGACCAGCGTGGTAGAGGACCGCGTCGAGACCATTGTGTCCGGCCGGGACCTGGTATCTGTCCTGAAGGCCCTGCGCGGGGTTCATCCCTACGAGGAGCCGGCAGTCGACGTTTTCGAGGAGCATCTTCCTGGGAGCCCAGTTGCCGGGTTCGGGCACATAGGGAGGCTGCCTCATGTCATGGGTCCGGAAGAGTTCGTCGCATTCATCAAGTCATTCTTCGCTGTGTCGGTGTTGCCGGTGGCGGGGACCCTGCCGGAGACTATCGAATGCGTGGCCTTCTGCTCCGGATCGGGATCGTCACTTCTCCCGGCTGCAAGCAAGGCGGGAGCTCAAGTACTGATCACGGGAGATGTCACTTATCACAGGGCACTCGACGTGTCTCAGGCCGGAGGCTGCGTAGTTATTGTCGACCATTACAGCTCTGAGCGTTTTTTCGCAGCTGCGATGGAAGAAGCGTTGCGGAGCACGGCAGGAGACAGGGAGTTGCCACCACTGCACCAGTCGACTGCGGACTATCAGCCTGTCAGATTCTGGTAGGAGGGGCAGCAAAGAAAATGGCCCGAAGCGCGATTGCGGTCCGGGCCATTTTCGAAGGAGGGCATGTAACCGATAACGAAGTTACCGATTACACCGCTACTATACGGAATACCCGACTCTTGTCAATGGCAACGTTTGCATACTTGGTGGTGGACATGGACAGCGTGGCTGTAGACTGCGTATCAGTGAGTATTCCTGTGTTGAACGCTCTCTGAATCGTGCTATGGTTTTGTCATGAAGAGAGAGGACAGTGTTTCGGTCGAGCAGTTCGGGCGTCCTACGTGGTTGGAGATCGATCTGGCTTGCGTACGGGGCAACTATCATGTCATCCGTGGAATGGTGCCGGCAAAGACCCATGTCCTGTGTGTCGTCAAGGACGATGCCTATGGGCATGGCGCGGTGGATGTGACGCGAGTCCTCCAGGAAGAGGGGGCCAACTGGTTTGCGCTTGCTACGCTGGAAGAGGCTCTTGAGCTTCGACGGGCCGGCATCAAAGGTCACATGCTCGTGTTTGGCTCTGTCCCCGCATCGGGAGTCCAGGAGACAATCGCTCAGAATATTACGCTCAGCATCCCCGACGACGACGTCGCACGCGAACTCGTCGGAGCAGCTGCCGGAAAGCAGCTGACCGTCCATCTCGAGGTGGATACGGGCATGGGAAGAGGTGGCGTTCTCGCGGAAGGGGCGCTGGACGTGCTGCACAAGTTGAACGGGATGAAAGGTCTTGAGGTAGAGGGGATATATTCGCACTTTTCCTGTGCGGATTCGGACGAATCCTACTCTTCCATGCAACTGCGCAGGTTCGAGAAAATCCTTCATCAGTCGACTGTGGAGGGGATACGCCCTCCTGTTGCCCATTTCTGTAACTCGGCTGGTATCCTGACCATGAAGGCTGCGACTTTCGAAGGAGTCCGTCCGGGGTTACTGCTCTATGGTTGTTCGCCCATCGAGGGCGTGCCGATTGTGGGATTGCGGCCGGCAATGTCGATGAAGTCGCGGCTGATTGCGTTCAAACAGGTTCCCGCCGGCTACGGAATCAGCTATGGGCGCAGCTATTTGACCTACAAACCGACGACGGTAGGAATCCTTCCGGTCGGCTACAGGGATGGGTATTCCCGCATGTTGTCCAATAAGGCCTCGGTGCTCATCCGTGGCAAGCGGGCGCCGGTCATAGGGCGGGTGACCATGGATCAGATCATGATCGACCTGTCGGACGTCCAGGGCGTGACGGTGGGCGACGAAGCTGTGCTCATGGGCGAAGCCGGAAATCAGCGCATCACTGCTGGCGACCTGGGTTCACTCGCCCAGACGATCAGCTACGAGGTTCTCTCTACGGTCGGAAAGCTGGTTCACCGCGTGTACCGCGACTGCCCGAAGCCTGAGACTGAATGAAGCAGGACGCCCGGTACCTTCCCGTCCAGAAAGCGCTTCAAGGAGTTCTTGCGACGGTCACGTTTCCATGCGCCGTGCACGCCGAGCTCTTGAGCGCAGAAGACCGCTGTCTCATCTTCTCTCAAAATAGTAATCTCCCGTTCGGAGCAGCGTCGATCATCAAGCTTCCAGTCCTGGTTTGCGTTGCGCAACTGGTGGAACTGGGTGACCTGGTGTGGGACCGGCCGATTCGTCTGACAGTCGCTGCCCCTCATGGGACTGGCCTTCTCGAGTATCTGGACAGGTCTCGCCCGTGGTCGGTCCAGGATCTCTGCATCATGATGATGGGCGTGTCCGACAACATGGCCTGCAACCAGCTTATCGAGGAGATCGGCATAGAGCGTCTGAACGATGTCCTGCACGACCTTGGGTATGAGGCGACAAGTATCCGTCGTCGGATGATGGACCATGAGATGCTCGCTCGTGGAATCGATAATAGCGTGACCGCTGCCGATATCGCCGACATGCTGGCGCGACTCTATGCGCATCGTCTGGTCTCGAACGAGGCGAGCCAACGTATGCTTGGCTATCTGCGCATGAACCAGCTGAAAGATCTGATTGCCTGGACGCTTCCCGGGAGTGCTGCCCTTGCGGGAAAGACGGGCGGCATGCCCGGTTCTCTGCTGGATGCGGAACTCGTGAGCGTAGCGGACGGGCCGACGTACTCGCTGTGCGTGTTTGCGTCGGGATTTGACCGTGCAGTACAGGCCAAGCGTCTCATGACAGAGGTATCCGAGCGGGTCTATGAGGCTGTCTCGGGTGGTCGTTCGGCGGACTGCATCTGAGAGAGCCGTTCCGGGCTGAGCAGCAGGTATATGACGACACCCCGCGTACGCGGGGTGTCGTGTTTTGCGCGCAGTTCCAGAATCAGGCCAGTGGCTTGATACGGCCGGCAATCATAACCGAGAGGAAGCCTGCAATAATGGCGGTCACGAACTGAGGCCAGCTGAATGAGAATCTGATGAACGCGGCAGCAACGGGCGGCAGAGCGGACAGTGTGCCAACGATCGCTCCAATGGCGTAGTACAGGAATGCCATCTTGGCTGCTGCACCGACCACAAGGCCGAGCCAGCGCATCCACGTCTGTCTGGAGCCCTTGCGCGTAACAAGCCAGAAGACGATGACAAGGATGAGGTTGCCCGCCATGACGGCAGGGATCATGGTCGGGGATGGAAGATGTTGCTGGAGCCATGCGGTGACGGGCGCTGCAAGGGCAATGACGACTCCGGCCCAGAGCCCTGTCGTCTCGGTTGCAAGGAGCAGTCCAAGATTGACGATACTGCCGACGACAAACAGATTGACGATATTGAACGGCGGTACCGATGGGATGATCATCCTGATGCCGAACTGAAGTGCGATGGTAAGCGCCAGGATGACAGCAGCTCTTGTGATGTATTTCGTGGTTTTCACGCGTTCCTCCTCGTGCCGGGACAGGATTGTGCTCCCGACAATATTTAGTATAGCACTGGGCGGAGGTTGTCCACAGCGACCAAACGAACATCAGTTGCTGAGATTATTGTTAAAAGGCCATCGCCTTCAGATATGAGCGGCTGGGGTAGATGCAGTCAACGGGCCGACTCATCCTAGATGCCGTTTCGTGTGCTGATGTGGAGGAGAGGGTAGTGCAGGCGCATGCGGTCCGCAATGGCTTCGAGGTCGCCGGACGCAAAACCTCTGGCATGGACAAGGTTCGGGTCGAGGGTCTTGGTAGCGACGAAGTTCTGGATGACATAGTGCGATCCAGGGGGCAGCATGCAGATGATATTGTCGATGTCGATCTCGGCAAACAGCAGAGGCAAGACGGTCGTCCGATATTCATGGACGGTATTACTCTCGGCCAGAAGTCGTATTGAGGCCTCCGCGAGAACGAGAGCATACGGGTTACCCGTCATCTCACTGTAGCCAGAGGGAGGGGCTTTCACATCCATGGCAACGTAGTCCAGGGAGCTTGTTTCCAGGAGGTGTCCAAGCACTTCGGGGTTGGATCCGTTGGTATCCAGCTTGACAGCATAGCCTAGAGCGCGGATGCGCTCGACGAATCCGACAAGGTCGGCGTGAAGCGTCGGTTCTCCCCCGGTGATGCAGACGCCGTTGAGTTTGCCCCTGCGGCGTTCGAGAAAGGCGAAGAATGTCTCTTCGGTCAGTTGCGGCGTATCCTCCCTCACGGTGACGAGCTCAGGGTTGTGGCAGTATGGACATGCGAAGTTGCAGCCGACCGTGAACACAGTTGTGGCCAGTCTGCCCGGGAAGTCAGTGAGCGATAGTGGTTCGTAGTGCGCCAGTCTCATTTCTCTATTTTCTCACCAATGGGTACTTCCCGTGTGACAATATGAAAACGCCGCTGACAGTCCTGCAGGAGGACCATGTCCAGCGGCGTTTCACCCATTACGTTCATTGTGCCGTGTTGTGTTGAGTCTTGGCCTCGAAGCATATTCTGTCGGCCCATTCCGCCTTCTTCCCCTTGTTCCACTGGGAAACAGGCCTCAGGTAGCCAACCACACGGCTGTAAACCTCAGTCTTTGTACGCCTGCACGCTGGTATCGTCATTCCGTTGTCCAGCAGCAAGTCCCCATTTTCTAGTTCTTTCAATCGCCACCTCCTCTTACTGAGCAGAGTATAGTCAGGATTTCAATTGGATACAGTGACACTGCCTGCTGCTACGAACGCTGTCGTTCCCGACGGCAACAGGATCTGGATTGCCCGTTTGTTCGCAGTCATTCTCATTGCAACGACGTTGTCGCCCTTTGCAAGTACTGTCGTCGCCGTTCCGCTGAGACTCTCGTCGAGGTAGACCTTGACAGACGTGGAGGCTGTCACCCTGGCAAACGGTACATACGTTGCTTTCCCACGCGTTATTCTAGCGTACCCGCCATAGACCCAGCCGGTCTTTCCCTTCGCCTGACCGAGTCCCTTCGCCTGAACCCAGCCCTGGCCCAGCCCAAGTGCAGTTCGGGTCTCCGTGGGTGCGGCCACTTCGAGGACAGTGCTGCCGATCGTAATGGGTTGGTCCCGGAACATGAGTCCCGTTTCGGTCGTGAGCGTCGCGCCAAGCTGCTTGCCGGCGGCAACGGGGGCACTGCCGCCCGTGAATTGATAGGCGAACAACGATGGGGTATTGCTCTTGACGACGAGCTTGGGTTTGCGGGAGCCCTCGACGTACTGCCATGTCTCATAGGTCAGTGGGGCGGTCTTGCCGTCGGCACCCGTGCCCGAACCATAGATACCAAGTTCGTAGACAAGGGTCTTGCCATCGGTTGTCCGTGATGCGCCGCGCACGAACGGCGGGAGGATACCGGTTGAGGTGGGCGGCGGAGTCACGCTCGTGACCTTGCCAGCCTTGGTCTTGATGCCGAGGAACGTCCCTTTTGTATCCTGCATGGGGCCAAAGAATGTACCGTCGGCAAACGTGACCCCTGTCGGACCGAGGAAGGTGTGAGTCGTATCGAAGCCGAGGCTTGAGGCGGCGATGGTCCAGATGCCGCCGGGAGAGACGATGAGAGGTGTCGTTCCGCTCAGAATGAGTTGTGTTGTCCGATCAAACTGCTCTTTTGTCAGTGGAACCTGCGTCCAGAATGAGCCATTGGTCGTGCCATCGTAGCCCACAGAGGTTATGGTCAGCTGCAACAGCCGCAGAGTCGTCGTCGGTGATGCCTCGACCAGCAGGACACCGTTCGAGGAGCACAGCACCTTGGGAGGCATCTCGGCTTTACCCTGGTAAATGACCAGTTCCTGCCTGGACGCGAGCTTACGGTCGACGACCTTGTATGAACCGTCGGTCTCACTGGTCACGTACACGAGTTCTCCTCCGGCGGAGCCGGCGGGGTGCCAGTCGAAGGTGATGATCGTGCCAAGCTTGGTCAGCTGTGTCTTGCGCCCGTTCACCCATTGCCAGAGGTCGCCCTTGTCCAGATACAGACCGATGTCATTCTTCGAGGGTTTTGTCGTGGTGCCTGGTGTCGCCCCCGGAGTGCCTGGCGTGCCGTTAGAATTCAGGTAGCGTGCAACGATGAAGATGGAGACAGCAAGAACCAGAACGGCGACGGCAAGGAAAATGGCTTTCTTCTTGGGACGACGGAATCCTCTCATAGGGCAAACACCTCCTAGCTTTCAGGACGGGTTGCAAAGGAGACGTCTCCAGAGGCAGGGCCCGCAGCCACCTTCTGTGCCTCGACGACCAGCTCTTCATCGCACTTGGGGCAGAATGGATGGTTGCCGTTGATGTACCCGTGTTTGGGGCATATGGAGAACGTGGGCGTGAGCGTGAAGTAGGGCAGTCGGTAGCTGTTCGTGACTGCGCGCACCAGCTGCTTGGCTTGGTCTGCGCTTTCCAGCCGTTCGCCGAGAAACAGGTGGACGACAGTGCCTCCTGTATACTTGACCTGAAGAGGGTCCTGGAGGTCAAGCGCCTCGAACGGGTCGGTCGTGTACGCCACAGGCAACTGCGTAGAGTTCGTGTAGTAGGGATCACCGCCGTTCTTGACGGCCTCTTCGTTTGCCACGAGGATGTCCGGATACAGAGCCTTGTCCTGCTTGGCCAGCACATAGGTTGCTGATTCGGCGGGAGTTGCTTCAAGGTTATAGAGCTGTCCACTTTCGTGCTGGAACTCCTCGAGCTTGCCCAGCATGAAGTCCATGATCTCGAGCGCCAGACGTCGTCCATCGGGCTCGGCAATCGTGACACCGGCGAAGTTGAGCAGGAGTTCGTTCATGCCGTTGATGCCGATCGTGTTGAAATGGTTGGCCCAGTAGAACCCGTTGCACTGCTTGACTGCATCAAGGTAGTGGCGCGAATAGGGGTAGAGTCCTGCCGCCGTCAGGTTCTCGATGATCTTGCGCTTGATCTCGAGCGACGTGCGAGCGACGTCCATGACGTGGGACAGGCGCTCGAGCAGCTCGTCTTTGCTATGAGAGAGGTAGCCGATACGTGGGAGGTCGATGGTGACCACCCCAATGGAGCCGGTGAGAGGATTGGACGCAAACAATCCGCCGCCCCTCTTGCGCAGTTCGCGCGTGTCGAGCCTCAAACGACAGCACATTGAGCGGGCATCGTCCGGGTCCATGTCGCTGTTCACGAAGTTGCTCCAGTACGGGATGCCAAACTTGGCGGTCATCTCGAAGATGGGGTCGTAGACAGGGTTCTGCCAGTCGAAGTCCTTTGTAATATTGTACGTGGGGATGGGGAACGAGAACACACGGCCCCTGGCGTCGCCGGCAAGCATGACTTCGGCGAAAGCACGGTTGAACATGTCCATCTCCGGCTGGAAGTCCGCGTAGGTGTCAGATACAGGTTTTCCGCCAATGATGGCAGCCTCGCCGGCCGTGGCGCCGTGCGGGTGTAGATCTAGGGTGATATTGCTGAAGGGGGACTGAAAGCCTGACCGCGTGGGGACATTCATGTTGAACACGAATTCCTGCACGGCCTGCTTGACCTCGTCATAGCGCAGGTGATCGTAGCGGATAAAGGGCGCGAGATAGGTGTCGACCGAGCTGAACGCTTGTGCGCCGGCCGCCTCGCCCTGCATGGTGAAGATAAAGTTGACCATCTGCCCCAGCGCCGAGCGGAAATGTTTGGCGGGCTTGCTTTCGACCTTGCCGTACACGCCTCCGAGTCCTCTCAGGAGAAGGTCCTTGAGGTCCCAGCCGACACAGTAGGCAGCAAGGTATCCCAGGTCGTGGATGTACATGTCGCCGTTCACATGCGCGTCCCGCACCTCCGGCGGATAGACCTCGTTCAACCAGTACCGACTCACGACACTGGTCGCAAGGTGCATATTGAGTCCTTGAAGAGAGTAGCTGGTGTTGGAGTTCTCGTTGACGCGCCAGTCCAGTTTTTCCAAGTATTTCTGGATGGTCTCGCGCGGGTCGAGCAGCGTCTTGAGGTCGCGCAACTTCCGGTGTTGTTCGCGATACAGGATATAGGCCTTGGCCGTCTTGTGATAGCGTGATTCCATGAGCGTCTGCTCGACGAGGTCCTGGATCTGTTCGACCGTGGCGATGTCNNGAATTCCTTCGTAGCCTTGCCGGCTTTTGTGATGGCGATGCGGATCTTGGCTTGGTCGAAGAGTACTTTTTCACCCGTGCGCTTGATTACGTATTGCATACGTATCGCCCCCAGCTGTTGTTGATGGCCTTGACTCATTGTGCGCCGGATACTTCAGATTGTTGCACCCTCAGCGGGCACATAACCATTCTACGGTGGCAAGGGTGTGCGTCAAGTATTGTGAAGATGCGGCTCAGGGGCTTGACAGAACGAAAATACCTGTTCTGGGAAGGACGCCCCGTTCTGAATTGTCCACTTGATCGTGACGACGCGCGAATGGGAGGACCGCTTGCTCTCAATCCTGGTCTTGGCGGCGGCGACAAGACTCCTGTACGCATCCCGAGGCCGTACAGAAGTACCCCTCGCATTGAACCAACATGCTTAGGGGGAGGTACCGCTTCATTGCTTGCTGTAGTCGGCCAGTTTGGGGATGGAGACGTTCTTGAGAGTATTGGTCACGACCTCGTTGGTTGTAACGCCCCGGAGACGGGCTTCAGCCTGCAGAATGAGCCGGTGTCCCGAGACGAACGGGAAAACCAGCTTGATGTCATCCGGGATGACGAAGTCGCGATTCTGGAGATACGCGTATGCCTTACTGAGGCGCATAAGGTCGATGCTGCCACGGGGAGACAGTCCCAGGTAGACCGTATCGTCATGCCGCGTGGCGTCGACCAGGGAGACGACGTAGCTGATGAGTTCCGGTGCGATGAAGACGTCCTCGACCTCTTTTTGCATCGTTGTCAGGTCGTCACGGGAGACGATACGGACGTCGTCGCTGATGACCTTGACCCGGGCGTAGAAGCCGGTTACGATCTCCTCTTCCTTCTCCTTGCTCGGGTATCCAATCGTCAGCCGGGCCATGAAGCGGTCCAGCTGGGCCTCGGGCAACGGGAACGTACCCTCGTACTCGATGGGGTTCATGGTCGCCATGACCACGAACGGGCGGTCCAGCTTGACGATGGTCCCGTCGATAGTGACCTGGTATTCGGCCATGGCCTCGAGAAGCGCTGACTGCGTCTTGGGGGTGCCGCGGTTGATCTCGTCTGCGAGCAGAAGGTTGGTGAAGATCGGCCCTCGTTTCAGCCGGAATTCCTGCGTTTTCTGGTCATAGACTGAGACGCCGGAAATATCCGATGGCAAGAGGTCCGGAGTGAACTGGATACGCTTGAACTCCAGCCCCAGCGAGCGGGAGATGAGGTTGGCGAGTGTTGTCTTGCCCAGGCCAGGGACATCCTCGAGGAAGATGTGCCCACCGGCGAGCAGCGTCGCAAAGGCCACGTCGACAACCGTATTCTTGCCAACGAAGTACTGTTCGACGTAGGATATGGCTTTGTTCAGGTTTTCGTTCATCGTCGACTCCTTCTGTAGTCTACTGTCTTCTCCATTGTAGACCATTCAGCTCGAAATCAACGACCCCCGCACCGGTCACCGGCACGTTACAGGTCGGTCGGGTTATGAGGAGACGGGCAATGCCCCCTCGGTTCTGATCCGTGGGTGCTGCGCCTCGACCTTTAGCATTTCCAGCAGTTTCTGGTATGCGGCTTTGGCAAGTCTCACCTGATCGGGAGTCACGTCGACCGTTGAGTAACGCGCGATGTAGAACAGTCGTCCCAGAACGTCGACCTGCTCGGCCAGGTCAGGATACCACCGGGCAACGCGAGCCGTCAGTTCTGTCGGCGTTTCTCCACGCACCATCGCAAGGTCGAGTGGATACAAGGCGTTGGCGGCCATATAGAAGATCGCGATGACTGTCCCGCGTGGGTCGCGCAGCAAGTCTTCGTCATCCAGACTGCGGATCCTCTTGATGGTTCGTTCGATGATGATGCGGTCACGCCTGCGTCCAATACCCTCGAGACGGCCCCACTGCGTTGCGAAAGCTTGCCGAGTACACGTGATGGCGCAATAAAGCACTGTCAGAATCGACAGGTTGCGCAGGACGAGTCGCAATGCTATGACGGCAGAAGATGGGAAGAGATTGACCTTCAACCTGAGTGCCAGGAACATCTGCCAGGTACGCGGCACCAGAAGTTTCCCGTCGATGATCCAGGGCGAAGAAGGGCCAAACATCAGCGTGTTCAGAGTCTTGCTGTGCATGCTTATGAGAACGAGGAAGATGCAGTCCATGCCGAGCAACAGGAGGAGGGCAGGCACAAGTCTCCGCAGGGATCTTCCCGGACCCTGCTGCAGGACGCCTCCTAGGAATATCCACGCAAGCAGGATCATGAGTGGGGCCATCAGCATGGAGAGGGCGAGAACCTGGAGTTCTTCGGCGAGTGAAATCCGCATCAACCAGGAACCGAGGAGACTCGTCGCAGCGGCTGGCCAGGGTTTCCACCAGTTCGTGGTATGGCGTCTTGTGATGAAGTCCACGGCGGTAGGACGGCCAAACAGGAAGTTTTGCAAACTCTGGGCAGTCGATGCGCTGAACGGGCCCGTCTCGACCGGTAATGACGTCGCCAGGACCGTGACCACGATCAGAATGATGGCAACTGGTATCAGTCGCTGCAGAAACCTCGGCCGATCCTCGTCTGTTCCTGCGAGCAGCAGTGCCAGCACGAGGAGGAGTGACAGCACGGCGATTGACACGGCGGCGCCTGCGACGTCCAGCGTGATCAGCAGTGCCAGCCACACGACATTGCCAAGGTAAACCGGTTCCCCGGGAGTCTTCAGCCTGGTGAGCACGATGCCGGCGTAGAAGAGCATTGGTACGAGGAGGAAGAAGAATTCCCGGTAGCGGGCCGCGTAATCGATGGCCAGACGCTGATTATTTGTGGCCAGAACACTCACCAGGGCAACGGCGATGATGGCTTCCCACGTCAGCCTGCGCCGTTGAAGCCACGGTCCCGCCACCAGGACAGCCAGTGCCGGCACCACGATCCACAGTGGGATAGTAGCGCGTGCTGTCCAGAAGACCAGGAGTGTCGCTACCATCATGAAGGAGACATGCAGCAGTGATTTCTCGTGGTTCATGGTCAGGTCTCTCCCAGGGCGGCGAGGGTATCGTTGAGACCGATGATGGACAAATCCACGCTGGCATCTCTCAGGATTCTCTGCGTCTTCTTGAGCCGGGCAATCTGTTCGATATCTGGCATGAAGTATGGGACTGCCCGCTCACCGTACAGCAGGAAGCTTCCGTATGGGAACAGGCAGATCGAAATGCGAGAGAACTGCCCCTGCATGCGAAGCAGCGCTCCAATCTCCTCTTCCTTCAGCTCGTGCTGGATGAGAAACAGTTGTGAGCGGGCGGGGATGCGGAGCCGTTCCCGTCTGAGATAGTCGAGGAACACCGTACTGGACGGTTCCCGGTCCATACGGGCCCGCGCGTGCGCAAGCAGGCGATAACAGGCGAACAGATGGGTCGCGTCCTTCGAGAAGCTATTGGAGGAGAGCGTCTCCTCTCCCAGAACGGTAAGCCCGAAGGGCAGCTTGTGGTCATAGGAATATTGGAGGACACTCGCGCCCACCATGGTCATGTAATCTTCGAAGGTTTCCAGGGTAAAACTGGGCTCGCGCCGAAGCGTCAGGTTGAGCAGGATGACAACGGTCTTTGAAGCGGACGGGGCAAACTCCTTCACCATGAGCTCACCCCTGTGAGCACTCATCTTCCAGTGAATACGGTTCATGGGGTCACTTTCGTAGGGTCGCACTCCCGCAAGCTGCGAGACATCATAGTTGGGTGCGAACTTGACCCGCTGACCATCGAGGGGAGAGGTCAGTGAGATGCGCAGTTTCTCGAGGGGAAGGACCGTGGGGAATACCGTGAGCTTCTCATCTGCTATCAGGCGTCTGCTGATGCGGAACAGGCGTAGAGGGTCGGTCACGGTCAGGATACACTCCCCCAGGTCATACACCCCTCGACGGTTGACGTGGAACTGCAGGACGTACGTCCGGTCGTGCCACGAGGAGCTTTCGCGGATGATGTATTCAGGGACCAGTGGCTCAAGTTGGATCGAGAGAGGGGAACGTCGCGGGATGCCCTCAAGAGAAATCGTCAGTGTGTCCTGTGACTTCATCTGCACGACTGCCTGTCGCAGACGCTTGACGACACTGATGCGGTCACTTGTCCGCAATACCAGCGGGACCATGATTGCCGTGTACGTTGTGATGAGGGTCGCAAGATAGAACAGGGACCGGGTGCCGAGGATGAGCCATGATACCGTCGCGAGCGAGGATATAAGGATTGCGCGGCCTGCGACGCGGAGAATTCGCCTCATGCCGCCCTCACGATTCCATGTCCTGTCTTGCACGGTATCCCGAGTGCCTCATGCCAAGACCACCTCTTTGCCAGTCAGCCAAGTACTGCAGACTACAAATATTGTACGGTGACAGGGCTGATTTGCAATGCTGGAGCGGTGCAAGAGGATGCCACAGGGGTACCGGGACGAGATCTCAACCTTGGCTGGTTGTTGCGAACCGCTTTTTCTGGTAGACTACACAAGCGAATACGCGGAGGTGAACGACGCATGGTACAAGTTGTCATGGACACGACAACAGGCATGACCAGACAGGAGTTCGACCAGTCAGGCATAACGATGATCCCTCTCTACGTCCGGGACGGCGACAAGGTCTACCGGGAACAGGTGGATATCTTTCCTGACGAGTTCTACCGGCGGGAAAGGGCGGGTCTCATTTATGAGACCGCTCAGACGAATCCTGCAGACCTGGTTTCCGTGTTCAAGCCCATCGTGGAAGCTGGCGACGAAGTCGTATGTGTGCTCATCTCAAGCGCCATCTCGGGTTCTGTGAACGCAGCGCATGTCGCTGCCCAGATGCTCGGGGCCGAAGACAGGATTACTGTCGTAGATTCTCTGGAATCCGGCTACGGTGAGGCATACCTTGGTCACACGGCAAAGAAGATGGCCGATGCCGGGGAAAGTCGCGTGGAAATTGTTCGGGCTCTTGCCGACATTCGGAGTCGGACGCGCACGTACTTCATCATGGAATCACTCAAGTGGCTGTTCCACGGGGGTCGTCTGACGGGAGCACAGTACTTCGTTGGATCTGTGATCAAGTTGAACCCGATTGTCTGGTTTGATGAGGCTGGACGTATGACGTCCTACGACAAGACACGAACCATCAAGGTTGCCAAGGACCACATGCGCCAGCTTGTCGCAGACTGTGGCAAGAACGGGGTCGAGGCTGCGACCCTGCATTGGCCGGACAATCTGAATGAGGCTCAGGGGTTCCACGCCGAGATGGAGGAAATCCTCCAGGCCCCCGTGTCCTATACCAAGCTGTCGTGTGTACTGGGCGTGCACACGGGCCCTGACCTTCTCGGGCCTTGTATCATCATGAAGGCGTCGTGACCACATCATCTAGTCGGATCAGCCGGCGATGCCGACCCTCAAGCTGTCGTGTAGCACGATGGACGCGTTTGCAAGTGACAACAGAAAATAGTGACAGGCGGCCCACAAAAGGGCCCTGGAAAGGAGTCGAATGATCAAAGTTGTCATGGACTCGACGAGTGGCATGACTGTCGAGGACTTCGAGAAGGCAGGTATGGTCATGGTGCCTCTTTACATCCGTGAAGGAGAGACTCTCTATCGCGACGGCGTCGACATCAAGCCGGCCGAGTTCTACAGGAAGGAGCGGGAGGGCGTCATCTTCGAGAGCGCGCAGACCAATCCCGACGACCTGGTGCGCATCTTCCGGCCGATCGTGGAGGCTGGAGACGAAATCGTCTGTGTCATGATATCGGGGGCTATTTCGGGGTCCGTCAATGCGGGTCGCGTTGCCGCCCAGACGCTGGAGGCCGAGGATCGGATTTCCATCGTGGACTCTCGCCAAAGCGGCTACTGCCAGCTTACGATGGGCAGGCTGGCCAAGAGCATGGCAGATGAGGGCAAGAGTCGTGCTCAGATCGTCGAAGCGCTCACCGAGCTGCGGGACCGCACGTGGGTCTACTTCATCATGGAATCGCTCCACTGGCTGTACAAGGGCGGCCGCCTCACGGGCGCGCAGGCCCTCATCGGGACGATCATCCAGCTCAAACCTATTGTCTGGTTTGACGACCTTGGTCGCATGGTAACGCACGACAAGATCCGAACAATCAAAGCGGGCAAGGAACGACTCAAGGAGCTGGTCCTGGAAATGGCCTCATATGGCGTGGTGTCTGCAGGGTTGCACTGGGCCGATAACTGGGATGAAGCCAAGGAATTCGGAGACTGGATGGAATCTGTGCTCCACGTACCAGTCGAGTACAACAGGGTCTCCTGTGTCGTCGGCTGTCACGTGGGTCCGACGGTTCTGGGACCCGTCGTCGTCATGAAGGAGAAGCCAAAGGCGAAAAATCGCGTAGACTGAGCAGGACGCCCAGAAGGACGACGGCTCCACCTGTCAGTTGCATCACTGTTACTGTTTCGTGCAGCACGACCCAGGAGGTTAGCACACCGAAGACCGGGATAAGGTTGAGGATGTTGACCGCCTGGGTCGATGTCATTCTGGCGACCCCATAGTTGTATAGTGAGTACCCTCCGACCGAACAGAATACCGCCAGATAGATGACGGCCCAGACAGCTGCGGCGGGGATTGGGAAGACCGGCCGCTCGAACACCCCTACCAGAGGAAGCAGGACGATACTGCCGAACAGCATCTGAAACATCGCAGTCCTGCTGGCTGAGCTGTTCTTGGACAAGTTCTTGACCAGGATGCTGTAGAATGCCCAGCAGATGCCTGAGAGGATAATGAGTCCATCGCCAAGCAGGCGTTTCCCTTCCAGAGTCCCTCCCAGCGAACGTGGGTTGACGATGAGGACGACGCCGACGACGGACAGCGCAATGCCCGCGAGGGTGGTATGCGAGAACCTCCTGTGGTACACAAGAGCTTCCACCAGGAGCGACAGCACGGGAAAGACACCCATCATGAGCGAGATCTCGGAGGCCGTTGACAGGGTGAGTCCCACGTTCTCGAAGATGTGGTTCAGCGTATAGCCCAGGACTCCTCCCAGAATCATGGTGCCGAATGCCCGGCGGTCCAGGCGGAGGTCTTCGTGACGAAAGAGCAGCCAGACGAGCAGGATAGCGCTTGCGAGCACGAAGCGTATCCAGGCGAGCGAAAGCGGCGGAATCGAGCGCAGGGCCAGCTTGGACACGGTAAAGGACGTTCCCCAGACGAACGCTGATGCTACGACGGACGCTATGTTGGCAGTTCGGCTTGTCCGCATGATTGTATGATGGTACCTCTACCAGCAGCTCTTGTCAAAGAGGGGGGGTGCGAGGCTACACCTGTACTGCCGAGAAGGAGAGAAGCCCCGGTGGTTCATGTCCGGGGCTTCGTAGAATAAGGAGGTCAGTTGCAGGGTGTCGTCGCTACTGGTTCCGGTCCAGCAGCTTGTAGTCCCGGATCTTGTTGAACAGCGATTTGCGGGAGATGCCGAGGATCTGGGCGGCCTTGGTCTTATTGCCGCCGGATTCGTGTAAGGCCTTACGGATCATGTCGATCTCCATTTGCTGGATGGCGTCTGACAGACGGAGCCCACCGTTCCCGTCTGCAGCGATGGGCTGCGGCTGTGCGGGTTGTGCTGCCAGCGGTTGACCCTCAGGATCTGAAGACTCCTCGCGCCGATGCAGAATGGGTTGAGAGCTAAGGTCCACTGTTTCGGGAAGGAGCACGTGTGCCTGGGAGATGATGACTGCCCGGGCGATGACATTTTCCAGCTCTCTGACATTTCCCGGCCACTCGTATGCATCGAGGCGCTCCAGGGTTTGGTCCGCAATCTCGGTGACATCGCGCCCATACTTGGCGGTGTATTTTCTAAGGAAGTGGCGAGCCAGCAACACGGTATCACCGCGCCGGTCGCGCAGCGGGGGAAGCCGCAGCGTAATGACGTTGAGACGGTAAAACAGGTCCTCGCGGAACTTCCGTTCAGAGACCAGTCTGGTCAAGTCCTGGTTCGTGGCTGCGATGACACGTGCCGACGATGTCAGGTGCTCTCGACCGCCGACGCGTTCGAAGCCTCCGTCCTGCAGGATTCGCAGTAGTTTGGCCTGGAGCGGCAGCGACATGTCGCCGATTTCGTCGAGGAAGATGGTGCCACTGGATGCTTGCTCGAACTTGCCGATGTGTGTCTCGAAGGCATCAGTGAAGGCTCCCTTTTCGTGACCGAACAGCTCGCTCTCGAGAAGGTTCTCCGGGATTGCCGCGCAGTTGACGACGACGAACGCACCGTCTTTCCGATGGCTGTTATTGTGAACGGCCTTGGCAACCAGCTCCTTGCCTGTGCCGGATTCCCCGAGAACGAGAACGGTCGCATCTGAACTGGCAACCTTGCCAATCTGCTTGTAGACTTCCTGCATGAGTGGACTCTGGCCGACCAGCTCGTCGCTGTTGATAACGGGAAGATCCTCGGGGCGGGTTCGTCCTGAGAGAAATGACAGCTCGCGAAGCTCGAGAGCCCTCTTCACCTTGATTCTCACCTCATCGATGTCAAACGGTTTGGTCAGATAGTCATAGGCGCCGGACTTCATGGCCGAAATGGCGAGATCCGATGAGCCGAACGCTGTCAGGAAAATGACGGGGAGATCGGGCTGGGACTCTTTGATCTTGAGAAAAGCATCCATACCACTCATGACGGGCATCTTGACGTCCATCAGGACGGTGTCCGGGCTTATAGCTTTAACCTTCTCGACTGCTTCCTGGCCGTTCTTGGCAACATTGACGCGATAGCCCTCGTCCTCAAGTGATTCGCGAAGCAGTTCGCGTATGTTTTCCTCGTCATCCACGACCAGAATGAGCTTGCTCAGGGTTTTCATAGGCAATTGCACATTTTATCGGTTTCGAAGTCCGAGTCAAACGCCAGGATTGATGATTCGCTGCATGTTGACAGTGAAAGTCGTGCCTGCTCCCTCTGTACTCTCATAGGTGATAACCCCATTGTGGAAGGATGCGATCTTCTGGGAAATGGGAAGGCCAAGACCCGTACCGTGTTCTTTGGTTGTGAAGAACGGGGTGAACATCTTGGGCCTGTCCTCGTTCCTGATACCGACACCGACATCACGTACTTCGACGATGACCCGATCCGCCTCAGTCTTTGCAGTGACGGTGACAGTTCCGCCTTCCTTGTCCTGCATCGATTGTATGGCGTTCTGCAGCAGGTTCATGAACATCTGCTCGGTTTGGCGCGCATCCCAGGTGACCATGACCTGCGGCACCTGGAGGTCGAGCGTCGCGTGGCCATCCTTGAACTGCTGTGCCATGAGCTCGCCGAGCGAAACAAAGAACACATGGAGATCGAATTCGATCGGCTGGACCGGCGACGGGCGCCCGAAGGTGAGGAGGTCCTTGACCAGCGCTTCCAGGCGGTCGGCTTCGCTGCGGATGGGGATGATGTACTTGGCTTCGGGACGCCCTTGCAGTTTCTTCTCCAGAAGGCTTGCATATCCCTTGATGCTTGTGAGCGGATTGCGTACCTCGTGGGCGATACCGGTCGTAAAGATGCCGAGCGTCTTAAGGGCCTCGGTCTGCTTCGCCTCTTCGATATTCCGCTTGAGTGAGTGTGCCAGGTCGGCGACAGCGCGCGAGATCTCTCCCAGCTCCCCTCCACCGCGTGGCACGCGCGTGTCCAGGTTGGTCTTGAGTCGGACGACGCTGCGGCGCAGGGACAGCAGCCGTATCAGGAAGAAGGTCAGCAGGACGATGGTTGCTGCGCCGCTCAGCCCGATGGAGACAGTCGAAGTCTTGAAGGCCTCGAAGCGGACGCGTTGCAAGGGAGCGAGGACCTGAGGCATGTCCCTGTCGACGACCAGGTAGCCGAGTGTTTGTGTGCCTGCCTTCAAAGGAAGAGCGACGGTCAGCTTGGGTAATGGGTTGTGCGACGCGTCGGTCAGGTAGACGAGGCTTGGGGTGAAGAGGCTAACCTGATACCCGATGCTGACACTGGGGAAGTTGTCCTTAAACACGTTGATATAGTCATAATAGGATTTGGAGAGGAAGATGCTCATCAGTTCGTTCTGCTTGGTCTGGCTCAAACTGTCGAACTTGTAGCTGTTGAACAGTTCGCGGTACATGCGGTTCCAGCGCTCGACGGCCTGTGATCCTATGGCCTGGAGGGTCTCGCTCTCCTTGCTGACGAGTTCGTTCTGAAACTCAGCAATGAGACGGTTGCTCAGAATCGCCATCGAGACACCCACGATGAGCAGGGCAGTCACGATGATCTGGAAAGTCAGCGACTTGAAGACTCGACCCAATTGGCCCTCCCGGGATGAAACAAGGCTAGATGGATATTCTCTTCAGCAGTTCCACAAGCTCGGGTTTGAGAAGGTTGCGCCGGTTGACTGCTTCGAGCGTCTCCTGAAGGACAATATGTCCGTCGCGTGTTCCTGCGATGACAGCTGAGTGGCCTTCACTGAGAGCGACAACTGCCGCTTCGCCCGATGTGCTGGCCAGGATGCGGTCGAAGCGTGTGGGGCTCCCCCCTCGCTGGACATAGCCAAGGACGGTCGCCCTGCACTCCACGGGCAGGTTGGCATTGATGTAGTGCGACAGTTCCTCTGCATGCCCTGCGCCTTCTGCCATGACGATAATGTGGTGTTTCTTGTGTGCCATGACGTCGTCGTGCAGGCGGGTGATGAGTTTGGGGATGCTGAAGGGCAGTTCCGGAGTCAGAACGATGTCGGCGCCAGTCGCCAGAGCAGCTTCGAGTGCAATGGAGCCATTGTCTCTGCCCATGACCTCAACGACAAACACGCGGTCGTGAGATTCTGCTACATCGCGAATACGGTCGATAGCGTCAATGGCGATGTTGACGGCAGTATCAAACCCGATGGTGTAGTCGAAGCCATACAGGTCGTTGTCGATGGTCGAGGCGACCCCGACGACGGGAACACCCAACTGGCCGAGCAGGTAACCACCAGTCTGTGAGCCGTTGCCCCCGATGATGACCATGCCGTCCAGCTGGTTCTCCTGGACGACGAACGCTGCCTGCTTACGGCCTTCCTCAGTTCGGAACAGCTCACTGCGGGCACTCTTGAGCATCGTGCCTCCGAGTTCCAGGATGCCGGAGACGCTGCGTGCGTTGAGTTCTATCCAGGTGTTGGATACCAGTCCGTCGTAGCCGCGCTCGAACCCGATTGCCTCGACTCCCATAGACGCAGCCGTTCGTGCAATTGCGCGGATGGCAGCGTTCATACCGCTGGCATCGCCGCCGCTCGTCAGAAGTCCGATGCGTTTCATGGCTACTTGGAGAAGACCTTCAGGAGGTCGACCCACTCCTGAGACACCGTCTTGAGCTTGCCAACAGCTTCAGTAAGCGGAATTGCAATTATTTCGGTACCGCGGAGAGCAGCCATCTTGCCAAATTCGCCGTCATGGATCATCTCAACGGCTTTCACACCGACGCGGGATCCCAGGATGCGGTCGAACAGAGTAGGACTGCCTCCCCGCTGGATGTGCCCTATCGTGGCCGAACGCGTTGAGACTCCCGTCTTCTCCTCCAGGATCCTGGCCACTTCCGGCCCCACACCCCTGTTCTGCAGCAGCATGTGGCCGAAGTCGTCCAGACTCTCGCTGGTGGCCGGCGTGACTTGTACTCCCTCGCTCACGACGATGAAGGCGTACTTCTTGCGCTTGTAGGCGGTCATGACCTGCTGCACCATGGCATCCCAGTCGACGGGGACCTCGGGGATTAGTGTGTAATCGGCTCCTGAGCCAATGCCGGTGTAGAGTGCGACCCATCCGGCGTACCTGCCCATGACTTCCAGGACGATGATGCGCCGATGGGACAAAGCAGTGTCCTTCAACCTTCGCGAAGCGTCGAGAGCGACATTCACTGACGTGTCGAACCCGAATGTGGAGTCTGTTCCTGACAGGTCATTGTCCATCGTCTTCGGGACGCCGACGACCTTGACGCCCATCGCTGCAAGTTTGGCGGCTACGCCCAGCGTGTCGTCCCCGCCGATGGCGATGACGGCATCCAGACCCAGGGCCGCAATGTTGGCAATGGTCTGCTGGACAAGTGCGGGGTCCTTGAACGGGTTGGTTCTGGAGGTGCCCAGAATGGTGCCACCCCGGTCGATGATGTCATCGACGCGGGCCAGATCAAGGGGCTCCGTCTCACAGGACAGAAGTCCTTGCCAGCCTTGAACGATACCGACACACTCGTCTCCATAGTCGAGCGCTCTGAACACTGCACCGCGTATCGCCGGGTTGAGTCCGGGGCAATCCCCGCCGCCTGTCAGGATTCCGATTCTCATCTGTAAGTCGACCTCCATTCGTACATACTAATAGTAGATGTAGCGCGCCTCCATTGTAGGGTTGCGTGGAGATGAGTCAAGGTGACGTTGTGGAGACGGCGCGCGAGGCCGCCACTCGCGTCGTCTCACTCTCGGGGTAATGCTTTCCTCCGGGACTTGGCGAAGAGTCCCTGAGGTCTTCGTTTGCAGGAGTCATCGTGGTTTCCACGCCAAGGATGTGTATAGTAATATATATAATGTCAGGTGGACGTGATGAGCAAGCACCGTGTCGGGGCCCGGGGCTCCGGCGAGGAGATGAATGCTGATGGAAACTCTTCTGATAAGCCTTGGGCTAGCGTTGCTCTTTCTGGCACTCGGGATCCCGCTGATGCTGGGCAAGGTGAAGCGCAACAGCCTGTACGGCGCCCGGTTCCCTGCCACCATGGCAGACGACCGCGTCTGGGATGTCGTGAATCGGAAGATGGGATTTGTGTTTGTCGCGGGGGGAGCAGCGGCAGGGATTGTCGACGTGCTTGCCGTCGCCGGCGTCGTCACGCGGGATGTGGGACTGTACGTTACGGGAGCCCTCGTGGTTTATGTCCTCATCGCGAGTGTCTGGCTGTGGCGCTATTCCGAACGGGTTGCGCGAGACACGGGCGTTTCTGCCCGTGACATGGAGGTTGGCAGGACCACACCGGTCCTGGTCGCCATCGGCTGTCTTGCCGTCGCCATCGCCGGGGTCCTGTCGGCGTTCTCTACGCCCAATCCCTGGCTTGGGTTTCGCGTGCCTGCGACGTTCGCCGATCCGGCTGTCTGGCATCAGGTCAACCTCAAGGCAGGCCTGACCCTTGCCGTCTTGTCCGGCGTCTTCGGGTTCATGTTCCTCGGCCTGCGCAACATGACTGAAGGCGAGCGCAAGCGGCTATTTTCGGGGTTATTTATTGGCTGGGTCATCTCCATCGTCGTCGTTGCAATCGCGGGTTCCCTGTTCGCAAACAGCCTTGTGCGCTGAAGAGAGTCGTCTTCAATTGTGAAGACCATTGTACCAGGTACTTTCGGTATTCACAATTGCGCTATGACGCTGTCGACGTATCCTGAATGCATGGCGACCATGGATGGTCTGCTAGTGGAGGAATGCTGATGTGCAGGATGTTCGGAATAGTTGCCACGATGCCACAATCGATAGCTCCATGGATGACCGACGTCGAGCCTTCGCTGCGTTCACTTGCGATTGCCGACAAATCTGGTGAGGCCAATCCTGACGGCTGGGGTATCGCATGGTATAATGGCGAACAGGACGCTCCGCATGTTGTCAAGGACCCAGGACCCGCATACGAATCGCTGCTGTTTGAGCAGACCGCTCGCGAAGTCAGCGCCTGTGTTGCTCTTGCTCACATCCGCCGCAGCAGCGGCACGTCGTCTGTGCTCGCCAACACGCACCCGTTCATCGCAGGACGCTGGGCATTCTGCCACAACGGGCACTGCTCGCGCGAGCGTCTGATGGAGCATCTCCTGCCCAAGTTCAGGAACGGTCTCGAGGGTGAAAACGACAGTGAAGTTTACTTCGCCTTGTTGCTGCAGCACCTTGAGTCGGAGACTGACCCCCTCGACGCTCTGAGGGATGCTGTCCATGAGGTGGCGTCTGTCGGAGATTTCACTGGCCTCAACTTCCTCCTGTGCGACGGACGATGCATGTATGCCTTCCATTACAGCACTGATCCAGAGCGACACAGCATGTACCTGCAGCATCAGAGTGGCAGGGAGCTCGTCGCCAGTGAACCCTTGGGCGCCGCTTCCTGGGAGGAGTTGCCCAATGGCTCACTGGCTGTCTTGACGCCTGCAGGTCACACACTCGTTTCGCTGGTCTGAATCGGGGGCACAGGGACCGCCCCGCAGAAGGATTCGGCGGTTTCCTGGAAGCTGCGCCTTTGCTTTTTGGAGGCGTTTGTCTACCATATTGCATATGTTTGAGGTCATACTTGGAGGTACCACTGATGGTCCTGTGGAAAAGCATCGTGCTTGGAATTGTACAGGGGCTGACTGAGTTCCTGCCTGTCAGCAGCTCGGGGCATCTAGTCGTGTTCTCGGGACTCCTCAAGGCCGATTCGACGCTGGCCTTTGATGTGGCCTTACACTTCGGTAGCCTTATCGCGCTCGTGATTTTCTTCTGGGGTGATATTGTGGGCTTGTTCGGGGGATTCCTTGCGACCTTCCGCGGCAGACTGTCTCATGAGGAAGCGCGCAAGCGCAACATGTTCTGGCTCATTATCGCGGCCATTATTCCGTCTGGAGTCATCGGTGTCCTTTTCAGTGCGACCATCGCGAAGGCTTTTGCTAGTCTGTACGTTGTAGCGGCCATGTTCCTGGTCACTGCTGCCCTGCTGTTTCTGCAGCATTTTGCGTCGACGACTAGAACTATCCGCGAGGTCGGCTGGAAGGATGCGCTAGCTATCGGTATCGGCCAGGTATTTGCGCTGCTGCCGGGTCTTTCGCGCAGCGGGACGACGATGTCTGTTGGCGTTTACAGGGGCCTCAAGCAGGAGGATGCTGCCCATTTCAGTTTCCTCATGGCGATCCCGACCATTGCGGGCGCCGCGATCTTCAAGCTCAAGGACTTTCTGCAAGCAGGGATGTCCTCAAGTGCTCTCACCGATATCGGCATCGGTGTCGTCGTCAGTGCACTGACCAGCCTCGTCGCGATCGGGTTGCTGCTCAAGGTTGCGCGGAAAGGCAAGATGCAATGGTTTGCATTGTATTGTGTTGCCGCGGCAGTTTTCACGTTTGCAGCCCACTATTTCGGACTTATCTGAGCGTTGCCCGGTGCGTAGGAATCGAATTGAGGGTACAATAATAAAACGTACCACGTAAAAGAGGAGTGTGACCTATGTTCGAAAAAGCAACTGACAAGAAAGACATTGGCAATCTTGCGCTGTCGCTGGGTATTCGCGATGAGGAAATCGATTTCTTTGGCAGATACATGGCCAAGATTGATTACCATATCCTCAACCGCTTGCAGGATAAGCCGGATGGCAAGTACATCGATGTGACAGCTGTCACGCCGACACCGTTTGGCGAAGGCAAGACCGTCACGACCATTGGCCTGGGCATGGCGCTGAACAAGCTGGGGTTCAAGACGGTGAACGCACTGCGTGAACCGTCCATGGGTCCAGTCTTTGGTATCAAGGGCGGTGGAACAGGCGGTGGCAAGGCTTCTCTCTTCCCGATGGAGCAGATCAACCTGCACTTTACGGGTGATATCCATGCAGTAGAGACGGCTACTAACCTGCTGGCCGCGGTAGTGGACAACCACATCTTTCAGGGAAATGAACTGGACATCGATCCTCAGAGCATTAGCTGGCGCCGGACCATGGACGTAGAGGACCGGTCGATGCGCAAGCTCACGATTCATCTGACAGAGAAGAAAGATGGCGTCAAGACTGAGACGTCGTACGATACCGGCTTCGACATTGCCGCGGCTTCGCCGATCATGGCCATCATGGGCCTGACGACCGGATTCGAAGATCTGCACCAGCGCCTGTCGGAGATCGTCGTTGCGCGCAGCCGCAGTGGAAAGGTCGTGACGGTTGCGGATCTGCGGGCAACCGGGGGCTTGGCTGCCGTCCTCAAGGATGCCATCTATCCTAACCTGGTCCAGACCGAAGAAGGCACGCCCTCCTTTGTTCACATTGGACCGTTTGCCAACATCGCCTTCGGCAACAACTCGGTGCTGTCTGACCAGATTGCCCTGAAACTTGGTGATTATGTTGTGACGGAGAGCGGCTTTGGTGCCGACATGGGTTTCGAGAAACTCATGGACATCAAGCTTCGACAGGCCGGTATGAAGGGGCCTGATTGCGTCGTCATCGTCGCCACGATCCGCGCGCTCAAGATGCACGGTGGCGCGTACACCATCAAGCCAGGCAAGAAGCTTGATCCCGCCCTTGTTTCAGCTGTCAATATGCCGGCACTCGAACTGGGCTGCGAGAACCTCCGGGTGCATATCGAGAATGTTCGTTCCTATGGCCTGCCAGTTGTTGTCGCTGTCAACAGATTCCCGGACGACACCGCCGAAGAGGTGGCGATGGTTCAGGCCAAAGCCCTGCAGTTTGGTGCGCTGGCCGCCGTTCCTCATACGTTCTTCGTTGACGGAAGCGATGGTGGTCTGGAATTGGCACGCGCAGTCCAGGAAGTTGCATCGACATCCAAGGTGGGTGCCATCCACTATCCCTATGAACTGACCGACACCATCGAGGAGAAGATGCGCAAGCTGGTTCGTACCATCTATCGTGCCAGTGACATTGATCTGACGCCTGTGGCGGTCGAGCGTATCAAGGAGTTCACCGCAGCCGGTTATGACAAGTGGCCCATCTGTATGGCAAAGACGCATCTGTCCATCAGCCATGATCCAGATGTCAAGGGCGCTCCCTCTGGATACCTGTTCCCGATCCGCGACATTCGTGCCGCGACCGGTGCGCGTTTCCTGTATCCGTTGGGTGGGACGATGCAGACGATGCCGGCACTCTCCAAGGTCCCTGCGATGGTGAATATTGACGTGACCGGAGACGGTGTGATCACTGGTCTTCGCTAATCCACCGAAACCGACCGGCACTGTGAATATTCCGCTCTGTGGCGTCCGTGCTGATTGGATACAATGGAGTGTAGCAACACAACTCGTGCATGGAGGTGAGCGTTGAAACAGACATTTCTCAATCTTGGTGCAGCTTTTGTAGGTGAATCCATGGCTCGTAACCGGTACACCATGTACAACAAGGTAGCACGGACCGAGGGATATGAGCAGATAGCTGGTATCTTTGCCGAGACCGCGGAGCAGGAGCGGGAGCATGCTACTGTCCTGTTTCACTTTCTCCAGGACATCAAGGCCGAGAACGGTGGTGAACTGAAGCTTTCAAATGCAGAAGTCCCGCTAGGGTTTGGAACAACGGCCGAGAACCTGCAGGCCGCAATCGACGGTGAACACTACGAGACCACAACGATGTACCCGGGCTTTGCGGACGTCGCTGATCAGGAAGGCTACAAGGAAATCGCGACGCGTCTGCGTGCCATCGCTGTCGCTGAAGCTCACCATGAGGAGCGGTACGGCAAGCTCCTCAAGGAAGTCAAAGGGCTTTCTGTCTTCAAGAAAGACCACAAGATCATCTGGGTGTGCCGCGAATGCGGGTATGTTCATGAGGGGATGGAGGCTCCGGATGTGTGCCCGGCGTGCCACCATGCGCAGAGCTTCTATCAGGTCAAGTCGGAGGATTACTAGCGTTAGAAAGACAGTCATGGGGTCTGCTCCGGCAGGCCCCTTCGTGTCTGACGGCGCATGAAAGCGCGCATCGACAACTGCTTTGTCTGTTCGTCAGACAACCCGGCTGGTCTCCATCTCCGTTTTGACGTGGGGAACGGAACCAGCACAGCTGAGTTTCTGCTGGATTCGACGTTCGATGGGTATCGTGGCGTGACGCATGGAGGCATCCAGGCGGCAATCCTGGATGACGCAATGGCCAACATCTTTTTCGGCACGGGGCTTCCGGCGTTCACTGTCGACATCCATGTGCGCTACCACCGGCCGATGTATTCCAACCGAAAGTACCGGGTCGAGGCCAGGCTGGCCGAAGACCGTGGCAGCCGTATCAAGGCGACAGAAGCATGCATCAAAGACCTTGCAACCGGTGAGGTCGTGACCGAGGCGACGGCGACGTTTCTTATCGGCCGAAGTCTCTTGGAGAGTGTCAGGAGTAAAAACACAGATGAGCACCAACAACAGGAAAGCCACACCGAAACTGAGTCGGACGCAGGAGCTGCAGAAGAAGTATCCGGGCCACAAGCCCATTCCGCCGAGCACGCGGACAGTAGTCATCACGCTGGCAGCGACAGTCATCCTGTCGCTGTTGCTGGTATTCGCCTTCCTCAGGAAGCCTCAGGCTCCGCAGGTGGTGGGCAACAAGTACGTTGTGCTGGAGACAAGCATGGGCACGATCAAGCTTGAACTCTACGGGGACAAGGCTCCCAGGACCGTCACCCAGTTTCTCGAGAACGTCGTGGGTGGCAAGTACGATGGACTTACCTTCCATCGGGTCATGAAGGGATTTATGATCCAGGGCGGGGACCCAAATGGCAACGGTACGGGAGGCGGAACGGTCTCCTTTGAGAAAACCGACATCAGCCATGTCCGGGGCGTCATCTCCATGGCAGCGTCACAGGCAGGCGTAACGCAGTCGAACATGCAGTTCTTTATCATGCAGGGAGACACAACCTCTCTGGATGGTCAGTATCCTGCGTTCGGCAAGGTCATTGAGGGCATGGACGTCGTCGACAAGATTGCGAACGTGCCGGTCGGAGAGAATCCCAGCAAGCCCGGCGAGATGTCGGCCCCTCTCACGAAAATCACCATCATCCGGGCGACCGAAGTCGCCAACTAGGAGCGTCACATGGAAGAAAAGAACAGAGTTGTCCGTATGGAGACGTCCAAGGGCACGATGACACTCGAGCTGTACGCCGCTCGGGCGCCCAAGACCGTCGAGCGGTTCATGGTGGCGGTCAACGCCGGCAAGTATGACGGCCTCAAGTTCCATCGCATCATCAAGGACTTTATGGTTCAGGGCGGCGACCCACAGGGAACCGGCACGGGCGGCGGCAACGTCAAGTTCGAGGGCTCCGACGTCAAGCACGTTCCCGGCGTCATCAGCATGGCTGCTCAGCAGGCGCACGTCGACCAATCCGACATGCAGTTCTTCATCATGACCAGCACGTCCGATCAGCTGGATGGCAGCTACACCGCGTTCGGGCATGTCTCTGAAGGCATGGACGTTCTGGCGGCCATCGCGGCGACACCCGTCGCCCAGGCGCCGTGGGGCGAACGTTCATGTCCTGTCGAGGACGTGCACATCGTCAAGGCGTCCGAGATTCTCGACTAGGAGGAATGGCAACGCCCATATGGCTATTCACATTGTAACGGACTCCACAAGCTACCTTCCCACTGGTTTTGCCGAACAACACGACCTTCCCGTCGTGCCGCTCAAGGTTTCGGTCGACGGAGTATTCTTCCGGGAGTTTGTGGAGATATCTGCTGATGTCTTCTATGCAAAGCAGAAAGCTGGAGCCAAGTCTGGCACCACACAGCCCGGCCCCGAGGATTTCATCACGATCTACACCAGGTTGCTCGCAAACCCGGACGACGAAGTGCTGAGCATTCATTTGTCATCCGGCATGAGTGGAACACTCAACAGCGCGTATATTGCAGCTGAACAGACCGATCCCAGACGCGTCCATCTCTATGATGTGCGGACGTCAGGTCTCGGACTCGGGTTCATGGTCATGCAGGCCGTCAAGCTTGCTGAGGGCGGAGCCGGCATCGACGACATCATCACGATGCTGGACGGGATGCAGCCACGCACGCATCTCTACTTTCTCGTTGGTACAATGAAGTACCTCATTGAGGGCGGGCGCATTGGCAAGGCAGCGGGCGTGGCAGCCAGCATCCTGCAGATCAAGCCCATCCTCACGGTCAAGGACGGTATCGTCGACGTGTTCGACCGGCCGCGAACCATGCGGACAGCTCGAGACCGCATGTGGGCACTCATCGATCAGGCAGTCGTACGGGGCATCGAGCGTATTGGGTTTCACTATGCGGGCAACAGAGCCGAGGTTGAGGCAGTGCAGGCTGAATTCACGAAGCGAACGGGTATTCCGTCCGTCCTCACCCAGCTGGGTCCTTGCATCGGATGTCATACAGGACCCGAGGCCATGGCAGTCGTCATTGTCGACAAAGCAGTTTGAACAAGAAGGCCAATTTGGACGTAGCGGCGAACCAGGACAAGACCTGTCACCCAGGCGACGCGGGGTGAACGTTCACATCCTGTCGAGGACGTGCGCATCGTCAAGGCGTCCGGGATTCTCGACTAAGAGGAGTTTATGGCTATTCACATTGTAACGGACTCCACAAGCTGCCTTCCCACTGGTTTTGCCGAACAGCACGACCTTCCCGTCGTGCCGCTCAAGGTTTCGGTCGACGGAGTATTCTTCCGGGAGTTTGCAGAGATATCTCCTGATGCCTTCTACGCGAAGCAGAAAGCTGGAGCCAAGTCTGGCACCACGCAGCCCGGCCCCGAGGATTTCATCGCGGTCTACACCAGGTTGCTTGCAAACCCGGGCGACGAAGTGCTGAGCATTCACCTGTCGTCCGCCACGAGTGGAACACTCAACAGTGCCCACATTGCAGCCGAGCAGACTGATCCCAGACGCGTCCATCTCTATGATGTGCGGATGACAGCTCTTGGACTCGGGTTCATGGTCATGCAGGCCGTCAAGCTTGTTGAGGGCGGAGCCGGCATCGACGACACCATCACGGTGCTGGACGGGATGCAACCACGCACGCATATCTACTTTCTCGTCGGCACAATGAAGTATATCGTCGAGGGCGGGCGCATCGGCAAGGCAGCAGGCGTCGCAGCCAGCATCCTGCAGATCAAGCCTATCCTCACGTTCAAGGACGGTATCGTCGACGTGTTCGACCGGCCGCGAACCATGCGTGTCGCGAAGGAGCGCATCAGGGTACTTATCGACCAGGCAGTCGTACGGGGTATCGAGTACATTGGGTTCCACTATGCGGGCAACAGAGCCGAGGTCGAGGCCATGCAAACTGAGTTCACGAGGCGCACAGGTATTCCATCCGTCCTCAGCCAGTTGAGCCCTGTCCTCGGGTGCCTTACAGGACCTGAGACGCTGGGGGTTGTCATCGTCGACAAAGTAGTGTAATGTGAAATGGGGAGAGAAGCCTTCCCCTTGTACAGCAACCATGTGAGCAGTCCCGCTGTCTCCGCTGGCGGGACGAATGCGCAAGCGGAGAAGGAGTCGATAATGGCCATCCACATCGTAACGGATAGCACGGCGTGTCTGCCGCAAGGGTATGCCGAAGAGCACGGCATCACGGTCGTTCCACTCAAGGTCTCACTCGACGGCGAGTATTTCCGCGACGGCATCGACATTACAAACGACGAGTTCTACCGCCGCCTCGTGGCTGGCGCAACAGTCGCCAGCACGCAGCCGTCACCCGACGAATTCGCGTGTGCATATCGCGCGATTCTGGACAAAGACCCCCAGGGCGACATCGTCTCGATTCACATCAGTTCGCGTATGTCGGGCACACTCAACTCGGCTCTCACCGGGCGCAATCAGTTGGATACGGTTCATGTCCGGCTTGTGGACACCTGGAATGCTGCTCTCGGTATCGGATTTCCGGTGATGCGGGCAGTGGAGCTCGCCGAAGCCGGGGCCCCGCTGTGGCAGGTCGTCGCTGAGGTGGAGGCGCTGTGTCTGCGGACCCATACCTACTTCGTGCTCGATTCCCTTAAGTACCTCGAGAGAGGCGGGCGCATTGGAAAGGCCGCCGCCATCGCCGCCAACATCCTGAAGATCAAGCCCGTGCTCACCTACATCGAGGGGGTCACGGATGTCGTGGACCGTCCCCGTACCAAGAAAGTTGCGTTCGAACATCTCTGGGCAATCATCGATAAGCACCTGCAGAAGGGGATCGAATATATTGGGTTCCACTACGGTGCCAACCGGGCCGAGGTTGAAGGCTTTCAGCGAGAGTTTATGTCCAGGTACAGCCTGCCGAGCATTCTGGCCCAGCTTGGGCCTGTCGTCGGGACGTATTCGGGGCCCGACATGATCGGAGTCACCATTTCGGAAAAGAAGTCACAATAGCCGGCAACGGACGGGAGAAACCATGATCTACGCCATTGCCTGGCTGTGCGACTGGTTTGGCGCCAAGCGCGTCGCCATGCGATTGTTCGCTGCTGCTCCACGTTCAGACTACGCCGCATGGTGGGGAGCGGTCGGTCTCATGGAGTCCGGCAAAGACGAGGAGGCACTGGGCCTCCTGACGCGTGTACGCGCCGTTCATCCCGAATGGAAGCGTACCAAGCGGCTTCTGGCAACACTGTACCTTCGTCGGGACCCCGAGAAAGCCGTTCAGCTCTATAGTCCTCCAATGGGTATCTGGGAAGAGGTCTTCCTGGGTGACCTGCTGTACTTTTTTCTTCACCGCGAGAACGAGGGAGCTCAATGGTGGCGCAAGGCGTATGAGAGGGTGGACTGGAAGAGCGCCCGCGAACTGGACAATCCCGCGCGTCTCCTGCTCAAGAGGCTGTGTCGCATCACCAGCGACCCTGTGTTGCTCGAGCGGTTTGCGGAACTGGACACCGACAACTTCCGCCAACAGGACATCGTCAACTATGTCGGCATCCTGGCATCGCGTGGCGAGCTGGACAAGGCGAGGGAGATGCTCGACCGTGGTTTCTACCTCTATCGCGGGGATCCGATGCTGACAGCGTGCTGGGAGAGACTCGGATTTGGCCAGCTTCCTCCGTACAAGGTGAAGACCTCTGGGACTGCGGCCGTTCGACACAACGTGTACACCGGGTTGCTCACCGAGGCGAGCGACCTCTCGTCGATCGTGGACAGGGTCCACCAGGAGCACCCGACGGGCGTCGTTACGATTGCCAGTAGCGTGATGACCATGTGCGAAGGGACACTGATGTGGGTTGGGACGTTCAAGCCGTCACGCCTGGCGCGGTTCCTCGGCCCGTACACAGGGCACGGCGGCGGAAAGTTTATTCACTGGTACACCTATCCGATGGAAGCAGCATGGAAGGTTCAGGCATACATCGAGCTGGCAGGAACCTTCCGTGTTCTTCTCGGGGCGGGCGCCACGGTACTGGGAAAGCTGTTCCATCGCAAGGGCTGGTTCTATGCGGTCGTTGGTCCCATGGCCAAGGCTGTGGACAGTGACAAAGTGATGCCCTACGACGCGTGCCTCGTCCCCGGCCCGCTCGACGTTGAGGCGAGTATCGCTGCCTTGGCACGCAAGGGGGCTCGTATCAGCGTGGTCGACGTCAACGATGTCTTTGGTGCCGAGATCGTAGCGTCGACCGAGGGCGTCGACGAAGACTGGCTCAGGCGGTCACTGGAGGACAACCCGGCGGGCAACGACGACTCCATGACACCCATCGTCGTGGTGATGCCGGAGTAGCCAGAAGGAAACATATGCAATGAAAAAGGCGGGAGCAGTCATGCTCCCGCCTTGTACAGTTCCTGTATCCTGAGGTCAGTTGACGGCCGAGGTCTTCGGTAACACGCCTGCATAAACGATGAGCTGCGTCGCCTGCGTTGTTGTACCATTGGATGAAACCGGCGTCACAACCAGGACCACGACCGAGTCTTTGGCATACCCCTCACTGACTGTCGTGTCACCGAAACTATTGTTTTCGGCATCACCTGCGAAACCTTGCTGGCGCAGCCACGCGTCGATGTTCACAGCTTCGTCCGAGGTCGCCGACTTGGCGATCATGACGACGCCCGAGAGGTTCAGCTGCGTCGGGTTGCCCTGGCCGGTGGCGACATACCAGTCAAAGCTGTGCGGCACAGCCATGGAGAACTTGAGGCTGCTGTTTGTCTTCAGGTCGCTCAGGAGCTGCCGGGCGGGGCCGATATCCGCCGCAGGAGCATTCGTATCTCCTTGCAGGCCTCCGTGGCCGAGCATGTACCATACGACCCCAGCTGCCACGATCAGCACAGCCAGGAGAACGACCAGCACCTTGATTGCGATTTTCATTCAGCAAAACCCCCATAGTGTTGTCAAATGGATGGTTCATTGTACCACATCCGGCGCCGCGTCAACCTTGGAAAAGCGATGAAGCTCCAATAACACTGACGTTGCCCGGGGCACCAGAGTTCCACAGAGAGGTGTTGACGTTTTGTTCAGCCAGCCTAGCATGATTAGTACAGGTGTGTCGAAGGCGGAGGTATATCGTATGCAGATCGAAATGGCGTGGCGCGACGAACGGGTCAACGTGTTCGCTCTGAGCGGCGTGAGCATGGGCATACGCCTGGAGCCACAGTTGTTCGTTTGCAAGAAGCGTCCCATCGGGCACCGTGGGCCGTTCGTCCTCGACCCGCGCAAGGGTCGCCCTCGGTTTCAGTTGTCGCAGCTCGGTGCCACAGCTCAGGAGACAGCCAATCAGACCGCGTATGTCCTGTCTTACTTGGCCGAAGTGGACAACTACTTGCATGTCCCTGTCAACTACGACGTATTTGCGGGACTGTGCGCTGAGGGCTGGTTCTCATTGTGGAACCCCTCGGCGCCGCTGGCCTACTTCGAAGATTTGCAGGACGGTTATCTAGCGCTGATGCGAGTCTCACGGCTGGACGCGGAAATTCCCGAGCAGGTGCTCGAGCACGGCCGGTCCGGGGCCAACTTCATCTACTACCTCGACCCACCCATCACAGTGCAGAAGCTGCACCCGGTCCTCCGTCCCGATCTGTATGAGCGCCGCAAGGGCGAGCTCATGGCCTTCCTGTCCGACCACAACTGGCTCCTCGGCGAGGAAGGTCCGACTGCGTCACGAGAACTGGAGACCGAAAGCCTGTTCGACGCGTCGGAGTCGTCCGAGAGACCTGCTCGAAGAAGATAGGAGAAGACCAATATGAAGCAGCACGAAGCCGTTATTGAGGCGATGGAGCGCGAGGGTGGATATGCGACACTCGGGCGACTCTATCAGGTTGTACCAACCATCACAGAGTGCGCATGGGGGACAAAGACGCCCTTCGCATCGATTCGCAGGATCGTGCAGGACCCGCGTTTCTTCTTCAGAATTCGTCCGGGCCTTTGGGCACTGAACGACTCTCGAGATCGCTTGCCTGAAAGTGTCTTGCCATCCGGGAAGACCCCTGTTGCCAAAGTAAGCGAGAACACTCATGCATACTACCAGGGGCTCATTGTCGAAGTTGGTGCTATGCGCCACATGGAGACTTTTGTGCCGTTGCAGGACAAGAATAAGCCGTTCATGCAAGGAACCTTGGCATCGGTCACAACTGTCCCGGCGATGTACAAATTCACGTATGACGAGACGCTGAGAAAGGCTCAGACTGTGGACGTTGTGTGGTTCAACGAAAGGAAGATGCCTGACGCCTTTTTTGAGGTCGAGAACTCGACGGATATGCTGAATGCACTGTCAAAGTTCGTGCAATTGCAGGACTTCGCTGCTCGCTTTTACATTGTAGCTGACGCCTTACGGCAGCGCGAATTTGTGGACAAGATCGCTTTGACAGCATTCCGTGACATGCACAGTCGAGTTCTGTTTGAAACCTATGAACATGTCGCAGTTCTGCATGCAAAGCTCTCTGAGTTGGCCTTGCTCGGACAAGGCGAGGAGCATTCACTGTAACATGGTGCCGGACTTTCCCTGCTGCCGGTGTCCGGCTACGAGCGTACCAGGACGTTCACGCAAACTGCCGCGCCTGCCGTGGTAGGCTGTGAGGCGGTTCGGGTCTCGCGATTGTTCTACTTGACGGTGACTGTGATGGTCCTGGTCTGGGCAGGGGGAACGCTCTCCCAGGGACGGGCGTAGGCGAGGGAAATTGTGGTCGTTCCCTTGCCAACAGCCTTGAACGTGAAGGTAACGGTGCCGCTCCCTCCGACAACTTGGGTACTGGAGGCTGTTGCCACATATGCAATGTCGACGTATGCAACGACGTTCGTGTTTTTTGTCGTCTGACTCCAGTTGTATCCGGAGGTGGCGTTCGCGTCGAGTGCGATGGTGAACGTCTTCCCGGTGGTCGTTTCGAATGTGTCCCCGGTGATTTTGTTTCCTTGAGAGGTTCGGGTCAGCACCAGAGTAACGACCGCGGCGGCAACCGCCAGTACCACCACAGTCACGACGACAAACAGCATTTTTCTCTTCATGATCTCATCTCCTTGAACCAGCCGGTGTCTGCGACCGTCATTCCTTGGACGTACGGAGTGCCGACGCGTCTCTCGGGACTACGCTCGCCGCATGCGGACTGTTGCTCTGCATCGCGTATCCTGATACAATCGAGGCGGAGGTGTTCCATGGCGACAAACGAACTTTACGGCCAATCGGCCCGACTAGTCGATCTCATTATAATCCAACCAGGTGCGGTTGTCAGCAAGACGCTGATCGAGCGGCCAACGGGGACCGTCACACTGTTTGCGTTTGACAAGGGGCAGAAACTGAGCGAGCACACAGCTCCATTCGATGCACTGGTGACGTCGCTGCAGGGGAGTGTCGACATTATCCTGGATGGCGTGCATCATATCTTGGCAGCGGGGGACGCTATCGTCATGCCAGCTGGCGCCATCCATGCTGTCGATGCACTGGAACCATGTATCTGGTTGCTGACGATGATCCGGTCCTGACACCTGGAGGGAGACGCAAAACCGTTTCACGATAGCACAGCTGTCGCCGACTTCACACGGCAGTTCAACCAAAAAGAGCTTGTGGACTGATGATTTGACCGGTCAATCGATGGCTGCGACCTGTGCGTTTTTCCACAATGGTGTACTATATTAAAGTAATGACAATGACCTGTGGGCCAATATCGACGGAGGTGTATGCATGAACGACAATGTCGCCAAGTTCCTGGAGGAACGGCTCGGCGGAGAGCAGTACGCGAAGCTCAGCAGGATCTCAAATGGCAAGCTATACGATTTCATTGCCCACTTCATCAAGTTGCTCGATCCAGCGAGTGTCTTCGTCTGTGATGACTCGACCGGGGATCTCTCCTACATCAGCGAGAAGGCTATCCACGATGGTGAGGAGCAGCGCCTGGCAATGAATGGTCATACGATTCACTTTGATTCGCCTCTCGACCAGGGCCGAGATAAGGAGCATACGAACATCCTGGTGGACCCGGGCGAAGAGATGGGTCCCCAAATTTCCACGCGTGACCGCACAGAAGGTCTCAAAGACATAAGCGAGGTCATGGACGGTATCATGCGCGGACGTCAGATGCTGATCGTCTTTGCTACGCTCGGGCCGAACGGTTCCGAGTTTGCTATCCCAGCAGTTCAACTTACCGACAGTCCCTACGTCGCACATTCGGAGAAGCTGCTGTATCGGCCCGGCTATGAGGAGTTTATCCGTCAGAGTGAGCAGGCACACTTCTTCAAGTTCGTGCACTCCGAGGGCGAACTGACCGAGAGCAAGACGACGAAGAACATCGACAAACGCCGCATCTACATCGACCTGAAGGACGATATTGTCTACAGCGCCAACACCCAATATGCTGGCAACACGCTGGGCATGAAGAAGATGGCCATGCGTCTCGCCATCCACCGCGGGTCGCAGGAAGGCTGGCTGTGCGAGCACATGCTGGTCATGGGCATCCACGGGCCTCACGGCCGCGTCACCTACTTCACGGGCGCGTTCCCTTCGATGTGTGGCAAGACCTCGACCGCCATGCTGGACGGCGAGAGCATCGTCGGCGACGATATTGCCTATCTCCGCAAGATCGATGGCGTCGTGCGTGCAGTCAATTGCGAGCACGGCATGTTTGGCATCATCCTGGGCGTCAACAGCAAGGACGATCCCATCCAGTGGAAGGCGCTTCATGCTCCCGGTCATCAAGTCATCTTCAGCAACGTCCTCAAGACAGATGACGGCGGCGTGTACTGGGAGGGCAAGGACGCGGCGGTTCCTGAGCACGGCGTCAACTTCAAGGGCGAGTGGACCCCGGGCAAGCTCGACAAGGATGGCAAGGCCGTGCCCGCTTCTCATGCAAATGCCCGCTTCACGCTCAGCTTGAGCATGCTTGAGAACCTGGACAAGAATGCTGACAATCCTGACGGTGTCGAGGTCAGTGCATATGTCTACGGCGGTCGCGATTCGGACACCTGGGTCCCAGTACAGGAGTCCATCGACTGGGCTCATGGCGTCGTCGCCTTCGGTGCCTCTATCGAGTCCGAAACGACAGCAGCAACCATTGGCAAGGCCGGCGTGCGTCAGCACAACCCGATGTCCAACCTGGACTTCCTGTCCATCCCGCTGGGCAAGTACCTGCAGATCAACGTCGATTTCGCCAAGGGAGCCAAGCGGCTGCCAAAGATCTTCGGCGTCAACTACTTCCTCAAGAGCCGCGACGGCAAGTTCCTCAATGGTAAGAATGATAAGAAGGTCTGGTACAAGTGGATGGAGCTGCGCTGCAACGGTGATGTCAAGGCTATCAAGACCGCAACGGGCTGGATCCCGGAGTACAAAGACCTTGCCCCGCTGTTCAAAGACATCATCGATCGCGAGTACACGTACGAGGAGTATGAGGCCGAGTTCTCACTCCGCATCCCCGAGAACCTGAGCAAGATCGACCGCGTCATCGCGAGCTGGAAGAACAGCACGCACGACACCCCCGAGGTCCTGTTCACTGAGCTCGAAGCCCAGCGTGCGCGTCTGCTGGAAGCACAGAAGACCTTCGGCGACGAGGTCAAGCCGTCGCAGTGGGGTATTGTCGGTTAATTACTTCAAGACGGCTTCAGCTCTTACATATGAAGTCCCCTCCGAAGGAGGGGACTTTTTGTTTACGGCAATGTAGGTTGTGCAGCCTTGGCGTGATGAGACTGGGTCTTGGCAAGGAGTTGTTTCCGTACCTGTGTGACAGAAACGAAAACAAAGCCGTGCGACTGAAATGCAGGAATGATTCGCTCCAGATAGGCGCCTGTTTCATCCTCTGGCGAGGACGGTGCTGCATCCGATGAGGGTAGCCGTTCGCGGAAGGGGTGGAAAAACAGAGAAGCAAGTATTTGTCGATGCGAGTCATCAGCGAATAAAACGATGGATTGGGTTTGCTTTGGTCCCTCCACCATGCCGAGAGGAGTAGGGACAAAACAAACCTTTCCTGTAGCTGGATTGGAACTGCTGCGAAGAAACGGCTCTTTTGTGCGATGGTTGGTCGGCCCCGGCTCATAGATGATGGAAAACCGGCTCTCCAGATAGGTATACTGTTCCGGCGACGCCGTATAGTGAGGCGTTTCCCAGAAAGTGATTGGGATGTCGGCTGTTTTGGCGGCTGCCAGGGCAGCGTCTACACGTGCGGCCATATATGCCACAGTGCCCTCAATAGCGTGTTGATTATTGGAGAATTCTATACTGTCTCCGGTTACTCCTTCACCCATTTGATGTGTATAACCGTGCAGACCTATTTCACCACCCTTGCTGATCATATAGTGGATTGTCGTAATGAATTCCTTCACGCGTAGATCGTCCGGAGTATCGATGCCAATACGGATACCTGTCGCAGGATCCAGATATATGGGGATCATCGCCACTTGGAATGGAACATGGCGCGAAGCCAGATAATCAGCGATATATCGCAGGAGTTCGAGGCGTTTTGGGTTAAGAGCGTACCACGGACTGACGTCCTCAAGGCGAACGAGGGCGATACGTATTGAATTGCCTGGAAGTGGCTTCGCCATATCCGGGGAACGCGAGACGGCCTTCGCTGAAGGCATGATGCTGGTCAGTGCTGCCAGGATCATCACTGCAACAAGAACTGCTTTCATTGTTCGTTTCATGTTTTCCACCGAACCTTGTCCTTGCCAATCTGGTAATGCGAAATATTCTATGCGATTTGGACGCAGGGACAAGATATACGGTTCCCAACGTTGTTGACCCAGGGGCGTGCTGGTGCTAGATTGGCTGAAAGCGCATTGGTGGGAGGTTTGCATGGAGTCGTCCTATACGGCACCATTTGCACAGGCATACAATCAACGGTGGACCGGGTTCGTGACGCTGGTCGGGCCGAGGCTGCGGACCTTGTACGAGCAAGTCTGCCCCCGGGGCGAGCGGTCGGTGCTCGACGTCTGCTGTGGCACTGGGCAGCTGGCGCTGCAGTTTCTGCAGGCGGGGTACATCGTGACAGGCTTGGACAATTCGGAACCCATGCTAGCCCATGCGCGCATCAATTGCGCTTCGTTCGTATCCTCTGGCGAGGTGTCCCTTGTCCAGGGTGACGCTGCCGACTTCTCGCTGTCCTCGCGGTTTGGGCTTGCGGTGTCGACGTTCGATGCCCTCAACCACCTGTCCGGCATCGACACCTTGCTGTCCTGTTTCGCCTGTGTGCACCAATGCCTGCTGCCTGGAGGCCTGTTTGTGTTCGACCTCAATACGGTGATGGGACTGCGACGCTGGAACAATATGACTGTGGAGGACGCCCTGGATGCAATGGTCATCAATCGCGGCATGTACGATGAAGGCAAGCGTCAGGGGCGCATCAAGATCTCCGGATTTGTCCGGCAGGAGTCGGACAGCTGGCTTCGCTTCGACGAGACATTCATGGAAAACGCCTGGTCGGTGCGGGAGGTGACCACGGCGCTGCTGGAGGTCGGGTTCAGTGCGGTCTACCAGGCGCGTGCCACAGACCTGACCGTACCTCTTGCTGACCCGGAGTCCGAGCCCCGCGTCTTCTTCGTCGCCCGGGTGTAGCAGAAAGAGGTCTTTCCCCATTGTTTCATGGCAGTAGCAGAACCGGCCCCGTCTTTGAACGGGGCCGGTTGTTGTTCTGCGAGAAAAGAGATGCCTAGAGGGACAGGATGATCTGCTTGGCGCGTGGGATCTTTGCGGAGGACATGGACAGTTCGTCGATGCCCATGGCGATAAGAACAGGAATTGCCTGCGGGTCGCCCGCCAGTTCACCACAGACGCCCACCCATTTGCCATGGGCGTGTGCCGCTTCGATGGTCATGCGGATGAGTGATAGTACAGCTGGGTGCAACGGCTGGTATAGATAGTTGAGGTCGCGGTTCGTTCGATCGGCGGCAAAGGTGTACTGTGTCAGGTCGTTGGTACCGATCGAGAAGAAGTCGACTCTGTCGGCAAGACGCTCCGCATCGAGTGCTGCAGACGGGATTTCCACCATAATGCCGACCTCGAGGTTGTGGTCATACGCGATTTCTTCTGCGTCCAGTTCCTTGCGCACGCTCTGGAGCAGAAGATTGGCCTGTTCGATTTCTTCAGCGACAGCGATCATTGGGTACATGATCCGCGTCTTGCCAGCCGTGCTCGCCCGCAGAATGGCGCGCAGCTGAGTCTTGAACAGTGTTGGTCTGCGCAGACCAAGACGGGTCGCGCGCACGCCGAGGAATGGGTTGGACTCAGCGGGCAGGTGCAGGTATGGGATCTGTTTGTCTCCTCCGATATCCAGGGTGCGGATGATGATGGGTTTGGTGCCAAACGCAGTGAGAACAGAGCGGTATGCTTCGACCTGTTCTTCCTCGGTGGGTGGGCTGTCCCGGTCGAGGAACAGGAACTCCGTACGATACAGGCCGACCCCGTCCGCGCCGAACCGCAGGGCTGTGGCGACATCACCAGGGCCGCCGATGTTGGCAGAAACCTCAATATGCTTGCCGTTTCCGAGGACCACTTCCTTATCCTTGTACTGGGTCAGGAGCTCCTGTTCTGCCGCAAGGGCGCGGGCGCGCTCTTCGAGGGTCGCACGTTCCTCGGGGGTGGGGTCCAGAACAACCGTCCCGGCGGCTCCGTCGACGCCCAGGCGTGCGTGTTCGTCGACGCCTGCAAGCGCCGTTCCCAAGCCGACAACGGCGGGAAGGCCGAGTGCCTGAGCAAGGATGGCCGTATGGCTTGTTGTGCTACCCTGTTCTGTCACAAAGCCCAGCACATTCTCGCGGTCGACGGATGCGGTATCCGCTGGAGCAAGGTCACGGGCAACGACGATCGCCCGATACGGCAGGGCGCGCAGGTCGGCCTTGGGCGTTCCCAGGAGGGCGCGGACCACACGATCCCCGACATCCCGGATATCCTTGGCTCGCTCACGGAAGTAGGCGTCGGCCAGGTTGTCCATAAGCTGGGCACTGTCCTCATAGGCGCGGTGTACGGCTGCTGCGGTGCTGTATCCTTCTCGCGCATACCGTTCCATGGCCTCCTGCAGCGTCGGGTCGTCCAGGAACATCTGATACGCGGAGAAGATCTCGGCTTCCTTGCTCTTGCCTTGTTCTTCCATACGTGCGTGCAGTGCCTCGACCTGATGATGGACGCTCTCGTTTGCCAGACTGATCGCCTTGAGTTTCTCCTCCGCGGAGATGGAGTCGTGAGATTCGAGATCCAGAACGACGTCATCCGGGCGATAGATGTACACTCGACCGACGGCGATGCCTGCTGATGCAGCAATTCCTTTGAGGGTGCTCATTCTTCTTCGCCCATGGTGGTTGTCAGCAGAGTCTCCAGAGCGTCGAGTGCTGCAGTCTCATCAGCTCCTTCAGCCTCCACTTCGATGACAGAGTCCTTGCCAGCGCCCAGGGAAAGGACGCCGAGGATACTCTTGGCATCTACTGTACGACCTTCACGAGTAATTCTGATCTTTGACTTGAAGTGCACCGCTGTCTGAACGAACAACGTGGCGGGACGTGCATGCAACCCACTCTTGTTGTGAACGGTAAACGTTCGCGCTGTCATAGTGCCATTGCCTCCCCGGGCATTCCCCACGCTTTCGGTCGTGGTGGGGCGTCGACAGTCAGTGTACTTCGGAGACAGGGAATGCAACGAAGAATCGTGAACAGCAGCAGATTACTACTTCCGGCCTGCTGTCAGTCTTCGACTGTGGCTGCTGCGGGCGGAGTCGCTGCGGTCCGGAACGTGGTGTCCGATCCTGCCGTGAGGCTGCCGTCCAGGGCAACTCCCACCAGACGCGTGTGATACAGTGTATCCGGCTGGAGTCCCGTGACTGCAAAATGAATATCATTGGTCATGTTTCCGAGGAGCGGCCCCTGCTTGTTGGTGGCGAAGCCATAAGTTTCTGAAACGCCATATTCGAAGAACCAGAGAACTAGCTGACTATCAGGTTTGATGACTCCGTTCAGCACTGCCGACGTTAACATTACTAATGATGGAGCCAGCGTTGTGACGAGATTTGCGGGCTTGACTGATTCGAGTTGAGGGTCGAGAACAGCGGCATGAACTGAACTTCTTGACGTCACGGCAGGCTGGGCCACAACGGCCGTCTTTGCGGAAATTGCAGGTTTGGGAGTCACAACAGCTGTTTTTGCAGAGGCCGCGGGCTTGGAAGCCACCGCGACCGTGATCGGCGATTTGACGATGTGGTAGTACTTCACATACGTCCAGGCGCTGAACAGCCAGCCGAGAGTTGTATTCTTCCGGTCAAAGGTGTGGGCGTTGAAAAGGGGTTGGCCGTTCGATTGTTTGGCCGAGACAATGACCGCGTGACGCAGACCGAGCCAGTTGCCGAAAATGGCGACATCACCAGGTTGCAGACCAGTCGGCGCGCGCGACCTCGAGGACGTCTTCCAGATAGTGGCTTTGAGAGTTTTCGTCAGGAAGGCGTCCAGGTTCACACACTCCCCAATGCTTCCGCTTGTGTCGGCCGAAGCGCTTGCTCGCAGGTTGAGTCCGCCTGCAATAAGGCACTGTGAAACGAAGTTGGCGCAATCACCGACACCGTAGCTCTGGAATTTGGGATTGCGCTTGTTCCACCACTGGTTCGCATACTGGATAGCTTTGAGAGGGTTGTACGTCCCAGCGCTGACGCGTGGGGCAGGAGCAAGAACTACCGAGGAGGCTGTCGCCACGATGATGGCCAGAACAATGGCAATCTGCCTTCTCCAGCGTACTTCTGCTTTCGAGTTTGTCACAGTACAACTCCTTACTTCCCACATGGTCCGACTTAGGATGGCCAGATAAGGGGAGCCCTTCCCTTCTGCCAAGTTCATTAAAGCCAAGCCGGTTGTCTTGTCAAGAGCGCAAGAATGTAATCTGCTCCTTCCACCGCTAACGAAGGAGATTGCGAAGCGTGTCGACCAGGAGAAGGACGTTGAGGCCACTGACGACGACGGTCGTCGTCCACAGGAAGACGCGGTCGAGTATAGTGTTCACATACTTTCCCATCACGCGCGGGTTTGAGGTGAGCAGAATCTGCAGGACGATCGTCCACGGGAGCTGAATGGAGAGTGCTATCTGGCTGAAGATCAGGCCCTTGAACGGGTTGGTGATCACGAGCGTAATCAGCAGAGCTCCAAGCAGTGTTATCATGATGCCCAACCTGGTGTGATTGTCCGACGGATCATAGGGTTCCCCGGACATGCCCGCAACAATACTGCCGCCAGCCATGCCCGCAGTGACTGAAGATGAGAGGCCGGCCATGAGAAGTGCTCCACCGAAGACGATGGCGGCTGCCCGGCCCAGCATCGGCTGCAACATGGCTTGAGCCTGTCCAAGTTCTGTGACGGCGGTTCTGCTGACAAAGAATGTCGCTGCGGCAAGGATGATCATGGAGCTGTTGATGGCCCAGCCGATCACCATGGAGTTCAGGGTGTCCACGAATTCGAACCGGAGTTGCTTTTCTATGACGTCTGCACCCTTCTGGTTCAGTTGGCGGCTCTGGATGATCTCGCTGTGCAGGAAGAGGTTATGCGGCATGACGACGGCGCCGAGGACACTCATGATGACAGGAATGGAGCCCAGGGGTATGGCGGGGGTAACCCACCCGGTCGCCACCTCTGCCCAGGGGATACGCACGAGCGACAACTCATACAGGAAAGAAAGCCCTATCAGCGACACGAATGCGATGATGAGCTTCTCGATGCGCCGGTAACCGTTGCTGAGAAGGAGCCAGATGACAGCGGCCGACACGAGAATGGCGCCGATACGCAGAGGCAGCTTGAACAGCAGGTTGAGCCCAATAGCGGCTCCCATGATCTCCGCAAGGGCCGTGGAGATGCAGGCGGCAACAGCCGATCCGAGAACAAGGCGGGCGAACCAGGGACGCATGAACTTCGTGGCTGCCTCGGAGATGCATAGACCCGTGACGATGCCCAGGTGGGCGGCATTATGCTGCAGGACGATAAGCATCAGTGTCGACAGGGTCACCATCCACAGGAGGCGATAACCATAAAGCGAGCCTGCAGCAACATTCGATGCCCAGTTGCCGGGGTCGATGAAGCCGACGGTGACGAGAAAGCCGGGACCAATGTACTTCAGGAGTTCCAATGCCTGAAGACGCGGAGTATGACCGTTGAATGATTTCTGGATCCGTGTACGCAGATTCATGAGCTGAGTATATGTGGCCCGGGAATGTCATCAAGCGTCTGCGGGCAGGTCTTGCCGGTTCCTCTTGAAGTTGTGGTTGCACCGCGCCTGACAACTCCTATAATAATATATCTACAGCAGGACATTCGAACGAGCACCCCAGTGGCTGGGGCGCGTCATGGCCATAATGGCTCACCTTTCCGGTTGTCTGTTCTCTGAATTGAGTGGAGGTTTCTATGCGTATCAGGATCGAAGTACAGAGCGCTCTCGACAAGTTCATTTTGCCTCAGGGGTACAACCCCTACGTGCAGGGGCTTGTCAATGCGTGCATCCCCGAAGACATCAAGTGGTCTGGCATCGCGACGGGCACGGAAGAAGCCCATTTCAAGCTCTTCACCTTCTCACAGCTGTATGCGAAGTCGGTGGAACGTATCGACATCGCCCCGCGTGATGGAGTTGAAGCGGACGGACACGTTCACTATCAGCTGGTGATGTCATCACCTGTCTGGTTCTACCTGTCGTCGCCCAGTCCCGAGTTTATCGAGGCACTCACGCCTCGCCTGCAGCAGGCCCACGACCTTCACCTCGAGCGGAACCTCGTGCAATCGGTACGTGTTGTTGCTGCCTACCCCGTTACCATCCCCACTCACGGGCTGGTCACATGGCGAATTCGCACCATCAGCCCCATCACCGTGTACCAGAGCGAGAGCAAGGACAGCAACTCCGCACACTACTTTGCGCCCGATGACCCGCTGTTCGCCAAGCTTGTCCTGGACAATGCCGTTCGCAAGTACTACGCCTGGACACAGGAGAAGGCCCCCAGCGATGGGTTCAGCATCAGCTGTCTCGACCATACGCCGCATCTTGCCGTCATTTCGTTCAAGGACACGCCCGTGCATGGCTATACCGGACGTTTCCAGTTGACTGGAGATGCCAAGCTGTTGTCGTTCCTGTACGAATCCGGCCTGGGAGGCAAGAACTCTCATGGCTTCGGGATGTTCGACATAGCGCCTGAGGGAGAGGACGATGCCCATTGGCGCCGCAGGACAGAAGAAGACACTCATGAGGTGCACAGGACTCCTTCAACGCCTATGGCCGCTGCCGATCAGGAAAGACCCGATCGTCCCGAGCGGTCCAGCAGTCGTGGGCAGGAAGGGCACGTGTGGCACGGCGAGCATCATGGTGCGGCGGGCGAGAGCAGCCCCTCGCGAAGTGCAGGATCCAGAGATGATCGGACGCATACCAGCCGTCCTCGTCCCCAGGGTGAGCATTCAGACCGCCCGCAATCGGACAGACCGCACACAGAGCGTTC
>NZ_QXIW01000029.1:47815-97062 GCF_003570985.1 Candidatus Cryosericum hinesii
GACAGACCATATTCAGATCGCCCACGCACCGACAGGGCATACTCTGACCGTCCCAGGACAGAGGAGCCGCGACTCGACGGCACGCCAGGAACGAGTCGGGGAACGGGGCGTCCAGGTGCGGACAATCGAAGGTTTCAGTCTTCTCCGCGCGGTGGTACTTCTGATCGCAGAGGCCCTCGTGGCACAGAGGAACCGCATCGCAAGTTTGTAAGCCGCTATGCTCCCGACATCAAGCCGGTGAGCCATGAGAAGGCGGCTACCGGTTCCTACAGCATCTGGGATGGCAAGGCGAAGACCGAACTGCCGCGTTTCGTCCGTCCGGACGGTACCGAGAGCACTGGCGGTCCTCGTCCGAACGAGCACCGTGGGGGGCCTCGTCCGGGTGCTTCTGGTCGTTCTTCAAGTGGAGACGGACGCCCCCAGGGTGACAGACGTGGTGGGAGTTTCGGTGCTTCGAGACCAAGCGGAAGTTCTGGTTCAGTGCACCGTCCCAGCGGAGGGCACGGTGATCCACGCGATCACAGGGGAAGCAAGAGCGGGCCCTACAACCACTAGCTTCGATCGAGATTGAGTTGACCAAGAGAGGCGCCATGCGGCGCCTCTCTTCTGTATGAGGGATCCGTGTCATTTCTTGTTCGTAGTACGAATGAGGGTATACTAATAGAAGTCTAAATCAGGTACGGGTTCGTGCCCGACCGTCTGGAGGACACCGTGGCAAGAACCGCATCAAGAAAAGAGATACTCGAGGGACCCATCATCCGGACCATGTTCAGGCTGGCATGGCCGTTGATGATTTCCAGCCTGCTGCACTACCTGTATAATATGGCCGATACCTTCTGGGTAGGCCACTTGCCCGTGTCGGAGAATGCCTCCGCTGTCGCCGGACTTCAGATAGCCGGCCCGGTCATCTTCTTCCTCATGGCATTTGCCTTCGGGTTTAACTCCGGAGGGCTGGCGCTCGTGTCCCAGTACATGGGCGCTCATCGGAAGGAGGAAGCGAATACGGCAGCTGCCAAGACGCTTTCGCTGTCGATTGCCTTCGGGCTGTTCATCATGGTTACGGGCGTCATCTTCTCGCCTGCCCTGCTGAGGCTCCTCACCTCAGACCCTGCTGTCGCCCGCGCCGGAACGGTCTACACGCGTATCATCTTCATCGGCATGCCCTTTGAGTTCGTCGCGGCGGCGTATGCCCAGGTCATGGCAGCGTATGGGGATACGATTACGCCCATGCTCGTAAACCTGGCGACCGTCATCGCCAATATTGTCCTGGACCCATTCATGATCTTCGGGTGGGGACCATTTGCGCGCATGACGGTTGCAGGGGCTGCGGTGGCCACCATTATCTGCCAGGCCATCGCCGCAGTCATCTCACTGGTCATCCTGTTCAGAGGGAGACATGGTCTCCGTGTCAGCTGGCGCGACCTTCTTCCGGACTGGTTCTGGTACAGGCGGATTCTCAAGATCGGTCTTCCTGCCTCCATTGGCGTCTCCGGGACGTCATTCGGGTTTCTGGTTCTGACGGGCATCATCGGCCGTGTGCCCAACGCTACAGTAGCACTCTCGGCATATGGCATCGGTGACCGCTTCATCAATATCAGTTTCGTTGCCATCGATGGTCTGTCGCTGGCCATCTCGACGATGGTCGGGCATGCTTTGGGCGGGGACCTGCGGAAACGAGCCAACAGTGTCGTTTGGACTGGCACTGCATTGATGTTTGGCATGCTTGTGGGGGAGGGGACCCTTCTGAGGGTTTTCACGCCATGGTTGTTCAGAGCCTTCATTCCGACACAGCCGGCGATCATCAGCGAAGGCGTTCTGTTCATGTCCCTGTTCCTCCCCTCCATTCCGTTCTTTGGCATCGTCAACGGAGTCCAGTCGGCGTTCCAGGGTTCAGGGCACAACACGCCGCCAATGATCATGCAGCTCGTACGTCTCTGGGGTCTTCGCGTCCCGCTGTCATGGTTCTTCGGGTTTGCCATGCACATGGGATCGCGCGGTATCTGGACCGGTATGCTGGTCAGCAACGTCCTTGCGGCTGTTCTGGCGCTGGTGTTTCTTGTAACGGTCGACTGGCACCACAAGGTCATTGAACACACGTCTGCACTGGCTGGGGCGATCGATGAGACTGGCACGTCAGAGCTGATTCCGACTCCGGCCGAGCCCGGGGTGTAGGGGGACGGACATGAGCCGGCGTCCGACGATGCCCACGCGCGAGGAGATCCTTCACGGTCCAGTCGTGGCGACAATGTTCCGATTGTCCTGGCCCGTCATGGTAAGCTCGCTGCTCAACATGGTGTATAACATGACCGACACATTCTGGGTCGGGCACCTTCCAAAGACCGAAAACGCGGTAGCAGTCGCCGGGCTTCAGATGTCAGGACCTGTTGTATGGTTCCTCGTCGCATTTGCGTTCGGATTCGGGTCCGCAGGTCTCGCTCTCGTTTCGCAGTTCATGGGAGCGCACAACGAGGTTCATGCGGAGAAGGCGGCTGGTCAGACCATGTCTCTGGCAATCCTGCTTGGATTCGTCGTGGCGTTCATCGGTGTGGTGCTGTCGCCGATTCTACTCCCCGTCCTGACTCCAGACCGGGCCATTTCGGCAGTGGCGATAAGCTATACGCGGATCATCTTCATCGGGATGCCCGCCATCTTCGTCTCGGCCCTGTACGCGCAGATCATGAATGCCTATGGAGATCCACTTACGCCGATGCTCATCAACACGATCACCGTCGGCCTGAATGTCATCCTGGACCCGCTGATGATCTTCGGGTGGGGCCCGTTTGCCCACATGGGTGTAGCCGGCGCCGCTCTTGCGACCGTCCTGTGTCAGGTCCTGTCCGCCGTTATCTCGCTCTCGATTCTCATGACCGGGAGGCGAAAGCTGAGAGTGACTTGGCGTGACCTGCGTCCCGAGATTGCCTGGGTAAAACGCATCCTCCGCATCGGAATTCCCGCCTCAGTCGGGGCATCCGGTACATCCTTTGGATTCATTGTCCTGACGGGCATCATCGGCCGCGTCCCCAACCCCACGGTGGCATTGTCGGCGTATGGGATTGGTGACAGGATGTTCAGCATCACCTCTCTCATCAACGACGGGGCTGGTATGGGTATAGCCACGATGGTGGGACGGGCGCTGGGTGCCGGCATGAAGGAACGGGCCACAGCCGTCGTGCGACAGGGGACGACTGCCATCGTCGGCCTGATGGCAGTTGCGAGCGTTCTTCTGCGTCTCATTACGCCCCTGGTGTTCCGGGCGTTCATTCCAAGCCAGCCGGAAATCATCGCCGAAGGCGTCCTCTTCATGTCGATCTTTCTCTGGGCCAACCCGTTCTTTGGGGTCATGATGGGTGTCCAGTCGGCGTTCCAGGGCTCAGGGCACAACGTTCCAAACATGGTTCTGGACCTGGTTCGGCTATGGGGCCTGCGCGTGCCGCTGGCATGGTTCTTTGCCATGACCCTTAAATTCGGATCACGTGGCGTCTGGATTGGTATGACTGTCAGCAACGTGGTGGCAGGTTTCCTCTCGCTCATTCTTGTGTTTACGATCGACTGGCGCCACAACATTATTGGGCACTTGCCTCTTCCTGAGGTTCTCCTGATGGGAGAGGAAGCCATATCGTCCATCTCCGGAGTTGAGGTCGACGACCGTCCATAGGTCGTCTGTGCCCGCGTTCGCCCTGCTGATCGTCGTGCCTCCACCCGTGCGCTTGACACCAGAAGCCATCATGCATAGCATACAGGCGCTGTGCTATTCTCTTGCCCCAGGAGGCGCCAATGTTCTACCTCAGTAACATTCTTGGCATGCGCGTTCTGGATCGAAAGCAAGCCGTAGTTGGCTCGATAGCTGATCTTGAAGTGGCGACTGGCGAGAAATTCCCGGTCGTCATGGCTGTTCTCGTCAAGACGCAGCGGGGCTTGACGCGCGTGGCGTGGCACAACGTGCGCGGCCTGGGCATCACAGAGTGTACTCTCAAACTCGCTGATGCCGAACTTCAGCCCAACTTCAAGCTGGAAGATACCTCCATGCTGCTGCTCAACCATGTGCTGGACAAACAGATTGTCGATATCCACGGAGCCAAGGTCGTTCGTGTGAACGATATCGAGCTGGCGGAAAGTCACGGGCAGCTACGTGTCATAGCGGCCGATGCCGGGTTCCGGAGCTTCATGCGCAGGGCTGGGTTCGCATGGCTCATCCATATCGTTGAACGGGGACGTCATCACAAGATTGGCGAGAACTCGATTCCATGGAGCTTTGTAGAGCCCCTCGGGCGTGATGTTCGTAGCGTGCAGGTGAGGGCGACGTGGAAAGAGCTCTCGAAACTGCACCCTTCGGATTTGGCGGACATCGTGGACGACCTGGATTTTAATGAGCGCGACGCTCTGTTCAAAGCGCTGAACGACGAGCAGGCAGCCGATACGCTGGCTGAACTGGAGGACGACAAAGTCAAGGTCACTATCCTGGAACGGCTCGGTGTGGCCCGCGCAGCCGACATTCTGGAGGAAATGGACCCAGATGACGCTGCGGATATCCTGCAGGACACGCGGGCTGAAACGCAGGAGGCGATGCTTCAGGAAATGGAGCCGGAAGAACGTGAGGACGTTCGTGAGCTGCTGGCCTATGACGAGGATACGGCCGGGGGCCTCATGACCAATGACTATCTCGAGATTAGACAGGAGATGTCGGCCGAGCAGGTCATCGAGCTTCTCCGTCGCGAGGCTCCAGACACAGAAACCATCTATTATCTGTACGTAACTGACGATGACGGGCATCTGGCGGGGATCTTGTCGCTGCGGGCGCTGATTGTCGCGCAGCCCGGTACAAACGTGGCTGACATCATGCAGAAACGCACCGTTTCGGTGTTTGTGGACGATCCGAAGGGGAAAGTGACCGAGATCATCGGCAAGTACAGCTACCTCGCGCTGCCGGTTGTTGATCACGAGGGCGTCCTGCAAGGGATTGTCACGGTCGATGACGTTCTCGACCAGGCCATGGACTAGCCTGGCGCCATGGCACGGATCTGGGAGCGCGTCAGGGGCAAGGTTCGGCGTTTCGCGCTGACATTGCCCATCATGCTCGCCATTCTTGGACCCGGGATCATTACGGGCAACGTTGACAACGATGCAGGGGGCATTACCACCTACAGCGTCATCGGTGCCAGGTTCGGGTACTCCATGTTGTGGATGCTCCTGCTGATTACATTCACGTTGGCCATGATCCAGGAGATGTCCGCCCGCATGGGCGTCGTCACTGGCAAGGGACTGGCAGACCTGATCCGTGAACGGTTCGGTATTCGCTTGACCATGGTCGTCATGCTGCTGCTGGTGTTTACCAACCTGACTAATACCATGGGAGAATTTGCTGGAGTAGCGGGAGCCAGCTCGATCCTGGGCCTGAACCGTTTCCTCGTCATTCCTGTGGTTGCATTTTTCGTCTGGCTTCTGGTCGTCAAGGGTTCATATCGCGCTGTGGAGAAGGTTCTACTCGTGTTCTGCATCCTGTTTTTGACCTATGTCATCAGTGCTTTCATGGCACATCCCAACTGGGGGGTCGTTGCCAGATCCACTGTCGTTCCGACGTTTCAGATGAACCCCGAGTTCATCTCGCTGTTCATCGCGACGATAGGAACCACGATTGCGCCCTGGATGCAATTCTATCAGCAGTCTTCGGTCGCGGAGAAGGCGATCGACCTGAAGCACTACCGCTATGAGGTCCTGGATACCTATATTGGCAGTTTCCTCACCAACTTCGTCTCCTTTTTCATCGTCGTCGCATGCGCGAGTACTCTGTTTGTTGCGGGCGTCCGGGTCAATACTGCGGCAGAAGCGGCAGGCGCACTGGCGCCACTCGCGGGAAAATACGCGTCGATTCTCTTTGCGGTCGGCTTGATCAACGCCTCGATCATGGCCGCTGGCGTCCTTCCTCTCTCGACGGCGTATTCCGTGGCCGAAGCATTTGGCTGGGAGTCGGGGGTCGGAAAGTCATTTCGCGAGGCCCCTCTCTTCTATGGTCTGTATACGGCTCTTATCGTTCTGGGTGCAGGAACGATCATGTTCGTACCGGAGAGCAAGCTCATCGGCATCATGCTGTTTTCGCAGGCGGCGAACGGTGTTCTGCTTCCTCTGATACTCGTCCTCATGCTGAAGCTGATCAATGACAAGTCATTGATGGGTGAATACGTCAACAGCCGAGGCAAGAACATCGCGGTATGGGCGCAGGCGATCGTCATGATCATCCTGGCGGCAACGCTGACGGTTCAGACCGTGCTCCAGATGGTGAGGAACTAGGTTCTTGATTCTACAACAACGAGAGTAGACTGTAGCTATCAGATAATTCGGTTAGCGAAAGGAAGAGACTGAGTGAACATTCGAAAGCGGCTGCCGGCTTTTGAGTCCAAAGACTACCGGCTCTGGTTTGCGGGCCAGAGCATATCTCTTGTCGGTACGTGGCTCCAGAACACCGGGCAGTCCTGGCTGGTTCTCAAACTGACAAACTCACCCCTCAAGCTTGGGGTTCTGACCAGCATCCAGTTTCTCCCGTCTCTGATTCTCTCGGTATTCATTGGACCGATCATCGATCGTTTTCCAAAGCGCTCGATCCTGTTGTTTACGCAGATCATGTATGCGCTGGCCGCCGCTGCTCTGGCTGTCGTGACGTTCGGGGGTCATGCGCAGTACTGGCACGTGCTGGTTATTGCCGCCGTCACAGGCATTATCAGTGCTATCGACTGGCCGACCAGACAAGCGTTTGTTGGCGAACAGGTGAACGACAGGTCTGCCGTCGTCAATGCTGTTGCGCTCAATAGCACCATGTTCAACATCGCCCGTGTTATCGGTCCTGGCATCGGCGGGGTCCTGATCGCTATCGTGGGCATTCCCTGGACATTTGCTCTGAACTCGGTCAGTTTCATAGCCGTCATCATCAGTCTTCTCCTGATGAAAGCTGGCCGTAAGCCGACCAAGAGCAAGATGGGGAGCTATGCCCAGGAAGTCCGCGAGGGCACGCAGTACATTGCCCGGAATCAAGTAATCATAAGCCTCTTGGTAATAGCAGGTGTGATCAGCCTGTTCCTGCTCAATTTCAACATTACCATTCCCAGTTTTGCCAAACTGACTCTTGGTCTACAGGCAGATGGCTACGGGGGACTGATGTCGGCAATGGGAGTAGGCGCACTCGCCGCCGGGGTACTCATGTCTCTCGGTGGAACACGCCTGGAACCGACTCCTGCCTACATTTATGGTTCGGGGTTCATCCTGGCGGTTGCGATGATCCTCGTCGGAATACAGCGGAATTTTTACTTGACCGGCTTGCTGCTGGTCTTCTGTGGATTCGGCATGGCGGCTTTGTCGACGATGTGTAACACGGCCCTCCAGATGCAGTCGCCCGACCGCATGCGTGGCCGCGTTATGGCTGCCTACAACCTCGTTTTCGTGGGTTCGACCCCCATCGGTGCGCTCTATGCGGGTAAGATCTGCGATGCCCTCGGTGCCAATAAGGGCTTCTTCGTCAGCGGGGTCATTGGCGTCGTGTTCCTGGGGGCGATGCTGGCCTTCGTTACCCCCCGCACCTTCCGGGGCCTGCGAACATTCGCCGTGGCTGACTCATCCGCTGGAGGTGGTTCTCAGACGGTCGGTTCCTCCGACGGGTTGGACGCCCGGGCGGCCGGAGTGGACAAAGACTGACGCACGCGTGTGGCCAGTTCCTGAAGCGTGTAGGGTTTCGGGATGAAGGCCACGAATCCCGTACTGGCGAAAGGAGTGTCAGTCGCATCATAGCCGGACATCAGGATTGCAGCCACCGACGGATTGATCTCACGAAGCTTCTCGAACAAGTCCTTGCCATTCATGTGCGGCATCATCATGTCGACCAGGACAAGGTCGATGGATAGCCATGAATCCTTGTAGATAGCGAGCGCGTTCACTGGATCTGCGGTATCGATGACGTGATATCCGAGACCCGAGAGGACTTTGACGGCAACACTGCGGACAACATCTTCGTCATCCACGATGAGCACCGATTCTCCTCGGGCAGACCGTGGCAGTGACCCGGAGACGGGCGTCTGGCGAGCCCTTCCCTGTGCTTCGGCCCGGGAAATGGCCGGAAGGTACAGCGTGAACGTCGTTCCCTGGTTTGGCACTGAAGCCACCGTGATGGTTCCCCCGTGGTCGTGCACGACACGCCAGACGATGGACAGTCCCAACCCGGTTCCTTCAGGCCGCGTCGTAAAGAACGGTTCGAACAGGTGGTCCCTGGCTTCAGGTGATAGACCGCAACCGGTGTCTGACACCCTTATTTGCAGGTAATTGCCGTTTGGTAGGACAGGAACATCGTGGCTGACGCAGAAGGATTCGTCGATGATGACGTTGCAGGCGTCGACCGTGAGTGTGCCGTCGTGGTGTCCCATGGCATCGCGGGCATTGATGACCAGGTTCAGGATGACCTCTTCCAGCTGTGTTCGGTCACCGGGAACGTATGCCAGATCTGGAGAGATGCTCTGTACCAGGACAGTGCGTTTGTCAAAGCCCGGCATGGCGATCGAGAGCGTATCCGCCAGGACCTCGCCCATATCGACGTCGGCGATGGTTGGTGTGCCGTTGCGCGAGAAGGACAGCAATCGGTGTGTCAGGTCAGCGGCACGCCTCGCAGCGCGTTCAATGGTGTCCAGCCCCCGGTAGAGATCAGTCCCTTGCATTGCGTCGACCCTGAGCAGCGACGCATGCCCCATGATCCCGCCCATGAGGTTGTTGAAATCGTGTGCGATCCCCCCTGCGAGTCTGCCGACGGCTTCCATCTTCTGTGACTGCAAGAGCTCTTTTTCCAGCTGCCGGGTTCGCTCCTCTGTGAGTCGCTGTTCTGTGACATCCCGGAAGATTCCCTGGACAATGGAAGCCCCGGCAGATGGTATGGACTGCAGGGAAGCCTCACAGATGACTTGACGGCCGTCGTGGGTGACGAAGGTCCAGTCAAACCGTTGTGCCTGTCCGGCAAGGGCCTGATCTTCGAACGTGCGCATGGCGTCAGCAGATGGACGGCCGTCGGGCTGCATGGCGGGACTGATATTGGGGATGATCTTTCCTGTCAACTGTTCGGTTGTCGTAGCAAGCACTCGCCCTGCGGCGGTGTTTGCCTGTGTAATGACGTGGTCGCTGATGATCAGAATGGGATCGGGAGCTTCGTCGAACAAAGCGTGGTACTGCTGGTACGCTGTGCGAACGGTCTGTTCGGCTTTGAGCTGATCCCGCAGGTCACGGGCAACGATGAGCACGCGCTTGCTGGGAGTCGGCAGGTTCGATGTCATGACTTCGACAGGGATGAGGGTCCTGTCGGATGCGACAAACTGCCACCGTGCTGACGTCAGACTTCGGTCCTCCAGAGACGTCAGGGTTTTCGACACATCCGCCTGTCCGATGAACATGATGGACCCCAGTGTGGCGCCAAGCAGGTCAGAGTCTTTTCGAGCAAGCAGAGTGCACAGAGCTCCGTTGACGGCCTCGATGCGCAGCTGTCCGTCAGCGTCGTCGACAAGCAGAGCCGGTTCCGGGACTGCAGCAAACAGTTGCTGATAGTAAGCGGCCCGGTCACGAGCGCCGCGCGCCGCGCGTTCACGCGAGGCAAGCAGGTAGATCGCGAACAAAACGACCGCGATGCCTCCCAGCACCAGCAACGTTGTTCTCAACCGATTGGTGTCAGTGTAGAAGGAAATCGTGGTTCCAAACCATTTCGTTTCCAGTTGTGCCAGCAGGCCGCTGCGCCGCACTTCCGCCAGTGTCGCATTGAACTGAGACAGTAATGGGAGCATATTCCGGGCTGCTGGGAATGCCACGGGGCGGCGGCCGGTAAGGAAAGGCGTAAACAGGTCTCCGTTCTGGATGACGAGGATTCCCTGATAACGGTCGTCGATGAGAAAGTGAGCATTGACGTGATCATGAACGGCGACGTCAGCCTGACCGTCTGCGAGCGCAGCGAGCACCTCTTCCGGTGATGCGTAACGCTGGACCTGCAGCTGCCCGTAGCGATCGTCCAGGCTAGTCACATAGTCGTCTGAAACCGTTCCTGTCTTGACGGCAACACGATGGCCTCCAAGATCGCGTGGGTTGTGGATTGCGCTGCCAACCGGCGTGACCAGGACAAGGCCGGAGTTCAGGTAGGAACTGGTGAAGGCGTAATGGGAAGCGCGGTCACTTGTCCAGAAGATCGACCCGATGCCCAGGTCCACAGTGCCGTTCTGGACACGCTGCAATTCGTCCGCAAAGGTTGTCGTTTCGTATCGGACGCTCCAGCCGTTGAGCGAGGCAATGAGATTCACAAGATCGACATCGAATCCGACGAGATGGTCGTCACGCTGAAACGCAAAGGGTTCGTAGATGTTCGCAGCGACCACCAGCTGGGGAGGTGATGAGACTGGAGTGGAGGCACGGACCCGGGATATTGGTATGAGAAGCAGGACTGCGATGATAGCAAACCCGACTGCGCTGCGCATGACCTGGTGTGCTGGAAATACTCCCCGGCACCCAGAACGACCAGTATTCACCGAGGTTACCGTCCCCGTTCTACCTACTGTCAGCATATATGCATGATATCCCGTAAACTTCTTCTGTAAAGCTGAAATCTGGCGTGTGCGGCTATCCTGCGGCGTGTTGAGCGACTCAATTTGAGGAGGGAAGTTCTGACAAGTGGGGATATGGAACAAGTAGAGAAGCTCGGCCGTCTAAAATATGCGTATATACTATATTTGTGTTGGAGGTGTTGTGAAATGGTACATAAGCTCAGGGTCTTGTCTCGAAAAGCGTTGTGTGGTGTCGTAACACTGATACTCTTGTGTGCACCGGTGCCGGCTGTATGCGCCCGGAGCACGATGGTCGTCCTTACGACGGGCAGTGCACGGGCAGTTGTAGATGGTCGCACGATAACCATGCTTGTCCCCCCGATGATCGACCAGGTGTCTCAGCAGACACTCGTCCCGATCGAGTTTGTCGCGAGGCAGTTCGGTTTTGGCGTGTCGCCAGTGCCCCAGAGCGCGGCTGTTACTCTTTCGAGCGCCGATCACATGATATGCGTGACTCCAGGCAGTCTCGAGGCTCTCGTGGACGGTCACGCCGTTGGACTCTCCGTTACGCCGCGAGGGTTGCTTGGCGAAGTGCTGGTCGCTGCTGCTGATGTGCAGCTACTGCTCTCTGTACAGTATTCGCGCGGTTTAGTCGACGGCCAGTCGGTGTTCACCTGGGTTACCCCGGATCCAGTAGTGGTGGGGCCTGTCGATGTTAACGCTGTCACTTTTGAGACTCGACGCGAACAGGTGTTCATGCAGACAGTGGACTTTAATATCATCCGTATCGACATGTCGGGCAAAGGAATCCACGTTCTGAGCTGCCAGTCCACAGGTGGTCTGGGAACCGCTCGCTTTCCATCCACGTACGTAAGCAGCCTGAAGCCGCTTGTGCTCATGAACGCGACACCCTTTAACATGACGAGCTACATCATGAGTGGGTCGGTGCAGGATCAGGGCACACCTGTCTATTACTCGGGAACGTATGTCTCGACGATTGGTATTGACGCGGACAACACCCCTTTCTATGTCGAAGGGACGGCTCACGTGGTTGTGCGGCTGACCACGGGCAAGGAGCTTTCCGTGGCTCGCATCAACCAGTCCCCGGCGGCACCATCATCACTATCGCTTTCTCTGTACTCTAACTACTACACCGGCGGCTTCTCCGTCGGCGCGACTGAAGCCCTGGTGGTGCTTCAGCAAGGCAAGGTCGTTCGACTCATTTGTGGCAAGTACTTCACGCCGCGGACGCTGGCCGCGGGACAGATAGCACTGTATGCACGGAACCCTGCCACCGCCGCGGCTCTGCGAATGTCGCCCGGAGCAGACTTGCGCTCCTACGTGGGTACGCGTGATTGCACTGGTTCTACGTTTGTGCAGTGTGGACCGGTCGTCGTGCTCGGAGGCAAGCCATACGTCGACTATCGGAAGTACAAGGACATCAGTCGCACCGCCAAGCTTGGTTCCCGTGCGTTCATTGGCATGGATGACCAGAAGCATCTGTATTTCATCGTGACGCCGGCGAAGGTGCGCCTGCAGTTCGGCGACGTCAGCCTCGCGCTGTCCCGGCTCGGACTCTTCACAAACGTGGTGACGCTTGACGGCGGAAGCTCAACGACCCTCTACTACAAGGGACAGTACATCATCAAGGGAACTCGAGCACTGACAAACGTGCTGTGCGTCCCATCGATGTAGCAACGGAGAGCCAGACCGTATTCCCTTGCTTTTGACCAGTTTGGGCGAGAATGGTATCGTATTGCAGACAGACTAGTCAACTTGCAATGGTTATCGACTGCGGAGGAACCCAATGAAAGTAGGTGTGATCGGACTGGGAACTATCGCTCAAAAGGCCTATCTCCCCATATTGGCCGCAAGAGGTGACTTGGATATTGTCTTGGCGACCCGCAATTCCCAAACGCTTGATCGAATTAGTCGGCAATATCGCATACCTCAGAAGGTGGGATCGGTAGAGGAATTGATTCACACGGGCATTCAAGCGGCATTTGTCCATGCGGCTACCGAAGCTCACTTTCAGATCGTGCAGCGCTTGCTGGACAGCGGTATCCACGTCTACGTTGACAAACCCCTTGCCTATTCTCTGAAGGAAGCTCGGGATCTTGTTGAGTTGGCTGCACGCCGCCAATGCCTTCTCATGGTAGGCTTTAACCGGCGCTTTGCTCCCTTTTACAGTCAGCTGCGCACCGTCCCCGACAAATCTCTGATCTTCATGCAGAAGAACCGTGTCGGCCCCCCTGAAACAGCGCGGACCTTCATTTTCGATGACTTCATTCATGTCGTGGATACCTTACGGTTCTTGTCTCCTGGCACGCCCCAGGACATCCGCGTATCAGGTCACAAGAAAGATGGTCTCCTGGAACAAGCTATTGTCGAGTGGTCCGGCCCGCGCTTTACTGCTATCGGAATCATGAACCGAAACAGCGGAAAAACCGAAGAGCGACTTGAAGTCATTGCCTCCGGGAACAAATGGCAAGTCGATGATCTCGTGGAAAGCGTCCACTCGTACAACGGAGAGGAAAAGAGAGTTCGCTCCGGCGATTGGGAGCCCATCCTCGTTCGCCGCGGATTCGCACAAATCATCGACTGTTTCCTCAGTGCCATAGTCCAAGGACTGCCGTTCTCCCTGACTGCGGAGGACTCCCTGCTGACCCACGTATTTTGCGAACAAATCGTCAGGGAGTTAGACGCCGTGTAAATACTCGCGCAGATTGAAGTGATCTCTATCTTCGTGGAGCGGTCAGGATTACGGTTGTCAATGTGATTATTTGGAACTTACGTACACATGCTTTCGTTGTCTGGGCCACGGAGGGAGCACAGGGCAACCTCTCCCAACATGCTGTTACTCTTACATTGATAACGCCATGACGCTGCTCCTTTCCCACATACTCACACAAGCATGTCAGCATCATGGCTACCTCCCCTTCATCGTACGGAATTGAGATGAAGCAGCTCGACTCCCTTGCTTTTGACCAATTTGGACTACGATAGTATCGTATTCCTGACAGATTGGTCAACTCGCAATGGTTGTTGACTGCGGAGGAACCAGAAATGGGTGAACACAAGAACAAGACCGGTGCGCCGGTGCGAAATGGTTGGCACAATTCGGAGCCCCGTACGCGACAGACCTGGTCGACGATGGACAATGCCGCGAAGCGTCTGTTCATGGCCGTGCTGGTCGTGATGGCAGGAGCCCTTCTGTCCATGGTACCCGAGGCAAGGATTCCAGGGTACGTTGTGAGCGCCATCGGTTTCGTGTCGTATGTCATCCTCCGTGTGATACCCGCGTGGCGGACTTGGCGTTCTTCGAGGCGTGTGCCGCGAGCGCAGTAAAGAATCTCAACTCAATCATGAATTGTACAGTGCCTTGTTGCGATGCTTGAGACTGGATGTGGAAGCGCCGTCATCACCCCTCGTGTGGGGTTGCAGATGGGTGGATTTCTTGGCAAGCGTATTGCCGAGGGCGTTCATGACGACCTTATGGCCAGGGCAGTGTATCTGGCAGACGGGCCCGAGAACCGCATGATGCTCATCGTCGTGGACACACTCGAGGTAGACCGACAGTTCGTGGACGAGGTACGGAGACGGGTGGAGCAGGAGACCGGTGTACCTGCCGTCTGTTGTCTGGTTGCGGCTATTCATACGCATTCCGGACCTTCGGGACTCGGACGGGTCGCCTTGCCGGGAGCGGCGAAAGACACCCAGGTGTTTGGGGCTTTTAACGAGAGGCTGTTCGAGCGGACGGTCGCAGGATGTGCCACCGCTGCCAGAAAAGCTTGCAGGTGGGCTCGCGAAGGCACTATCAATAGCGGCATAACGAACATGCAACAGCCGATCTGTGGCAATCGACGCGTTCGCACCACAGAGCCGGTGCAGATGCGCGTGCTGGAAGTGGAAACAACTACACGATGCGCAGTGGTCTACAACCTTGACTGCCACCCCACTGTTCTTCATGAGGAGAACCGCTTGTACAGCGCGGACTTCCCGGGGTTCGCCGCCAGCATCATGCCTCTCTTTGAGCCCTTTGTCACAATGCCCGTGTTCCTCAATGGGGCTGCCGGCGACATGAGTACGCGCTTCTATCGGCAGAGTTCCGACTTTGCCGAGGTGGAGCGTATTGGTACCATCGTAGCCGAGAGTGTTGCTGCAAGTCTGGATGTGCTGGAGCCGATGAAGGGGCCGTTTACGGTGCGGGCTGTCGAAGTTCCCCTGAGGCTCAAAGCCAGGAAGTTCCCCTCGGCGCAGAACCTTGAGCGCAGCATTGCTGACGCCCGAAAGAAGTTGGAAGTAGCTCGGTTGAAGCAGGTGCGGAATCTGAGACCCCTGGAATCGGCTATCGAGGGACTGACGTTTGCGGCCAAGATAGCCGACAGTGCAGGTAGCGTGGAATACATCGACTCACGTCTGTCGCTGGTTCGATTTGGTGACATACTCGTGGCCGGGATTCCCGGAGAGCTGTTTTCCAGCTTGGGGAATGACATTCGAGCTGCATTTCCAGACCATGTTGTACTGGTCGCAGGGTACTGTGGAGACTATATGGGATATATCCCCGATGCAGCAGCATATGACGAGGGTGGCTATGAGGCGTTCACGACATTCATCGCCAAAGGCGAGGGTGAACGATTGCGGGATACTGCCATCAACGGGCTGCGCGCACTCTTGGTGTGACAAGGAGGGACCAGTGGAACAGCGGCTGATGATCCAGGAAGTGCGTGAGACGGTCTCAGTTCTCGAGCGCCTTGGGCACGAGGAAGGGCCGTCGATTGAGGGAATCGGGCAGCGGTTTGCCGCCATTGATCCTGACGTTGTCATTGAATCAGGACGTGGAACGTCGGATCATGCCTGCATGTACGGCCAGTATCTTATCGAATCGCTCCTGCGAATTCCCGTGGCTCTGGCGCTTGGGTCACTGTACACGAACTACGGTCTGCCTCCACGCATGCGGCGCGGTGCAGTCATCGCCATTTCGCAGTCGGGCGAGACGGAAGATGTTTGCAGGGTTGCGGAGCAAGCCGTCAAAGACGGCACCTTCACAGTCGGCGTCATGAATGTCCAGGGCAGCACTCTTGATCGGACAGTAGCTCCTAATTCGCTGTTTCTGCGGGCGGGACCCGAAAAGAGTGTTGCTGCTACGAAGACCTTTACTGCATCACTGGCAGCACTCCTGCTTCTGGTCCATGCCATCCGGGGCGACACCTTTGACATCGGTACCGTCCTCGAGTGTCTGGGAGGCATCGTTGAGCGAGAAGAAGAAGTGCGTCAGCAGGCACTGCGCTACACGTTCACCGATGACTTTGTCGTGCTGGGCACAGGTTATTGCTACGCGAATGCCCTGGAGGGCGCCCTGAAGCTGAAGGAGACGTGCTATATCAATGCGCAGGGTCTCTCCTCGGTTGACCTTATCCATGGGCCGCTGGCTGTCCTCAATCCAGACCTGCCTGTCATCATGTTTGCTCCGAACGATGCATGTCTGGACCTCAACATAGCAGTTCTGGAGCGTATCAAGTCGACGCGTGCTCATGTGCTGGTGGTCTCCGACAGTGACAGAGCCTTGCAGTACGGTGACATTGCGTTTCGTATCCCCCATGCGGACCCGACTGTTTATCCATTGGAGAACGCTCTATTCACACAACTGTTTGCCTACAGCCTCTCGATTGCACGTAAGCTGAACCCCGACAAACCCCGTTTTCTCCACAAGATCAGTCTCGTCCAGGACGACGAACGTCGTGCAGGCAATCCAGATGCGGACACCCTGCATCCCTGAACCCCAACACAGAAATCGATATCTCTATTGCAAATCCCGTGGACTACACCACAATAGGTTGCGTTATTGCTTTCATGATTCTGGCCATAAGGGGTTGCAATCGATTGCAGCTGTCTGTTGTTGCGTGAAAGCCACCTGAGTGGGAGGTGATCGTGGAGCACAGTAGCGCGCAAGCGCTTCCCGGGCTTCGATGAATGAGATGTGAAAAGCTGGCGAACATTCTCTTGGAGGTAGGAAGGTATCTTAGTGAGGAGGTTTGGTCTATGACTGCGAGCTACGGTTTTGGAATTTCACTGATTCTGGCGATCTGGTCGTACGTGGCGATGATTGCCAACCTGGGTCCAAGTTGGTTACTCAATGACCCGATTGTTAGCGGGTTCTTTGTTGGAGCTGTTGTCGGAAACATACCTCTGGGTCTGGCCATTGGTGGTACCTTGGAACTGATGTCGCTCGGCCTATGGACATATGGCGGTGCGACGACCCCCGACTACACGACGGGCGCTATCGTTGGAACAGCATTCGCTGCACTGTCCAAGTTAGCCCCGACAGAGGCAATGGCAGCCGGCATGCTTGTCGCAGTCCCTGTTTCACTATTTATGACTCAACTCGACATCGTCGGTCGTTCGCTGACGACCGTCTTTATCCATGGAGCGGATCGTGCCGTGGAGAAACAGGACGATGCTGCTTTCTCACGTTGGCACCTGTGGGGTCAGCTTCCATGGGGTCTCTCTCGTGCTATTCCTGTCTTCTTTGCTGTGTGGCTCGGCTCAGGGCCCATTCAATCCCTTATCAACAACATCCCGACGTGGCTGACCCGCGGCCTGGGTACCATGGGCCATATCCTGCCGGCTCTCGGTTTTGGCATCCTGTTGACCTTCCTGCCCATCGAGAAGTGGTGGTCATTCTTCGTTCTGGGCTTTGTCATGTTCGCGTACCTGAATGTTCCACTTCTTGGTATCGCGCTCGCTGCCTTGGCGGTGGTCATCATCTACTTCTCGCTCAAGCCGGTCGAGGCTGGTGAACAGCAGGCTGAAGAAGCTGCTGCTGTGAAAGTCGACGGAATTAAGAGTCCTGTCACCCGCGGTGATCTCGTCAACGCCATGTGGCGGCACAATCTGACTCTGCAGCTTTCCTGGAACTATGAGCGCATGCAGGCTCTTGGCTATGCTTGGTCCATTGCGCCCATCCTCAAGAAGGTGTATCCGAAGAAGGACGAATACTTTACAGCTCTCAAGCGTCATATGGTATTCTATAACACCAACCCTGCTATCGGTTCGCCGACAATTTTCGGTGCCGACTGTGCTCTTGAGGAAAAGAGGCAACCCGAGGTGGGCGACAGCCTGAAGGTTTCCCTGATGGGTCCCTTTGCAGGTATCGGCGACACCGTCATGGCTATTCTGATGAAGCCTATCTTCGCCGTGTTTGCGGCGTCGCTAGCCCTCCAGGGCCATGCCAGCGGTGCCTGGCTCATGCTGTTCCTTGGCTTCTTCTGGTTCTTCCTCACGTTCCCTGGCTTCTGGCTTGGCTACAGGCAGGGCCTCGGTCTTGTACGGCAAGTCAGCAGCGGCGCTATCACCCGAATCACCGACATGGCCAGCACAGCGGCTCTGTTCATCATGGGTGGATTTATCCCGAGCATTCTGGCGGGAGTGAAGACTCCTCTCGAGATCACCAAGCATGTCATGATTGAGGGCAAAGATGTCGTCCAATCCATCAAGATCCAGGATTCCTTCGACAAGATTCTTCCGTATATGTTGCCATTGGCTCTTGTGTTCTGTGTCTACTGGCTGCTGAAGAAGAAGCATTGGACCAACCTTCAGGTTCTGCTTCTTCTGGTTGTTGCCGGTATCATTCTGGGAGCTTTCAAGATTCTGTAATCGTAGTTTCATACCGAAACGTCATCCCGGGCTGCGTAGGCAACCCGGGATTGGAAAGGAATCCATCATGATTGGAATCGTCGTTGTTACTCACGGAGAGCTTGCTGATGGCATTGCAAGTGCTGTCACACTTATTGCAGGACCCCAGGAACAGTTCGAGACTGTAGCGCTTCGTGAAGGAGACAGTATCGATGGACTCAAGGAACGCATTCAGACGGGTATTGACAAAACGGACACGGGTTCGGGCTCGCTGTTGTTCGTGGATATGCTGGGAGCGTCTCCTTCCAATGCCGCGGCGTACCTCGTCACCGACCGTGTAGAGATCATTACAGGCGTGAACCTGCCAATGATCCTTGAGATTCTGGCTGTCCGGGGTGACATGGTACTGGCCGACGTTGCAGAAATGGCCATGAATGCAGGCAAGGAGTCTATTCAGAGTTTGAGTGCAATAATGCGTCAAGCATTGAACAATAGTCCGGGGCACAACGATACCGGTGTAGCACCATCTTCAACTCGATAGGAGCGAATCATGGCATTCTTTCTACACATTGACAATCGCCTTATTCATGGACAGGTTACCGTAACTTGGTGCAGCTACTATGGCGCCAAGCGTATTATTGTTGCCGACGACAAGGTCGCAGCCGATCCGATTCAGCGCATTGTGCTGCCACAGGCAGCGCGTGGACTCCCAACTTCGGTCGTCACCATTGCTGACGGTTTGAAATTGCTTTCTTCCATGGATCCTGCCCACGAGAGTGTCCTCATTATTGCGCGCAATGCGCAGGGTGCACTGGCACTTATGCAGGGTGGATTCAAGCCGAAGAGCATCAATGTCGGTAATCAGGCTCCTGTCCAGGGAACCAAATATGTGATGGTTCTTCCATGGATAGCTGTGACGACAGAGGATGCAGAGGCATTCAAGGCTATTGGGGACATGGGCTACAAGATTACTCCCCAGCGCAGCGGCAATGACCGTGCGCTGGATCTGGTCGAACTTCTCCGAAAGAAGGGTTTGCTGTAGACGGATCGTTGTCGGCAGAAAAAATGGATACGAGTTGGGAGGTCGGAATGGCACTGGAATTCTTTGACAAGATCGAGGAGCTGATTCCTGTCCTGAAGCAGGAAGAGGGCAACATGCGCAAGGCAGGTCACATTGTTGCGCAGAGTATCATGAGCGGTGGAATCCTGCAGGCTTTTGGCAGCGGGCATTCTGCATCTGTTGCCATCGAGATTTGCGGGCGGGCGGGCGGCCTTATTCCATCCAAACAGGTCAAGGAACTATCGGGCGGCCATTATGAACGCATCGAAGGCGTGGGAACGACATTCGCCGAGATGTGGGATATCCAGAAGAACGATTGTCTGTTCATCATCAGCAACTCGGGTCGGAATCCTCTGATTATCGAGATGGCAATGGTTGCACGGTCGATCGGCGTACCGGTCATTGCCGTCACCGCTCTCGAAGTCGGCAAACACAGTACGTCGCGCCATTCGAGCGGCAAGATGCTGTGGCAACTTGCAGATGTCATCCTGGACAATCACAGTGTCGAAGGAGATGCTACTATCGAACTTCCGGGTCTTCCCACCAAGATCGCCGGAACGTCGAGCATCAGTTCGGACATCCTGGTCGATCAGACTATGGTCTTCGCTATCCGCGAGATGCTGGAGGCTGGTTATGTTCCACCGGTGTTCATGAGCGCCAATGTGGACGGGGGCCCTGAATTCAACAAGCAGTACACAGCCAAGTACGCAGACCGTCTGTACCGTGTCTGAGAATATGCGGCCGGTTCGACTTGGCCTTGCGGGGACTGGTTTCATCGGCCGCATCCACTGGATGTGTTATCGGGCACTGCCAGCGATGTACGCAGAAGTTCCGGCGCGAGTCATGTTTGACACAATCTATACGTCACACCCGAATGAAGCTGATCGGTTCGAGTTTTCTCGAGCCCTCCCTTATGAATCCGTATCTTCGACGTGTGCCCAGATCGACATGCTGGACGTGTGCACCCCAAACGCCTCACATCACCCTCTTGTTGAGGCGGCAGTCGCGGTACATGTCCCTGTCTACTGTGAGAAACCGGTGGACCTGAGCGGCGAGCTTACACTTGAACTGGCCCGGAAGGCAGACAATACAGGCGTCCTGAACCAGACTGCCCTCGTGTACCGTTTCCTTCCTGCTATGGCAGCTGCGCGCGCGATTGTTCGAGCGGGCGTCATCGGCAATGTCGTGACATGGAGGGCTGTCCTGCTGCATGCCAGTTATCTCAACACTCAGCGAGCAATGACGTGGCGCTTGAGTCGCAAGGAATCTGGTGGTGGCGCGCTTGTCGACCTGGGTCTTCATATGGTCGATGCCGTGCGCATGGTCGCCGGCGAATTCGAAGCCGTGCGCTGCGTAACCAGAACAGTTGTTGGCGAGCGTCCCCGTATGGGAGCCCCAGATGGAATGTCCCGCGTCGATGTGGACGACTGGGCACTGGTCACGGCAGACCTGGTGAATGGCAGCACGGGAACGATTGAGGTTTCGCGGGTACATGCCGGACGTGAAGGAACCTTTGCCTTTGAGGTCTTTGGAACGAAGGGTTCAGTGACAGTTGACCTTCAGCGTGGGCGAGCGGTCGTCATGGATGCGGCTTCGCGTGACGTCACGCAGGACGTCGTTCTGGACGATCCGTGGGTAACCTACCTGAAGACTGCGTTTCCAAGTTCGAAAATGTCGATGGGACTCATGTGTGACATGCATGCTGCAAGCATCTATACATTTCTGGACGGTTGTACAGGCGGCGATGTTAGGTTCGCGGCCCGCCCGACTCTTGCGGAGGCTGGCTGGACACATCGCGTAGTCGATGCCTGCTATCAATCCGCCGACACTGGCAACCGGGTTGATGTGCAACGTCCCCAGGTGTCCTGACCGGAGCCAGGGTTCTTTCATGTCCTGCTGTATTCGAAAGGAGAAGACCATGAACATACCGGCATCTTCGCACTATGTCATCAAGACCGACCGCCTTTTTACACCCGATGAACTGCGGGGTACGTTCTGGATCGAAATTGAGGCTGGCCGGATCAAACACACTCTCACAGAGCAACCTTCTGGAATTGAAGTTCTCGATGCGACGGGCCTCCTTGTTGCCCCCGGCTTCATTGACGTCCATATTCACGGGTACGGCGGGCACGACATCATGGAAGCGAGCAGCGAAGCTCTCGAGTGTATGGCGACAGGCCTGCCACATGCCGGCGTCACGTCATTTCTGCCGACGACCGTGGGCGCGCGCATTGCCACTCTCCAGCACGTCATGACAACTTTGAGTCCCAAGTTGGCAACCGTCGAGGGAGCGAGACCTCTGGGGTGGCATCTGGAGGGACCATTCCTGAATGAAAAAATGCCAGGGGCCATGAATCCCGAGGATTTCGAGATACCGACCATTGCGAATGCCGAAGCACTGCTTGACAGTGGACCCGTCACGCTGATGGCCGTGGCACCTGAGCGTGAGGGGGCGATCCCGGTCATCGAGTATCTTGTCAGCCGGGGCGTGCATGTCTCCATTGGGCACACAGATACGGATTTTGAGCATGCTGTTGCGGGGATCGCCGCTGGCGCCACATCTATGAATCATCTCTTTAATGTGATGCGACCATTGCTACATCGCGAACCAGGTCCTGTGGGTGCTGCGTTCCTCTACGATGTCTATCTTCAATTCATAGCTGACGGCGTGCACACTCATCCTGCCACGATTGCACTGGTGAGCCGGTATCTCAAGGATCGACTCGTGCTTATTTCTGATTCTGTCCTGGCTGTCGGACTCGGCATCCAGGGCGAGTTCAATTTCGATGGACGGAAGGTGATGGTGGACGAAACCTCAGTACGGCTTCCTGGTGGGCGCCTTGCGGGTTCCATTCTGACGCTCGATCGGGCCGTCCGCAACGTGGTCAACATCGGCGGCCTTGACCTTGCGAGTGCTTTCCGCGCTGCAGGTCAGAACCCTGCCCGCTCCATTGGTTTGACCGATCGAGGTATTATTCGACCGGGAGCCGTTGCGGACATTGTTATCCTGACCCCCGACCTTCATGTCTCTTCCACGATCTGCGAGGGCAGCGTGGTCTACAGCGCGTAGGGCCGTGGCGGCAATCCAGAAGCTTATTGCTTGCGACCTTGATGGGACGCTGCTGGACAGCCATTCGCTCATCACCGAAGAAACGATTGCTGAATTGAGGGCTGCCCTGGTCCCCGGGATGGAATTCACCATCTGTTCCGGCCGGGAACAGTTCTCGATTATGCGGTTTGTTGAGCAGCTGGGGATCATCCACGTACCGATCATCAGTGAGACTGGCGCCGTTATCCAGGATCCGTTTGATGGGCACATTATTGCTGAGTGGAATCTCGCAGGTTCTGTCATAGGAGAAGTCCTCGACCTTCTGCAACGTAGCTCATACGATTTCAACTTTTTTCTGTTGAAAGGCAAGGACGTCGTGCTCTACAAGAATGCCGCCGCACCCTTCTTCCTGCAGAACACGCCATATGCGGAGCTGAATTCGCGTTTTGAGGATATTGGGGTCTGGAAGACTCACGATATGGAGGGCTATCGCAAGCTTGCCATCCGGTGTCGCCTGGAAGAGACGGATGCCCTCGAGTTGGACCTCGAGCACGTACTTGGGGTCACTGCGACGGTTGTGAAAGCTGACATAAACTGTATCGACGTCATGGGGGCAGGTGTCAGCAAAGGCAGCGCTGTCTCAACGTTGTCCTCCATGCTTGGCGTGGAGATGAAGAACATCATGGTTCTGGGTGACAATGAGTCGGACGCCAGCATGTTCAAGGTGGCAGGCGTTTCCGTAGCCATGGCGAACGGCGATCCCCAGGTGATTCGTATGGCTCGGTACGTGGCTCCGTCGAACGATGAACGCGGCGTCGTTGCCGCGGTTCAGCGATTTGTGAGCGGCGAGTATCACGCCTGAACCAGAGGTCCTGGATGCATATTCGAAAACTTGCGGTCTTTGATCTCGATCGGACACTTCTTGACGACCGGTCGGCCATTTCCGATGAGACGGCGGCACGCTTGCGAGCTGTCAGCGTTCCCGGGCTTGCGTGTACAGTTGCATCCGGGCGTGATCTTGAACGCATCGCACCATACGTTCAGCAGCTGGCATGGCTCTCAGTTCCCGTCATCGCGGAACAGGGGGCAATAGTCGTCGATCCGCAGAGCGGACACATCCTCATGGAGCGAGTCATATCTCCAGAGGTTCTCCTCGGGTCAGTGGAGACGGTGCGCTCGATAGACATTCCTGTGAACATGATTCTGTATGGTCGGGGCGATCCACAGGTGTTCCGCAACGCGGGCGCGCCCAGTTTTGTCGACGAGTGGGGGTCCAGCTGGTACACCAGTCACTTGCGCTATGTTCCAGCGGCAAGCGAGATCGCAACAGATGGAGTGCGGAAAATCTCTATCATATGCCTGCCTGGGAATACAGATGCTGTCAGGGACCTCGTCGTGGAAAGCCTGGGACCCCGGGCGAACGTGGTCAAGGCTGACAGGAACTTCGTCAACATCATGGACGCAGGCGTCAGCAAGGGTGCCGCACTTCGCTGGCTGATCGACTATCTTGGGCTCGAGAGTTCCCACGTGATGGCCGTGGGTGACTGCGAGGCAGACCGAAGTATGTTTGCAACAGCTCTGGTCTCGGTTGCAGTCGCAAATGCCGACGAGCAGACACGATCTCTGGCGAGGTTCGTGGTACCGTCGAACAATGAACAGGGCGCGGCGGTGGCGCTGGAGAGGTTCGCCGCAGGCGAGTTTGGAGTCTGAGACGACGGACAACATCTGATTCAGGAGGAATGACATGGCAGCAACAACGTATATTCAGGCAGTGAGATCTATGATCGACCGTATTGAAGAGACGCAAATGAACAACATACTGGAAGCCGCTCGCATAGTGGCAGACAGCGTTCAGAACGGTGGAATGCTGTTTGGCTTTGGAACGGGACATTCTCACATGATTGCCGAAGAGATGATGAGCCGTGCCGGCGGTCTCATCCAAGCACAGGGCATCCTGGAAACTGAGCTTATGGTACACATCAATGAGACACAGGCAACATATCTCGAACGTCTGCCCGGCCTTGCCCATGTCTACCTGACCAACTCGCCGGTTGAAGAGGGCGATGTACTGGTTGTCATCTCCAACTCCGGCCGTAATGCCGTTCCTGTTGAGATGGCCATGGAGGGCAAGAAGATGGGGCTGCACGTCATCGCCGTGACCAATGTTGCGCATTCGAAGGGGACTCCATCCCGGCATCCATCGGGAAAGAGGCTTTTCGAGGTAGCCGACCTTGTTCTGGATACGTGTGGCGAACCAGGTGACGCTCTGGTTTCTATCGAAGGCAGTCCAGCCAAGGCCGGTCCTGGCTCGACAATCGCGGGGGCAGTGCTGGTCGATAGCATGATGGTCGAGGTCATGGAATTGCTGGCGAAGAGAGGTGTCACTCCTGGCATTTTGCACAGCAGCAACAATGATGACAAAGCGGGTGCGCTTGAGAATGCGCGCGTTGCTTCTGACTTCGCTCGCAAGTTCAGCGAGCGACAGGTCCGTATGCAGTTGCGTACCAGAGAGGGCCTCGCAGACTAGACAGGTTTTGGAATTCGCAATCGAAGGGACCCCGGCCGTGAGTGTTGTCTGCTTACGGCCGTCCTTCACGCATGGAACTTGACATCCAATTTCCCTCCGATACATTGTTAGGGCTTCATTCGCACGAGCATTGACAATCAGGAGGTGGCTCATGAACGAAGACAGCATGATGAAGAAGGCCACGCGGCCCATCGAGAAGAACCGCCGGACACGGAGCAAACCAGCGAAGATCCGGCACCTTCAGAAGCAGCAGAAGCAGTGGATGGTGTCCAAGATGAAATGGCGGAAGCCCGGGACAAAACCAGGACTTGCGCCTTCTTCATTTCTGCACCGCGCACTCGTGGGCCTGTGGAGTCAATCTCGAGGTTGCTGTTCCTGAAGTTGTCTTGCCATCTGAGACTCGGTCGCCCTCGTAGAACGGCGAGGGTCTGTGGCCTTTAGCAGGAGATGTCCTGCACCTGGACGGCCTGTGGTCGGAGGCCCGCTTCGACCAGTGCCCTGTATTTTCCGTCTGGGCTATCCATGAGTTCCTCGTGAGTCCCCTGCTCGATCAGACGGCCGTCCTCCAGGTAATAGATGGTGTCTGCTCTCTGGATCGTCGACAGACGGTGGGCGATCACCAGCGTGGTCCGGCCTTTCATCAGCCTCTCGATGGCTTCCTGGACCTGTTGTTCGTTTTCTGTGTCGAGGGCTGATGTAGCTTCGTCGAGCAACAGCACGGGCGCATTCTGGAGGATCGCCCGCGCGATTGCGATGCGCTGCTTCTCGCCGCCGCTGAGGTTCCGCCCCGACTCCTCGAGCACAGTCTGGTACCCGTCTGGCAGCTGCATGATAAAGTCATGGGCGTTGGCAGCCCGGGCTGTCCTCTCGACCTCCTGCCGGCCGGGGTCTGGCATGCCGCCTAGGATGTTCCCGTAGACCGTGTCACTGAAGACGAAGGCATTCTGCGGAACGTAGGCGAAGTTCCCGCGCCACTCAGTGAGGGCTTGATCATAGATGGAATCACTCTCGACGGTTATCGTTCCACGCGCAGGTGCGTACAGCCCGAGCAGGAGCTTGAACAGGGTTGTCTTGCCGCCTCCGGACGGTCCAACGAATGCCACGGTCGAGCCCTTGCGCACAGTGAACCCGATGTCGCTGACGACAGAGTTGTCCGAACTAGGATAGGTGAAGGCCAGGTCACTGACGCCTAAGCCACAACGCGCAGACGCGGGCTCTGCCCAAGAACCGGTGAGGTGGTCGGGTTCTGCGGGGAGGCCCATAAGCTCCAGTATGCGTATCCCAGCTGCCAGGCTCACCTGCAGGTCGGCGAGAATCCTGGACAGCTGGCTAAAGAAGGTGGTAACGCCGTTGGACATCTGGATGAGGGCGACAAGCCTGGGCACGAAAGACGGATCCAGAGCGCTTCGATACGCACCGTATGCCATCAGCCCTATGAGGGTCGTGTCTGTCAGCACATCAACGGTCGCACGGGCAGCCTGCGTTGTCTCGGCGGCGAGCCCGGCCCGCAGGCGGTCTCTGCTACGGCGACGGAGGCGGTCGGTCATCCAGGTTGCCAGGTTGAATGAGCGGATGATGGCAGAGCCACGTGCCATCTGGCCGACGTCGCCCAGGAACGCGGCTTTCGCTTCCTGCATAGCCGTACTCTGGCGCCTGAGGGGAGCGAGGAGTGGGAGCGTGACCAGGAGCGTCAGGGACGAGAGACCAATGATGACCAGTCCGGCGCGCCAGTCGATGGCTAGTACGGTGATGATGGACCCGAAACCTGCACATAGCGTGTTTGCAACGTCCTGGAGCGTCTGCTTGTACATCTGACCGACGACCGCCGTGTCGTTGGTCAGCCGTGACAGCACTTCTCCTGGGCCCAGGCGTTCCAGCGCGGTCAGGGAAAGGCGGTTGACAGCTGCGAACGCGGCGCTCCGCACGTGGCGTTCGGAGCGTACCGCACCGATGACCAGCGCTCTCCCGGCAAACAGGACGCCCAGTGACGCGGCGAGTCCGGCGACCACGAACAGCATGACTGACCAGTTCAGCATGGGACGGTTGCCGCTCATCAATGCTCGTGTGAACGCAGAAAGGGAGATGGCGAACATACCGTTCAGCGCATAATTGGTGAGGCCCAAACCGACGATGCCCGCCGTATACTGGCGAGCAGCATCCCCTGTGCAGGACAGCAGCCTCCTCAGTGCCCTCCAGCTATCCACGGTCACTCTCCTGTGCCTGCTGCAGTTCCCAGAGCAGGGCATAGCGTCCCCCGGCAGCCAACAGGCTGGCATGCGTTCCCTGTTCGACGACACGACCGTTGTCAAACACATAGATCATGTCGGCGTCCTGGACGGTTGTCAGTCTGTGCGCCACTGCGACGACAGTTTTGTCCGGATAGTGCTCGACCAGCCGCGCATAGACACGACGTTCCAGTTCGTTGTCCAGAGCGGATGTGGCCTCATCCAGGATGATCAGCGGCGCGTCCTTGACCAGCGCTCGCGCGAGGGCTATGCGTTGTCTCTGGCCACCTGACAGTCGACCTCCAGTGTCCCCGACCAGCGTGTCCTCATGCTGTGTCATCTCCCCGACAAAGTCGGCGGCTGCCACGTCCAGAGCTTCGGCAATCTGGACCTGCGTCGCATCCAGGCGTCCAGTACGTACGTTGTCGGCGACACTGTCGCCAAAGAGAAACGCTTCCTGGTCGACGACTGCTATGGTTGCTCGGAGCGCAGAGAGGTCCCAATCCTGGACCGACAATCCATTGACCCGGACAGTTCCGGCGTTGGGGGTGTAGTCACCGGTAATAAGCCGCAGGACCGTCGACTTGCCCGAACCGCTGGTACCCACCAGAGCGACTTTCTGCCCCTGCTTCACTGTCAGTGAGATATCTTTCAGAGCTGGCTCTGCTGTCCCGGAGTAGGAGAAGGACACGTCCTCCAGGGTGAGGACATCATCCGCGCTCGCAGGGCCACGTGCCCCTCCTGTTCGCTCCACTGGAACGTCGAGCAGTTCAAGGACCCTGTGTGCAGCAGCCGAACCTGACCGGATGCGACCGAGCAGCCGGGGCATTTCCTGAAGGGGAAAGGAGAGGTAATTGACCAGCAGGACGAATGAGAACAGCAGCCCGATCTCGATACGGTGGGCCAGGGCCAGGTATCCTCCGACGGATAAGACGATGATGAAGGGCATAACTGCCAGCGTCATGCCTGTCGAGTACAGCTTCGCAACCTGGTTCGCCGCCGTGGTACTCCGTTCCTGCCACGAGGACAGCGCGTGCTCGTGGCGAAGAGACACGGTGGTGGTCATGTTCATGGCCCGAATGACTTCGGCGCCGGAGACTGCTTCCTGGGTTACCACACTTGCCTGTGCAAGGGCCTCCTGGGCGGCTGTCATGAGAGGTCCGAGGGGCCTGGTCAGAAATGACGCCACGAGCAGGAGGATAGGAGTGGGTGCAATGGATGCGACCGTAAGCAGCCAGTTCCTGGACAGCATGTATGCGGCCGCAAGGAGGGCCGTCAGAGCTTGTGACACGAACTGCAGGCTATCGGTTCTGACCAGTTGCTCGAGAAAGAGCATGTCACTCGAGAAACGGGACTGGATGTCCCCTGAGTGTTCGCCGTGCATTGCTGCAGCCGTCGCATGGGCAAGACGTTCGATGGCGCGGTCACGGAGGATCCGTTGCAGGCGCTCGCTGAAGTGGCCGGCAAGGAGCTTTCCAAGGAACGTGCACGCCACGGACGCCACACTGATAGCGACACCGACGACGATGACCTGCCGCAGAGCCACGAGACCGCTGCCGGCCACGACGAGTGACAGGGCACGGCCGAAGATGTCTGCGAAGGCTACCGTGGACACCGACACGACCACAGCGCATGCGACAGCTCCCACGAACAGCCAGGTTAGCGCGCCCGCTTCCTGGAACAGGCGTTTCATGAGATGTCCTCTGTTTGTTCCCGAGTAGTCGAACCGGTAACTGTCATCCTCGGCCCTGCCCGCAGCCCCTCGCTCATCGTCTCAACCCTTTCTCATGCATGTGGTAACCTCGACCTGTCGCAGAGGGCCGGCCTTGCAGCGTGTCTTACCAGGCGACACTGTACTTGCCTTCGTCGAGACGAGAAACGGTTGCCTTGCCTGCGAGTTGGCGCGCAGTGACCATCGCGTTTGCCAGACAGATGCCGATGTCGGGGAAACGGCCGGTATCGCCCTTGATGACGATCTGTGTGTCAGATGCCACTTCGAAGTTCCAGGGCTGGCGGTTCACGGCGGAGGGGGCAAGTCGGGCGGACTCCAGAACAGTGCGCACCAGGGGTGACGAATGTTCAGGGATGCCATCCTTGACCAGCTGTTCCAGCGACTTGCGTGTGTGTCCCCGTGAGAGAGCACTCATGACCACTGATCGGACCCCTTGCGCAGCCGGCTTGCCTACGGTTATTGAGCAGGGGCTGCCCGGCATCCGCACCTGTGCATACCAGCACGTTCCCCAACTATTTGCGAGCAGCGCCAGAACTATCTGCTCACCCTGGTAGCCATATTCGACAAGCTCCTCGTCGGACATGGGGCACTCGGCATACACCAGACCGCTGCACCCCATGGGCGAACGGTCGGCGATCTTCCACTCGAGATGGATGCTGTTGTTGAGCTGGACAGTGCCGGCGACCGCTTCCATGATCTGAGTCCTGTCGGCGTCAGTCAACGTGTGCTGCTCGTAGTCGCGTGTCGAATGACGCGTGCGTATCAGGTCGATGTAGTTGAGTTCTTTTTCCATTGGTCGAACCTCCTATTTGAGTGACGGCATGCGAATGCCGTGGTCCTTGGCAAACTGGATGGCTTTCGGATACCCTGCATCAGCGTGCCGTACGATGCCCATGCCTGGATCATAGGTGAGAACACGCGACAGGCGTTTGGCCGCAGCATCCGTGCCGTCGGCAACAATGACCATGCCGGCGTGGATGGAGTAACCGATCCCGACGCCGCCGCCGTGATGCACGGAGACCCAGGTAGCTCCTCCGATCGTATTGAGGAGAGCGTTGAGGATGGGCCAGTCGGCGATGGCGTCGCTGCCGTCCATCATCTTCTCGGTCTCACGGTTGGGTGAGGCGACGGAGCCACAGTCGAGATGGTCGCGTCCGATGACGATGGGCGCGGAGATCTTGCCGGATTTCACGAGGTCGTTGATGATAAGGCCAAACCGCTCACGCTCGCCGTATCCCAGCCAGCAGATGCGGGCGGGAAGCCCCTGAAACTGGACCTGGTCGTGCGCCATCTGGATCCACTTTACCAGGTGCTGATCATAGGCGAACTCCTTGAGGATAACCTCGTCGGTCGTCCAGATGTCCTTCGGGTCCCCTGAGAGTGCTGCCCAGCGGAAGGGGCCCTTGCCTTCCTCGAACAAGGGACGGATGTACTTCGGGACGAAGCCGTCGAACTTGAACGCGTCCTCGTACCCGTTTGCCAGGGCCTGGCCACGGATATTGTTGCCATAGTCGAACACGACGGCGCCTCGTTCCTGCAGGCCGACCATCGCCTTGCAGTGGACGGTGATTGCGTCCAGTGTGCGCTTCTCGTACTCGGCGGGGTTGCTCGCGCGCAGAGCGTATGCCTCTTCCAGCGGCATGCCGTTGGGGACGTATCCATTCAGCGTGTCGTGAGCAGACGTCTGGTCGGTGACGACGTCCGGGATGATGCCACGGCGCAACAGTTCGGGGAACACATCGGCCGCGTTGGCGACGAGTCCGATGGACAATGGGCGCTTCTCTGCGACGGCTTTCTGGACCATCAGCAGCGCCTCGTCCAGGTCGGTCACCATCGTATCTATGAACTTGGCGTCGAGACGTTTCTGGATTCGGGCCGGGTCACACTCGACAATCAGCCCAACACCCCCGTTCATGGTGATGGCCAGAGGCTGTGCGCCGCTCATGCCACCGCATCCACCCGTGAGGACGAATCGTCCGCTCAGGTCTTCCCAACCGGCCTGCCGGGCGGCAGCGGCCAGCGTCTCATAGGTACCCTGCAGGATGCCCTGAGCCCCGATGTAGATCCAGGAACCGGCGGTCATCTGGCCATACATGATCAGTCCCTTGTCTTCCAGCTTGTGGAATTCGTCCCAGGTAGCCCAGTGTGGGACCAGCATCGAATTGCTGATAATGACACGTGGCGCGTCGATATGAGTCTTCCAGACGGCGACGGGTTTGCCGGACTGCACGACCAGCGTGTCATCGACATCCATGCTCTGGAGCGTCGCGATGATGTCGGCGTAGGCCTGCCAATTGCGAGCAGCCTTGCCCTTGCCGCCGTAGACGACCAGGTCTTCGGGCCGCTCCGCAACCTCTGGATCCAGGTTGTTCATCAGCATGCGCATGGGAGCTTCCAGTTGCCAGCTTTTGCATGTCAGGGTCGTTCCGTGTGGTGCATGTATCGGTTCCATGTTCTTCCTCCTGTCAGACCGCATTGCTGCGAATCAGATTTCGTACTGCGTTGATGTCTTCGATGAACATGCGGTCGCCGTTTATGGGTGGAACGCACGTTCTGAGCTGTGCGAAGAGCTTGCTGGTCGCGAGACCGAGCTTGTCCTCGCCACCAAGGATGTCGACAGCCTGATAGGCGGCCAGCAGTTCGATGGCGACCACGGTGGCCACGTTGTCCGCAATCGAACGGGCTTTGCGCGCAGCGATGGTGCCCATGCTCACGTGATCCTCCTGGTCGGCGGATACCGGTATGCTGTCCACGGAAGCTGGATGTGCCAGTATCTTGTTCTCAGAAACCAGAGCGGCCTGCGTGTACTGGGCGATCATGAGGCCGGAGTTGAGGCCTGCATCGCGCGTCAGGAACGCCGGCAATCCCCGGTTGAGGGCGGGGTTCAGCAACCGGTTGGTGCGCCGTTCGCTGATGCTGGCCAGCTCTGCCAGCGCAATGGCGAGGTAGTCCATGGCCAACGCCACGGGTTCGCCGTGGAAGTTTCCGCCCGACAGGACGTCTCCGTCGGCAGGGAACAGGAGGGGATTGTCTGTGACTGCATTGAGTTCATTGAGCAACACGTTTTCCACGAAGTCGATCGTATCGGAGATGGCGCCATGGACCTGTGGCATGCAGCGGATGCTGTACGCGTCCTGGACGTCGTCGCATGTGCCGATGAGTTTGCTGCCTGCAACGTAGCTTAGAATGTCCCTGGCAACAGCGCCCTGTCCGGCGTGCCGGCGCAGATCGTGGATGCGTTCGTCGAAGGGTTCGAGACGGGCGCGGAGTGCTTCCATGGTCATGGCGGCTGCCAGGTTGGCGGTACGAAGGAGTGTGCGTGCGTCCGCAAAGACGAGAGCGGCTACACCGGTCATGACGGCGGTGCCGTTGATGAGGGCCAGACCTTCCTTGGCTTCCAGGACGACTGGCTTGGCTCCGATGGCGTCGAGGATTGCCTGACCCTGGAGGATTTCGCCGTGTACGGTCGCCGTTCCCTTGCCGATCAGCACGAGCGCCAGCGAGGCAAGAGGGGCCAGGTCACCAGATGCGCCGAGAGACCCTTGTGATGGGATCATGGGGTATACATGCTTATTGAGCAGTTCAAGCAGGAGTTGCTCTACCTCGAGACGAACACCCGAATGTCCGCTGGCCAGCGTATTGGCACGTACGAGTATTGTTGCTCGCGCCTCGTCCTCGGTGAAACAGCGGCCGACACCGACAGCGTGTGACAGGATGAGATTCTCCTGAAGCTTGCCCAAATCCTGGGGACCGATACGTGCGTTGCACAGAGAGCCAAATCCCGTATTGATGCCATAGACAGGGGCTTCATCCTGAACGATCTTCCGGACAAATGAAGAGGCAATATTGATCTGTTCCACAGCTTCCTTGCCGAGTTCGACGACGGCACCCTGGCGGGCGACACGGACGACTTCGCTGGAGGTCAGGCTGGAACCGGTAAGACATATGTTCATCTGTTCATCTCCTCGATGGTTGTTGTTAGTTCACTGAGTGAGGCGATCGCGAGGGTCTCTGTGGGCAACGACTCCTGGCGTCCAAAGAGAATGGCCTGGAGGCCGGCCGCGCGGGCTCCCTTGTAGTCCATGCGGTATGAGTCCCCCACATGGACGATCTCCTCCGGCTTCAGTTCGTTGGTGTCGACCAGTAGTTCCCAGATACCCTTGTCGGGTTTCAGAAACAGGGCTTCGTCCGAGAAGATGAAATGCGTGAATGGCTTGCGGATGTTCAGCATGTCGAATACTTTCAGCAGAACCTGCCCAGGCGTTTTGCCCGTGTTGGACGTCAAGGAGAGAGGGTAGTGCTGGGCCAGATCTGCAAGCAACTGTGGGGTGTCTGGCTCGACGAGGGCAGGCATCAGCTGGAAGATCGCCGCTTCATATCGGGGCAGGACAGCAGCGACCAGATCCCTGGAAGGGTACACGCTGGCCTGCGTCAGAACAAAACCGACCTGGCTGGAGGTTGTCAGAGTCCAGTCGCGCATCTCACGGACGTCTCTGCGCAAGACGTCGATGCGACGAAGACTCTCGTAGAGCCCATCCTCGGAAACGACAACATTGTGTTCGCCAAGGACTTCACGAATGGCTTGAGCCCGGATGCGGTCACGTAGAGCCTCATCCTGATCATGGTCTAGAATAAGCGTTTTCCACAAGTCCAGGCTTATCGCACGTATCATGTCTTCTCCTCCATCTCTTGCATATTTAGTATATGGCAAAGAGAGCGGGTTGTCACCCGTCGCATTGCACATCCTGAATCATCGTGAATGGAGGAGGTAGCTGTGTTGCCTGATGATTGAGTACAAGCGAGATGCCGCTGCCAACCTGATATGGAGAACTGTTCTTGTCTAGTCCCTACAGATTTCTAATTCTTGAGAAATATTTGTCAGTAATTTTCTGGTTATACTCTTCGACTTCTTTGGAATTTGCCATAAAGGAGCCATTAAAATATACATCTGGTTTTATGCCTTGCTTCAGCAAGTTTTCGACTGTCTGTACAATAAGTGAATGAGCTATGAATGATCCAGCAACTGTTGAAACGGCGCCAACCTTCATTGGCAAATCTTCAAAAGATACGGCAGCGTCCCCAATGGGGCAGCAATTATCAATCGCTACATCTGCAACATCTTTTAGTTTCTTGCCTGAAGTATGTAGTGTTTTAAGATGAGCTGCATAATCGAAAGAAGTAATAGAAATGACTTTAACTCCTCTTTTCGAAGCTTCGATCGCAACGTCTATTGGAACGATATTATTGCCAGAATTGGAAATCACGATCAAAATATCCGGCGGAGCAAGTCGGTGATACTCAACAATTAGTTTGCCCGCCCCTTCCAGCTTCTCCATGTATTCGGCCTTTGTTATTTCGGCGTGTCCTGTCATGCTGGGTTCCAATATTGCATGTATGTTGGATAACGTGGATCCCCGCCAGAAGATATCTTCAGCAACAAGATGCGAATGGCCTGTACCGAATGCATGAATTATTCCACCATTCTTTGTACAATCCGCCATAAGATCAGCAGCCTTTTGGATGTTTTCACTCTGCGTACTTTCAATTCGGTTAAGAATCTCAATTATTGACGAGAAGTATTTTTGCATAGCCAATTCCATGTACGTACCTCCCTGTAGTTTTTGTATTTCCTTTTTCGAAATCCATCGCCTCTTTCCAAAGGGATAATTTGCTCCTCTTAAATTTATATTTTAATCCCTTTTTGCAATACCTTGCGTGACGAGGACCCGGAGGAATGGCAACGTTGACAGAGGACAGGAACTGATATACTGGAGCATGCCAAGGCACGAGACGACCGGTCTGCATCGCTGGGCCGCTTGTCTGGCACTAGAAGTGCGGTCCGCCCTCAGAAGCGGATGCAACCGGTGGCCGAGTGGGAGTCCCCTGTGATTCACCGCAGGCGGCCGGACCAAAAACTCAATGAGATGGAGGAACCAGAATGTTGAGGAGAGGATATTGGAACCGGACCGAAAGGCATGTTGATCCGACGGCAGGTTGCAGACTGGCAGGTAGAAGATGGATCATATCGCTTGTGCTTGCTGTCATCATGGTATCGATGCTGGTTACCGTCCCCGCCACACAGGCCGGCAGTGTCGCCTCGGCTGCCTCGATGCGTCGTGTTTCCCTGAATATCCGTGCTGGTCAATCCACGTTCGTTGTCACTATAGGCTCAAAGCGTGTTGCAGGCAGCTTCCCCAAGGAGTCTGTTCCGGTCGAGCTCGGTACCAACCTTGCCTTCCCCATGCGCGCTCTCATCGAGGCGGCAGGCGGCGTGGTGCGGTTCGAGCGGTCGCAGAACACTGCTTACTTCGCGCTGGGACCAGTTGCGGGCGCCTATGAGTTTGGCAGCAGGACGCTCGTCGACAGCTCCTATAACACGTCGGTCAGGAAGGACCTGGTTCGNNNGTCCTCGGCTATGAACATGACACGTTCCCTGCGAAGGCCGGGAAGATGAGGCTTGTGACCCTGGCGCCGAATCTTGCAGAGAACTGCTTTGCCCTTGGTCAGGGCAGCAATATCATTGCCACGTCCGAGTACACGGATTACCCCGAGGAGGCAAAGAAGATCCCGACCGTCGGTGCATTCAGCAACCCCTCACTCGAGAAGCTGCTGGTCCTGTCACCTGACCTCATCCTGGTGACGGATGGCACGCCGCTGGCGGTCATAGAACGTCTCCATACGATGGGGCGCCAGGTATACGCCGACGATCCCAAGTCTCTGTCAGGTATCTTAGATGCAATACGCTCGTTGTCAGTCGTGCTTGGCGTTCCGGACCGGGGGTTCGAGGTGGCGTTGTCCATGCACCGGTCCATCGCACAGGTAGCTGAGGCGGCGAAGAAACTGACTCGCAAGCCGGCCGTGTACGTCGAGATCTGGAACAGTCCGCTGATGAGTGCTGGGAAGGGGACGTTTGTCTCAGACCTCATCTCAATCGCCGGGGGATCCAACATCGCTGATGAGGCGAATACTCCGTGGCCCGTTCTATCCGAGGAATACATCATCAGTCACGACCCGGACGTCATCGTCGTGGCATCCGGCATGGGAGCTGGAGATGTCTCAGGGCGGACCGCGTTTGCCACGATCAACGCTGTGAAACAGGGGCACGTCTATGACATTCTGGGTGACTACATCCTCCGCCCGTCGCCTCGTATCATCAAGGGTCTCGAAATGATCGCGGACTATGTCCAGCGTGCTTCCCGCCCCTGACGCCGGGGTTCGACGACACAATGCGGCTGTGCTTGTGGGCACAGCCGCAATCCTGTTTGTCGTCACGGGTATCAGCGTATTTTTCGGCAGTGCTGGTCTGGTGCCTTCTGAGGTGTTTCACGGACTGCGCCTCATGATCGGGGGTGCCCCCATGGGAACGCCGGAAGCTCAGATCGTCATGTTGAGACTCCTTCGCATCGGGCTGGGTGTCCTGGTAGGCGCATCGCTCGGACTGTCCGGTTTCCTGATGCAGACGGCCTTCCGGAATCCACTGGCCGACAGTTACCTCCTCGGAGTCTCAGGAGGGGCACAGCTGGCAGTCACACTTGTTGCTCTTTTCGGTCTTGCCGGGACGGTTGCTTCCGTCCCCGTCATGATCGCTGCACCACTGGCTGGAGGCCTCCTCGTTCTAGTGATGCTCCTCGTCATCAGCAGGCGCATCGGTCACGACCTGCTGGCATTCCTGCTGTCGGGTCTTGCTCTTTCCTACATGCTGAACGCCCTGTACTCGATCCTCGTCTCGACACGGCCTGACATTCTTTCCAACACCATCTTCTGGTCCTGGATGGGACTCAACAGGGCGTCCGAAACGGGCATGGCAGTGGTGGCTGCAGGACTGATCGTGGCCGTACCGGTTGTCATGAGCCTGATGCGTCCTCTTCGATCGTATCTGGTAGGTGACGACTTTGCGCAGAACCTGGGCGTCAACGTGAGAACAATCAGGATCTCACTGCTGGTCGTCAGTGTTATTCTTGCTGCCACAGACGTTGCCGCCTCGGGAGTCGTGGGGTTCGCTGGACTGTTCTCTCCGCACCTGGCACGTCTGCTGACACATCGCACGGACCGAACGTTCGTCGTCCTGACCATGCTGATGGGCGCGACCGTGGTGGTTGTTGGGGATCTCATAGCCCGTTCAGTGAGCGTGTCTGAGGTGCCTTTGAACACGGTGCTGTCACTTTTTGGGGCGCCATATCTCATCTGGTTGTCGATCAAGTCGAGGAGGGTGATGTGATCCCCGCTGTCCTCGAACTCAGCAACGTCGCGGTCGGGTACGTTCGGGGGGAACCTGTTCTCAGGGACGTGACAATCAGCATTCGCCCGGGAGAGGCCGTTGCGCTGGTCGGCCGCAACGGGACAGGGAAGTCGACACTCCTTCGGACGATGCGCGGGTTCCTGCCACCCTTCGATGGTCAGGTCATGCTGAAGGGGCACCCGCTGCAGTCCATGAGTCCTCAGACCCTTGCGGCAACCATTGGGTTCCTGTCGCCTGGGATACCTCAGGCGCACATCTTGGTGGATGAGGTCATTGAGCTCAGTTCCCTTGGACGGCTCAAGTCCATGGAACAGCTCGAGGCCTCGGATCACCCTGACGTGTTCTCAGAGGTTAGCGGCTTTGGTGCACGTTTCCTGGACGAGATGTCTTCAGGACAGCAGCGCAAGATCATGCTCCTGGCTCTTGTGGCGCAGTGGACAGATGTTCTCCTGATGGATGAGCCCGAACTGCACCTCGACCTCCCCAGCCTGCGCGAACTGCACGGCCTGATATCCTGGGCTACGGCGAAGGGCAAGTCGGTGGTGCTGTCCACGCACAATCTGGAGACCATACGCGTCCTGCCGGACCGGCTGTATGTTGTAGGCGACAAGACCGTGCGCGAGGCCCCTCGGACCGAGGAGACCGTCCAGGCGCTGCTGGAAGGGAATGAGTACGTCCCCCGGGGATAGTGCGCGGCATCAATCATACGGGAGGTCCGTGTCTGTCAGCGACCGAGGCGTCGCACGGATCGATTTCAGCGAAGGGCTTCAACAATGGACAGACGGTTCCATGCAAGTCCGGGGGCATTCGGCAGCAGATCGAAACAACATTCATGTGGATATCGGGCATCACATCGGTTATACTGTCTGTCGAAGGCCAGACGGAGGGGATTCTGCAGCCCTGAGGCCAAGCAGGATGTCCGCCGTATTTCGGCTGTCTCTGTGCGCGGTCGGCGCGGGTGAACAGGCAATGAAGGCACTGGAGGAAGCAATGGAAAGAGTGATCTACTTGGACAATGCAGCCACCACGCCGGTTGACCCGGCTGTTTTTGAGGAGATGAAACCGTTCTTCACTGAGCGATTTGCCAACCCTATGACGTACATGCATTCATCTGCGGGCGATGTGGCGCACACAGCGGTCGAGGAAGCCCGCGTGCGCGTCGCGTCTCTTATCGGTTCGAAGCCCGAACAGGTTGTTTTCACGGGTGGCGGGACGGAGTCAGACAACTGGGTACTGAAGGGGGCAGTGGAAAAGGCCTCACGCGAGCGGTTGCATAAGCCTGGGCACCTGGTGACGGCGGAGTTCGAGCACCACGCCATCTTGCACAGCGCCCTGGCATTGCAGCGCCAGGGATATGAGGTCACGTTCGTGAAGGTTGGGCGCAGTGGTATCGTGGATCCTGACGACGTGCGGCGTGCTATGCGCCCGACTACCCTGCTGGTTTCGATCATGCACGCCAACAATGAGATTGGCACGATACAGCCCATCGCCGACATCGCGCGCGTAGCTCATGAAAACGGAGCTCTCATGCATACGGACGCCGTCCAGACGACTGCGCATATCCCCGTGGATGTGAACGCCCTGGGGGTCGATTTCCTGAGTCTCTCTGGTCACAAGTTCAACGGACCGAAGGGTGTGGGTATCTTGTTTGTACGTGACCACGCAGCATTGTATCCGTTTATCGACGGAGGTGGACAGGAGTGGGGCCTGCGTGGGTCAACCCACAACGTTCCTGGTATCGTCGGGCTCGGCAAGGCGGCGCAGCTGGGCAAGGAACGGCTGCCGGGAGAGCTCGAACGTCTGACGACGTTGCGGACCATGCTGTATGACAAGCTTTCGGCACGCATCGACAGAATCTTCCTGAACGGCGACATGAAGCAGCGTGTGCCACAGAACCTCAATATCCGCATCGAGGGTATCGACAACGAGCCACTTCTCCTTGCCATGAACGAGGCTGGGATTATCGCAGCGGGCGGTTCGGCTTGCAACGCCGAGGAAACGCTGGCGTCGCATGTGCTGACATCTATCGGTTGTGACCTGAAGGAAGCGAAGTCGTCGATACGTCTCTCGTTTGGATATGTAACGACAGAGAAGGACATCGACTATGCCGCAGACGTCATTCCCAATCTCGTCAAGTTCCTGCGTTCGATGGCTTGAGGTCACATGGACAAGTACAGTCGTGCCACGATCCGTGAGTTCATGAGCCCAAGCAACATCGGGCACATCGACGATCCCTCGGGTACGGGGCATATCACCGACAATGCGGACGCCGTCGAACTGACCCTTTTCATCAGCGTCGGCGCAGGTCGCATCACGGATGCCAAATACCGGATAGCAGGGTGTACAGCTCTTATCGCAACGCTGTCTGTTCTCAGCAAGGAACTGCCGGGCAAGACCATTGACGAGGCCCTGGCTCTCGACATGCCGTATCTGTCGGGTCTGCTCGAAGGTCTGCCTGAATCGAAGTGGCGTTGTGCCGGATATGCAGTTCAGGCACTGCACTTGGCGATTGAGGACTACCAGAGCAAGGTATCCTGAATGACACCATCACATGGAGAGGTTGACGCGGAGTCCTGTCGGGACACAATAACTGTATGACAACCATAGCGATGGACATCTGCATCTGTGAAACGCAGCATACCGAGGGGCATCGCTAGTCGTATATTCATACACTGAACATGCGAAGCCTCCCGGAGACGGGAGGCTTCTTTGGTTACTGGAGAACTCACGAAGAAGGAGAAGGAATGACAATAACACTGGTACCTATAAACGCCTTGCGGCAACACGAGCAGATCCTGAACGAGAACCTGATGCGCGTCCAGCGCGATCTGGTGCGGGACGGCATGGTCAAGGACCCCATCATCGTGGACCAGCGGACCATGGTTATTCTGGACGGCCATCATCGCTACAACGCTCTCAAGCGCATGGGATATAAGTACGTGCCCGTCTATCTCGTCGACTACAGCAGTGACCACATAGCAGTCACTGCCTGGAGAACTGGTGAACATGTCACGAAGGCAGAGGTCATGCGAGCGGGCCTCACAGGGAACCTCATGCCTGCCAAGACCTCGCGCCACGTCGTTCCGGACAGACCCCATGGTGTCAATGTACCTCTCGTGGTACTAAAGGAGAAACCACATGACGACAAATTCCATCTTGGACCTCATCGGTAATACACCGACCGTCGAGCTTCAGCACTTCAGCACAAACCCCAGGGTTCGTATCCTGGCAAAGTTGGAGGGCAATAATCCTGGGGGATCAGTCAAGGACCGCCCCGTCCTCATGATGTTCAGGGACGCTGAGGAACGAGGCGTGTTGAAGCCCGGAGCTCAGCTGCTGGAAGCCACCAGCGGAAATACCGGGATTGCCATGGCGATGATCGCGGCTCTGCGCGGCTACAGGTTCCGTGCTGTGATGGCCGAGAGTGCGAGCATCGAACGTCGGAAGATCATGAAGATGTTTGGCACGGATATCATTCTCACCGACGCTGCCGGCGGCACGAATCTGGCCATCAAGACTGCACAGCAGATGCTTTCGGAGGATCCATCATGGGTCAACCTCAACCAGTTCGAGAACAGCGCCAATCCGCGTTCACACGAAGAGACAACCGGCCCAGAGATCCTACGGGACGTCCCCGACGTGACGCACGTGGTCGCGGGCATGGGTACGGGCGGCACATTGACTGGACTATCCGCCTTCATGCACAGGCAAACGCCACAGGTGAAGGTCGTCGGGGTCGAGCCGATTGCGGGCAGCAAGATCCAGGGCCTGCGGAACATGGCAGCCTATACACCGGGCATCTTCAGCTTCGACAACCTGGACGTAACGCTGAGGATGACCGAAGACGCTCCCGCCTTTGGCATTGCTCGCGAAATCTACCGAAAGGAAGGCATCAGTGTCGGCATCTCTTGCGGTGCAGCCCTCTGGGGAGCCATGGAACTGGCTCGCACGCTGGAGAGTGGTGCGATTGTTGTTATCTTCCCCGACCGTGGCGATCGTTACGCCAGCACGGCGCTGTTCGAGTAGCGTTCCCACTGACAAACAAAAAAGGCCTCCGGCTGCTACGGAGGCCCTTTTTGTTTCTGGGAAGGAGGTTGGTATGAAGTCTGTTTCGCCACCTCTAGTACACGGATGCCGGGGTGAACGTGCTATCCATTCTTCACAGTGTATTCATGTGTGATCCGTTCATGCTGACCAGAAGCCCGGTCAGGATGAGCCCACTGCCGATGATGGTCTGCGCGGTGACGTGCTCATGGAGAACCAGCATGCCGAGGACTGTCCCCGCGAGAGGTTGACAGAAGAACATGAGCGAGGATGCAGAGACGCTGGTGACCTGTTCGAGCCCCAGGGTCCAGAGGTAGAACCCGAGAAACGTCGAGATGACGGCGAGGTAGGCGATAGCAGTAACAAGCACAGGGTGGGTGGCGACTGTGGCGATGACATTGCCACCCCGAGGGATGAACAAAGGAAGGAGGATGAAAAACCCGAGTCCATTGCTGATACCTGTCGCGGTGAGGGACGACTGTTTCCGGGTGATGAGGCGGAGGAACAGGGAGTAGAAGGCCCATGTGACAGCCGCGGCAACCAAAGCGGCAATGCCTTCGAGCCAGCGCAGAGGGCTTGCCCCTGGGCTATGACTGAGCCCCTCCAGTGATATCAGTGTGACGCCGGCGAGAGCGATGACGATTGCACAGATGTCCCGGACGCGTATGCGTTCATACAGGAAGAGTCCGGCAAGAACGACCATGGCGAGCGGTGTGGCGCAGGTGACGATCGAGCCGATGTGTGCGCTGGTCAGCGATGTGCCGAGGAACTGGAACGGAATGGAGAGGACATAGCCCGACGTAGCGCTACCGAGATAGAGCCACCATTCGCGGCCGTGCGGCAGTCTTGGCCGCTGGACGAGGAAGAGGACCATGAACAGAGCAGTCGAGCATGCAAACCGCAAGATGACAAGGTGGAGAAAGGATACGCTGGCCAGGGCGCAGCGACTGACCACAAACGTGCTGCCCCAGATGGTAGCCGCAGCACCGAGGTTGAACAGCCCCCAGGCGTTGTGCTTCGATGGGTTCACTGGGCTCTGTCCGGCGGACTAGAACTCGATTCCCTTCTGGGCTGGGATGCCCTGGCGGAAGTGGTGCCTGACCTCGATGACCTCACTGACCATGTCGGCAACACCCAGCAGGAGTGAAGGAGCTCCACGCCCCGTTATGCAGACCGACATAAATTGGGGTCTGTGTGTCAGCAGCTCGAGAACATCAGCCTCAGGAATAAGACCATAGTCGATGGCGCAGTTGAGCTCGTCCAGGATCACAAGTTCATGTCGTTCTTCCACGAAAGCATTGCGGGCGATGTTCAATCCCCGCCGTGCCTCCGTCTTGTCCAGCAGGCTGACCTGTTCCTTGGTGACCCAGTGGTGCAGACCCGTCTGGACAACCTCGAATCCCGGCAGAAAGGCGATACCTTTCAGCTCGGAGTAAGTCGGATCTCCCTTCATGAACTGGACGAGCAGAACGCGCTGCCCGGCTCCAATGGCTCTGAGGCCGAGACCCAGCGCCGCAGTCGTCTTCCCCTTGCCGTTGCCCGTGTACACCATCACCAGACCATGCTGTTCCATTGTCGCCTCCACTGCAGGGATGTCGTCTACAGTATAATACCTCTGTCATTCCCGCGTATGCGGGAATCCATCTTCGCGTTGCCGCTCAGTCTGTCGTTCCCGCGAAGGCGGGAACCCATTCTTGTATCACCGTATGGTTCCGCTTCCGGGGGACGACAACAATACAGGAAGGCGCCTCGTTCGTCATTCCCCCGAGCCTTTCTGTCCAAGGCAAGGGGTGCTTCTCGCGCAGGCGGGAATCCATGCGTCAATACACCTGTTCTCTGGGGTGGTCTTTTCGTGCGTTCGTGGTATACGTCTACGTATGTGCGCCATATGCGCGCAGCAACTGAAGCGAGGTGACAGGAAGGGCATGCAGAAAAAAGTAACTGCAAGGATCAAGATCAACAAGCTCCTGGAGCAGGCGGGCTGGAGACTGTTCGGTGATGACCACGGCCCGGCTAACGTTATCCTCGAGAACCACGTCAAGATGACCAAGTCCTTCCTCGATGCGTACGGAAACGACTTCGAGAAGGCCGTTGAGGGCATCATCGCCCATTCCAAGCCTCTCCCGAGGTATTGGCACTGGTGACGCGGGGCCGCGTGTCACAGACGAGCCCCGGGTGCCCAACACTACTTCCAAAACCAGTTTGAGTAGTAGTACGGAAGGACGTTCGCAGGGCTGCCAGTCCGCCCCTATTTCCACCACTACTGATCCACCGAAATGGCGACTGTTGGGAGTTAGGTAGCCGCTCATTTTTCCGGTAGCGAACGAACTTGTAGCCATCATGGCGATGTTTCAGGAGGAGGCGAGTGCATCCACGACGTGACAGGAGGACGGCCAGGATTGGATTCCCGCCTGCGCGGGAATGACAATATACAGAGGGAATGACGGACCAAGGACTGGATTCCCGCCTTCGCCGAGAGTACCCCTCGCCTTGAGCAAAAGGGCTCGGGGGAATGACGGCTTGGTTCGCAGGATGCACCTCATGTGGTGAGGCTCCTGTTTCCTGCTATACTTTCTTGGAGACGAACATCGGGTGTGAACACGCCCTGAGCCTTCCATGGACATGTCAAAAGTGAGGTGAGCGAATGTTTGACAAGGAAAGCGTTGGGAGACTGAAAGCTGCAAAGGCGAAGTGGCAGGAGGGTGCTGACAAGATCCCTGCCGGCAAGACATGCAAGGCCTATTCGGACTGCACGACCAGTTCCGGCATCGACGTCAAGCTGTTATATACGCCCGAGGATGTTGGCGAGATGGACTACATGCGCGACCTTGGGTTCCCCGGAGAGTATCCGTACACGAGAGGTTACCAGGCCACGATGTATCGGGGCCGTCTGTGGACCATGCGCCAGTACGCGGGGTTTGCAACAGTCGAGGAGTCCAACCGCCGGTACAAATATCTATTGAACCAGGGCCAGACCGGTCTGTCCATCGCGTTCGATCTTCCCACCCAGCTGGGCATGGACGCAGACCATCCGCTCTCGGAGGGTGAGGTCGGCAAGGTTGGCGTGTCGGTCAGCTCGCTCGCGGACCTGGAGGTGCTGTTCGATGGCATCCCGCTCGATCAGGTCAGCACGTCCATGACTATCAACGCTCCTGCCGCGGTTCTGATGGCGATGTATATCGCGCTTGCGAGGCGCAAGGGCATCAGCGCCGACAAGCTGAACGGCACCATTCAGAACGATATTCTCAAGGAATACAGCGCTCGCGGTACGTACATCTATCCGCCGGCCCCGTCAATGCGCATCATCAGTGACATCTTTGCCTATTGCTCCAAGGAAGCTCCCAACTGGAATATGATCAGCATCAGTGGCTATCACATGCGTGAAGCCGGATGCACTGCGGTCCAGGAGGTCGCATTCACACTCGCCGACGGCATAGCGTATGTCGATGCAGCCATCAAGGCAGGACTCGATGTCGACAGTTTTGCGGCCCGCCTTTCGTTCTTCTTCGATGCGCACAACAACCTGCTGGAAGAAGTTGCCAAGTTCCGTGCCGCCCGTCGAATGTGGGCGCGGATCATGAAAGACCGTTTCCATGCAAAGAATCCAAAGAGCCTGATGCTGCGTTTTCACACGCAGACGGCAGGCTGCACACTCACAAGCCAGCAGCCGGACAACAATGTCGTACGGGTGACGCTGCAGGCGCTTGCCGCAGTGCTGGGTGGGACCCAGTCACTCCATACAAACAGTCGTGACGAGGCTCTGTCGCTACCGTCAGAGGACTCAGTGCGTATTGCCCTCCGAACACAGCAGATCATCGGGTACGAGTCGGGAGTGGCCGATACGGTCGATCCTCTTGCAGGCAGCTACTTCGTGGAATCCATGACCAACCGCATCGAGGAAGAGGCCTTGAAGTACATCGCCAAAATCGATGAGCTCGGCGGCGCGGTGAAGGCAATCGAGCGAGGGTTCATCCAGCAGGAGATCCAGAACAGCAGCTATCAGTACCAGCTGGAGATCGAGTCAGGCAAGAAGGTCATCGTCGGCGTCAACAAGTTCCAGGTCGAGAACAAACCATTCAAGAATCTCATGCACATCGACTCCGCTCTTTTTGAGAAACGGCACAAGGAGCTGGCTGCGATGAAGAGCCACCGCGATGCCGCCAAGATCGAAGCGGCCCTCGCCCAGGTGAAAGTTGTCGCAGGCACTGATGAAAACCTGATGCCAGCGATCATCGACGCGGTCGACGCGTACGCGACTCTTGGTGAAGTTTGCGACGTGCTGCGCTCCGTGTTCGGCGAGTATCGGCCGGACGCGACGTTCTAAGGAGGAGACCATGGAAGAGAAGATCAGAGTTCTCGTGGCAAAGCCTGGCCTGGACGGGCACGATCGTGGGGCCAAAGTCCTGGCAAGAGCCTTCATGGACGCGGGCATGGAAGTCATCTACACCGGCATTCGCCGCACGCCCGAGCAGATCGCGGAAGTCGCTGTGCAGGAAGACGTGGACGTGGTTGCCCTGTCGTGCTTGTCGGGGGCGCACAACACGCTGTTTCCAAAGGTCGTTGACTTGCTGAAGGAGAAAGGAGCCGACGATATCCTGGTCATGGGTGGAGGGGTCATTCCTGAAGATGACATCCCGTTCCTCAAAGAACACGGGATCAGTGAGGTCTTTGGACCGGGAACTCCACTCGCTACGTGTGTGGATTACATCCGGAGCCACGTGAAGAGGGAAGCCTAGTCAGGTGGACGTCAAGCTGGGTGTCCTGGCCGGCGATACGAGAGCGGTCGCGCGTGCGATCACGTGGGTCGAGAATGGCGATCCACGCGGCGCCGAGGTGATCCATGGCGTCTATGCGAGCACAGGACGCGCCTATATCGTTGGACTGACCGGTTCGCCCGGCGCGGGCAAAAGCACACTGGTTTCACGACTGGCGGCATTGCTGGCGGCTCGTGGACAGAAGGTCGGCATTCTGGCGGTCGATCCCAGCAGTCCCTTCTCGGGCGGCGCGATCCTGGGCGACCGGGTCCGCATGTTCGATGTCGCTCTCACTCGCCATGTCTACATCCGCAGCATGGGGACCAGGGGGTCGCTTGGGGGTCTCAACCGTGCCACCCGGATGGCGGCCCGTATCCTTGATGCTGCGGGGTTCGACTGGATCCTCGTCGAGACCGTTGGCGCGGGTCAGTCCCAGGTCGACGTACATGATGTCGCCTATACGACAGCCGTTGTCATGGCACCCGGCATGGGGGACGATATCCAGGCCATGAAGGCAGGCATCATGGAGATCGGGGATCTGTTCATCATCAACAAGGCGGACCGCGATGGAGCAGACCGTACGGCGACTCAGGTCGAATCTGTTCTGCAACTGTCGATGACGACGGGCTGGAACCCGCCCGTGCTCAAGGTATCGGCCGAATTGAACACTGGCATCGAGAGCGTTGTGGATACGATTGAACGGCATCGCGCGCATCTTGTGGCATCCGGGAAGCTGGATGCACTCAAGATACGGATGGCCAAGCTCGACGTTCTGGAGATCCTGAAGGCGCGCCTGGCAGACACAATGAAGCAGCAGCTGGACCAGCCGGCCGTGCAGGCAGAGCTGGAAAAGGTCGCCAGCAAGCAGAGCGACCCATATTCGCTGGCAGACATCATCTTTGAACAAAGCTGGAGGAATACATGAACATCAAGAACATCGATCATATCGGAATTGCTGTTACCAGCATACAGGAGTCACTGTCATTCTGGCAGGCGTCTCTGGGTATCGAGCTGCATGGTACCCAGGAGGTGCCTGAACAGAAACTGAGAACGGCGTTCCTGCCCGTGGGCGACACGGAGATCGAGCTGCTGGAGTCTACCAGTCCGGATAGCTCGGTCGCCAAGTTCATCGAGAAGCACGGTGAGGGCCTGCATCACATCGCGATCCGAGTCGACGACATCGACGCAGCTCTGGCGGAGCTGAAGGCCAAGGGTATCAAGTTGATCGACGAAACGCCTCGTAACGGTGCGGGCGGGGCCCGGATAGCCTTCGTTCACCCCAAGGCAACGCACGGCGTTCTCTTGGAGTTGTGCGAGAGAAAACAGAAGTAGCGCAGAGCATATCTGGAAAACAAACGCCCCGGGAAACCCGGGGCGTTTGTGATTCACGCGACTATGGTGAAACGGAACGTCTAGAACACGAGGGGAACGTAGCCGTTTCGGATGCACTCCGAGATGATGCCCCCCACCTGATCGATCTCGCACCCCAGACTCTTGAGAGCGTCGCTCACGGCCGCCTCTTCTGCGAACTCCTTGCAGGCCATGGGATGAGCCGTAACCTTGAAGACCTCCGCACCAAGGTCTCTGATCTCCTTGTCCTCGCTGAGAAGTCGTTCGATTGGGCCAAATAGAACGACGCGCACATCATCAAACACGTGGTTTTCATGAGTGTTCTTAGCGAACATCAAACCTGCCATGGCTTTTTCGCGCTCGGCCGTAGAGAGTATGATCAAGATTTTGCGTACTGGCTCCATTGCTTGCCTCCTGTTCCCCGGCGAGCACGCGCCGGGCCGCGAATACGTATTCAGAATCCAAGTACTACAAGTACTACAATATATAGCAGCGCAGCGTTTTGCGTCAATGACTCCACGGGGCAAGTCTGTGAATGGCAAGGTGCCCATTTGTCCACATCACTGACGTGTCAACTCACTGCAGAACTTGACCCATTCTGTGCCACGACTATCCTGAGAACAGAATCGAGCGAGTTCCCCTCTTTTCGCGCGTGTGGCAAGAGAATTGCTCTTCGATGAAGTCAAGAAGAGTTCAGGAGCTGCGAGTGCAACAAACATGCACAAGACAGTCGCGAGCACTGTGGGACGGGGGCTGACGTGGCCAAATGTGGTCTGGAAACTGGGGAGAGGGGCAACCATGACTGACAAGGAAATCCGTTCAGATGAGGCTGCCGTAGTGCAGAGGCCATCGGAGGAAGCGCTGCGAGATAGCGAAGAACGCTACCGTACAATGATCGGCAATCTTCCCGGGTTTGTCTATCGTTGCCAGAACGACCGTGACTGGACCATGTCGTTCATGAGCGATGGGTGCAGGGATATAACGGGTTATGCACCCGAAGACTTCCTGCACAACAAGAAGTTGGCTTTCAACGACATAATTCGCCAAGACTACCGGGAGCGGGTGTGGCTGAATGTACAGAATTGTGTTCAGCAGAAAAAGGCTTTCCAACATGAGTACCCCATTGTCGTTGCCAGCGGAGAAACCGATCATTGGGTGTGGGAGCGAGGGAGAGGCATCTTCTCCGATGCCGGGCAGTTGCTCTACATAGAAGGATTCATCAGCGACATCACTGAGCGCAAACAGGCTGAGGAAACGCTCCAAAATGAACGATTACTGCTTCGTACACTGATCGATAATATTCCGGATTCAATCTATTCCAAAGATTTGGCCTGCCGCAAGACACTCGCCAACTCAACTGAAGTACGCTACCTCGGAGTGAAATCGGAAGCTGATGTTTTAGGCAAGGACGATTTCGATATTTATCCAAAGGAACTTGCGGAGAAGTTCTTTGCTGACGATCAATTGGTGTTGCAAACTGGTAAGCCAGTGCTCAATAGGGAAGAGTATATCCTTGACGAGAAACAACAGAAACGTTGGTTGCTCTCCTCTAAACTGCCATTGCGGAACCAGGAGGGCCGGATTATCGGTTTGGTAGGTATCGGTCGTGACATCACCGCGCACAAGCACGCGGAGGAAGAGGTTCAGCGCGAACGAGCGTTTTTCGACCAACTGGTGGAGACAGCCCCGGAAGGCATTGCGATCGCCGATACCCAAGGCAGGGTCTTGCGGGTGAACGCCGAGTTTGTGCGCATGTTTGGCTATGGGGTCGATGAAGTCGTCGGACAATATCTCGACGACCTGGTGGCACCTCCCGCGCGCTGGGAAGAAGCCGAGGCGCTAACAAGGTCTACCATTCAAGGCGGGAAAAACCTTCTGGAAACGGTGCGGCGCAGGAAGGACGGCACCCTCGTTGATGTATCCCTCATCGGCGCATCTATTCTGGTCGCAGGGAAGTTGGAGGCGGTCTACGCCATCTACCGCGACATCACCGAGCGCAAGCGGGCGGAGGAGGCGCTGCGGGAGAGCGAGGCGCTCTACCAGTCGCTCGTCAAAGTGTCGCCCCTGAGCATTTGCCGCAAAGACCTG
>NZ_QXIW01000003.1 GCF_003570985.1 Candidatus Cryosericum hinesii
CGGAAGCGCAGGTCGGGCAGCCAGTTGTCGCGGCGGGCGAAGACGGGTCGTGCGCCCTTGCTGCCGACCATCAAGAGGTCACCCTGGTAGGCAAGTCCTTTCACGTCTTCACCCCAGCCTGCCCACGGCACGTCCCGAAGCCGTGGGACAGCTGCGTGGAGTGCCGTGCGGTCCAGAGGTCCTGCTGTCAGCGCATGCAGGGTGTCCTGCTCGACACGATACCACGCAGCTGTATCCATGTCACACATGCGCAGCATCACCCGCTCGATCGCGAGATGGTACCGTTCGCCGAATGAACCAACCATGAGGGCGAGGTCGTCGGCTGCCAGCACATGCAGGGTGCCACGCAGACACCACGTCTTGACGAGCGACCGCTCGCGAGCCAGCGCACGGTCGGTCCACGTGTATGGGGCCGATGGGCAGCGTGTGTGGATGGCAAATGGGACGGAGGCGGCATACTGCGCCTGGACGGCGATCATGGCATGGACAGCCGTAAGCGGATTGTCGAATGGCTGCGAGATGCCACCACGCATCAGCGCGAAATCGCATGCCTGCCGTGCCGTAATGTGCAGTGCTGCGGGCTTCATGGGAACACTGAGAGCCGGATACGGCCCGGTCCATGCATGCTGTAAACATTCGGCTGTTCTGAATGTGGCATTTTCCTCCAGTCACATGATTATCTGGTTAGTATATCCCATCGCGCGGATGGCTGCAAACGACATTACGAATTCTCATGCCATTACCCGGAATAAGCTCTCTAAAGTGGAGCGTGGGTTGCAGAGGAGTGATTCATAAGAAACAAGGAGGACGAATACAAAGGAGTAAGGCAATCCTAAACATGACGGAGATGGAGCCAATAGAGCGTACTCAAGAAAGTTGCAATTTGCTCAGAAGAGCCTAAGATTTGCGCGCATCTTAGAGAATCACTCGCTATGGGTATTAATCGGGTCAGGAGGCTAATAATATGTTTAAGAAGATTCTCATAGTTGTTGACAACTCCGAAGTTATGAAGGATGCAGTTGAGTACACTACAACATTATTCCCTGATGCCTTTTTCTACCTTTTTAGCATTATTAACCTCGGCTCGTTTTCAGGTTTCTATACAAAGGCAGTTTACAAGGAAATGAACCAATTAAGCCAGGAAACGTTCTTGATGCTTGAAGGTCTTCTCGAAAAGAAGTCGATTCAATTCACAACAGAGACTGAGGTCGGAGATCCCGTAAGTGAGGTCCTGTCTTTTGCGCGAAACAATGGGGTTGATCTTATTGTCATGGAAACCCACGCAGGAATAACTGCCAACAAGATTAAGCTTGGCAAGACGACATTCTCCATGATCATGCACTCGAGTATTCCCGTTTTGCTTCTTGGGGAAGATTTGAAGCCCAACCCTAGTCCAAGAATTCTGCATCCTACTACTGGGAGCAAATATTCTGAACTTGCAACCCAGATAACAGGCGAAGTTGCTGCCCAATGGAAGAGCACTATTGACGTCCTTGTATTAAGTGGTGATAAAGAAAGCGTCAAGACAAGGGTTGAGGGAATCCTGGCAAATTCGAAAGCAAAGGGGAACTTCAGTTTTGCTGAGCACGGGAAAGAAGTCTCTTCGGTTATCTCTCAAGCCTCAAACGCAGATATAATCATCGGAAGCAGAGGTTCTCCAAGAAAGAGTTATAAGTTGAGATTCATATTCCGTCCTCTTGCTCTTGATCCTCATATCAGACTTATTGTTGCGTTTCTTCCAAAGCCTTTCTTGTTGGTTTGCGATTGATCCAAAGGAGATAACCTATACCAATGACTCCTCAAATTATTTCTCTGATTGTATTCGTCGTTGTTTATGCTTTCATCATTTTCAACATCCTGCCGCGCTCAAGCGTTTCCCTGGTAGGAGCCTTTCTGCTTGTCATACTTGGCGTTCTTGAGCCACGGGAAATTGTTACCCTGGTTAACTGGGACGCAATTGGACTTATCTTTGGCATGTTCATTCTGGTAAGAATGTTAACAGATAGCGGTTTTTTTGATTTCCTGGGCGTCAAGGTTCTAAAGCTTACGAAGGGCATACCCATCAACATTTTGATTGCGTTTGCTCTTCTTACTGGATTGCTTGCAGCATTTATGGATAGCATTACAGTCCTTCTCTTTATGACTGCTTTGTCAATAACAATTGCCAAGAAATTGAAGATGAGTGCCATCCCGTTTGTACTCTCACAGATAACCGCGGCGAATATCGGAGGGAGCGCAACGCTCATGGGGGACCCTCCAAACATCATCATTGGGACAGGCCTTGGGATTACTCTTGTCCAGTTTGTTAAGTACCTTGCGCCAATTTCAATTGCAATTCTAGTGTTGAATACGTTGTACTTCGTTCTCTTCTACAAGAAAATGTTCAAACAGTCAGAAAAGTTTGATACGGATTACTTAAAGAATCTGAACCCCAGGGAGCATGTAAAGGACTCCTATATGATGATCGTGTCAGTTGTTAGTTTCCTTGTGGCAATAGCTTTGCTGATACTGCATGAAAAATTGAATTTGCCAGTTGCATACGCAGGACTCATAGGCGCTTCTCTAGGGCTTGTGCTTAATGGCAAGAAGGTTGCACATATTTGGGAGTCTATTGATTGGGAAGTGCTCATGTTCTTCACCACGCTCTTCATAATAATAGGTTCGTTGGAAAAGACCGGCGTTATTGCATCAATTAGTAAGGGTATCGCAGACCTTTCAAACGGAAGCGGTCAGATTACGAAAGGAATCCTTCTTTGGATGTCAGGCATACTTTCTGGATTTATCGATAACGTTCCCTTTGCAGCATCGATGGTGCCCGTGGTAAAGCTTCTTGCTCCAGCAAGCACAGTATCTTTGTTGAGCATGGGGTTGATAGTAAGCTTTGGTACGGATGTAGGAGGAAATTTCACGCCAATTGGGGCGTCAGCAAACGTTGTTGGTCTCTCGATATTGTCCAAGGCGGGAGTTGATGTGGAGTGGAAAGAATACTTGAAGGCGGTTGTCCCGATCACGTTCATCAATATTCTTGTAGCTGGCGTTTTGTTCGCCTTGTTCTACAAATAGCAACGTAGAGCCTGTTTCCAATTCTGCGTGTCTCACCCGCCCGTGCGACGAGCGGCTCATGATCACTGGTTCTTGAGGTAGCGTACCTTCTTCTTCCGCGGTACACGCATGTGGCGTCCGTTCATCGTCTGGAACGTGATGTTGCCATCGACTTCGAGCCAGGCCGTCCTGATGTCGCTGATCTTCAGAATATCATGTTCCCGCGCGGCGGTCATGATTTCATCCTCGTCGATGTGCTCCCTCTCCAGCGTGTCGAGTTGCGGAATACCCTGCTCGATCAGGGTTGTGCGCTGGCCCAGAATAATGCGTCGCAGACGTGGATAGCGATGCACCAGTGCAGAAACACTGAAGTTGAGCACGAGGAGGGTTGCCGCGGCAACGACACCACCCGTGAGCGAGGTATTCGGTCCGGTCATTGCGTTCTGGACTGCATTGGCGAGCAGGAGGATCATGACGAAATCGAACGACGCGAGTTCGCCCATCTCGCGCTTTCCGGCCAGGCGCAGACCAGCCAGAACGAGTATGTAGACGATGGCCGTCCGAAGCACGACTTGCCAGAGATCGGGTGTCAGTGCAAACATGGTTATCCTCCGTTTAGTCCTGAGATTGGGTGGACGGTACCGATTTTGGAGCAGAGTCGCTTTCGGCAAGCGTTCGCATGATGACACTGCGCAGAAAGCGCTGGTCCCCGAGCCGGTTCTTCAGTGCCGTCTCGAGTGCTCCCACAGGATACAAGTTTTGTGGAGCCCTGGTGTCACCCCACAGGTTGCTGGAGTAGTGCACCGCGATGGCGGAGGCGAGGTTGGCAAGGTGTATCGCCTCGGTCAGCCCCATGACGGGGAGTTCGATGCGGACCAGGTTGGCCATCTGGCTGGCGAAAGGGGTGACGGCTCGGAGGCGCAGGAAGAAGCTCATCTTGCTGCTGCCGCTGCTTTCCGGATAGCGGATCTCAAAGATCGGGGTCCGTTCGGCGGTCTTGAGGCCGAGCACCGTTGCGAACTGCTCGCCCTTCAGGTAGGCTTCCTGCACGTTCTTGATGATGCCCGCCAGCTTGCCGGTCCCGGCGGCCAGGCGGTGTTCGTAGGGGATGGGACCGTCTGTCACGACTGCCTGCACGTCCGGACGGTCCACTTCTTTCTGCGCGACATCGTGTTCCAGCTCTTGCATGAGGTTGTTGAGTTCCTGGCCGAAGTCGCCCGGGTCATGACTTGCAGCGCTGCGAATCTCATATTCGACGTCGAACGGACACGACGCGTCGCTCGCCAGCTTGAGCGTCTTCATGTCCGGGTCCGGCGCGTTGGTCACGAAGTAGTGCCGTACGGCCTCGTCGCAGAGCGCCTCGGTGACGTCGTGGGCGTGAGAGCCGCACATCTGCATGCAGCCTGCCGCCACAGAACCGAAAACGCCATAGTATGGCGGATTGCCGTCGATGATGCCGTGCATGTCGATGCGGCGTACGCCGTCGACGAATGCGACGCGGACCGTGTCGACTTCCGCGAACGCCGCGTCGGGCACCCGGACGGCCGCCCAGTGGTCAAGGTCGCGGCACTCGATGGTCGGCACCACCTCATAGGAACGTTTCTGATCTGTCAATGAGACCTCCGTGGAACCGGTGTAGACGCTCTGCCAGTAGTCGGGACGGATATNNCGCTCCACGAGGTCCGCTCTGTGGGTGATGATGCCGACGAGCGAGCCGTCCCTGCGCAGGGACTCCAGGACGTCGGCGACACCCTGGACAGTGGTCTCGTCCAGCGTTCCGAAGCCCTCGTCGATGAAGAAGCTGTCCAAGTCCACACTCGTCGACAGCAGGTCCTTGACGGCCAGAGCGAGTGCAAGAGAAGCGAGGAAGGTTTCCCCCCCGGACAACGTTGCGACATCGCGCGGTCCCGAGGCGCTGAACGCGTCCTGCACCATCATCTGGTCGTCCTCATCGAGCAGCAGTTCGAAGCGTCCCTTGCTCAGGATGCGCAGGTGGTCGTTTGCCGTCACCAGCAACTGTTCGAGGATGCCGCTGCTGACGAACGCCACCATGCCCTTGCTGCCGAAGTCACGGGCGACCTGCTGGTAGGTGGACAGCAGACGCGTCGCCTGTTCCTTGCGCGCAAGACGGTCGGCCAGGAATGCACGGCGGGCGAGGAGGTCGTCCTTGCTGCGGCGGGCGGCTGCCAGGTTCTCCTGTGCGCGGGCGAAGTCCGTAGCGGCAGTCTCACGTGTGGCACGCGCTGTTTCGAGGTCCGCCTCCGATGGCAGGTCGGGGCCGAGCTCCTGCTCCAGCATTTCCACCTGTGCAGCAACAGCAGCGGTGTCATGGTCGTATTGCCTCACCGACGCCTGAAGTGTGGCCAGCTCACCCTCTGGGAGGACGGCTGCTTTCATCGACGCGATGGAGTCGAACCCATGCGTGCCGGCTTGCGCCAGCAGGTCACGCTGCAGCGTTTCATATTGGACTTCCGCCTGTCTGCGCTGCCCCTCCAGCGTTGCGGCCTTGGTTTGGGACCCGGTCAGCTTCGTGCGGATGTCTTCTTCCTTTCGGCGCTGTTCTTCGAGTTGGAGGGCGATCGTTTTCTGCGCCGTGCGGGTTGTCGTCTCCTGCCCTCGCAGCTGCGTGAGCCGCGCATGGAGGAACGCCACCGGATTGTTGCTGCCCTCGCGGGCGACCGTCGGGTCCATGAGCAGGCGCAGGGTCAGTTCGTGCGCTTCGTGCCGGTCATCCTTGTCTTCAGTCTTCAGAGCGGTCAGCTGTCTGGCCAGTTCCTCGAGCCGGACTCGGTCCGCTTCGGACTTCTTCTCATGCTCCGTGAGGTCGTTCTGGCAGTGCTCGACATGTTTGCGCGTCTCGTCACGAACCGTCTTGAGGCGAGCGAAGTCCAGGTGTTCGGCATGCGCGACCAGTTCTTCTACCACATGGCCGCACACCGGGCAGGTGTCACCTGGCCTGAGACCCTGCTGGACGACGACTGCGGCGTTGTCCGAGCGTGCTCGTTCGAACGCATCTTCAGTTTGCATTGAAGCGTCGCGCGCCCTGGTGAGCGCTTCCTGGAGCTGGATCCGACGCTCGTTCTGGAGCTTCATAGTCTCATTCAATTGTGTGATGCTGTGTTCGAGTGCCTTGCCCTTGTCCGTGGCTGCATCGGTCCTGTGCTGGAGTTCCTCCAGTCGGGCGGCAAAGAGCTGGAGGTCACTCAGGCGCCCGATCGCAGAAGAGATCTCATCCAGTTTCTCGGCAAATGCGGCCTCGCCAGCGCGCAGGGACGTATCGGCACGGACGGCCTGCGCAGTCTCGAGAGCTTGCTGTGCGGCTATCACAGCAGCAGATGCCTTGTCGCGCTCGTCCGTCAGCCGTTCCAGTTCAGCAGCCAGACGCGCCCAGTTGGCCAGTGATGGCTGCAGCGATGCGAGAGCGAGGCCGGTGGCAAGGTGCGCGCGGTCGCCGTTGATCTCGTCCGCCTTGGCGCGAAGGGCCGCAAGCTGTCCCTGAAGCTTCGTCAGCTGCCGTGCCTTTGACGCCCGCTGTTCTATCATGGCCAATGTCAGCTCACGTGCTTTGAGCTGTTCCTGGAGCAGCGCGACCTGATGTCCGGCGTCTGTGACGGCATGGTCCAGGAGACCCATGGCTTCATCGGTGATAGCGGTCTGGTCGATGCCCGCCAGGTCATGGTCCAGGCCGCCCAGTTCGCCCATCAGCATTCCCGCATGGGCGCCGGCCGCTTTGCCGATGTGCTCGTAAATGTCCAGGCTGAGCAGCGAGATGAGGATATCCCTGCGCGCGCGGGGTGTGTCGGGTTTCAGAAAACGGTCGAACTGCCCCTGAGGCAGGACGATGATGCGCGTGAAGACGTCAAAGTTCATGTGCAGCAGCGTCTCTTCGATGTAGCGATCGGCGTCCTTCTTCTTCAGGAGCTGGTTGAGCTGATCGCCGTCCTTGAAGACCTGAACGTCCTCTCTCGTGGCTGTTCCCTGCCGGATGATCCGGTACGTCGCGCCGCCGAGGTCAAAGGTCAGTCCCACATGGAACTGTTTCGCGCCACGGCTGATGATATTCTCGCGCTGTCCGTTTTCTGTGCGGATGCGTGGGATGCGCCCATAGAGAGCATAGCAGATCGCGTCGACGATCGAGGACTTGCCCGAACCAGTCTCACCCACGATGGCAAACAGCGACAGGTCGCGAAAGTCGAGGGTGACTGGGTCGCGGTAGGGCATGAAGTTCTCGACTTCAAGCGTCTGTATCCGCATGGGTCACCTCCAGGAACAATTCACCGATCACCTTTATCACGTCTTCTGTGGCGTCCTTGTTGTATGCCCGGTACATCGACTGCACGGTCTCGAAGCTTGTACTTGCCAGTGCCTCAATGGTCGGACGCGTCGTCGCTGCAGCTTCGGAACGCAGGAATTCCACCTTGACGACCCATGGGCAGACAGCGCGTATCTCGCCTTGCAGGTTGAACGGGGGGTCGTCGGCGTGGATGCGTGCTTTCGTGTATCCACGGTTCCTGTACGGTTCCAGGCGGGTGGCCCAGTCGTCGACGACACACTCGACATTGTGCAGCTCGATGGCGGATTTCAGCTCACAGAACTGAACAGTGAGATTGCCCTTCGTGTCCGCGTCCACAAGGTTGAACCCCTTCGGCGTCCCCTCCTCGCTGAAGTTGACGCGGAAGATACTGCCGGAGTATTCTGAGCGTGCGGGCGCGTTCACCAGCTGCTGGTGGCGGTGGACGTGGCCAAGGGCGTTGTACATCGTCGAAGATGGCAGGCTCTGCGCAGGGACGGCAAAGAACGGACTGACCGACATGGGGCGTTCCGTGTCCGTCAGCTGAGCACCAGCGATCATGAGGTGTGCGGCAAAGATGTTGATGTCTGACGCATGCATCTGCCCGGCAAGCCAGCGGATGAACGTGCTGACACTGCTGGCGTAGTCGCCGTGAATGTCGTCACCTGCTCCATTCAACTTCATGACCACGCGTTCGTGGGGGTAGGGGAGCGCCGTCACGACGACCGGTTCGTCGGCGCGTGAACGGAACCCGACTTGATACTGCTCACCAGACGGCTTCTCGAACACCGATGCTGTCCCAAGGCTCAGCAGGCTCTTGCTGGGGACGAACACCTGCCCGTCGTGGTTGCCGGCCAGAACGACCGAGCGGATACCCGCGCTGCTGAGCCGGGCAAAGAAGTCGAAGACGAGTTTCTGACTATTATTGCCGGGCATCGGATTGTCGAACACGTCACCCGCGACGATCACCACATCCACCTTCTCGGTCTGCGCAGCGGCAAACAGCTCATCCAGCAGCTTCCCTGTTTCGTCAAACCTGTCCAGCCCAGCGAGCGTGCTTCCAACATGCCAGTCAGCGGTATGCAGTAGTCTCATGAGCTTAGTATACTGCCGATTCCGGACTAGTCTGTCATTCCCGCGCATGCGGGAATCCATCCTTGTTTTTACATCTGTTATTCCCGCAAGAGTATGCCAATCGCAACACTTGGCTCATTGAACAAGTCTGGCTGGCAGTTAGAATATCAGGCAATCAGCATAGTGGAGGTCTGCGATGATACTTGAGGCGATCGAGAAGCGCTACAGCGTACGACATTACAAGGACCAGCCGGTCGAAGAAGACAAGCTGGCAGAGGTTCTGGAAGCGGCGAGACTGGCTCCTTCGGGCAGCAACCTGCAGCCGTGGAAACTGGTCGTTGTACGGGACCGTGCGACCATACGGTCGATGGTGCATGCCATCGGCGGACAGCAGTTTGTTGAACAAGCGGCGGTGCTCGTCGTCGCCTGCAAGAGCGGTGAGGGATACAACATTGGCCACCGGTACGATGGAGCCGTTGTCGACATCACCATCGCCCTGGACCATGTGACTCTGCAGGCTGCGTCGATGGGTCTGGGGACATGCTGGCTGGGCAACTACGACGGCAACGAGGTCCGCGCGCTGCTTGGCATACCGTCGGAGAACCCCGTCGTGGCCATCCTCGCACTGGGGTACCCCGACGAGAGTCATCCGCGCCGGCCAGGGGTACGCAAGGCGTTGGACGAACTCGTCTGCTGGGAGAAGTTCACAGGCTGACAGATCGCTGCTTCGCAGCCGGCGTCGTCCCAGCAAGGGTCCTTTGATTCGTCATTCCCCCCCCGAGCCTTTCAGTCCAAGGCAAGGGGTGCTCCTCACGAGTATTTCTTTGCAATACCCCTGAGCATTTCTTTTCAATGCGAGGGGCGTTCTGAGTGGTGTTCCTCGGCGTATGCGGGAATCCATTCTTGTATGTTTGTGTGGGTTCCCGCTTCCATGAGGACGACGTGCAGGGATCGCTGCCGTTGCGTGTCTCAGAGACGGTGCTACCTTGTGCTGGAGTGAGTGGAACTCACGAAAACGGTACAGGGGGAGTCGGTGGAAATATCGAAACGCGAGGAAGCCGTTACGTATCTCGTCCAGAGGGCGCAGTATCCAATGTGGTCCAAAGCGGGGACCTGGTTCCGTGATGCAGAGGGTGGGCGGGTAGAAGAGCCGCAGAGCAGTGCCCTCGTCTCCTCACTCGACCTGTCCAGCAAAGGACAATGCGATGCCGTGCGCCGGGAAGTTCGATTGCGCGTCAACGCCGAGCGCACGTATGTCTCCATCAAGGACTGGGCGATTGACGAACGTCCCCGCGAGCAGCTGGCGAAACGTGGAGCCGACACCATGAGCAACGCACGCCTGCTGGCCATTCTATTCAGGACGGGCAGCCACGGCAAGAGCGCCGAGGAACTGGGTCGCGACGTGTTCAACCGGTTTGGCGGCTGGAGCCAGCTGGATCAGGCCAGCGTCGAGGACCTCTGCGACGTGCGTGGCATCGGCCTCGCCAAGGCGGTCGAACTCAAGGCGGCCATCGAAATCGGCAAGCGCCTGCAGCAAGGCCCCGCGTCCACGATGAAACGGGTCACCAGTGCCGAGGATGCCATCGACTACGTCTGCGACCGGTTCACGCCGCAATTGCGCGATGCCGGAAAGGAGTTCTTCTATGTCGTCCTGCTGGACATCCGCAACAAGGTCATCAAAGACACCGAGGTCAGTCGGGGCAGTATCAGCGCCAGCGTCGTGGACCCTGCCGACATCGTCCGCGAAGCCTGCATCCACCACGCCAGCCGCGTTGTGCTCGTGCACAACCACCCAAGCGGAGAGTGCGACCCCTCCAAGGAGGACATCGACACCACAAACAAGATCACTCAGGCCTTGAAGTACGTCGGTGTACGGGTCCTCGACCACATCATCGTGGGCCGTGCCCGCCAGGACTACTTCTCCTTCGCCCGGGCGGGGATGGTATAGAGGGAGGCCAATTGTTGAATGTGCCCGATGACCGTGAACTGGGGCGTCACGATAAGACGGTACATGGGTCCCATCGTGCAAGGACATCAATTTCGGCTCTTCTCTATTGCGCGCTAGGATATGACCAACTAGCACGTTACACTAATGGTGGAGAGAATGATCTCCGTTGCGTGCCGCAACGATACGGCGCGGTGATGGTGATGGTGATGGTGACCAGGTTCGACTCCACCGCCCTTGTTGAAAGAAAGCCCGTGTTGGAGGTGCATAGCATGAAGACGACTGAAGCACGAGATAATTCACTTGCTGCCACAATCATGGTTCTGATCCTTTGTCTAGCCCTGAGCTTGTCGGGTGTGCTGATGGGCGCTCCTGCTGTTCAGGCGGCAGACACTCATGCGTGGACCCAACTGCCCTTGTATGGGGGCAGTGTCTTTGCTCTTGTGATCAATCCTGTGGATCCTGCCATCCTCTACGCTGGCACGAATGGTGGTGGTGTCTTTCGCTCTACCGACAGTGGGACCACCTGGGTGGCTGTGAATACTGGCTTCATCACCAACACTCTTGTCGAATCTCTTGCCATCGATCCTCTCTCCCCCACCATCCTCTACGCCAGCACGAATGGTAGTGGCATCTTCCGCTCCACGGACAGTGGGACGACTTGGGTGGCAGTGAACACGGGCCTCACCGACATGTATGTCCTGAGTCTTGCCATCGACCCGTTCACTTCCACGACTCTCTACGCCGGCACTGAGACCAGAGGTGTCTTCCGCTCCACGGACAGTGGTGCCCACTGGACTGCTGTGAACATCGATCTTACCTATGGCCATATGAGGGTCACGTCTCTTGCTATCGATTGCCTCACCCCAACGACCCTGTATGTCGGCACCTTTGGCGAAGGCGTCCTTCGCTCTACGGACAGCGGTGCCCACTGGACCGGCTTGAGGACCACCATCAGCAAAGAGGGCGTCACATCTCTTGTCATCGATCCTCTCTCCGGCACCATCCTCTACGCCGGCACTCAGGATGGTATCTTCCGCTCCGCGGACAGCGGCGCTACCTGGACGGCGGTGAATACTGGTCTTGCCAGCACGTGGATCTTGTCTCTCACTATCGATCCCCTCACCTCCACGACCCTCTACGCCTGTACCGAAACCGGAGGTATCTTTCGCTCCACGAACAGTGGTACGAGCTGGACAGCTGTGAACAACGGGATCGCCAGCGAATCTGCCAATTGTCTTGTCATAAACGTCGTTACCCCTGCTATCCTGTATGTTGGTTGCACGGGCTATGTGAGGGCGCCTGGCGGCATCTTCCGTTCCATCGACAGCGGTACCACCTGGAGGGCTGCGAACGCTGGCCTGACCAACACGTGGGTCCGGTCTCTTGCCATCGATTCCCTCGCTTCCACGACCATCTATGCCGTGACTGATACGGACATCCTCCGCTCCGCGGACAGCGGCGCTACGTGGAAGGGCCTGAACACCGACATCATGGAAGGCGACGGCACGTATGTCTTCAATCTTGCCATTGACCCGCTCACCCCCACGACCCTGTATGTGCAAACGTCTAATCAGCATTATGAGTACGGCATCTCTCGTTCCACAGACAGCGGCGCTACCTGGACGGCACTGGATACTACTGGTCCTGCCAGGAACGGCATCCAATCTCTTGTTGCCATCGATCCCCTCACGCCAGCGACCCTGTATGCCGGTGCCTTTGGTGGAAGTGTTTTTCGCTCCACGGACAGGGGCGACCACTGGACAGCAGTCAGTACCGGGGTTGGTGATCAAGGTGTTCCATCTCTTGTCATTGATCCGCTCACTTCCACGACCCTGTATGCCGGCACAAATGACCATGGCGTCTTCCGCTCCACGGACAGCGGCGCTACCTGGACGGCCGTGAACGCTGGTCTTGCCTCCACGACTGTCCAGTTTCTTGTCATTGACCCCTTCACCCCGACAATCCTCTATGCTGATACCGATAGTGGCGTCTTCCGTTCCACCGACAGCGGTACCACCTGGAGGATGGTGAGCACTGACCTCGTCAAAGAGAGCGTTACGTCTCTTGTCATTGATCCGTTCACTCCCACAACTCTCTACGCAAGTACCAGTGGCAGCGGCGTTCTCTGCTCCACCGACAGCGGTACCTCCTGGATGGCAATGAACACGGGTCTCACCAACACTGGCGTTACGTCTCTTGTCGTTGATCCACTCACTCCTGCGGCTCTGTACGCCGGCACTTCTGGCAGTGGCGTCTTCCGGTATGCTGCTGCGCCTTCCTACACGCTTGCCACGATCTCTTCTCCTGTTTCGGGCGGTACCATCACCAGAACTCTTGATCAGCCTTCGTATCTTTCTGGTACGGTTGTCACTCTTACGACTGTTCCTGCCACGGGCTACAGCTTCACCGGCTGGTCTGGCGATCTCAGCGCTACGGGGAACCTGGCTACCATCACCATCGATGCGGACAAGACGGTTACCGCCAATTTTGCCAACCCGCCGGTGTACACGCTGACGCCTTCGTTCGGGTCGGGTGGCACCGTCGCTCCCAACACGCGGCAGAGCGTTGCTCAAGGTGCGAGCACGACATTCACCGTTACTCCGAATGCCGGCCACCACATCGCCGATGTCACGATCGATCGAGTATCACAGGGTCCTATCTCCTCCTATACGTTTACCAGCGTCATGGCAAATCACGTCATCCAGGCAAAGTTTGAGCCAGACAAGGAAGCGAGCGTCATCGTTCTTCAGATAGGGAAGGCCACGTTTACGGTCAATGGGAGCCCAAAGACGCTGGATTCTTCTCCTATCATCAAGAATGGGCGGACCCTTGTCCCCATACGCGCCATCATCGAAGCACTCGGAGGATCAGTTACTTGGGATGCAACCGCCAGGAAGGCGAGCGTGACCCTCGGAGGAATGACCATCGAACTCTGGATCGGTAAGAATGCTGCCAAGGTGAACGGTGTCAGTACCCCTGTCGATGCAACGAACGCCAAGGTGGTCCCCGAGATCATCAGTGGAAGGACCATGCTTCCTCTGAGGTTCGTCTCTGAGAGCTTTGGCTGTTCAGTTAGCTGGACAGATGCAACCAGAACGATAACGATCACCTACCAGCCATGAGAAGTCCCCTGTAGACAGCAAAGTACGGGGCTGCACGTGTTCGTGCGGCCCCGTTTCATGTCTGCAGGGTTTCACTCCAGATAAGAGTGTGATCCCTCCAAGGAGGACATCGACACCACCAACAAGATCGTGCGGGCCTTGAAGTACGTCGGCGTGCGTGTCCTGGACCACATCATCGTGGGCCGCGCCCGCCAGGACTACTTCAGCTTCGCACGCGCGGGGATGGTGTAGAACTGATGAAGGCGGTACAATGAATATGGCAATCGATGAACGTAAATTGACAAGAGGATGAATATGAAGTGAAGATGGAATACAGGCATAGCATAGGCGTAGAAGCTCTCATTGCGCTGAATAGGTGTTTCAAGAGGCCAATTCATCCATTCAATCTCGAAGATGAAGGGAAGAAAACATTTGCAGAATGGGAATTTGAGCAGTCAAAGAGGTTAAACAGGTATTACCTCCCTGAAATAGATTTGCTTAAAGAGATACAGGGCAAGATCATTCTTGATATCGGAGCTGGTAGTGGTGGAAAAACCACATTCTATGCTCTCAATGGAGCGAAGAGACTGACGGGAATAGATACGGAAGAAAGGTTCATAATGCAGGCAAGAGATTTTGCGTCTTCCAAAAATGCAAGAAATATAGATTTCATAGTTGCTAATGCAGAAGAAATGCCTTTTCAGACTGCTTCTTTTGATATGTGTGTAATGAACGATGTCTTTGAACACCTTTCAAGGCCTGAAGTCGTCTTACAAGAAGTAAATAGAGTATTGAAGCCACATAGTAAAGTATTTATCAATTCTCCACCCTATTTTCATCCATACGGGGCCCACCTCACCGATCTTATTGGGATTCCGTATGTTCATCTTCTTTTTCCTGAGCCCGTTCTCATCAATGCTTATAAGAAACTTGCTTTAGAAACAAAATCAGCTGAAAAGAGAATCAATCTTCGTTTTGGTATAGTGGATAATAGAGAACAAATCACATACATCAACAAAATGACGATTACTCGTTTTGAGGAGATACTACGCAATCAAGACCGATTCAAGACGATTCTTTACAAGCTTATCCCTCTTAAATACCAGGTTGGGTTTCTATTGAAAACCCCTCTTCGAGAATTCTTTACAGAGATGCTTGTATATGCAGGGGAAAAGAATTAACTGTAGAGTATTTGTCTATTCGAAATATCTTTGATAAAGGGAATCTTAATATCAAGAAGATCCTGAAGTACGCCGGCGTCCACGTCCTCGACCACATTATCATGAACCATACCCGCTGGGAGTGCTTCAGCTTCGCACGGGCCGGGATGGTGTAGAAAAATGGAGGAGGATCAACAGTGCGCAAACTGACGAATCTCATACCACTTCTGCTAATAGTGGCAATGCTGATGGTGACCATTGCTCCTGACTGTAGTGCTGAGGAGCACGCGAGCGTTGTCCAGTTCACCGTGGGCAAGACTGCTGTCACCTCCAATGGGACAACGGTCCTGATGATGCCGGTTCCGGCAGTGTTCGATATGGGTTCGAAGCAGTTGCTGCTTCCGGTAAGGTCCGTCGCCAATCTCCTGGAATGGGATCTTGCCTGGGATGCAAAAACGGGATCGTGCACGCTCACCTCCGGCAAGTCCAGGGTCGTGGCAAAAGTCGGCAGCAGGACGGCGATGGTGGGCGTCAGGGCTGTGACCATGAGTGCAGCACTACTCAACGCTCGTGGAACTGTGGTGGGTCCCGTAGATATCCTCCGGTTCATGGGGGCTTCTGTGCAGGTGGTGCCGGATGGTCGCTCCTGCACTGCTACGATTGCCAGTGCCCAGGATACTGCTGGTTCGGGGGATTCAGGGAGTGAACACCCGGACGCGGTTACGCGGATGTCGCGAAGCGTCACATATGCGACGAAGAAGTACACGTTTGAGATCATCCGCATTGACCTGAAGGGCAAAGGGATCCGCGTTGTTCCGGTGGCATCTCCAGGAGGGATGAACTCAGGAACTCCCTATACAACGTTTGCCCTTGGCAAGCCACTTGCCATGATCAACGCATTGCCGTTCGACACGACAACTCATGTTATGACCGGATCGTTGGGCGGCGAGGGGATCTACCCGCAGGTGAAGGCGGGATATGCGGAGACAATGGGGATAGACGATCATGGTATCCCGTTCTACGCAGAGGGCCGGCTGGAGGTACGAGTCGACGTGACGGTTGACAGGAAGACCATTTCGATGACGACGTATTCCATCAACTGCACCAGCTGGGGCGGTTTCACTGTCTATACGAACTGGTATCCAAAGGCTATCTGGGTTGGCAGCAATCAGCAACTGATCGTGGTGGACCGGGATCGCATCGTGCAGCGCGTCTGCGGGGCGACTTTTCAGCCGAGGCTGATGAAGCCTGGCCAGTACGCGCTCTACGGGTACCAGGCGGCAGTCAACCACTGGACAATCGACACGATCACTTCGCTCCGGAATGCCGACAGCGCGCACCTGCATATCTTCCTCGGAGAACGGGACCTCTCAACGGGGTTCTTCATCCAGTCGGCGCCGGTCGTCCTGCGCGCCGGCCAACCAGTCATGGGGGCCAAGGCCTATGCCTATGCTGACAGCTTCCGCATGGCCAAGTCGGGGCCACGGTCTTTTCTCGGCATTGGCGGTGGTCGCTACCTGTACTTCGTCTCGAGTTCCACTTCCATAAGCCTCACGACCGACAATGTTGGTGGTGCCTTGGCTCAGCTCAAGCTCTTTTCTGATGTTATCTCCCTCGATGGCGGCGCCTCGACCACCCTGTACTACAAGGGTGCGTACATCTATACCCCAGGTCGGCAGTTGGTCACGTGCCTCGTCGTGTCACAGTAGCAGGTTGCCAGGACAAGTTCAGGTTCGCCCAGGATGGTCAGGACGGTGCATCATGCCTTGCCTCCGACCGCCGAGGCGCACCATCTTAATCCGTTCTTAGGACACGCTGGTACAATGACAGGCATGAGAGGAAATACGAATGCATATTCTTGTCATTGAGGATCAGCAGGATTTTGCCCAGAACATCAGGCGGTATCTGGAGACAGAGTCCTACAGCGTCGACCTTGCCTTTGACGGTGAGGCGGGGCTGCACCAGGGACTGACCGAGGAGTATGCGCTCGTCGTTCTCGACCTCAACCTCCCACGCATGGACGGGCTGGAAGTCTGCCGGCAGCTGCGGCAAGCAGGGCGGAGCATGCCCATTCTCATGCTGACTGCCAGGGTCGGGCACCAGAATGCCGTGGCCGGCCTGGACAGCGGAGCCGACGATTACCTTACCAAGCCGTTCGACCTCGAGGAGCTGCTCGCGCGGATGAGGGCTTTGCTCCGCCGAGGTGGTGAGACCCGCAGCCCGGTCATTGAGCTAGGAGATATCTCGGTCGACACCAACACGCACGAGGTCCGCAAGGGTGGTAAGGTCGTGGCACTTGCGCCACGCGAATATGCCCTCCTGGAGTTTCTTGCCCTCAACCGCGGCATCGCCAAGACACGTCTCGAGATCATTGAGCTTGTCTGGGGAGAATACGACGAGCTGATGTTTTCTCAGACCGTGGACGTCCACGTGGCCTATCTGAGACGCAAGCTTGGCAGGGAGAGCATCGTGACGGTGCCCGGCAAAGGGTACATGATAGGAGACTAGCCATGTGGCATTCACTCAAGGAACGGCGTCGCGATCTCGAGGAGAGACTCAGCGCGAGGTTCAGTGTCGAACAGCGGCTAGCGATGAAGTTCACCCGCCTCGTATGCGTTCTCATTCTGGCAAGTGGTCTCATTCTCATGACGTGTGATACGGTCATTTTCTACTACCGCATGATGCACGGGCTCAACGTACAGGTCGACCAGATTTTGTCAGACAACCAGGTTTCCGCGAACCCAGCGACGGCTGGACAAGGTCTCAACCCGTCTGTGCGTCCGTTCGTGCGAATCCTTGCGTCAGATGGGACCGTTCTCTATCAAGGAGAGATGTTTGCCGGTTCTGCGTCTGGGCATGCCGATCCCTTTGCTGCCCCCAAGATGGGCGGCGATTCCTCCTATTCAGTGGTGACCCGCGCTATCCACAGAGAAGGGAGCATCGTTGGATTCGTGCAATTCGCGGGACACGTACGACAGGGGCCGAACGAATTCGGGTGGAAAACCTTGGAACTGCTGGTCGTCACAATCCTGATGGGTGCCCTATCTTACGTTCTCGGCCTGCGTTTCTCCCGGAACACACTGCAACCAGTGCATGAGTCGCAGGCGCGTCTGGAGCAGTTTACACAAGATGCCAGCCACGAACTGCGGACTCCATTGGCCAGTATATCGTCCTCGCTGGACGTCGCGATGAAGACGGGCGAATACCAGGACGGGATCATGGCTGCCAAAGGACAGGTCAAGTACGCGTCGCTCCTCGTTGAGCGGTTGCTCGAGGTTGCTCAGCTGGACCGAGCGGAGGTCGACCTCGGACAAGTCGATTTGACCGCTCTTGTGACTGCAGAGGCCAGTCAGAACGTGGAAAGCTGCAAAGAACACGAATTGACGATGCAGGCGACAATTCACGAAGGGGTGACGGTCGAGGGAGACAGCCTGCTGTTACGCCAGCTCGTCAACAACCTCATCGAAAACGCTGTCAAGTTCAATGCGCCGGGTGGCACGGTGAGTGTTGTACTCAATGCAGCTGATCTGCACGTCGGGAATTCCCGTGGATTCATAGCTCCCGACGATCTGTCGCATGTTTTTGAACCGTTCTATCAGGTTGATGCTGCGCGTACACAGCGCGGATTTGGGCTTGGATTGGCGATTGTGAAGAAGATTGCAGACCTTCATGGATGGCATGTAGTCGTCACCAGCAGCGCTGAAGCCGGCACGGACTTCATTGTCAGATTCACGTGATCGCCGGGACAGCGCGTGCTTCTTAATCCATCCTTAAATGTCGGTTGTTACAGTACGTGACGAATCCAACGTGGTCACGCTGCGCAGTGAGCGCGTTGGTCAATAGATGCGGGCGCAGGCGCCCACCGGAGGAAACATGAGCAAAAAGAGTCGGCGAATCATTGTCTCGGTCGTGTCACTGATTGTCGTTGCGGCGATCGTCGTGGTAGGACTGAAAGTGCTGGCTGCCAGGAAGACGGCCGCGGCATTGGCAGCGAGGAGGACCGGAGTATCGTCCATGTATGTCGTGGCGCCGCAGGATGTCTCTACCCTTACGACGGTCTCTGGAACCGTGGCTCCCTTACGTTCTGCAACGCTGACGGCACAGGCTCAGGGGACCATCACCGGGGTCTACAAGAAGGAAGGGGACTCCGTCAAAGCAGGCGAGGTCATCGTTAGCATTGACTCGGCGGCACGTGACAACCAGCTGGCTCAAGC
>NZ_QXIW01000030.1:0-12704 GCF_003570985.1 Candidatus Cryosericum hinesii
GTTTTTGGGGCCGCATATACTTTAAGTGTTCTCTGGGGCAGGGTGAAATTCCCGACCGGTGGTAATAGCGAAGAGCTTAGCCCACGAGCCGCTGCGGCGGTAGGACCTGGTGTGATTCCAGGGCCGACAGTACAGTCTGGACGGAAAGAGACGTCCACTTTCCGTGCCCCCAGGGTTGATTGCAGCTACAAGGCTGCGTCCGCTATGGAGGTAGAGAATGGAATCGAAAAAACTGCGTGTGCTCGCCCTGACCGGTATGCTGGCTGCCGTGGGGTATGTCCTTCAATTGTTCGAGTTTCCGCTGCTGCCGGCAGCACCATTCCTCAAGTTCGATTTTGGCGATGTCGCCGTCTTCATCGCAGGCTCAGCGATGGGTCCTGGTGCAGCCATCCTGACGGGTGTGGTGAAAGGAATCCTCTGGGCGCTGATCGGCCGTGGGGCGGACGGCTGGGTCGGAGCAGGCATGAACACGATCACTGTCATCGCCTTTGCACTTCCAGTGGCGTTTCTGGCTCGCTCCAGGAAGATATGGGTGAAGGTCGTTGCAGCCGGTCTGGGGGTCGTCGTGATGACGGTCGTGATGGCCGGCACGAACCTGATTGTGGATCCCTGGTACTTCAAGATGTCGATAGTAGCTGTCAAAGCGATTATGGTGACGGCGATCATCCCGTTTAACCTGCTCCGCGGTCTTATCAACGCAGTCGCGTCGGTGGGCACCATGCTGGCACTTCAACGGACGACTATCTTCCGAGGAAGGCGCTAGTTCGTCGTTCCCCCCGAGTATGTTAGTCCAATACGAGGGGCGCTTTCCCCGAGTCCTTTTGTCCAAGGCTGGACTCCCGCCTGCGCGGGAGTGACGGATCAGCCGCCTGCGCGGGCATGACGAATCAGGCGACTGTCCTCACCTGAGTGAGATGAGACGACGCTGTTCTTGCCTCACGGGGCGCTGACGATATACTGTCCTCATGCGCCGGGACTTCGTATGACCGGTATTGCGTGAGGTGAAATGTGAACTCAGCTGATATTCGAGAAGGCTTTCTCAGGTTCTTCGAGGGGCACGACCACCTGAGACTCCCCAGCGCTCCCCTGCTCTCGCCCGACCCAACACTGCTCTTTACCGCAGCCGGCATGGTTCCGCTGAAGCAGTATTACCTGGGGGAGGTGACTCCTCCAAACGTGCGCATGACGTCGGACCAGAAATGCATTCGAACGAACGACATCGAGCGGGTTGGCCGGACGGCACGCCACCATACCTTCTTCGAGATGCTGGGCAACTTCTCCATCGGCGACTACTTCAAGGACGACGCCATCGCGATGGCCCTGGAATTCTCGACGAAGGTTCTTGGTCTGCCTGTTGACCGTATCTGGGTAACTATATATAAGGAAGATCTCCAGACGGCGGACATCTGGCAGAAGGTCGGCATTCCGCGCGAACGGATCGTGCCAATGGGCGCTGACGACAACTTCTGGACCATGGGCCCCGTCGGTCCGTGTGGTCCCTGTAGTGAACTGTACATCGACCGTGGGGTGCGTCACCCGGGCGACGAGAAGCAGCAGATGGGCGACGATGGGGACCGGTTCCTCGAGTACTGGAACCTGGTGTTCACGCAGTTCGACCGGCAACCGGACGGTTCGCTGAAGCCGCTTGCTCGCAAGAACATCGATACCGGGCTGGGCCTGGAGCGCATGACGAGCATCATCGAGGATACCGACACCGACTTCGAGACGGACGGTTTCCAGCCCATCATCCAGACAGTGGCGGACCTGTCACATCAGGAATATGGTGAGGATCTGCGGGTGACGGCACGCATGAAGACCATCGCCGATCACGTGCGCGCCTGCACGTTTCTTATGACCGAGAACCTTCTGCCCAGCAACGAGAAGCAGGGCTATGTCCTGCGCCGCCTCCTGCGGCGTTCTCAGGCGCTGGGTCGGATGATCGGCATCGAGGGTGCTTTTATGGGCAAGGTCGCGGACACGGTGATCGACCTCATGAAGGGACCGTTCCCTGAACTTCTGGCTGAGCGTGAGCGCATCAAGGGCGACATGGCAGTGGAGGAGCAGCGGTTCGACCACACGCTCCGGGAGGGGCTGGTCGAGTTCACGAGGGCTGTCGAGGCGGTTCGTCAAGGCGGGAGCGACACCCTGCCCGGCAAAACCGCGTTCTTCCTTCACGATACGATGGGTTTCCCGGTTGAACTGACGGCTGACCTCCTGCGGGACGCCGGCCTCAAGCTGGACAGCGAAGGCTTCGACGCACTGTTGAACGACCAGCGCCATGGCGGTAGCGAGTCGTCGGGTGTGGAAGAAGCAAGCCGCGAACGGACTGGGTACATCAAGCTGAGAGGCACGGTCGGGACTTCGCATTTCGTCGGCTATGAAACATTGTCGGCCGAGGCCGTGGTCACGGGCCTCCTGAAGGGCGGTGAATCCGCCAGCAGTGCTCAGGAGGGCGATCATATCGGGCTGGTTCTTTCTTCGACCCCGTTTTACGGCGAGAAGGGTGGCCAGGTCGGCGACACGGGCGTCATCACAACGCAGGGCGCGCGCTTCGAGGTCATGGACACCAAGACTCCCGTGGAAGGGTTGATCATCCATGAAGGTGTTCTGCTGGAAGGGGCCATCGCCGCGGGCGACACCGCGCGCGCTGAAGTGGACCCGGAGCGGCGAAAGGCGATCGCGCGGGCGCATACGGCGACACACCTCCTGCAGGCCGCTCTGCGTTCTATCGACCCGACCGTCCAGCAGAAGGGTTCCAAGGTCATGCCCGACGAATTCCATTTCGACTTCAGTTTCCGCGGCAGCCTCGGCGTGGACGACCGCAAGGCCATGGAAGAGAAGGTACTGGGGTTCATCATGGCCAATGTTCCGGTGCGCACCGACGTTATGCCGATCGAGGAAGCGCGCAGGACGGGCGCTCTGGCATTCTTTGGAGAGAAGTACGGCGCGACCGTGCGCGTCGTCTCAGCTGATGGCATCTCGAAGGAATTGTGTGGCGGCACGCACGTCACCGCGACGGGCGACATCGGTTTCCTGCATATCCGTTCCATTCGCAGCATTGGGACGGACACGAAGCGTATCGAGGCTTCCGTCGGACTGGGCGCTCTGCGGGAGTTCTGGGCGTACCAGGTGGGCGTGGAACAGGCTGCAGGGATACTAGGCTGCGGACCGGTTCCAGCAGAGGTGGCGCGCGCAGTGGAAGACCTCACGGGCGTGGTCAAGGAACGCGACCGCCGCATCGAAGGGCTCATTGCCGCGGCGACCGATCGCCGTGTGCGCGACCTGATCGCGCAGCCGGCAACCATCAAGGGTCAGCCGGTCGTTGTAGCCACGTTCGAAGGTCTGACCACCGAAGCGCTGCGCAGTGCAGGTGATATGGCGGAGCAGCAGCTGGGAAACGGCGTATTCATCGGCATGGTATCCGGCGGAGACGGCTTTACCGTGGTCAAAGTGTTCGGTACGGCTGGCACGACGTTCTCGGCACGCAGCATCTTCAAGATCTTGGCCAACAAGTATGGCGGCAAGGGCGGTGGCAACGACCGCATGTGCCAGGGCCGTATCGCAGGTTTGCCGACCGCAGAGGATCTGGAGGCGCTGCTTGGCTGACGATCCATCCGGCTCGAAGGTCGTTCTCTGTCTCGACGTGGGCGAGCGCCACATAGGCCTTGCCCGGACGGTGGCGGATGTAGGGACTGCCTTCCCCGCTGGTTCCATCGACATGGGACTCCCAGCTGCAACGGCGCGGGCCGTTGTCGACCGCGTCGTGCTCGAGGGCGCCGGCTGTCTGGTCGTCGGCTTGCCGCTCGCGCTGGATGGAACGGACTCGATCCAGACACGCAAGGTACGGCGTTTCGCAGGATTCGTCCGCAAGGAACTGGCCGCACGGGGTCTCAACAGGGCGGTGCGCGTCGAGCTGGTAGACGAGCGCCTATCGTCAGTTGCTGTCGGGCGGGCAGCTGCGAGCGAGGGGTTGTCGGGTGCCGCCGGGCGTGCCACCAAGGATCAATGGGAGGCGGTCTACATCCTGCAGGGCTATCTGGACCGCGCGCCAACGGTGCCGGGTGAAGGTGACTGACATGGACGAAGACACGCAGAACACGCCTGAGGTGACGGAGCCAACCCCCGGTCGATCGCCGCGCGGCGTGCGAATCGGCGCAACGCGCCTCGTCGGTGTCCTGCTGATCCTCATGATCATCGCCGGGGCGGTTGCATGGTTGAGATTCATTCACACCGTGCCCGTCGAAGGACCCAGTGCATACATCGATGTCCGTCCTGGGGATAGTGTGACAACGCTCAGTCAACGGGTCTTCGCGCTCGGCATGACGTCCAGTCCTCAGGCTCTCCGCTGGTACTGGCGGCTGAAACGCGGCGGTTCGCTGCGCGAGGGGCGCTATGTGCTCAAGGGTGTCGGTGACATGGAGGCATTGTATCAGCTCCTTGTGGTGGGTCCGCCTCTCACGGTGCGCGTGACGTTTCCCGAGGGCTATACGGTCCAGCAGATGGCCATCCGCCTCCAGGAACAGGCCGGCATCAGTGCGGCTGAGTTCCTGAAGGCGGCCAGAGATGACCGGGGCAAGCTTCTGGAGGGTCGCCTCTTCCCCGATACGTACGACTGCCTGTATGCGGGTGACGCTGGCGAGGTCGTCGCACGTATGCTTGGCAGGTTTGCCGACGTTCTCCCTTCCGACTGGGCGGCTCAGGCGGCGAAGCGTAGTCTGACGGGCGACCAGCTGCTCAGGGTCGCCTCTATCGTCGAGCGGGAGGCAAAGTACGACGCGGACCGGCCACTGGTTGCCAGTGTCATCTTCAACCGTCTGGCGAAGAAGATGCTGCTCCAGCTGGACACCACGCTCGGATATGTCCTTCCCAGCCAGGGCGGCTTCTACACATACGCCGAGCTGAAGTACAAGTCCCCATACAACACCTACCTGCACGCCGGATTGCCACCGACTCCCATCTGCAATCCGGGTCTGGCGTCGATGAATGCTGCGACACATGCCCCGGCAAGTACGTACTACTACTTCCTGGCCAAACCTGACGGTCACTGTGTCTTCGCGCGGACCTACGCCGAACACACCCGCAATATACAATTGTATCTTGCTGGAGGCCATTGAAATGACACGTCCTATCCTTGTTGGCATCGCCGGCGGTTCCGGGTCGGGCAAAACCACCGTCGCCGAGAAAATCATGCATGAGACCGCACAGCCAGTTGTCTTCCTCAAGCAGGATTCGTACTACAGGAATTTCGACGGTATGTCCATCGAGGAGAAGCGCGGCATCAATTACGACCATCCCAGCGCCTATGACGATGACCTGCTGATTGAGCATCTTCAGCATCTGATCCGTGGCGAGGCGGTAGATGTGCCCGTTTACAACTACGCCCGCTATGAGCGCGAGTCCTGGACCGACCATGTCGAGCCTCGGCCCGTCATCATCCTCGAGGGTATCCTGGTGCTGGAGAACGCGGCGCTGCGTGATCTGCTGGACATTAAGCTCTACGTCGATACGGATGCCGACGTCCGGTTCATCCGCCGCCTCTTGCGGGACACGCGCGAGAGGGGCCGCACGGTCGAGTCCGTGGTGGTGCAATACATGGACGTCGTCCGGCCGATGCACCTGCAGTTTGTGGAACCGACCAAAAGATACGCGGACCTGATCATTCCCGAAGGAGGCTTCAACCTGGTTGCCATCGACGTCATCGTCAGCAAGTTGCAACACTTTCTGAATTCTGTAGACTGATGGAACTCGTCGACAGGTTCCGCGTGCCGAACAGAGACGTATGGTTCGTCCAGGCGGTCCTGACCGACTGCGAGGGACAGGCTGTCGTGTCGCTTGGCGAACGGGAGACTGACGAGAGCATCATGAGTGTCCTCTATGATGACTCCGCCGAGGGCGAGTTGGCGCCGCTATTTGCATATTTGACGGCGGTTGGTAAGATAGTGCCAGTCTTTCACGACAAGCCTTGATGGGGGAGTGACATTGGCGAGTTCTGACGAGGAGCGGTTACGCAGCCAGATCCAGGAGTTTGTAGGCCGTCGTGAGTATGACGCGGCCCTTCGTTTGGCTGTTGATGAGGCCGACCATGACTATGGACGGCAGCAATATGCCCAGGGCATCGACCTCCTGAATGCGCTCATCCAGATCCTCAAGGACCGGCAAGTCGCACTGTGGAGCATCTATATCGGTGCCTATCAGAAGATCGTGGGCCTCGACAACCAGCTCAAGGACAAGTCCGCGACGATACGCGACCTGGTCGAACTCTCCCGCTATTGCATCAAGGATGGCGACTTCGACAAGGCGCTGGCAGCCAGCAGCTCTGCTATCGGTATCGATACCCGCAGCACCGACGCGCTCAACCAGAAGGCGCGTGTGCTTGCATACCGTCGTGACTACGTTCAGGCCTTCAAGGTACTGGGCCAGAGCCTGGAGGTCAGTCCCCAGAATCCGCGCACGCTCTATCTGAAGGCGAGCATTCTGGGCAACAACGGCAGGTTCGCCGATGCGCTCGCCGTATATGAACAGCTGCGCATGGCCGATCCTTCTTACCCGGGGCTTGGCAAGGCCATTGCCGAGATGCGGGGCCAGATCGACTGGAAGGTCAAGGCCGTGGAGGGACCTGCGGGCGGTATGCGTGCCTCACAGTCCCCGGAAGTCGACCGCGTGCCCGCGATTGAGCGCAAGTCCAAGGCGATCGAGCCGGACGAGGGGGCGAGGAATACCCTCGAGACACTATACGACGAGGCGGTCGTGGCCGACGAGCTGCCCGCCCCACAGGAGAGGGTCCCAGCCGATCAGAAGGCCGAGGGTGGATCCTCTCATCCGGACCTTCCGCGCGACCTTGTGCCTGAAACGTCGGGCGACATGAAGATGGAGACCATCCCTGTACCACACCAGGCGTGGGTGAAGCCAGGGGAGGAGTCTCCGACCGCGGCCAGGTGCTTCGTGCCTTCCGAGGCCGCCGGGCTGACCGTTCTGTCGCCCGAGGAACTCAGGTTGGCCTCTCTCCGCAAGGGAGAGGAGGTGGCGACACATCTGACCCAGGCGAACGCGGCGGATACCGAGGTCGTTTCACGGGCCGCAGTCACCGCGCCACCTTCCCCGACGCCGGGGCAGGAGGCTGAACGGCAGTTGATCGGCATCGTAAGGGGTATCAACCAGGGCAAGATGGAGCGGGAGGATCTGATGCAGCGTCTGTCCGATGCGGGCAGCGTGGCCATTCCACTGTCGCTGGGAGTTCTCTATCTCAACTTTCTGCGCAATCCCCAGGACGCAGAGACCATGAGTGACCTGCTGACGTGGCTGGAACGCGGCGGCTACACGCGCCTTCCCCTGTTCGTCGTCGAGGAGGCTCTTGCTCAGGGAGCCAGGGTTGACTTCCACGACCCTCAGATCGCTTCTATCGTCCTATCCGCCGACGGCGCGGACATGGCTGGCGAGCTGAGGACGCACAAGGCCGAACTTCTGCTCGAACGTGGCGACACGACATCGTATGTACGGGAGGAACTGGGCATGGTACGCCAAGCCGCCGAGTCTGCTTCGGCCGAAGGCATCGTGCACCAGCTTGTTCATGTTCTGGAACGCTGCCTGGTCGAGGACGCCTGTACGCAGGAGGTCCTTGCCGCGGCCGCGGAACTGGGTGTGGTGGACCAGTTGGTCGACCGTGTCACTGAGGATGCGAACATGGTGAAGGTGCCGGCGCTGGAGGCTGCGATTGTCGAACGACTGGGGCGCACGGGTGTCGACGAGTCGACATTCCTGAACAACGATGGGCTGTTTCAGCATGTCACGCTCAGTGTGGAGAAGTCGGCCATCCTGCGTCGTGTCCTGGCCAATGCCATCAACCCCACGGTTCGGCGGAAGGTGCTCCAATCCCTGCTCGTCCTGGGAACCCCCAATATGGCCGAGTTCACCGAACTGGTGGGGCTCATGGCCAGGGAGCGCGATACGAGCAATGCGGCGTATCTCATCCAGTACTTGGTGGACCACCGGCAAGAGGTTACGGAGGGCCGGTTCCTGCTGGAGAAACTTGCCCATCTCGTCCCTGCGGACTTCGAGAGCCGATATGGGCTGGGTCTGGCGGCTGAGCAGCTTGGGGTTCACGATGCTGCTGCAGGGTACTTTGTTGCTGCCATCCGGGCTCATCCCGGGGATCCCGATACGGTGCAGCGTGCCCTGGAGGCCATTCTCGCATCCGGCGAGTACGACCTCATCGCGGACGCGATCTCGCTGTCGCAGTTGTCTCCTGCCGATGTCGAAGGCCTGGTGGACAAGGCAGCCGCCGGGACGTCCGGCATCACAGCCGGTTCGGTCGAGCAACGTCTGATATCTGCGTGGGCCGCATTCGCGGGCAGTCGCTACGAAGAGGCGGTAGCGATGAGTTCCGGCACGGTGAGGGGGGGAGGAGACCTACGGTTCTACCTGCCCATGGCCCTCTCATTCGTTCACCTGGGATTGCCCGAACTGGCGACCCGGGAGCTCGATCACGCCATGCATCTGCCGAACGTCACTGACGAGGCTAAACTGATCCTCAAGTACCATGCGGCTGTGATCCACCTGGCACAGGGCAGCAGCCAGCAGGCGGCACAGTTGTTCCAGGAGGTCGGCGAGTCCTCGCCCGGCTTCCGAGACACAGAAGAACTGCTCAGCAAATGTGGAAGCCAGGGCTCCAAGATCATGAAACTCTAGAGCACGGAGGAAATGTGGACGGTAGACGGTCAGTAGGAAGCATCTTGCTTGCGCGAGGGTATATCAACGAACAGGCTCTTGATGGAGCCCTCACCGCTCAACACAACACCAACGAGCCACTGCTCAAGATCCTCATCGATCAGGGGTTCATCAACGACGACATCAAGGCACAGGTCCTGGCCGAACAGTGGCACATGCCATTTGTAGATGTCATGGCGGAGAAGGTAGAGGCGGACGTGCTGGCGCTGGTGGACCAGGAACGCGCGAAGCGCTACGGTTTCGTCGCGTTCAAGCGTGAGGAGGGTGTCGTCAGCATCGCACTCAGCGATCCCACCAACATCGAGCTGATGGACTACCTGCTGGCAACCTACGGGCGCGAGACAAAGTTCTTCGTCGCTCCCAAGAATGCCATCTACGGCGCCATCGAGAAGTACTACGTCGTCGGAAACTCCATCAAGGAAGCCAGCTCCGAGGCGAAGGCCGAGATCATCGCAGAAAGTGGCGAAGAGGTCAGCATCGAGCAGTTGCGCGAGATGGGTCAGGACGCGCCCGTCATCCGGCTGGTCAACACGATCATCACTCAGGCCATCGTCGAGCATGCGTCGGACATCCACGTGGAACCGCAGAAGGACCACCTGCGCATCCGCTACCGTATCGACGGCATCCTGCAAGAAAAGCAGAACCTGCCGCGCAACATCCAGGCCGGCGTGCTCTCGCGCATCAAGATCATGTCCAACATGGATATCGCCGAGCGGCGCAAGCCCCAGGACGGCCGTATCTCCCTGCGCATCGAGAACAAGGCCATCGACTTCCGCGTCAGTTCACTGCCCACCATCTACGGCGAGAAGATCGTTATGCGTATCCTGGACAAGAGCAGTGCCATGGTGCCCCTTGAGAACCTTGGATTCCTCAATGATACACTGACCCTGTTCAACAATGTCATCAGCCAGCCGTACGGCATGATCGTTATCTCCGGCCCCACCGGTGCCGGCAAGACGACGACCCTGTACTCCGCGCTCAACCGCCTCAACACGCCCGGCAAGAACATCGTGACGGTAGAGGACCCGGTCGAATATCAGATGGACGGACTCAACCAGGTGCAGGTCAACGTCAAGGCGGACATGACATTCGCCAACGGTCTGCGCAGTATCCTGCGCCAGGACCCCAATATTGTGCTCATTGGCGAAATCCGTGATGGTGAGACGGCACAGATCGCTATCGAGGCCGCCCTGACCGGGCACCTCGTCCTGTCCACGCTGCACACCAACGATGCACCCTCGGTTGCCACACGACTGATCGACATGGGCATCGAGCCATTCCTCATCGCGTCGTCGCTCATTGGGGCTACGGCCCAGCGCCTGGCGCGCAAGATCTGCCCCGACTGCAAAGAGCCCTACGTCCCGCCGGCCTCGGCCCTCGAAGGTCTGGGACTCGGCACACGGGGCAAGCTGGAAGATGTCACGTTTTACAAGGGTGCCGGCTGCTCGAAGTGCGGTGGTTCAGGCTACCGCGGGCGTACCGGCATTCATGAGATGATGAAGGTGGACGACGACTTGCGCCGCCTCATCCTTCACAAGGCCAGCGCGCGCGACATGTCTCAGTCCGCACGCAGCCATGGCATGCGCACTCTGCTCGAGGATGCCCTGGTCAAGGCCAGGGAAGGCATCATCACCCTCGAGGAAGTCGTGCGCGTGGTGTCTACCGTCGAATCGGACTGAAGGAGCTGCCATGAATTCCGAGATACAGGAGAACACCCCTCGTATTGGACCAACATCCTCGGGGGAACATCGCATCGATCTGGGAACCATCCTGAAAGTCGCCACGGAAAAAAATGCCACGGACATCCATCTCCAGGTCGGTCTGCCCCCCATCCTGCGTATTCAGAAGAAGCTGGTGGCTCTCGGCAGCGAGAAACTCTCGCCCGAACGCGTCGAGGAACTCATGTTCCCTATCATGAACGATCACCAGAAGGTGCTGTTCAAGCAGAGCATGGAATACGATTTCAGCTATGGCATCAAGGGGCTGGCGCGCTTCCGTATCAATGTGTTCCGTCAGCGCGAAACCATGGCGGCGGCACTGCGCAAGATCCCCTACGAGGTTCCCGCGATGGATTCACTTGGCCTGCCCCCGGCGGCGTTCACCTTTCCCAAGCTGAATCGCGGCTTTGTCCTGGTCACTGGGCCGACCGGCCACGGCAAGTCCACGACACTGGCCTCGGTCATCGACCGCATCAACCAGGAACGGCAGATGCACATCATTACGCTCGAGGATCCCATCGAGTACCTCTTCCAGCACAAGCAGAGCATCGTGGTCCAGCGCGAGCTGGGTACGGACACGCAGAGCTTCGCAAACGCCCTGCGCAGCGCCCTGCGCGAGGACCCGGACGTTATCCTGGTCGGCGAGATGCGCGACTTCGAGACCATTGGAGCTGCCCTGACCGCCGCGGAGACTGGACACTTGGTGTTCGCGACACTGCACACCAACAGCGCGGCACAGACCATTGACCGTATCGTGGACGTTTTCCCGCCGTATCAGCAGCAGCAGATCAAGGTCCAGCTCGCCAACGTCCTGTCGGCGGTCGTGACCCAGCAGCTCATGGTGCGCAAGAACGGCGACGGTCTGGTGCTCGCGTGCGAGGTGATGCTGGCGACCCCCGCCATCAAGAACCTCATCCGCGAGGGCAAGACCTACCAGATCCAGTCGGTTCTGCAGACCAGCACCGCGATGGGCATGATAACCATGGATCAGTCGCTCAAGGCTCTGTACGAGCGTGGCGTCATCAGCTACGAGGATGCGATAGACCATGCGTTCGACCCCAAGGAACTCCAGCGCCTGCTGGGGCGTTCCTGAAAGCACTGAGAGGAGGTACCTATGTCAACATTCAACTATGTCGCGGCTGACCGGTCAGGCAGCACCCAGCGTGGCACCATCAGTGCGGCGAACACTCATGAGGCGGCTGAGGCCATTCGCGGCAAGGGCCTTGTCCTGGTGAATATCAGCGCTGCCAGGAGTGCCGGCAGCAACCTCGCCGTGCGCAACACAGGCCCTTCCGGCGAGGTAAAGCAGGGCAGGCTGGCGGCTGGTGGAGCAATCGCTGCCAAGGACATGTCCATCTTCACCTCTCAGCTGGGCACGATGCTCAACGCGGGCCTGTCCATCACAAAGGTCCTGGACATCCAATGCAAACAGGTAGGCAACAAGAAACTGCGCATGATCACGGATGATCTCAAGAAGAAGGTCGAGTCCGGCCTGCCGCTGTCGACAGCCATGGATGGCTATCCTGGAGTGTTCAGTACGCTCTACTCTGCCATGGTCCGATCGGGCGAGGCGTCGGGCAACCTGGGCAACAGCCTGCTCAAGATGGCTACCTTCCTCGAGCGTGAGGCGGAGCTCAAGCGCAAGATCAAGAGTGCGACCAGCTACCCGCTGATCGTCATCATCGCCAGCGTTGCTATCATCCTCGGCCTGTTCATCTTCGTCCTGCCGCAGTTCGTCGGTTTCCTGACGGCACTGAACGTTCCCCTTCCTCTGCCGACGCGCATAACGCTCGCGATGAGCAGCTTTCTGGTCCACCGGTGGTACATCGTCTTTGGCGTTGCCGCGATCATCTTCTTCGGTGCCCGCGCATGGTTTCGCACCCCCCGGGGCATCCATTGGAAGGACAACATAGCTCTTAAGGCGCCGGTCATCGGTCCCCTAGTGCTCAAGACCTCCATGGCTCGCTTCACCGACACGCTGGCGACTCTGTTCGGTGCCGGTGTCCCACTGATCAGCTGTCTGGAGATGGTCGGTGGCACGATGGGCAATACGATCGTATCGGCGACCATCGACCGGGTCATCGTCTCCATCAAGAGCGGCACCGCACTCAGCGCAGCTATGGCCGAGACGCAGTTTTTCACCCCCATGGTCATCCAGATGACGGCGGTCGGCGAGGAGTCGGGTTCCCTGGAGACCATGCTGGGGAAAGTTGCGACGTTCTACCAGGCCGAGGTCGACTCCGCGACGGACAACCTGACCAA
>NZ_QXIW01000030.1:12766-21452 GCF_003570985.1 Candidatus Cryosericum hinesii
ACCTGCAGGAAGTGCTGAGAAGTCGGTCCCGATATGGTGGACGCCAGGGGCCGATGGAGCTGGGTGGCGTAACCGGCCTGGTCAAATGATGGACCTCAGGTCCAGCGAACATTCGAGAGTAAGGAGGCGAGAACACATCAGTGACCAATTCGCGAAAAGCCCGCATTGGCATCACTCGAAAACGTAGTCAATAGAACAGATGTATAGTGATGACCTGCCACAGGCAGGCGACATGCAACAACTTCCAAGGAGGAAGCAATGAAGAGAAGAGGGTTTACACTGATTGAGCTGATGGTCGTCATTGCGATCATCATCATCCTTGCCGCAATTGCGATCCCCAACTACCTGAACATGACCAAACGTGCGAAGAACTCTCGTCTGGCATCCGACATGTCTACGCTGGCCACTGCCCTTGAAACCTTCAAGACTGATTGGGGCGCGTATCCGGACCACGCAGTTGCTGAAGGTGTCAGCCTCCCTGCCTCGGAGATCTACGTGGAGTTGACGGGTATCACACACACCACGGGTCTCAATATTGCGAGCGCGACAAACGCGATTGGCGAGAAGAACGGTACTGTGGCGCCATTCCAGAATTACATTAAGGAAGGTACCATGGTAAGCATCATCAACCCATTTGGGCTACCGGCGCTCACTCCTTACGTGATGTACAAGACATCAGGTTCTGGGTCGTCCATGACGTGGACGCTGTATGCCCAGACGGACACGTCCGCATGGTTGACTAGGACGGATTCCACCTCTACTGCTTCGGTCGTGACAACCCAACCCTAGCTGACTTCGCGTCTTTCGGGTTAGGTGGCAAGGAGTTTCAGAGTAGTAGATTCGCCCCTCACGCCGGAGCCTTCGGACTCCGGCACCATGGGGGTTCCTGAGCTACGGAAAGCCTACTTAGTCACCTCTCGTAGTCGCCTCGACAATCTAGGCAAGTAGACACAGTTACCACAGGCAGGCAACCTACAGAGACTTCCGAGGAGGAAGTAATGAAGAGAAGAGGGTTTACCCTTATCGAGTTGATGGTCGTCATCGCGATCATCATCATCCTTGCCGCAATTGCGATCCCCAACTACCTGAACATGACCAAACGTGCGAAGAACTCTCGTCTGGCATCCGACATGTCTACGCTGGCCACTGCCCTTGAAACCTTCAAGACTGATTGGGGCGCGTATCCGGACCACGCAGTTGCTGAAGGTGTCAGCCTCCCTGCCTCGGAGATCTACGTGGAGTTGACGGGTATCACACACACCACGGGTCTCAATATTGCGAGCGCGACAAACGCGATTGGCGAGAAGAACGGTACTGTGGCGCCATTCCAGAATTACATAAAAGCCGGTACCATGGTAAGCATCATCAACCCATTTGGGCTACCGGCGCTCACTCCTTATGTGATGTACAAGACATCAGGTTCTGGGTCGTCCATGACGTGGACGCTGTATGCCCAGACGGACACGTCCGCATGGTTGACTAGGACGGACTCTACATCTACAGCGTCGGTGGTGACGACTGCTCCATAGGTGTTCCATCGTTGTATCTTTGGGGTCAGCTGGTAAAGAGCTCCGGAGGACTTTTGTTCAATCCGAGGGGCGCATCCCCCAAAGTGGTAGGTTCGTTTGAATCGCCGGAGCCTTCGGGCTCCTGAACCACGGAAAGCGCAGGTGTGTCAATGCTTGGTGAACGATATGCCGGGCGCGCTCTCCAAGATGCAGGAGCCAGAGGTGCTAGTACGGAAGACGGTTTATGTAATCGCCTCTTGTAAATGAGGAGGCTTGGCGTAAAGTTGGAGCACGCAGGTGAGTGGAGCAGACCATGAGGCGGACAGCAGCGCATCGTTCATACGTTACTTCAGCGGCAGTCCTCTTGTGTCACGGCCTCAGTCCGGCAGGTCGCAGTAGACGACGTTGCCTCGGCTTCACACTCATCGAGCTTGTGGTGGCGATGGCTATTCTTCTGGTTGTCATGATCGGGGTTCTCTCGGCTATCTCGTTTGCCTATACCAGCTCCAATGATACGGAGATGCGCAACACCGCCAAGAATGTCGCCTCGTACACCCTTGAGTACCTGCGTGCGCGGACCGTCACGAGGGGAGCGTCCGGGTTGATGGCGTCCCTTGGCATGACGCTGAATTCGACCGGGACGTACGGCTGGTACGATGCGACGACCAACCCCACCGGCGCTTTCCCGTCCATTGTCGATGTAGGCAACCTCCCGCTGCAGTCCGACGGCTACCCGTGCAACTACACCTCGACGTACGTGAGGACAGCCGTGATCAGTGACGGGAGCAGCAACCCGAGCGATACTACTGGTTCCGGTGGGATCGTTGCGGGCCAGCAGGCCATCCGATTCGCCTCCAGACACGCGGCGAGCCCGATCCAGTCCTATGCGGTTCAGGCTTTGGCATTCACCAGCACTCTGCAAGGGTACGTGTCTGTGGAGAACATGGTAGACCCTGGGAGTCCGTCACAGAACCCGGCACCCGAGGACAAGAACCTAGCCCAGATGCACTTCTCCGGCAGCAATACTGCCAGCGGTACATACCGCACGACGCTGATGGACTCGGCCTTGGTGCCGTTGCCCGCATGGACCGACCTCGTCGTGCGGTATCCCGGCGTCTACCCGTCGACCCAGCCGGTCATCACGTCGTTCACACCATTGACAGGATACCTGGCCAAGGTGTACACGACCGACGCGAACAGAGTGGACAAGAGCAATCAGGAGTACAATCCGTACTACACGACCGACTCCACCAAGAAGGCGGTGACACAGTCTTATCGAGGTTTCCGCGTGCTAACACAGGTCGTCGCCCGGACGGCGGCTCCCGCGACGTTGAGCCAGGTCCAGTATTATGACGTGACCGTGACGGTGCTATGGATGAACGGGACGCATGAGAGCAACTATGAGCTTACATCTCAGATCGTCGCGTATTAGCGTACCATTGTGGCGCGCGCGTTCCGGCTTCACGCTGCTGGAGCTGATGGTTGTTTGTGCTGTCATCGTCATCGTGACGACGATGGCATTCAGCGGTTTTCGCTACATGACCGCCGTCATGAACAAGGCCATCAACGTGACCAAAGCTCGCGAGAACCTGACTATCGTGATGGACCAGCTGACCAAAGAACTGCGCGAGGTAACAACGGTGGACGATGCGCACAATCCGCCCAATCTCATTGCAACAAATGACGGTTCGCGCGTCGACTATGACGTCACGCTGCCTGCGGTGCCCACAACAGCGGACACCACGCGTGGTGTCGCGGACGTGCTGACGGTGCCAGCCAACTATGGAACGTTGGGATCTGGTGCCACGTATACATTTCTCACCAGTGTGGGCACTCCTCCAAATGGCATCGTGCTGGAGTTCTTTACCATCGATACCAGCGGGACCCCCGCCAAACACCGTATCCGCTATAGCGTGACGGCGCCCAAGGTTGGCTCGACGTACGCCGGCATCGGGCAGCAGTTCTGGGGGACCAGCACCACCGAGCCGTGCAACATCACGTATTGCAACAACACATGGAACAGCGCGACCAGTTCGTGGTCCAGCGAGGCGCCTCAGCCGATGACAGACCAGGTGGTGACGGGCTTCACCGTTACGCGTCCGGCGTGGTCATCCAATGTTGTTCAGATCACACTCGAAGCTCAGGTTCGCGGCTTGAGCGGAACGACAGGATACAGCACCGTCCGGCTTATCGGACTTGTTACAGTCCGCCAGTGACCGGAAAAGGAGCACCATGAGACGACTGCACTACTTTGGCTGGAGGCAGCGCAAGGGGATTGCTCTCCTGCTGGTGATGTTCATTGCGTTTGCCTCGCTTGTCCTGCTGACGACGTTGTTCGGCTCGCTGGCCCCCCGGAGGGTCTCAGTCCTCGGAGGACAGGAGTCGGACCGTGCTCTCGCGATCGCGGACGGCACCATCGACCGCCTGCTGGGCCTGATCAACAATACGGGACTGACCTTCTCTGTTGCGTCACAGAGTTCCGCGCAAGATTGCACTCAGGCGCTGGTGACTGACCTTCTGCTGGGCATCAACGGCGGTTCGACAGGCGATTCGTATACCACGGTCTCGACTAATGTCCGGCACTACTTCTACGACATTACGACGGACACTTACTACCGGCTCGAGAGCGGCACGGCAGACACCGGCACGTTGACGAACCTGTCGACGGGCAGTCCCGTTTATGGCGGACTGACAGGCATGGATACCACCTATGCCACGGACAACCGCTGGTTCGAAATGGACGCCAACGCCCGGTACTGGTACGACTCCTCGAAACCAGACACGTGGCAGATCGAGGTGACAGCGTACAACCTGTCCAGCCCCGATATCAAACGCACCATTCGGGCGGAGGCCAACCGCGGCGAGATGAGCACTGCTACTGTCGCGAACGGGAACTGGTATGTCCCTTCATCGTCAACGACAAGCTACTTCTCTGATTACTCGGGCCTGTACCACAGCAAAGTGAACTTCGGGAAGTTCGAGGTTGTTGTCGGCTACGTTCGTTCCGACGACGACCTCAACATGGGTGGATGGGCAATGACGAGGGCTTTCGCACATGGAACGGTCACCGACATCGCTATCGACGACGGCAACAACCATGATGGGAGATTTGGCATCGACGGTGTAGGCCTGGCAGTCGCGAAGTCCCAGGCTCTGGCGAGCGACCATGTCGATGCAGCTAGTTGGCCCAACGGGTCGGCAGCGCTTACAACGTTGTCCAGCAACGCAGCCTCCAACTATACGGTGAGCGGCAATGCGACCATCATATTTTCGGCCCCGGGTGGCGTCGGAAAGGTCACCATCAATGGAGGCGCCCTGCTTTCCCTGCCCGCGAACGGGGCTATCTATGTAAGCGGCGACGCGACAGTCAGTGGGACAGTGAGGGGTCAGGTCACGATCGGTGCGAACGGCAACATCTACATCGGGGACGATATCACGTACGTCAATCCGCCGCGTCTGGACTTCAATGCGCCGCCCGTCAATCCGAGCCTGCAGGACAAGCTGGGCCTGATCGCAAAGAACAACATCATCATCCCCGTATCAACGTACAACGCCAACAAGACGCTGACCATCGATGCTGCCCTGCTGGCTGTGACGGGTTACTTTGGCATCGACTCCAACTACAGCAGTTATAGTTATCACTCTGTTAACTCGAGTCCTCACTGGGTCGGCTACTGGAACGGGTCGCAGTCGATCTACTCGGGTGCCAGTGCGCCGGCCATGTCGAGCGGCAGCAATGTCTACGGGTATGAGGAACAGCATACCAACTACGACTGGAACCTGACCAACGGTGCCCGTCCTCCGTTCTTCCCTGCTGCCGACGACAGCACTGCGCCAACGATCCAGTATCTTAACTACACCGGAAGCGACCTGGCGACTCTCCAGGCGCTCATCCAGGCCCAGCTTACGGTGGTGACCCCGGGGAGTGACGCATATGCCAACGCCATGCGATATAGCTACTTTCTCAATGGTAAGACGTATTATTGCAGCAATGCCACTTCCTGGAACTATAGTGGCACGTACACCGCCACCAAGAACTCGCTGTATCGTGTGTCGTGGAAGGAAGAGATCGCCCAGCCGGTCGTAGACACCACACCTTGATGAACAAAGAGACCGGGAGAACCCGTTCTCGCGGGTTCACCCTTATCGAGGTTATTATTGTCGTGGGGGTGATCATCATCCTTGCCGCTGCGGCTGTTCCGTCGTTTGGCTCGACCCTGGCGCGGATGCGCATCCAGTCGAATGCATCGCAGATGGTTCAGGACCTGCAGCTCGTCCGGGCCAGCGCCATCACCTACCAGCAGGACCTGTACGTCTACGTCTGCACCAGTCCGGCAGCCAGCAGGACGACGTACTACTATGAGCTGTTCCAGAAGGACCCACTGACCACAGTTCCGACTCACTACACACCGATGGACGCTCCCGTTTCGGGGAAGTTCGTGAAGAAAGTCGCCCTGTACAACATGAGCTTCGGCGGGCCGTTCTGGTCCGGACCCACAAATATCTCACCGACCCTGACCACGTTGGACGGCAGACAGTATGTGGTCTTTGCATTCTGCTGCGGTGAGGGCAGCAATTTCCGCGGCCAGCCGGGCATCGTGAGTAGTACGCTTGCCCCCCCGTATACGGCCTTTTCTGGTGTCGTCGGCATCCCCGTCGTCGATTCGAGTTCCAGGACGTGGTATGTGACGGTGAGCCCGACGGGGCAGGCAGGTTCAAGTGGTGTCAGCCCGTGACCTTGCCTGGTTTCTAAGAGCGATAGTACGGTGACTGGCAGGAATCGGAGCCTAGAGGAGGCCTTTCCCATGAAACATTCCGTCCGTTTTGTTTTGACACTGATCGTGTGCCTCACGATGAGTCTTTCGAGTGTGATGGTGGGCAAGACCCGTGCTGCCAGCACGGGTTGGGTAGAACGTCGGCCGGCAGGGGACGTAAATCTGGAATGGTATGCGCTTGCCTCCGATTCTACTGGAACGCGCGTGGTTGCTGCTGCCTTTGGTCTGTATGGAACCGAGGGTTGGGTCTATACTTCAACAGATCGTGGGGCAACCTGGACGAAAAGATACCCCATATCTGCTTCTCAATTCTGGCGGGCTGCCGCATCCGATGCCGATGGGACCAACCTGATTGTTGGCGCCTGGGCTGGTCGACTCTATACGTCCGCAGACAGTGGAGCAACGTGGACGGAGCGGCAGTCGGCGGGGGCGATCGATCAGAGGTGGCAGACCGTAGCTTCCAGTGCTGATGGTTCGCATTTGATTGCGGGGGCTTCAGCGGGTCGGCTCTGGATATCCTCGAATGGTGGCGGCACGTGGACGGAAACACGGCCAGCGGGAAATGTTGATGGAGACTGGCGTGGAGCATCTTCCAGTTCCGATGGAAGCGTCATGCTTGTAGGCAACTATGGCGGCAGACTCTACATGACCAGGAATGGCGGAGCCAGCTGGACGGAAGTCACGCCTGCGGGAGCTGCGGACAAGAATTGGCAAGGAACCGCGATGGATGCGGATGGAAGCAATCTGATCACAGGTGTTGAAGGGGGAAGGCTCTACACATCCTCTAACAGTGGTTCCAGCTGGACGGAACGACAGCCAGTGGGAGACACGAACCAGAAGTGGTCTCGGTTTGCTTCTGATTCTGACGGGAAAGTCCTGCTGGCATCGGATGAGTCGAGACTCTATAGTTCGGTTGACAGTGGGGCGACATGGGTAGAGCAGCAACCGGCGGGAAATGCGGATGTCCACTGGGTCAGTTCTTCCATTGCTTCCGATGGTTCTTACTTTCTTGTGGGTGCCTATGGCGGGAGGCTTTATTCCCTTGCCGTTGGGCAGGTGCCGAAACAGACTGTCATGGTGCTCCAGATAGGAAACTCCAAGTTTACTGTCAACGGAGCTTCGACTACTCTTGATTCGCCTCCCGTCATCAAGAATGGAAGGACCCTTGTCCCAATACGTGCAATCATCGAAGCACTCGGAGGAACTGTCGGCTGGGATGGAACCGCCAGAAAGGCAACAGTTACCCTTGGAAGCACGACCATCGAACTCTGGATCGGCAAGAATGCAGCCAAGGTGAATGGCGTCTCTAAGCCTATCGATTCAACAAACGCCAAGGTGGTTCCGGAGATCATCAACGGCAGAACCATGCTTCCTTTGAGATTTGTCTCCGAGAATCTGGGGTGTTCTGTTGTCTGGGCGGCTGCAACCAAAACGATAACGATCACCTACCAGCCATAGAAGCGGCTGCGTAGAAAGAGGCGAAACAGCCCGGTCTTGTGACCGGGCTGTTTCTATTGCTGCCCACCGCGCTTGCCAGACACACCCTTCAGGATAGACTCACAATGAAAACACTTCATAGAAGGGGTGCCTGTGCGCAGAAAAGGCTTCACGCTGTTGGAGCTTGTGGTAACAATGGCGATCGTCATGATCCTGGTAACGATAGCAGTACCACCTCTGGACAGATATGTCGCGCGGGTCCGTCTCCGATTTGCTGGGATGACACTGGTACTGGACCTCCGAGACATGCAGGCCAATGCTGTGTGTGAAGACTGCTTTTACACGATGGTCTTTGTAACCAATGAGAACCGGTACTACTTCAGACAAGGCACCAAGTCCTATGCGCCTCCTGGGACAGTCAGGACGGAGAGGTCGCTGAGCAGGTATGCCGGGTTTCCGCTGGCGGTTGGCAAGAGAGATCCGGTCTCGGCGGTGTTCGGCACTCAGACATCCATGGTGAGCCCCGTGGTCACCATGAGCTTCAATGCAATGGGGAGACCAGCCGGCGGCTCCGGCGGCGGTCACGTGAGTTTCATGAACATGTATGATGAACGCGTCGATGTCATTGTCACGCCGGTCGACGGAAACATCCGCATGGAGTGGGTCTCGCAGTGAGGTTGGGTCTCTTGACAGTACCGCCATCCTGACTATCATCTACTTGTTCGACACGCAGAGGTACGAAGAGTGAAGGCCATGCGCGACGAGAGAAGCGCAAGGTCTTGACTTTTTTTGCTATTTGCATAGTATGAAAGTCCGTCGCCCCACCCCAAGGGTGTCAGTCGACAGCACGGCACGCGCAGTTGGTACCTTGAAAACTAGACAGTGAAGAGAACGGGTTGAAAGACACAATAGGTGTGTTTTTTATCCGACAAGGAAAGTCTTGAAGTACAAGACAATCCCTGTCAT
>NZ_QXIW01000031.1:0-171058 GCF_003570985.1 Candidatus Cryosericum hinesii
CGGTTCTCCGGTCGCATGAACCCGGCGAATGCATGCTTGAGTTGTGCGCCGGTCACCGTGAACCGGGTGATGGAGTCATCGTAGGGAAACAGCGCCAGGTAGTCGCCCAGCGTAACGATGGGTCCCAGTTCCGTCTTTCGGATACTGCCGCTGCCGACAAAGGCGACATCGACACCGGTTGTTTCCTGGATTGCGTCGGCGAACAGGTTCCCCAGTTCTGTCTCGCGCGTGCGTTCTGGGTGCGTGAGCGTGCGTGCAAACTTGGAGATGATGCTGCCGTACTTTTTGTCGACGATGTCCTTGAATCCGTCGATGAACGCGGTGAGCTTTTCGTCGGGCTGGCAGTGGATGTTGTCGATTGGGACCAGTTTCCAGGTCCAGTCGACGATGCTGTTGGTGTCGTCGTCCACGGTGATGTCGAATCGTCCGATCTGCTCGGTACCGACCCCGGCCTGTGCGATCAAGATGTTCTTGACGATGGCGGGCTGCTCCAGTACCGTGTGGCTATGCCCTCCGATAATCATGTCGACACCCCAGGCCGGATCCAGCAGGCTCGCAAGCTCCTTGTCGGACTCGAAGCCGATGTGGGTCAGCAGGATGGTCAGGTCAATATCATCATTCTTGTAGGCGTTGCAGATCTTCCCGACTTCGGAGGCCGCCTCCTGCAGCGTGATAAACGACGACAGCATGTTGTCGGTCTTCAGCATATCCATGACCTTCTCCGTGATGATCCCGATGAACAGGATGTCGAAGCCGTCGACGTTCTTCACTATATACGGCTGGAACAGGCGCTTGTTGTACTGGGTGATGTAGAGGTTGGCGTTGACGATGGGGAAATTGGCAATCTTCTCCAGGAACAGGAGGTGTGGCAGCCCATAATCGAACTCGTGGTTGCCCAGCGAGGCGACGTCCGGCGACAGGTAGTTCATGATCTCCATCGTGCTGATACCTTTGTACTCGGCGTCGATGATTGACCCCTGCACCATGTCGCCCGCAATGCAGTAAATGACATTCTTCTCCTCGCTCCGGACCTCGTTGATGTATCCGGACAACAGTGACAGGCCGCCAATCAGGTGGCCCTCTTCGCCGCGCATCTCTGCGAGGAAATCGCCGTGCATGTCGTTGCTGTGCAGGATCGTGAACCGCTTTCTGATACCCATGTTGACCTCCTGTGGAGAATGGCGGTGAGAACTTCTGGGGACATTCTCTGAAACAGAGGCTCTGTGTCAAGCCCGTGCCGCCTATTATGAAGACTCGTCATTCGATGGAGTCACCGTGCGCTACGTAGCCATTGCCACGGGCGCCCGGCTGTGTAGTATTGACCATAAGGACTGGAGGCGACCGTGGCTACGATACAGGACTTTGAGCAACTCGACATCCGGACGGGGACGATCATTGCGTGCGAGCCGTTTCCTCAGGCCCGCAAGCCCGCTTACAAGCTGACCATCGACTTTGGGCCCGACCTTGGCGTCAAGCATTCCAGCGCGCAGATCACGGCGCTCTATGCGCCGGAACAGCTTGTTGGGCGGCAGGTGCTGGGTGTCGTCAACTTTCCCAGCCGTCTCGTGGCGGGGTTCCCGTCGGAAGTGCTGGTCCTCGGTGTCTACACCCCCGAGGGCGTGGTGCTGATTTGTGCAGATCGTCCGGTGCCCGACGGGCTCAGGCTCGGCTGATCCGGTGGTGTTGCACCTCAGAGCGCGGCACATACCATGAGAGAGAACCTCAACCAGGAGGCAACCATGGACGAAGACAGAAAGACATTCTATATCGGTACCGAGGTGGACCCGTCGACGGGTCAGGCTGGAACCCCTGTTCTGTATCCGAGCAGGGACCTGACGACGCATGGCATCATCGTCGGCATGACCGGGTCCGGCAAGACGGGTCTGTCCATTGACCTCATCGAAGAAGCACTGATGGACGGCGTTCCTGTCATCGCCATCGATCCCAAGGGCGATCTGGGCAACCTCCTCCTGACATTTCCGGGCCTGAGTGCCGCGGAGTTCCAGCCGTGGGTGGATCCGGCTGAAGCGGAGCGAAAGGAACTGACGGTGGAGCAAGCCGCTCTCGAAACGGCAACGACATGGCAGAAGGGGCTTGCCGACTCCGGCATCGCGCCCGAGCGGATCGCGCAACTGAAGGCGAAGGCCGATTTTGTCATCTTCACGCCAGGTTCGACCGCGGGCATCCCGGTGTCGGTTCTGCAGAGCTTCCGCAGGCCTGCGGGGGACCTGGGCGATGAGGAGACGCAGGAGAAGGTCAAGGGTGTCACCTCCGCCCTCCTTGGCCTCGTGGGCATCGACGCCGACCCTATTCGCAGCCGTGAGCACATCCTTGTCAGCTCCATCATCAACGATACGTGGGGCAAGGGCATGGACCTGACTCTCCCGGACCTCATCGTGCAACTGCGGAACCCGCCGTTCGAGAAGCTTGGCGTCTTCGAGGTGGACACCTTCTTTCCGCCAAGGGAACGGCTGGAGCTTGCCATGCGCATCAACGGCCTCATTGCTTCCCCTTCGTTCCAGTCCTGGTTGAACGGTGCCCCTCTGGATGTCGAGAGGTTCCTTCACGCACCGGACGGCAGGCCGCGTTGCAGTATCTTCGCCATTGCACACCTGTCTGACGTGGAGCGCATGTTCTTCGTGACACTCCTGCTCCAGGAGGTTCTTGCCTGGATGCGTCTTCAGCAGGGGACGGATTCTCTGCGTGCCCTCCTGTACTTCGACGAGGTGTTCGGGTACTTCCCGCCGTACCCGTTCAATCCGCCCTCCAAGGTGCCACTGCTCACCCTGATGAAGCAGGCGCGCGCCTTCGGGCTCGGCGTGGTGCTGGCGACCCAGAACCCCGTGGACGTCGACTACAAAGGTCTCAGCAACGCTGGTACCTGGATCATCGGCAAACTACAGCAGGACGGCGACCGCGAACGTGTGCTGGGTGGCCTCGAGGGAGCGCTGCAGGAAGGGGGCGGCACACTCGACAGGGCATGGTTCACCGGTGTCCTGGGCAGTCTCAAGCCGCGCCAGTTCCTGCTGCACAACGTCCATACCGCCAGGCATATCGTCATGCAGTCGCGCTTTGCGATGAGCTATCTGCGTGGACCTCTCACCAAGGCGCAGATCCGCCAGCTGATGGCATCACGGAAGATCGAATTCGAGCATGTCACGCAGGAGGCACTGCCGACGTCGGGACCGTCGCGATATCTGCCTGCCTTCCCTGACGGCGTCCCGGTCCAGTTCGCTCCCGTCCCGGCGGGGACCACGCTCGACCCATATGTGTTCGGCGAAGCGGACGTGGCGTACGAGGACAAGACGACCGGAGCATTTGTGCAGGAGCATCTGCTGCTTTCCGCCCCGGTCTCGCAATGGCCCGCCGTCGACTGGACAACTGCGGAGCTGCTGCCCGAGGGCACGACGTGGTGGGACAAGGTTCCCGAGAGCGTATTGTTCGAAGAGGTTCCTGCGGATCTGCAGAAGCCGGCGTCCTGGAAGACCCTCACGGCGCGGCTCAAAGACGTCCTGAAGGTCCGGCCCCTGACCCTGCTGACGAGCAAGCCATATAAGGTTGCTCAGCAGGACGGCGAAACGGAAGGCCAGTTCATGGCGCGGCTCGGCGTTTTGTCCGCTCCCGACATCACCGGGGCGGTCAACAAGGTACGGGAGAAGCTGGAGGAGAAACAGCACAAGCTGCAGGATGATCTGACCGAGGCGCAGCAGCGGCTCAGCATTGCACAGATGGAGGCGCGTAACCGCAGCTCGGCGGCGACCATGCAGACGGCGGAGGCGTTCCTTGGTCTGCTGGTGGGGCGCAAGCGCAGCTTCACGCCGGGCGTTCGGACGCGGGGAACAGCCCAGACGTTACAGGAGAAAGCTAGGGACCTCCAGCAGAAGGTGAACGACCTTCAGCAGCAGGTGGCAGTGCTGGCGGCGCAGACGCAGGCGACCGTGATGGCAGAAGAACAGGCTGCCCGGGCGAAGTACCTGGCGGTGGAAGCAAAACAGTTGCGTCCGAAGGTGAGTAACATCGTCATCAAACGGGTGGGCATCGTCTTTCGCTAGACGCCATAACGTTTCTACTATTGAATCTGCCCGATCCCATGCTTGATGGGATCGGGCAGAGGTTTTACGAGGAGATCGGTAATACCTCAGGACGGCTAGTCTGCCAGTGCGTCGGCGACTGCAGTGACGAGATCCTGCATGTGATACGGCTTCTGTACGTAGCCAACCATGCCTGCATCGAGGGTGTCCTGCGCATGCCCATCCAGACCGTAGCCCGTCGACAGGATGGCGCGCACGTCGGGGTCGATGGCCTTGAGGGCTTTGAAGCATTCCTGGCCATCTTTGCCGGGCATGACCATGTCGATGATGACGAGGTCGGCTTCGTGGGGGTGTGCGCGGTACCATGCGACTGCCTCCGTGGTACCGATTGCGGTGACGACGTCGTATCCTGCCCGGTGCAGCATCTCACGCGCCAGCTTGCGGACGACCTCTTCGTCATCGACGACGAGAATACGTCCATGTCCCTTGCGTGGTAGATTGGCAGCGTGTACAGTCGTGGGTACGACGTCAGTTGTCGGGACATACACGGTAAACGTGGTCCCCTTGCCGATATCGCTCTGGACGTCGATGAATCCCTGGTGTGCCTTCACGATCCCATACACCATAGCCAGTCCCATGCCGGTCCCCTTGTCCACGTCCTTGGTTGTGAAGAAGGGCTCGAAGATGCGGCGGAGGTTCTTCTTCTCGATGCCGACGCCGGTGTCAGAGACTGATAGTGCGACAAACACACCTGGCTCGGCTCCAGGGTGTGCCATGAGCTGTTCGACATTGAGGCGTTGGCGCCGTGTCCGGAACGTCAGGCTCCCGCCCTGTGGCATCGCGTCGCGCCCGTTGATGGCCAGGTTGAGGACGATCTGCTGAAGTTGTCCGGGATCTCCCAGAACGGTTGCCTGGTCCGTATCGAAGTGTTCGGTCACACTGATGTTCTTGTTGACCGTTCGGGTGAGAAGCGACACGACCTCGAGGATAGTGCTGTTGAGGTCGACGGTAGTGTTTTGACGCTTGCCCCGCCTTGCAAAGCTCAGCAGTTGTTTGGTAAGCTCCGCAGCTCGCTCGGCCGCCTGTTGGATGACGTGCAGTCCCTCCTGCATGGTGCTGCCCGGAGCGGCATCCGGCTCCAGCATGTTGGCATACCCCAAGATGCCCGTCAGGATGTTGTTGAAATCGTGGGCGACACCGCCGGCCAGGAGCCCGATCCCCTCCAGCTTCTGAGATTGGCGCAACTGTTCCTCGAGAGCAGCCTCCTGTGTGATATCGCGCCCGACGTAGGTATAGTTTGCAACCTCGTCGCCGGGGCCTCGGACGGGACTGACCGTCAAGTCGAGTTCCACCAGGCTGCCATCCTTGCGAACGCTCGTGATTTTCTTCTTCCAGCTGTCGTAGGTAGTCAGGTGCTCCTCTGCGCGCCGTTCGAGAGGGAGTGCAACCTCGTCGCCCAGAAGTCCCCGGATGTTGTGCCCTCTGCTTTCGACGGCCGAGAACCCGGTTGCGTGCTCGAATGCAGGGTTGATATAGGTGACGACGCCATTGGGATCGGTGATGGCGATGGCCTCGGCCGCCTGTTCGATGGCGGTGGCCAGACGAAGTGCCCTGGCCTCGGCCCGTTCGCGGCGAACATCATTGATCGCCAGGAATACGATACCCAGCACCAGTAACAGCATGACCACAATGGTGAAGACGACAAGTCTACGGTTGGTGTCGAGGATGGTGACGGGACGGTTGATCACCGTAGCCCCGGCAGGAAGGCTGGACACCGGAATGCCGAATGCCTCCAATCTGTTCCAGTCGAACGCCACGTGCGTCGACTGCCTGGTTACCACTAGGATTGAACCGGCGGGCTCACCAGCCAGGATGCGTGCGACGAGGTCGCCCGCTTTTGTGCCTTCTAGCTGAGGACTCGTGAGCACGCCACCGACGATACCTTGACCCAGACCCTGTTCATACATGCCGTAGATGGGAAGGCTAGTGTGCTGGGCGAGTTCCGCGGTAAATTCTGGGATGTCTATGAGCACGCCGCCCTTGTCGCGGGTGAACGGTCCAGCCAGAATGATAGTATTGCCAGGGAGTGCCGCCACTGCGTCCATGAGCTCTGCAACTGTTGCGTCAGGGGAGAACGTAAACGCAGCGCGGTCCTGAAATTCCGGGACGACGCTCTGGATGGTTTGGCGAACAGTAGTTCCTGTCTCGGTGAAGTCCGTGATGACGTAGACGCTGCTGGCGTGTGCATGTAGCCTGAGCGCCAGCGCGAGTGTTCCGGCGGGGTCGATCTCCTCAGCTATGCCCGTGACATCCTTCGCTCCCCGGAGCAGAGATGTCTGGTAGTCGTTGATGCCGCAGAACACAATAGGTACGCCGGCAAAAAGACTGCTGCGGTGGTCCAGTGCAAAGTCCAGCGCCGGATTGTCAGTGACGATCAAGACGTCGGGTTTGCTGGCACCGTAGCGTGTCTGCAGCAGCTTCTCAACCTGATCGTGGTTCTGCTGCGAGGGGAACCGGCGCCAGTCGAGGTACTCCACAGAGAGCTGGACCCACGACGGTGAGTCGCCAAGGACACTGCGGATCCCTGCGACCTCACCGTCCGTCCATGAGTAACCCTGATCGTAGGAATTGAGGATGAGGACGCTGCTGGGAGGCGCTACGGCAACAGCTGGAGGAATCCCCAGCATTGCTGCGAAGACTGCAGCCAGAACGAGCAATATGACCAGACGGGATGCCTTCACGTGTATTCCTCCGAGCCACGATCACCAGCGAACGAACGGCAACACACAACTATTGTGAGGCTTAGGCTCTGCTATTCAAGAGGAGCGCTGTGTGGCGAGGGAGGCGAGGACGGACGTCAGTTCAACGAAGCTGTAGGGCTTGGCGAGTACGCCGTCGAAGTGATAATCACGGTAGTGAGCCATGACGGAGTCAGTGGCGTATCCGCTCGAGGCAATCAACTGTGCCGGCGTGCGGTTCTCACGAAACAACGCCGCAGCTTCCTGTCCACCCATGCCACCCGGGATCGTCAGGTCCATGAGGATGACGCTGAACGGCCGCCCGGCCGTCCGGGCCTCAGCATCCGCACGAAGTGCGCTGGCCCCGTCAGGGACGGCCTCCGCCTCATATCCGAGTTTCTTCAGCATCGCGACCGCTACCTGTCGCACCGTGGGTTCGTCGTCCATGACCAGAACGTGGCCATGTCCGCTGAACCTGGGCGCTGTTTCAGGCGACCGAAGGGACGGACCGGCAGGGACGGCAGGCAGCAGGATCGAGAAGGTCGTGCCGGCCCCTGGTGTCGAGACAACGCCGATGGTTCCGTCATGTTTGTGGACGATGGCATAGGACGTCGCCAGGCCGAGGCCACTGCCCCGGCGCTTTGTACTGAAGAACGGATCGAAGATCTTGCGAAGGTCCGTTTCGGCGATTCCTACGCCGGTGTCACTGAGGTCGATGCGGACATAGTCGCCTGGAGCCAGGTCCGGGTACGCGCCGTCGTCTACGGTGATGTTGCGTGCAACGACGGAAATCGTCCCTCCGGCAGGCATCGCCTCGTCAGCGTTGATGACGATGTTGGAGAAGACCTGAGACAGTTGCCCCTTGTCGATGCTTGCCCACCACAGGTCCGCGGGCAGGTCGAACGAAGCCGAAACGTCGGAACCGCGCAGGGCGAAGCTGACAGTTTCCTGCAGGATATGAGCAAGGTCGTGGACAGAACGGACGGGTGCTCCTCCTTTGGCGAAGGTCAGCAGCTGCTGCGTCAGCCCGCGAGCTTGGAGGACCTCCCGCTCGGCTTCCTCGAGCAATTCACGGGAATGTGCCGCGTCATCTTCGATGCGGGCGAGGTTGATGTTGCCGATGATACCGGTCAGCATGTTGTTGAAGTCATGAGCGATGCCACCCGCAAGGACGCCCAGCGATTCCAGCTTGTCCATCCGCTGAAGCTCATGTTCGAGGTGCACAGTGTGGGTGACGTCAACACCGGAGGAGATGAGCCCGGTTATCCGGCCTTCAGCATCCCGCAGCAGAGAGTCATGCCACGAAATAATGCGTTCTTCGCCACTGCGTGTGATCACCGGACCATTTATGTGCTCTGGGATCGGCTGTCCTGCGAGTTCGCCACGAAGGAACACCTTGGCCCTGTCACGCTCGCGCTCCGGCAATCTTATGTCGAGCCAGTCCTTGCCCACGATCTCGTCCGGTGCGTATCCGAAGAAGTCGTAGCCTGTTTGGTTGAGGCGCACGAGGTGAAGGTCTGTATCGAGGACCTCGATGATGACCCCCGACATATTGAAGTAGGTTTCGGCCTTGGATGTCTCGACGCGTACTGCTTCCTGCGCGTCATGGCGGGCCGTCGCGTCATGCGCGACTAGCAAGACCCGCTCATCTGTGAGTGGGCTGATGCGGACCTCGAACCACAGATGTGACTGGCCTATAGTGAGGCTGTAGTCCATGTCCACGGTCGACTGGTTCGCCAAGGCCTTGTGGATGTTCTCCAGGAATCGGTCAGCAAGGTCGCTGTCGAACAGCTCACGGACGGTCCTGCCCAGCAGCTCCTCTCGAGGCCTGTACAGCAGGTCACCACGTGTCGGGGCAATCTCGATGTAGCGGCTGTCCTTGTCCAGAACGATAATGATGTCGTTCATAGTGGCGAACAGTGCACGCATCCGTGCCTCGGAGTCCCGCAGGGAATTCTCGGCTACGACGCGGTCCGTGACATCGGCGGTAGTCCCGATCCATTTGACAACCTGACCATCCTTGTCGAGCACGGCCTGCGACGATTCGACGATGGTGTGCCATGTGCCGTCGGTACAACGCATGCGATACGCAACACGGAGGGGCGTATGTACTTTCAGGTGTTGCTGGATGGCCTGGTGGAGCACTGGAAGGTCGTCGGGGTGTATATAGGAATCCCACTGGCTGCCCTTGGAGGGGAAGCCGCCGATGGCACGGGCAAACTCGCCGTCGAGGTCACCATAGTAGGTGGTGCGGTCTTCGGCGATATCCCACTCATAGACGATGTCACTCGTGCTCTGTGCGGCGATGCGGAACCGTTCCTCGGACGTGGCCAGCGCATCACGGGAGCGCCAGCGGTCTATCGAGACCGCAACTTGGTCGGCGACAAAGGACAGGATATTCCGGTCCTGTTCGGTGTAGCGATAGCTTCCATGGTATACCTGGACAGCCATGACTCCGATTGTGCTCCCCTTCAACTGTAGCGGAACACCGAGCCAGCTGATGGGAACTGTTCCCGTGGGAGTGATGCTTCCCGACTTGACCGGCTCTGCCTCGTGGAATTCGCTCATAAGTAGCGGTGTGCCCGTGCGCAGGATGTATGCCGTCAGGCCTGTCTCGGCCATCTGTGGGTCGGGAGGCATGACATCGCACTCGTCGATATAGTACGGATACGTTATGAATCCCGTCTTCGGATCCCGGAGTGCAAAGTACAGGTTCTCCGACGGCATCAGCTCAGCGATAATGTGGTGGATGCGGCCGTACAGTTCCTGCAGACTCTCGGCGGACGCCGCTACCTGGGAGATGCGGTAGGTGGCGTCCTGTACCTGCCGTGCGTGCACTGGTCCCTCGATATCGATGATGCTTCCTTCAATGAAGCAGGATCCGTCGGGCGCGCGGACGGGGCCGCCCTGCTCCCACACCACCCGTTCTGTGGTGTCGGGGTAGATGACGCTGTACTCAATCTGAAACGTGTCACCGCATTTCACCGCGTTCTCCGCGGCTGCCCGGTAGCGAGCGACGTCATCGGGGTACATGATCGTGGAGCGGATATCCGGCTTCGTCGTGAGTTCGTCCAGAGAACGGCCCAGGATACGTTCGTAGCCCCCGCCGACAATCTCGAAGGCGAAGGGAGATTGGGCCGAGGCTCGGTAGACCATGCCGGGCAGACCTGCCATCAGCCGGGTCAACTCCCGGTCGTTTGCTGCACCCTTCGTGACCGGCACGTTTCTGTCTGTCATCTCAGCCTCATTGCCAGGAGTGTTCACAGGTCGACGGAAAGACGAACAGCCATCCGTCGAAGACCAGGTTGAGGACAGCAAGAACAAACGCAGCCAGTAACAGCTACCACCATGATTGTCTACGCACTACCAAGTCTCCTCCACATAGTTCACAGTATGGTGGAGAACCCGCTGCGTGCAAGGAGAGCTGCAACAACACGGATTCTACTACAACCTGTACATGTACGTGTCGCAGTTCAAGGGGACCGCTGCTGCGGCTGCCGTCTCCTGAACCGCAGTCGTGCGCGCGGGCCATTCCTGCTACACTGTCACCGGAGGGGGAGCTATGACACAGGAGAACGATGTGGCGACATGGATTTATGTAGTACACCTGACCAGGCCTGCGGCGAGGACGTCGCCGACCGAGGACGAATCCGCCGCCATCGACCGCCATTTCGTGCATCTGCAGCAGGCATGTAGTGCGGGGACGGTACGACTGGCAGGGCCCGCGACGGACGGGGCATTTGGCCTTGTAATTTTCGAAGCGGAAGACGAGACTGCGGCGTGCTCGTTCATGGCAGACGACCCGGCCGTGCGCGCAGGCGTCATGACAGCGGAACTTCACCCGTTCCGTGTATCGCTGGAGCATCCGCCGTGCAGGTGATGGGGATCGAGCTGCTGCCAGTGCTCAGCTACGCGCTGGTTTCCATCTTCACGCCGGGCCCGAACAACATCACCTCTTCATCGCTGGGGATGCGCGTAGGGTACCCTCGCACGCTGCGGTTCATCGGGGGTGTCGTTACAGGGTTCTTCTGCATCATGGTGGCAACGGGACTGCTGACAGAGCTCCTCGTCTCGGCCTATGACAGAATCGCAATTGTGCTGAAGATCGCGGGCGTCGCGTATCTGTTATGGATCGCCTGGACCGTCGTGCGACCGCAGGGCAAGAAACATGCGTCCCCTGTGGCGAGTGGCACCCGGTACCGTGACGGATTGCTGCTCCAGTTCGTCAATCCCAAGGTCATCCTGTTTGGGCTCACGATGTATGCCACGCTGTTGGCTCCATTGGCGAAGAGCTGGCTGGCAGTCGTCATCTCTGCAGTATTGCTCACGGTCCTGAGTTTCTGTTCGACGTCGCTGTGGGCGCTGCTGGGCGCCGGCATCCAGCGTTTCATTGCCAACCCAAAGGTCAGGTTCGCCTACTCGCTCGTTCTCGTGGGACTGCTGCTCTACGCTGCCTGGTCAATCGTCGCGTCGTAGAACACACACCAGGGCCCCATGACGAGCAGTCTCTTCGAGCAGCTGAAGGGTGGTTATGGTTTCTCTGGTCGGACGGGGTTCGTGGAGCGAGGCCTGCCGAACTCGTAGCGGATGACGTTGTGAGGGCAGACATCGACGCAGGTGCCGCACAGGATGCATTCGCTGTTCTCCATTCGCTGACTCAGGACCATCGCCTGGACCTCAAGGCTCATCGGGCACGCAGACGTACAGGCGTAGCAACCGACGCACGAGGGAGTGTCGGCGCTAAGCTGGACGGCAGGAAGGCGGAAGGTGTTGCGGACTCCCCTCCCGATCATCATGAACGGGGCCATCCAGCAGGTATGGTGGCAGAATCCGCGCCTGCCCGCTGTCAGTGATAGGACGAAGATCAGTGCGAGGACAGCGTAGAAGATGATATAGGGTCCCATGCCGCTGGCAGTTGTCAACGAAATTCCATGGTCAGTCTGGTATAGGATGTCGACGCGCTGGATACCTCCCGCCCTGAGGGTCACGAGGATTATGACGGCTATCCACGGTACCCAGACCAGCCACCGGGTCCAGTTTCTCCTGTTGTTTGCCTTCCTGTTCTGCACGGCAAACAGGGCTTCGGTCAGTCCACCGGCGGGGCATACCCAGCCGCAGAACAGGCGGCCCAGCACGAGCGCAGTCAGGGTCATCACGCCGAACACCACCATACTGCCCGACGCCGTACGTTCGCCGGCGCCCATGATGATGAGGTAGGGAGACAGATAATAGAACGTCACGGGGAACAACAGAAACGAGACGAGCAGAAGGGCTCTACGGACATTCTGACGCCTGTGCATACGGGATACCGGGATACTCATGGAGCCACCTCCTGCGGACAGTATGGCGACGATGCGCCACAGTGCAACTCGCGTGTGTTCAGCTTGTCTGAACGGCGTCCAGTGTCGTGCGGACCATTTCTGAGAGTTCCTGCATGGTGTACGGCTTGGGCAGGAACCCGTCGGCGCCTCCAGGCCTTCCAACCAGATCCTGGATGCTGCCGCCCAGCGAATACCCTGACGAGATGAGGATAGGGGCCGTGCACCCCAGCCGTCTCAGTTCCCACAGCACTTGGTCTCCTGTCATACCCGGCATGGTCATGTCCAGCAGGACGAGGTCCACGGCGGCAGGATTCTCCTGGATGACGGTGACTGCGGACGGGCCATCTGCTGCTATCATCACTGTGTAGCCGGAGCGTTCCAGCATGCGTCTGGAGAGCTGCAGGATCATCTCCTCGTCGTCCACGACAAGTACGGTTTCGTGCCCCTCTGCCCGTTGTGTGCACGCTTCCTGGAACGCCGGCACTTGTGCCTGCACTGGTTCCCTGCACCGTGGCAGATACGTGGAGAACGTTGTTCCCTTCCCGGCTGCGGTTTCCACAATGATCCAGCCACTGGCTTGCTGGACTGCCCCGTAGACGACTGCGAGGCCCAGACCGGTTCCATGTCCGACAGGCTTGGTGGTGAAGAATGGCTCGAATAGATGTTGCAGCACGGCGTCAGTCATGCCGCTACCGGTGTCGGTCACCTGCAGAAGAACATGTTCACCCGGCCGGGTCTCTGGATGTGTCCGGACAAACCGCTCGTCAACGTCGACGTTGCTGGTCCGGATGGTCAGCGTTCCTGTGCCGTTCATCGCGTCCCGGGCGTTGAGGACGAGGTTGATGACGAGCTGTCCAAGCTGAACCTGGTCGATGAGAATGTTCCAGAGGCCCGGTGCATAGTCCCGGGCGATTGTCATGGAGGGCGGCACCAGTTCCGCGATGGACTGCAGCGTGAGGTCGACAGATTGGTTGAGGTTGAGGTACGTCGGCGCTGGGCTCCCATTGCGGCTGAACGTCAGCAGGTTGTGTGCGAGGCCGGCAGCCCGCCTAGCAGCCTGCTCAGCCTGGGCCAGCGGCTCTGCGATGGAATCCAGCTGCCCGGCCTCTTCCTGCATGATGCTCAGGTTTCCAAGGATGCCTGTCAACAGGTTGTTGAAGTCATGGGCGATTCCACCTGCCATGAGGCCGAGGGCGTCCATTTTCTGCGCCTGGAGCAGGTGCGCGGTCAAGCACTTGCGATCTGTGACGTCCACCAGCAGAGCGAGCTTTCCCATGCGCTTGCGCAGCGGAGCGACGTGGAGGTCGTAGGAGCGCTCCACCCCGTCACGGACGAAGGTCAGCTCGACATCGGGGCCCGACGCTGCGGGTGAAAGGGCAGGCAGGACCTGCGTCCCCTCTGCGCCCAGGACATCGCGGGCAGAGCACCCAAGGATTGCCTCGGCGGCGGGGTTGATGTCGACCAGTCGACCCCTGCCGTCAAGGACGAGAACTCCGTTTGGACTGGCCTCCAGGACGAGCGAACGGGGGATGGGGGAGAGGTCGAGGAAGCGGAAGCGATACAGAGCCAGGAAGAGGGCTACGCCGCTCAGAGCGAAGGCGAAGGGAGTGAGGTCGACCCCGGTGACCGAAGTCCGACCAACCAGGAACAGGACATTGGCGATCCACGGTACGGCCATCGCGACCAGAACGGCGACCGTCTGACCACGGTAGGCAGAGGGCACTCTGAACAGGCCGCGCAGCAGGATCACGACACCCAACAGCAGAAGTGCATACTGGTATGCGCTCCAGACCCAGAACAGTGGACCAAGACGTGTGTCGACGCGCAGGAGTGCGCCGGGGGCCGTAATGGGCGTGGCAACGGCCTGACTCCAGAGCAAGTGGTGCAGGTCGTTGAACCAGGTCAGGACAAACATCACCGTCGGTTCTACTGCCGCGAGCGCCGCAATGCGAGTGACATCGCGCAGCGATCTTCCATCATACCTGAGAGTGAAGACAAGCCACGCGACGCCCAGGCCTCCACCAAGAAACGACATCTTCACCCAGAACAGGAAGGAATCCAGTGTTGTACTGCTGAGGAGGAACAGCGAGACAAGGATGTTCAGGACCACCAGACACATGGCCGCCGAAAAGGCACGAGCCCCCGGGGAAGGTCTGCGTTGCCACGCAAGGACTGCGACGATGGCCGAGATAAGAGCTGCTGCCAGCAAAGGCAGCGTGTACGGTGTCATCTGCATGTTCAACCCTTTTCCATTTGTTTCATATGTGCGGTCACTCCACTGAGACGAGTTCTGGTCCTGATTTTCCGCAAGACTGTTTGTGAGCAGTCTAGCCACAGATACGTGTGTGTCAAAGAGGTGGAACGCCCGGGGACGAATGATAAAGCCCCGGGACCGTGGTCCCGGGGCTGACAATTGCGTGATACAGGAAAGGCTATTTGGCGCCGTTTGCCCCCGGCTTGGAAGTTCTCTGTCCGCGCTGAGGCTTTGTGGGAGCGTTCTTGGCCTGTGTAGCTGGTTGCTTCGGAGCAGTTACCTTCAGGGCTTCCTTTCCGCCTCTGACGACAGGAGCCTTGTTGGCTGGTTTCGATTTGTTCTCGGCTGATCTTGCTGGTCCTTGCTGCGACTGGGCTGTCTGCCGACCGCGGCGCGATGTATTCTTTGCCGGAGTCTGTGTCTCGACAGGCTTTTTCTCGGCGACCGTCGGTGCGATCCTGGTCTGGGGCTTCGGGGCGCTGGGAGTCTGAGTAACTGGCGTTGTCTCAGCGGTCACCGGGCGTGATGATCTGCGGCCGCGTCTGTGGGACTGAGCGGCGACGGGGCTGGTCGTGGCAGAGGAAGATCCGGGTTTCTCTGAAGAACGTTCCCCGGTGGGGGTGGTAACAGGGGACTGCTGAGGCTTCGTGTCCGAGGAGCCGACAAGGCCGGCTGCTGCCATCGCTGCGCGTACTTCGGCGCGGAAGTCGACAATGGGTCTGGTGGAGCCGGCAGGTCTTGTCGCGGAAGTCGAAACTGGAGGTACCAGAGAGGTGACCCTGGTCTCGACAACAGGGCGCTGGAGCGTCGTCTCGACAACAGGAGCTGGTGTCGGCTGGGCCGCCACAGGCGCTGGTGCAGGTGCAGACACTGGAGCAGCCGCTGCAGTCGTCGTTTCGGGTTTCTGTTCCCGGTCACGACGGCCGAAGAAGCCACGTCCTCTGTTACGGTTACGGTCACGCTCAGGAGCACGCTGGGGCGTCGTGGACGGGGCGGCGGTCTGAACGGGAGCAGGTGTAGGAGCGGTGATGACTGGCTTTGTCGCCGGTTGTGCAGCCACCGATGGTTCGCCGATGCCGTTTTCCTGATGGTGGACGCGTCCATGCACATCGATCAGATCAGGCTGCTGATGGGCGGGTGTCCCGGGATGGAGGCGCGAAAGGTCGGTCTTCACTCCCTGCAGCGATGGAAGGAACATAAGGCGGAGCGCACACCACCACAGGTACTCGGCGTCAGGGCCCTTGAAGTCGTCGAGATCCAGAAGGCCGTGGGCCAGCTCATTGCGCATGTTGGAGCCAAACTTCTCGACAAGCAGGCCTCTGAGGTCGAACATGAGGTCACGTCCGAAGACACGTTCTGCGTCGTCCATGTCCAACAGGGCTCCGAGTACGCGTTCCTGCTCGACGTTGCGCATGTCGATCTTGCTCGTGACGACACCGGCCTTCTTCAGGACGATGCGTACGGCATTTTCGACTTGCGGTGTCAGCAACGAGACGGCGACAAGGAAATCGCCATTCATGCCTGCATCCATGCCACGGGCAAAGATCTCCTCGCGGCCGACGGGGACAAAGGGGTTGTCGGTCGTGAAGGCACGCCAGTCATCCAGTCGAACGACATGGTCTGACAGAACCTGACGACGTGCGGGGTCGAGCAGAGCGAGCACAGCAATCTGACGGTTGCGGGCAGCTTCCTGGTACAGTTCGGCATCCTTGGCCGTACGGATCTCGCGGGTATCGCCCGTGAAGGCGGCGGGAGTGTGAGAAGAGGCCTTTCCCTCCTGATCCATTCCAACCGTGCTGATGAGATACTGGAACGGCATCCGGCCCGTCTTGGCGTCGACCTGTTCTTCCAGTTCTGCAGGCTTGGGTGTTTCGGCCAGATTGGCGAGCGCGACAAGCGCGGCACGCAGGTCCTTGCTCTTGACCTGGTCACGTGCCCACTGGGTGATTCCGGCTGGATCCATACGTGACGGCTTCTTCATGGGAGCATCGTTGCGCTTCAGCTCGAGCGCGTCGACCTGTTTCTTGAGCTCGATGACCGCCTGCTCGTTGCCTGGGACCTTGGCAAGCGATTCCATGGCGCTGCGCATCAGTTCCAGCGCATGGTCGGTGATGGGCTGAGCCTCGGACTGTACGACGTCGGCCTGCTTGACATAGGTGTCGGAGGCACGCTTGAGAGCCAGTTCTCTGTTTTTGTCCTGCCCTGCGGCGGTCTCGCAGCGAGCCTTGACTTGCCAGTACAGGCGTGCGGTTTCCCACTGTCCAGCGGTCTCGCAGCGCTGTGCGCTTGTCCCGCAGATACTGGCGAACCGGGAGGCGTTGCCTTCGCCGGCGTCCAGCAGCAGGTTGATGAGCTTGGCCCACCAGGGCGTCGGCTCCTCAGCGCCAAACTCACTGAGTTGTTTCTGAAGGTAGTCGATGGTCTTGCGGTATGCCTTGGTCTCTTTGCCAAGGAAGACGGCGATGTCGAAGGAACGCTTCAGGCGATCGTAGCCATCTGCCCACTGGACGACGTCCTTGAGATGCAGGGCACTGCTCAGGTAGCTGTCGACAGCCAGGCTGGCGACGCTGGCGTCACCCTGACGTACCCAGAGGATATCGGCTAGCCGAGACCGCAGTTCCGCGTCCTGGACAGTCTCGATGAGTTGTTTGATGACATGCAGCTCATCGGCCGAAAAATCTTCAGGGAGCGGTGTGCGCGAGTACTGAAGATCGGCAGCGGGGACAAAGGGGTCGCGCGACGGGGTCTCGAGCTTGAGTTCGGGTGAAGCGACGGCGCCGAGGAACGTGTAGACAGCCTCTGTGCGCGAGTCGTGCGCCTTGCCTGCTTCCTGCGCGCGCTGGTAGAACAGTTTACCGTACACCGAGCACAGCTTCTGATCGGCTTCGACCAGGACCTGTTGCCAGGCTGTGCGGTCGATGTCTTCTTTCTTGATGACAAATCTGGTGATTGACACGGGTTCCTCCGAGTGGATGGATGGTGTGGGAGATATCACGTGGAAAAGGGGAGGCTGACGCCGGGAAGCAGTTTCTTGAGGGCGCGTACAAACGTCTTGAACTCGTCGGTCGCGCTCGACTGACCAGAGGCGGTGACGCGCTTCGCACCAGTATCCAGTGCGATTCGCCAGAGCGCAGGCTGGTCGGCCTGCTGCAGACGATCCCAGTTCCAGACGTTCGCCTTGTCGGCGGCACGCCAGAAACGCTTCCATGCTTCAAGGGACGGTTGAAACGCGAGCTGAGGCTCTGAGCCTGCACGCGCGTACAATGTCCCCTTCTCCCAGTGGACAGTAACGGTCCGCGAGGTGCCGCAGCCGAGCGCCACTTCCACAGTGACGGGCTCAGCCGGCTCGATAGAAAAAGTCATACAATCCTCCTTGCGGCCAAAACGCTGTCCCACGGCAGCAGACGGCCACACGCACGACTTGGGGGTGCGATCGCCCGTGCACTCGGCAGCTCAGGAGCCCCTTTCAGGACTCGCAGACGCCCGTGCACCTCTGCCAGTATAACGGATTTGCGGCCTGACAACAGGCACGAGTCTCTCAAATGTGACGTGGTCACGGTCAGAAAAGGAAGTCGCCCGGCTGGAAAGCCGGGCGACGAGGAGGGAGGAGAAGTGAGGAAGGCGGTCTGTGTCTTCCTTGTGTTGTCCTGTTGGCTCATCTGAGGTCCAGTCCTTGCCGACCGGGCTCTCAGTCTTCTGCTGCCACCTCTGCTACACGTCTCTTGAACCATCCGTACATGGTTACCTTCATACTCTGACCTGCCATCTCCACGCCAATCTGTCATTCCCGCGCGACACTCCGTCATTTCCCCCGAGTATTTCTTTTCAATACCCCTGAGCATTTCTTTTCAATGCGAGGGGCGTTCTGAGGGGTGCTTTCGGCGAAGGCGGGAATCCAGCATTGGCGTCGGGGGTCTGTTGTTGGGTTCAGTCTGTCAGCCCAGCAACCTCGCCCGGCACGATGTCCATGATGACCTCTTGCACAATACGCGCGCCATGACGCACACCCCGGCGTCGACCGACTTCACGGAACCCGGCCTTGCGGTATGCAGCGACGGCCCGCTCGTTGAAGTCGTAGACATTCAGGATGACACTGCTCAGCCCCAGGATATCGAAGGCGTACTGGGCCAGCAGGGCTACGGTTTCCGTTGCATACCCGCGGTTCCAGCAGTCCTTTTCGCCGATGATGATTCCCAGTTCGGCTGTCCCTGCCGCGTGGTCGATATCGAACAGCAGGCAGTCCCCTACCAGGCGCATGCCGTCCACCTCATGGATGTCGAAGTACACGCTGCCCCCATCAGCCTTGCCGGCGTTGTTGTCATACCACTCGTATTCGTTCTCGATGGACACGCATGCTCCGATGTCGGTTAGCCCAGGGTTGACTTCGGGGTCGCAGATCCACTTCCAGTACGTCGGCACGTTCTCCCTCTGCCGCGGGGTTAGTGCGACTTTCGTGCCTTTGGTGATAAAAGGGGTATCACTCATCAGTTTGTCCTTTGGCTGCATCATGCGTGGATACCAAACACGGCCTGCACCAGGCGGCCGAACGCGTAGGAGGCTGCGGCGGCGCCAAGGCCGGTGATGACCATCTCACGGATCTTGCGGCGGAAGGCGTTGCTGCCGGCCGTCAGGGTGATGATGCTGGCGACTATAGCAAGGGCAAGCCCGGCGAAAAAGACGCTGAAGATCAGCGCCATGAACGAATTCCGCGCGAAGAAGTAGGGGAGGACGGGGAACAGCAGTCCAATGATGTAGGCAACGCCGGTGAACAGGGCGCTGCGGATCTCGTTGACGGGCGTGTGCTCGGTGAGGAGTCCAATCATTGCCTCTTTGTTCGATGCCAACTTTTCGGTGACCTCGTCGGTCAGGTCGGCGGGCATCCCGGATTCGGTCAGCTTCCTGGCGAGTTCTGCCTGCGCCCGTTTGGGCGCGACACTGAAAAGAAGGTCGGTCTTGCGGCGGATGCCTTCGTTGACCTGGCGCTGACTGCGGACTGAGACCCAGGTTCCGATCGCCATGGACAGCGCACCGGCGAGGCCTACGACAAGACCGTTGACCGCGACGATCTGCGGGCGCGTCGGGTAGACGGCCGAGAGACCGGTCACCGCGCCAAGCAGTTCGACGAGACCGTCGTTCATGCCCATCACGAAATCGCGGACGTTGTCTTTGGGCAGCGCGTTGAACTGTGATTCCAGCTCTTCCTCGTGGCCCAGCTCATCCTCGATGATGCGTGCGATGTTGGTCTTCTCGGCTTCTTCCAGGGTTGCGGAGTTCAGGAACTGATAGTAGGAGTCGACGGCGGTCGCCTCGGTGATTTCGAGGAGGGATAGATAGCGTCGCGTCCCCAGTATCCGGCGCAGGAGTCGTGCCCAGGCAAACGAGAACCACGATGGTTCGGCGGTGGCGATGCCGCGCTTGAGGAGGAACGCGCGCCAGAAGGCCATGTGGAGGTTCTCGACCCGAGCCAGCTCTGCAAAACGCGCCCGGAGAGCAGGATCCTTCTCGGACCCAGCCAGATATGCATACAGGCGTGACGCACCCCGCTCGTCGGTGTAGAAGCTCATCGCTTTGGTTGTTTCATTGATCATGAACAACTCCTTTCAGGTTGGCTGGAATTGTGAAGACCATTGTGCCTGACACCAAGGGAATTCACAATTCAGCGGCGGAATGTGTGTCGGAGGACAATTGCCTGCTGGGGGCACATCTCGTGGCAGCAGTAGCAAAGCACGCAGGTCCTTCGGTTGAACTGCGGGTACTGTGCAAGCCTGATTGCTTTCGCAGGGCACCGCTGGGCGCAGATGCCGCACTTGATGCATTTGGACGTGTCGACTACGGGGATGGGTCGGTTGGAGGCGCCGACGATGCGCTGGAATGTTGCTGCGATCGAGACCACTGCGCCACCCATGTAGCTGCGGGGCCGTGCAAAGGCCGGCTGGATGGGTGTGAGGTCGCCGACTGCGAGCGTGCCGTCAGGGACAGGAACGACATGCGACAGCGGTGTGAGTTCCCAGTCGATGCCCATCATGTGGCACATGGCCCAGTCTGCGAGGACAGGATCGTCCGCAACGACGACGGCCCGCAACTGTCTGGGCCTTCCTGCCGACGGGCCCTCTCCGTCCATGCCGAGGATACCGTCCATGACGACCCGTTCATGGATGGGGAGGGCGGCGTGGAGGTCCAGCAGGCATCTGGCAAACTCATCGCCGGACGGGATCATGTGGAGCCCCGTGCGCTCGGCCTTGGGCGTGAGCCCGAATAGATTCTTGACGGCACCCGTGACCAGCGTCAATGAATGAGTTTTTGCCTTAGGCAGATTGAAGAGGACCTTGGACTGCCACAGCAGGTCGGGCAGAGTGATAGGCCGGGGGCTCCGTGGGTGCTCGAGATGGACGTGCCTGAACCCATATTGGTCCAGGTGGCAGATAGTGACCCGCTCGTCGCCGACGTATTCCTCGAGGCCAAAGTCGGCGGCCAGGCGTTCGCTGGGGACGTGGTTGCCCGGAATGTCGCCAACGATGACGCGGAGCCCGTGTCCGAGCAGAAACCGGACGAAGGCATGAATAAAATGAGGGTTGGTCGCCAGCGCCCGCTCGGGCTCTGCTTCCTGCAGGATGTTTGGCTTGACGAGGACAGTGTCGCCAGGAACGAGCCCGCCCAGAAGGAACCCCTGGTGGCTTGCGAACACGTCACTTAATCGTCCTTCGTCGTAGTCGTCGAGCCGGTCGATCCATGCTTGCATACGTGCCTCCTGTTGTGTATCAACAAGATAGCAGCAGCAGCCCGTGACTCAAGCCTGTTCCTGTGCAGGGATGTGCTCGAGAACGGCCCTGAGCGCGTGGCGTGTCGGCAACAGGAAGGCCAGCACGAGCAGGACGGCCGCGACGCCCAGCAACAGGTGATACGCCGACGTGATGCTAGTGTGCTGCGCCCACTGACCCAGGATGATGACGACAACGCCGCCGATGCCCCACGAGAAACCCATGATAGACGCGGAGACGAAACCACGGTGATTTGTGACCAGTTCGTGCGCGAAGACGATGTTGGAGCTCAGCGTCATGCAGCTGAAGAAGCACATGGCCGGGAACCAGATGATGCTGGTCGACCCGGTCAGGACGAACATCAGGAGGGTGACGGCCACGCCTGTCGCACCAATGAGGTTGACGGTCCTGCGACCGATGTGGTCGGAGAGTTCGGCCCCGACGACATTGGCGACTGCGCCCACGAGCGAACCGACGGCAAGGTAGACGCCGGCTTTGCCTGCCTGGAACCCGAGCCCCTGGAAGAGCAGGGGTAGCAGGATCGTGACGCCGTTGTAGACCATCGCGTTCAGCGTGGAGTTGGCGACGAGCATGAGGTATCCTTTGAATGCAGGACTGTCCGTCATGCGACCGCCGTTGCCATTTTGTGCAGCTATCGTGGGATCTTCCTGGCGTGGCAATGCGAACACCTGGAAGAGTGCCAGCGCGATGCCAGGGATGGCCAGGATCCAGAAGCGCTCGAGATGCAGCAATCCAAAGAGAGGGATGATCGCCAGCGAGCCCACAAAGGAACCCATAGACCCGCCGAAGTTGAAGACGGACATGAACCGGCCCTTATTCGTCGAGGACAGCTGGCTCATACCGATGGCTCCCTGTGGATGAAACATCGCAAGCGACAGAGCTATGGTCGTGAAGATGAGCAGGAGCCAGCCAAAGCTGCGGGCGAACGGCAGCAGTGCCAGCGAAACGGCGGCAAGGATCGAAGAGGTCACGACAAGCGCGTTGGCATGCCGCATGCGGTCGGATACCAGGCCGAAGATCGTCTGGACAAGGCCCGAAACGATAGGGAGACTGGCAGCCAGTGCGGCGGCGGCCCCCAGGGAGAAACCCAGACGTGTGCGGAAGACAGGAACGAGAGGGGGGAGAAAGGCGGCGTACCCTTCAACAAGAAAGTGACCACCAGAGATAGCAAGCAGTGCTTTTCGTATGCGGCTCATCGTTCGGCTCTCTCCTCGGAACATGCGAAAAAGGCAACCTCGGAGCGAGCAGACAAGTCCGCCATGAACGCAAGCTATGTTCCGCGCGAGGCTACCTTCTTCTGTTATTAGTATAGCAAACCTTCAGGATATGTCAACTTCCGAAATACTTCAGGCTACATGCCGCTTCCGGACATTGGTGATGTAACGTAGGGCGTCCAGACTTCTGCCCGGAGGCTCCACGGTGGGCGTGGCAGTTCGGCGTTGACGATTCCAGTTGCCTGGGTCACTCGTTCGCTACGAACTTGTCTATGGCAATCTCTTTAAGCAATCGGCGCAGCTCACGTGGGTCCGTATGACCGTCGACCTGCAGGGAGATCTCTCCAGTCGTCGTCGTGAGCATGAGCTTGTGGGGAGGCTCTCCGGGGGTGCGTGGCCCGAAGTGGCTCGGTGGTGGTGGAGTGCTCTCGAGAAGAGAGACCTCCTCGAGGTCGGCATAGCCCAGCGTACGGGCTGTCGGCAGTTCCGCCATGACATCGGCGATCGTCATCCCGGGATACCCGTCAATGAGCGCGAATGGCGCCTGGGCAGCGTACCACATCTGCTGGAAACGGCTTGCTCCCCGCGATTTTGCGTCGGCTGTTCTTGCCTCGCGAATCTTGCGAACTTTCGTCTGGTCGAACGGGGCGAGCACGACAAATGAGCGGGTCAACAGCATGGTCAGCTCGACGGACTTGAAGGCGCCCTGGCGCTCGACCGTCTGACAGGCGAGGAGGACAGTCTCTATTTCAGGGGTATCCATTAGAACTTCAGGTCCAGGATGAGCACGAGGGCGGAAACGAGAACCATGAGCACCGAATACGGGACGGCAGACACGGACTCCTGCGCGTGACTTGCGGATTTCCAGCTGATGTAGAAGACAAGGAATAGCGCAGGGATGAGCAGACCCCAGTAGTCAGTGCGTGAACCAAAGCTCCAGAACAGGGCCCCCATGACAGCCGTACAGATGGCAGCGACAATTGTCACCAGTAGTTCACTGACCCACCGCTTGCTCATGTTGACCCCCTCTCACCTATGTCGCCGGAACGTATGCGCACTGTCAGGATAGTCCAAGGCGGCGAACGGTCAATGACTGGTGACCTCTGATCGGGAAACGGAGATGAGATGGCAGGCGTCTCCTGCTTATCGGCAGGGTCGCCCTGGTGAGGTCGATCCTGCATTGACCGGGGCATCGTTTACGCCCGTACCGAGTCAACACTGCAAATGCTGTCAAAATGGAGCACGTGGTCTCCTTCTCCTTGATATCTTTACAAAAGACCATTGACGGATGCCAAATGCCCTCTACTCTTAGCTTATCAAAGTAAGGGGGAACCGTGATGAAAAATATAACTAACAGCAAGCGTATGGAACTAGTTCTGTTGAGACTGCGAAGCTACTGGGAGACTGAGGACCCGCGTCGAGTCGGTGGACTGACCGCGTCTCAGCTCTCGTTGTTGCTGTCGCTTTCTGAGCATCCTGGATGTCGCGTGCAGGACACTGCCGAGCGGCTCGATTTGACTGCTCCAACCATCAGCATTGGAGTCCGCAGACTGGAGAACATGGGGCTGGTGCAGCGCGGTGCCGATCCTGATGATCAGCGTGCCGTGTGTCTGTATCTGTCGCCGCAGGGCAGAAAAATCGCTTCCAAGGCACGTTCTCTACGCGCAGCCAAGCTGGAGACGATGCTGTCCCCACTGACAGTGGATGAGCAGGAGTCACTCCTCGAGATGCTGGAGAAGGTGGTTCCGAATACTGATTGAAAGCACGTTACTGTAGCCTGTTGACAAGAACAAGGAGGTTACCGTGAACGCACGACCAATAATGCCAAGCATCACCCTCATGGGAGCGGTCGACTGGGACCGAAAATTGTTTGACTCGCTGATCCCGTTGCCTGAAGGAACCAGCTACAACGCGTATCTGGTGCGGGGCAGTGAGAAGACCGCGCTGGTTGACACTGTCGACCCGGCGAAACTGGACGTCCTCATGGCTCAGCTCGACACTGTCGACCACCTGGACTACCTTGTGGCGCAGCATGCCGAACAGGACCATAGCGGTTCCATCCCTGCCGTCCTTGCCCGATATCCTGAGGCTATCCTCGTGACAAATCCGAAGGCAAAGGAACTGCTGCAGGAGCATCTGGACATCCCGGACGATCGGTTCAGGACGGTCGCTGACGGCGAGACTCTGTCACTTGGCGACAAGACCCTTCGGTTTATCTACCTGCCCTGGGTTCACTGGCCCGAAACGATGGGCACGTACATCGAGGAAGACCACGTCCTGCTCTCCTGCGACTTTCTCGGCTCGCACCGGGCGCAGTCGGGTGTATTCGCCGAGCGCCACATCGTCATGCACGGCGCCAAACGCTACTATGCTGAGATCATGATGCCGTTCCGTGGTTTCATCGTGAAGAATCTGGACAAGCTGACAGGTCTGCAGATCGACATGATCTGCCCCAGCCATGGCCCCGTCTACAAGGAGCCGGCATTCATCCTCGACGCCTATCGTGAATGGGCAGGCGGCCCTCCGCACAACAAGGTCGTCATCCCCTTTATCTCCATGCATGGGAGCACGCTGAAGATGGTCGATCGCCTTACGGCGGCCTTGGCCGACCGCGGTGTTACCGTCGAACGGTTCGACCTGACGACTGCCGACCTCGGTGACATCGCCATGTCCCTCGTGGACGCCGCGACCATCGTCATCGGCACACCTGCCGTGTTGACGGGTCCGCATCCCAAGACCATCGAGATCGCTTACCTGGCAGGGGCTCTTCGTCCAAAGACGAAGTTCGTATCGATTATTGGATCATTTGGCTGGGGTCAGCGCATCATCGACGTTCTTGGCGGACTTATCGCGCCGCTGAAGGCTGAACTTCTCACACCCGTCCTCGCTAAGGGCGACCCTCGTGCCGCCGACATGCAGGCTATCGATGCGTTGGCGGACACGATTGCCGCCAAGCATCACGAGGCTGGTCTGCTCTAGATCCTGTTCTCTTTCCGTACAACAAACCCCCGGCCTTATGGCCGGGGGTTTGTCTTCATAGTATCAGTCGGGGTGACAGGAGTCCAACTACGCGAAGAGTTATTGCTAGATGTTCAGAGGTTGCTATGGGTTGCTAGTGTTCACCGGTACCCACGTCGCTCCGCCATCCGTTGTCGTGAAGATCTTGCCATTCTCGTCCAGGCCCCAGCCGGTCGTGGCATCGATGAAAGAATAGGTCCTGACATCCGGATTGTTCGAAGCAGGGCCCAACGTCCAGGTGCCGCCACCGTCGGTGGTGCGGTACGACTGCATCATGTGTTTGCCGTCCTCCACAAAATCCAGCATGACAACACCAGTCTTCTTCTGTTCTCCAAAGAACACGGGAGGATACGCGTCGGCGTAGTAATTATTTGCAGGGGACAAGTTCTTATATGTAGCAGGGACAGGCAATGACCATAGCTTCCACGTTGTGCCACCGTCCGTCGTCTTAAACATCAACACAAACGTGTATGCACTATAGGAGCACGTCACAAATCCGGTTTCAGGCGTAGAGAACGTCATGCCGGTTGGATAGCCCGCTATTCCGTTCATCGTTCCGGCTGCATCCGTTATGCCTGTGATATCCCGGACAAAGGAGAAGGTCTTGCCACCGTCGGTCGTCCGGTACAGTGATTTTGCCATCTGTCCAGCCCCGGGTGTCCCAGTGATCATGAGGTAGCCGTTCGACGCGTCGGCGAAGCTGATCTTGACGCCGCCGATGTCACCTTTTTCCCAATCCAGCTTGGTAACGATATTGGTACTGTCCCAGGTCGAACCCTTGTCACTCGTATGGTAGACCACGATCTGTGGCTGATTGTCGGTGCCGGCATTGGTTGCCACGAACGCCGTCTGCCCGTCAAAAAAGCAAGTACCAATCGTCGCGGGGACCTGAACAGGGAGGGGCGTCTGAGAGATCGAAACGTCGGCCCATGTAGCTCCACCGTTTGCAGTCCTCAGGATTTGGCCATTTGTGCTTAGTGCCCACCCGGTGTTCTTATCTATCAACGTAATCTGTGAGAAGCTCTGAGGCTGGGTCATAAGGGCTGCTCGTTTTGGCTTGGCGACAGCTGCCACGATCACGATCGCCACCGCCAGAACAGCTACTGCGAAAACAACAACCGCAGTCCTTGTTCTCCTATTGAGCATAATCGCCTCCAGGTGTCTGTCGGAAGTCCGTTTGCATGGTGTCGGTCACCGGACATGTCACGTAAATCTACCTATACGACCTATCTAAGACGTCGCATCGCCTCGCGAAGTTCCCGATCATGCACACGATATGGGGGATAGCAGTCTTCGCAGGCACGACAACCAGGACAGAGGGTCGTTGTATGAGAGCAGGCGCTGGTCCAGTTACGTGACCTTTGCCTGGTTTGCGACAGCGGCAGCAGCTCGTGCTGCAGCCTCAGGGTCGCCGAGATAGGCATGGCTGATCGGCTTGAGGTGCTCGTCCAGTTCGTACACGAGAGGGATGCCCGTCGGGATGTTCAGGTCGACGATGGCGTCATCGCTGATGCCGTCGAGGTACTTCACGAGAGCGCGGATCGAGTTGCCATGGGCGACGACGATGATCTTCCGACCGGCCTTCACCGAAGGCGCGATCGTTTCTTCCCAGTACGGGACGAACCGGGCGACGGTGTCCTTGAGACACTCGGTCAGCGGCAAGTCGTCTTCGGGCACATCAGCATAGCGCGGATCATGTCCCGGCCAGCGATCGTCTGTCTTGAGCAGAGCGGGCGGCTGCGTGCTGTAGCTGCGGCGCCACAGTTTGACCTGTGCGTCACCATATTTCTGCGCCGTCTCAGCCTTGTTGAGCCCTTGCAGGGCTCCGTAGTGACGTTCGTTGAGGCGCCAGCTGCGGACCTGCGGGATCCACATGAGGTCCATCTCGTCGAGGGCGATCCACAGCGTGCGGATGGCCCGCTTGAGGACCGAGATGTATGCCAGGTCGAAGGTGAACCCACTCTCCTTCAGGAGCCTTCCTGCATCGTGTGCCTCGACGATTCCCTTCTCGGACAGATCGACGTCGGTCCAGCCGGTAAATCGGTTCTCTTTGTTCCACGTGCTTTCGCCGTGCCGGAGTAATACTATTTTGTACATGTATCTCCTCCTCGGAAGATTAATTCTCCTTCAGCATATCGCATGCAACGGGGACATCGTGAAATGTGTGTGGAGACCCGGATCCCGTCAGCGGTCTGCAATCGACCGCTCGAGGCGTCCGCGCGCGAGAAGGAGCGGGATGACCACGATCTGTACGGCGATGCCGGGAAGGCCCGTCACGATGCTGGTGAGGACGTAGGTGACAGGTTCAGCTTTCAGGCCAATAGATGGTCCCAGCAGGGCAACTGCAAGACCCAATGCGATTCTGCCGGCAGCCATTGCAAGAAGGAGTGACCAGAGAGGCGCGAGTTTCCAGTGACGGTGGGCAAACCCGGCGACCAGACCGTAGATGGCCAGTTCGACGACCATGGGGGGCAGGATGGCGACCGGGGGCATGCCCGTCATGAGTGTGCTGAGCAAGGGGGTGGCGATGCCGAGGAATGTTCCAGCAACGGGACCCAGCAGCAGTCCACCCAGCAGGACGGCATAGTGCATTGGCAGGAACATCTGGCCGCCCGCCGCTCCGAACAGGGAATGAAAAATCAGGGGCAGCAGCAGTCCCACCGCCAGCAACAAGCCGGTCGTCGTCAGGGTTCGCACAGGAAAGCGTCGTGTCATTGGTACCTCGATGTCCAGCAGGATGGATGCCCTTCACTATAAGAATAGCTCCGGCGACTGTCAACTTCTGTTCTAAGAATGCTGGGTGATGTCGTCCTGAGAGTCGACCTGCTGGACAGGGGGTTGTGAAGGAGCAGGCGTATTCTGCGGGCGCGACGGAGGTGGAGAAACCTGTCTGCGGCTGCCGTTCATCGACATAATGTACAGGGCTACTCCACCGGCGATCAGGAGGACGGGTACTACAATACGGCTCGCCATACCAAGATGGAACCCTCCGATGCCGAGGACGACTTCGAAAAAGAGACCGAAGGCGACAAACAGAACGAACGCAGTCTGCATAGTCTTCTCACCCCTGTGGACCTCTGTTTCGTTGCCGGCGCGTTTGCCCCACAGATACTGACCGAGACCAATACTGCCTGGAAACAGGAGCGCCCACGCATATGCCCAGCTCTGCCATTGTCCCGTGATGTTCTGGACGAAGAGGATAATGCCCGTTACGGCGACGATGCTGCCAAAGGTGACCAGGCCTTCGTTGCTCCGGTGTGTATCCCGGAAACCGAGAGCCATGATGAGTCCGCCGGGGACAATGACCCAGAAGGGCCACAGCCAGAATCCCAGGTCGATGTGAATGAATCTGGCGACCAGGATCCAGGCACCCACGGCTAGAAGCAAGAGTCCAAGGGCTCTCGTATTACGTTCGTGCTGTTCACTGTTGTTCATCTCGTACCCCCTTGTGCAGGCTGCAAAAAGACCCGGGCTCAGGATCGTCATAAAGGGTGAGCTGGGTCATGCACTGTTCACTTCGCATACGGTAAGCAGGCTGATCAGGTTACAACGGGGTTTCCGCCTGCGCTGCCACAAGGGCTGAAGGCGAGATGAGGAGTGACGCGATCAAGTGAACTGTTTCGCATTGCCTCAGAGGTATTGACGTGTTTTTTTTGAAATTGTATACTTCTTAGTGGCAAGATAAGACATGCCACAATTGTGTATGGAGGTCATCAGTGCTTACAGGTAAGGTAAAGTGGTTCAATGCAGAGAAGGGCTATGGTTTCATCACTCGTGACGACGGCGACAAGGACGTTTTTGTCCACTACAGTGCAATCATCGGCTCTGGCTTCAAGGCCCTCAAGGAGGGCGACCTTGTGGAGTTCGAGGTTGTGCAGGGCGACAAGGGCCCGCAGGCGAAGGACGTCCAGGTCAAGGCCTGATCACTGACACCTGAACCCAATCGAGTCCCCGGCGCATGCCGGGGACTTTTCATTTTGCAGCCCGATAGTACGGATACCGATTGACATGGGTTTGCACCGCTCATATGCTATGTTGTGTTGGATGACATGCAGTGGGGAGAATGACACAATGGACATCAGGGAATTCTACGATTACTGCAAGGAGATCGCGAGCTACACCAGTGCGGCGGCGCTTGTCGAATGGGACATGAGGACCAAGATGCCTCCAAAGGCGGCACCAGACCGGTCGATGGTGGCAGGGAAGCTGGGGAGGACTGCTTTCGAGATGTCGACGTCTCCGCGGATGGCTGCCTTTGTTGAGTACTTCAACAGGCCCGTAGTCGACCGGCAACTCAGCGAGGTCGACCGGAGAAACGTGGAGCTCGAGACAAAGCAGTATCGGAAGATCTCAGCCATCCCTCCCGATAAGTACGAGAAGTTCACGGTGGCTTGCTCGAAAGGCGAGTACGCATGGCAGGAGGCAAAAGCCAAGTCCGATTTCGCGATGTTCCGTCCTTACCTCGAGGAAATCGTCGCGTACCAGAAGGAGTTTATCGAGTACTGCGGCTACGAGAAGAACAGGTACGACGTGCTGCTGGACGACTATGAGCCTTCCGTCACGACCGAAGACCTCAGGGTTATCATCGACGGCCTCAAGTCCGAGCTGGTGCCATTCATAAGACAATTGCAGGAAGAAGGAAAGCGACCCGACACCTCGTTCCTCAAAGGAACGTTCGACAAGGCCACTCAGGAACAACTGTCGCTGGATATTCTGAAGGCCATGACCTATGATTTCGACGCCGGCCGGATCGACGAGACGGCGCATCCTTTCACCACAGGCATTGGGTTCGGCGACGTCCGCGTGACGACCCACTACTACGAAGACAACGTCGCCTCAGCACTCTTCTCGACGATGCACGAGGGAGGGCATGCCCTTTATGGACAGGGCATTTCTGAGGAGTACCGATGGATGCCCATCCACAAGGGGGCTTCCATGGGCATTCACGAGTCACAATCCAGGACCTGGGAGAACCTTGTCGGTCGTTCGGAAGCGTTCTGGAAGTACTACTATCCACGTTTTCAGAGCCGCTTTGCACAGTTTGAGGGTGTCCCTGTCGAGGACTTCTATCGGGCGATCAACGTCGCCGAACCATCGCTCATACGGACCGAGGCGGACGAGGTCACGTACAACCTGCATGTGATGCTCCGTTTCGAGATCGAGGAAGCTCTGATCAACGGGAAAGTCGAGGTGGCCGACCTTCCAGACCTCTGGAATGCCAAGATGAAAGAGTATCTCGGCGTCGAGGTTCCCGATGATGCCCACGGCGTCCTCCAAGACGTCCACTGGTCGGGGGGCCTGTTTGGATACTTCCCGTCGTACATGCTCGGGAATCTTTACGCTGCGCAATTCTTTGCCACGGCCAGGCAGGAGATCCCGGATCTCGACGGACAGATCGCGGCAGGTCACCTTGACATGTTGCGTGAATGGCAGCGGTCCAAGATTCACCAGTACGGCGCCCTGTACGATCCAAAGGATCTTGTCGTGCGGGTGACTGGCAAGCCGCTGGACTACCATTACTTCATGAGTGAGGTGAAAGAGAAGTATTCCAGGATCTACGGGATCGTGCCGTCGGAGAGCAAGTAGGGGGCAACGAGGGTCCTTCCTGACCACGCGCTGGATTCACATTCAGTCGCTCCTGCATTCACTGGAATAACACACGAAATAGCGATAAGAAGACAACATGAATGTATATGTTGCAACATGGCCCTTGTATTGGGGAAGTTACTTCATATACTGCTCTATGGCAAGATAGTACATGCCAAGTTTTATGGAGGTTTCAGTGCTTACAGGCAAAGTCAAGTGGTTCAATGCAGAGAAGGGTTATGGTTTCATCACTCGTGACGACGGCGACAAGGACGTTTTTGTCCACTACAGCGCCATCCTCGGTTCAGGTTTCAAGTCGCTGAAGGAAGGCGACGCGGTCGAATTTGAAGTCGTGCAAGGCGACAAGGGTCCGCAGGCCAAGGACGTTACGATCAAGTAGTCTTCCCCCTATACTGAACCCAATCAGCCCCCAGCGTAAGCTGGGGGCTTTCGTTTGTCCTACCCTCTTGACTATGACGCAACGTCATGGTATATGCTGCCATGGTACGGAAAGGAGCAAGGATGACCTACACGATAGGGAAGGTGGCGGATATGGCCCATGTGAGCGTGCGCACGCTTCACTACTATGATGCCATCGACCTGCTCAACCCTTCGTACGAGACAGCTTCCGGATACAGACTCTATGCCGATAGTGACCTGGAGTCGCTGCAACAGATCCTCTTCTTCCGCTCACTCGGGTTCCCGCTCGCCCAGATCAAGGCGATCGTGAAGAGCCCGACGTTCGACCGGCGCGAAGCGCTCGAGGCACACCGCACAGCACTGCTTGAGCGGCGCAAGGCTGTCGAAAGGCTCCTTGCAGCAGTCGGTTGCACCATAGAAGCCATGGACAAAGGAGAAACAATGGACACGACGACAATGTTTGACGCGTTCGACGAACGCGCTCTGGAGGAACATCGGACGAAGTACGCAGACGAGGCGAAGCAGCGGTGGGGCACGACGGATGCCTATGTGGAATCCCAGAGACGTACGTCGAAGTATACGAAGGAAAACTGGAAGCGCATCCAGCAGGAAGGTGCAGAGATCAGAGAAGGCTTGGCGGCTCTCATGGGCCGCAGTCCCTCCGACCCGGGCGTACAGGCTCTGGTGAAGCTCTTTCACGAGTACATGAACAGCAACTTCTACGCCTGCTCGTTCGAGATGCTGTCCGGTCTCGGTGACATGTATGTGAGCGACCCTCGCTTCACTGCGACATACGACAAAGTAAAACCAGGACTGGCCCTGTTCATCCGTGACGCTATCAAGATCTACTGCACGGCCAACGGCGCGTAGGATCGACGAAGCGCTGGACCAATAACGATCGCCCCGGCTGTATACCGGGGCGATCGTTGCTCCAATGAAAGAGTAAGCTAGATGAAGAAGTTGATATGACCCTGGTCAGCGTCGCCCAGCATGGTCGCGACGCCACCTTCTTCGATGCCGTCGATCAGCTCTTCGCGGTGGATACCCATCAGGTTCATGGACATCGTGCAGGCGATGAACTTGCCCCCGCCGTCGAGGACAGACCGCATCATTGCCTCTACAGGCGTCACGTTGTACTTTTTCATGAGGCCAAGGATCATGCCGGTGCCCATACCCATCATGTGCATCTTACTCAGAATGAGGTGTGTGGCGCCACGTGGCATCATCATGCCGAACATCTTCTCGATGAACGTCTTCTTGATGCGCACGTTCTCGTCCTTGCGAAGGACGTTGAGTCCCCAGAAGGTGAAGAACATACTGACTTTCTTGCCCATGGCCTGAGCGCCGTTCGCGATGATGAACGCCGCGATGACCTTGTCCAGGTCGTTACTGAACACGATGATGGTCGCGTGGTCGTCCGCCTTGCCTGGGACGACAACGACTCCTGCTGTGGCGGCAGCCTGAAGAGGCTTCCGCAGTGTCGCCGTAACTAGCTTTCCACGCTGGCGGTCCACCACTTCCAGGCCCTGTGCCTGGGCAAAGGCTGCAACGTCGGCGTAGAACCCGGGATCCGAAGCCGTGATCTTGATCAGGTCACCAGGCCCTGTCTGTGCCAGTGCTTCTTTCAGTTTGAGCAGCGGCCCCGGGCACTGAAGGCCACAGGCATCGATCTCGACGGTTTTGGCCGAAGCTGGGGCGCGTGGTGCCAGCAATTCTGTCTTTGTAGCGCACGGCCCGCCCGTGCAGGTCTGCTGATCGTCCGCTTCGCGTTCGAGCCGTGTCGGCTGTTCTTCGATACCGTGTGTCACAGAAGCCTCCCAGCTTGTATAGCCACCGGTCAGGTTGGCGACCTGGAACCCGTTCTGGACCAGGATTCTCTGCGCAACGTACCCACGCAGGCCTGCCTTGCAGTAGGTAAGGATGATCTTTGCTCCCGTGGGCAACTCGCCGATACGGTTGCGCAGTTCGGGAAGTGGAATGGTCAGTGCGTCGGGAATGATGCCACAGGACGTCTCTTCCGGTTCACGCACGTCCAGGAGAATCGCACCTTTGGCGAGCTCTTCGGCAAGATGGTCAGGTGTCACGACGGGTGCCAGGTTCTCGAGGTCGTTCTGGGCCACAAAGCCCGCCATGTTCACTGGATCCTTGGCACTGCCATAAGGTGGAGCATAGGCAAGCTCGAGGTCAGTGAGGTCGTCGACGGTAGCGCCCAGACGCATGGCTGTGGCCAGGACGTCGATGCGTTTGTCCACGCCGTCGTAGCCGGCGGCCTGAGCGCCGAACAACTTGCCCTCGGGGCTGTAGAGCAGTTTGATATGGACTGGCGTGCTCCCCGGGTAGTATCCGGCGTGTGAACCCGGATGGATGGTGATGGACCGGAAAGGGATACCCATTTTTGTCAACAGAGCCGCGCTGGCGCCGGTGGCTCCTGCTGCCAGGTCGAAGACTTTGACGATCGACGTGCCCTGTGTTCCTTCGTAGATATCATCTCTGCCGACGATGTTGTTGGCAGCGATGCGTGCCTGCCGGTTCGCCGGGCCTGCCAGCGGGATGAGCGCCTTGCTCTTCGTGACGAAGTGTTCGACCTCGATGACGTCACCGATGGCATAGATATCGGGGTCACTGGTGCGGAGGTGCTCGTCCACCAGGACGCCGTGGGAGGTGCCGATCGTAAGTCCAGCGTGTTCGGCTGTCTGCGTGTTTGGTCGTACGCCGATGGCGAGGATGACCATATCTGCTGCAAGCTGTGTCCCGCTGGTCAGGGTTACCGTCAGTGTGCTGTCCACGTTCTTCGCAAACGACTTGACTCCATCACCCAGGTGCAGGTCGACACCATGCATCTGCAGTTCCTGATGAGCGTAGGCGGCGATGTCGGGGTCGAGGAACGCCAGTACCTGCGGCAGCATCTCGACCAGTGCGACGTCGACTTTCTGCTCCCTCAGGTTCTCTGCGACTTCGACGCCGATGAAACCCCCTCCGACGACGACAGCTTTCCTGGCACCAGCATGGACGGCCTGGATGATACGGTCCATATCAGGGATGGTCCAGAGCGAATAGATGCCCTCACTGTCGATGCCTGAGATGGGTGGGCGCAGGGGAGAGCCGCCGGGAGACAGGATGAGCTTGTCATATCGGTCGGTCGTCTCGGTGCCGGTGGCGAGTTCTTTTACAGTGACCGTGTGTGCCTGCCGATCAATACTGGTTACCTCATGCCCCGTCAGGAAGTCGATATTGAAACGCTCCTTCATTGACGCAGGTGTCTGGACAAGCAGCTGGCTGCGATCTGTAATGACATTGCCTATGTGATAGGGAAGCCCGCAATTGGCGAAACTGATGTAGTCTCCCTTTTCGTAAACGACGATCTCCGCCTTCTCGTCGAGGCGGCGCAGGCGCGCTGCAGCTGAAGCTCCCCCGGCGTTTCCACCAACAATGATGACTCTCACGTATTCCTCCTGTTTCCTTGTGTTCTTCGTCACATAACCTCAATACCGTCACGCACATACCAGGATTCCATGAAACAATACTCAATAAGTTTGTGACCATATATCACAAAGTCAATGCTACAAATTGACAACAACGTGTGGGCGCACAATAGGCTCTTGTATGAGGGAGTCGCCTTTGCCATACTGAAGTCATGACAGAGAACAGCATGGGCAAAGTATTTGTGCACACAGGTCAACCGTTTTATGGCCGAGAAGAATTGTTCGCATGACGCACCTTGACATCGTCTGGCATCCTGAGATGTTCCACGGCCGCGGATGGCGACCCAGCGGATTTGACGGGTGGTATTTCAAGGTCGTCGACCCCTCCGAGCGGCACGTGTGGGCAATCATACCGGGCATCTGGATGGACCGCGACCCGGCCAAGCAGTACTGCTTCATCCAGTTCCTCGATGGACGGACAGGCCACACGACGATGCACCGCTATCCTGCCCAGCAATTCTGGTCCTCGCGCGACCGCTTCGACATCACGGTCGGCCAAAGCCGCTTCAGCCTGACATCCATGCACGTGGACATCGATGATCCGGACCTGCACCTGAAAGGAGACCTGCAATTCTCACAATCGCAAGGGTGGCCGATTCGCCCGTGGGCACCAGGGGCTATGGGGCCTTTTGCTTTCCTGCCGTTTCTCGAGGGGTATCACGCCGTTACGAACGTCGACCCTCGCATCGTCGGTTCTCTCTCCGAGGGCGGCGATGAGATGGACTTTACCGGAGGGCGGGCCTACATGGAGCGGGACTGGGGCAGTGCGTTCCCGCGTGCCTGGGTGTGGACGCAGTCCAACCATTTCGACGAGGATCATGTCTGCCTGACCGCTTCGATCGCGGACATCCCGCTGGCGGGCAGACTTCTTCGCGGGTTCATCGTCGGGTTCCTCTTCGGGGGCGTGTTCTACCAGTGGGCGACATGGAACGGGTCACGACTGGCGCACTTCGCGTATGATGACCAGCGTGCCGAGTTCACAGTCGTCAACGGGAAACACATCCTGGAAGTCTGGAGCGGCGGACGGAGCGGGATGGGCCAGGTGTTCGCACCACGGGCCGGGGCCATGACGAAGATGCTGGTCGAAGAACTGAATGCTGTCGTGCAGGTTCGCCTGATCGAGCGACACGTGCATGGAGACGTCCTGTTGTTCGAGGGCCGTGGGCGCAACGGAGGACTCGAGATCAGTGGCGACATGCCTGTTCTCGCAGGTGGCGCTGAAACGGAGCGACTCTCGACCAGGCCTGTCTAGCGACCGCAGGGTCTATAGGCCGGAACAGGTTGCTCATTCACATGTCGTCCTTGCAGCGTCGCCCGTTTTCACTAGAATCATCGTACAGGTCATGAATAGCGCACAGAGAACGGCCCTTCATACATTTTGCTGGTGGTGGACAGAGCTACATATGTCGCCCGGGGACCTGTGTGCGCTGACTGACTAGCGTCCATATCTTTATATACCTCTACCCTCCGGGCGACCGGAGGGTTTTTCGTTTTCTGTGCCCGACCTGAATCCAGCACAAGGAGAAACACCATATGAATACACTACCTCTGCACGCAGATGCAAACGGATACTTTGGGGCCTACGGAGGACAGTACGTCCCGCCTCAGCTCAAGACGATCCTGGACCGGCTGGATACCGCCTTTCAAGAGGCTGTCAATGATCCAGCCTTCACTGGTGAGATGGATCGGCTGCTCCGTGACTACGTCGGCCGTCCCTCGCCATTGTATCGAGCCGATCGCCTGACCGCGTACGCAGCAGGCGCGCGTATCTACCTGAAACGTGAGGATCTCAACCACACGGGCGCACACAAGATCAACAACACTATTGGCCAGGGGCTGCTGGCCCGTCGCATGGGAGCGTCCAGGCTCATTGCCGAGACCGGCGCTGGCCAGCATGGAGTGGCGACCGCCACGGTTGCAGCGCTGCTCGGGATGGGTTGCGACATCTACATGGGAGCAGAGGACATGCGCAGACAGCATCTCAACGTGGTGCGCATGGAACTGCTGGGCGCCTGCGTCCATAGCGTGACCGACGGCTTGGCCACACTCAAGGACGCCGTGGACGCTGCGCTCGGTGCATGGGCCACTGACCCGGAAGCGTCGTTCTACCTGCTCGGATCGGCTGTCGGGCCACACCCATACCCTGAGGTCGTGCGCACCTTCCAGTCAGTCATCGGACGTGAGGCGCGCGCTCAGGCGCTTCAAGCCGAAGGCAGACTGCCCGACGCCCTCGTCGCATGCGTCGGCGGAGGCAGCAACGCGATCGGCCTGTTTGCCGACTTCCTCGAGAACGAAGACGTCGCACTGGTGGGTGTCGAGCCGGCGGGCAAGGGGTTGGCAACCGGCCTTCATGCCGCGACCATGACGGCGGGACATCCCGAGGTCATTCATGGCATGAGGACCTACGTCCTTGCGGACGACAAAGGCAATCCGACGCCTTGCTACTCTGTCGCGGCCGGCCTCGACTACCCGGGCGTCGGCCCCCAGCATGCTGCTCTCAGGGACTGCGGCCGTGCCACCTATGTTACAGCGACCGATACCGAGGCGCTCGAGGCGTTTGTGCTGCTCAGCCATCTCGAAGGTATCGTCCCGGCGCTCGAAAGCTCTCATGCCATAGCGTACGCCCTCCGTCTTGCCTCCACCATGAGACCCGACCAGTTCATCATCGTCAACCTCTCGGGGCGGGGTGACAAGGACGTCGATGAGGTGACGCGACTGCTCGATATCCGGAAAGACGTGGCCGTTGCCCCGGGCGGATGCCCCCTGTAACCTGACGGACGTTGCGACCGTACGCAAGGTGAGAGCAGGACGTGGGTACGAACAAGGGCCCGCCTGCCGCAAGCGGTTGCTCCGCTTTCCTGTGGGAGGTAGTACATGAGAGGATTGGCCATTTTTCTGGTGATCGTGCTCCTGATCGTCGGCGCGATGTACGCAACAAACGCCCTGACCGGCAATGCCTGGTGGGAGCCGAGGACGTGGAACAAACCGACTGCTGGCGACGTCATAACCGATGCCAGGGCTGTGGCCCTGGGGAGTGCGAGCACGGCACTGGTCGAACTGCAGATGGGCGCTGGCCGGGTGACGCTGAATGGCGGAGCTTCTGACCTGATGGATGCGACGTTCACCTACAATGTCACAGCCTGGAAGCCCATCGTCGACTACGTCGTCAACGGAGACGAGGGCCGGCTTCTGGTGCGGCAGCCCAGCGGCACGTACCAGGCCTTCAGTGGCAGCTATCACAATGATTGGGGCATCCACCTGAGCAGTACGATACCCATGGACCTGGACCTCAAGAACGGCGCCGGCAACATGGATATGGACCTGAGCGATACGATGGTGCGCACGCTCACCGTCGACTCAGGAGCGTCCAGCACGACGATCAAGGCTTCTCCAAAAGCCATGACCAGCCTGAACATCAAAGCGGGCGTCGGGTCGGTCAGCATCGACCTCACTGGTGACTGGAAGAACAGCGCAGACGTGCAGGTCAACGGTGGAGTCGGCAGTATCAAGCTGGTGGTTCCCGAGAATATCGGCGTCACCATCAACGCGCAGCGAGGTCTTGGTTCCATCAACGCGAGTGGCTTTACCAGGAATGGCAGCACCTATTACAACGCCGCCTGGGGCACCACGGCCGTCACGTTGAATCTCGACCTGAATATCGGTGTGGGGTCGGTGACGATCACCCAGAAGTAGCAGGTTTTCCTCGTAGGAGACTCAGGCGGGACGCGGGAGACATCTCCTGCGTCCCGCTTTTCCTTTGCTTTTCAGACCATGACATCTGTCCCTTTGTTGCTGTCGTTCCCCCCCGAGTATTTCAGTTCAATACGAGGGGTGCTCTCGGCGAAGACGGGAACCCACTCAGTGTCGGCGACTTCGTGAACTCGCTATACTGAACCGTGTGCTTGTCGCAGACAAGGGACAATCGTCATGGGAGGCCGAATGTGCTCTTCGATACACTGGTAGTGATCGCGCGTGCACTAAACCAGGCTGACGTTCACTGGGGTGTCGGTGCGTCTGTGCTGCTGTACTACCACGGTTTGGTCGACACACCGCACGATATCGATATCATGACCAGCGAGGCAGACGCAGACATGGTTGCCTCGATCCTTGGCGGTCTGGGGAACGAAGTGCTTGGTGATCCCGGCAGAAGCCTGTACTCGACAAGCCGGTTCCTCGAATACGTGGTCGACGAGACGGATGTCGACGTCATGGCCGGATTCGCCATCAAGCACGACAACGGCACCTATCTGTTTCCGTTCGACGACAGGTCTGTCACAATGAGGAAGAGCGTTGACGGCGTGACAATCCCGTTCACGTCGCTGGAAGACTGGTATGTATTCTACCAGCTTATACCGGGCAGGGAGGCCAAGGTGAAGCTGATCGAGGATCATATTCTGAACAGTGGGATTGCAGACCTGTCAGTTCTCGAGCGGGCGCTTGCTTGCGAATTGCCTCTTCATGTTCGCGCACGGATCGAACGACTGATGGCAGCTTGTCGTCGTTTACCGCACTAGAGGCTCGGCCCGATCTGGGGAGCAATGACAACACATGGGCTCCCGCCTGCCCGGGAGTGACGGATTATCAGGCTGCCGCTCGACATCTGCTCGTTGGCACTCTCGGCGATTTCGTGAAGCAGCCGGAGGTGGGGGGCATGGCAATCCGGCGATGCTCTGCTATGATGACAGAGTTTTCAGTGTCTGGTGTAAGAAAGGTGTACGCCCTCTTCCTGCCGGGATTACGGTCCCGGTGCCATGGGAGTCGCCACGGAGCCCGGCACAACGGAGGTTTTTGATGGGAACCGGAACGCCCAGAGTAGCCTATTTCTGCATGGAGTTTGGGCTGCACGAGAAACTGCACATCTACGCCGGGGGGCTGGGCATCCTGGCGGGTGATATCCTGAAGGCGGCACACGACACCGGCCAGCCGATGGTCGGGGTTGGTATTCTGTGGCGCCAGGACTACACAGAGCAATTCATCGACGAGTACGACCGCCCGTACGACAGCTACCACGAGTACCGGTACGACTTCCTGGAGGATACGGGCGTCATCGTCACTGTGCCTATCCGCGACGAACAGGTGCGCGTGAAGGTGTGGAAGTGCACCGCCTTTGGCAACGCGCCGCTGTACCTCCTCGATACGTACCTTCCGGACAACCTGGCCTGGAACCTGACGGGGCAGTTGTATGGCTGGTTCGAAGAAGAACGCATCGCACAGGAGATGATCCTCGGCATCGGCGGCGTCCGCGCGCTGCAGGCGCTGGGTATCGACGTGGACATCTACCACTTCAACGACAGTCACGCCGTGTTTGCGGGCGTCGAACTGATCCGCCAGCAGATGACGAAGGACGTGCCCTTTACGGACGCTCTCTTGTCCGTGAAGCAGCACATCGTGTTCACGACGCACACGCCGGTGCCTGCCGGCAACGAGGCGCACAGCCATCGAATCCTGGAATACATGAACTCGTACGACGGTCTCTCCTGCGACCAGATCGTCCAGCTGGGTGGCGACCCGTTCAGCATGACGGCTGCGGGGTTGCGCCTGTCCAAAAGGGCAAATGCGGTCTCGCAGCTGCATGGCCACACGGCGCGTGAGATGTGGAAGCTCATCCCCGGAGGCATCGACATTCTGACCATCACGAACGGTGTCCATAACGGTACGTGGCAGGACGACAGCATCCGGAAGGCCCATTCCTCGGAAGGGGACGTGTGGGCGGCTCACACCGCGCTGAAGCGTGCGATGATCGACGACATCGAGCGGCGGAACGGGGTCCGGCTCGACGAGAATGTCCTGACTATAGGGTTTGCCCGCCGCGCTACGCCGTACAAGCGCAGCGATCTCATCTTCTCGAACAGGGAGATCATCGGGGACCTGTTGCGCAACCACAGGATTCAGATCGTACTGTCCGGCAAGGCACACCCCAACGATTTGGCAGGAAAGGCAACCATTACGAACCTCGTACGCATCGCCAGGGAATATCCCAGCAGCGTTGTGTTCCTGCAGGGCTATGACATGGCCATCGGCAAGATGCTGACACGCGGGTGCGACGTCTGGCTCAACAACCCGGTGCGGCCGATGGAAGCGAGCGGCACGTCAGGCATGAAGGCTGCGATGAATGGTGTCCTCAACCTGAGCACGCTCGACGGGTGGTGGCCCGAGGCCTGTGACCATGGCGTCAACGGCTGGCAGTTCAGCGGGGGATACGAGGGGGGCGACTGTGACAGCGTGGACGTTGCTTCGCTGTATCAGGTGCTGACGGGCGATGTCATCCCCACCTATGAGAACCGGCGGGAAGCATGGGTCGGCATGATGCATGCCAGCATCGAAATGGCACAGTGGCGGTTCTCGGCGGCGCGCATGCTGCAGGACTACTACCAGAGGATGTACGCCTGACACCGTCGCTCACCGTGGATGCCTGTCGACGACGGGCGCTGCAGTGATCTTGCGCGGGGACTGGTTCATGCTGCTTCCCATATTCATCGAGGTGTTGAAATGAACCAGAAGCCCGATCGCATCGCAGACGTCGGGGTCGTGCTTGACATCCTCCACAGCAGGAAGGGTGTATGCGAGGCCGGCTGGTTTGTCCCGGAACGCTGGAACCACGCTGCATACACTGGCGGTACGACAGAAGCCGGCAGACCCGGAGAGCTGCGCGTGGACCCGTGCGACTTCTTCGCCGCGTGCATCGAGAAGGCTCTCCGGGAAGGCGGTGCAGCACAGGAGCCTGGAGGACGCAAACGTCTTACCGAGAGTGTCATCTATGGCATACTCGTGCGTTCGTTTACTGCCTGGCCACATCATGACACCGGTGAAGTCTGCTCGGGCACATTCCTGAAGACAATGGCGCTGCTCCCACTCCTCCGGCGGTACGGAGTCGACATCGTCTACCTCCTGCCGGTGTTCAGTTGCAGCGACCGATACAGGAAGGGTCGGCTGGGCAGTCCCTATGCCATCAAGGACATCTACAGGGTCGACGCCGGACTGCATGACCCTTTGCTGGGCGAGGACACGGGTGAACTCCTGGAGACGGAGTTCAGGGCATTTGTCGAACTGTGCCACTGGCTAGGCATGAAGGTAGTTCTGGATTTCGCGTTCCGGACGACCGCACGCGACAGCGTGCTCATCGCCGACCACCCGGACTGGTTCTGCTGGATCAGGAAAGAATGCGCAGCGGGATTCCGGGCTCCCTCGGTGGGTGACGGTACGACCATGCGATGGCTCGACGATGAAATGCTGAGAGAGCTGTACACGTCGCCGCAGACACCCGCATACCTGGCTCAGTTCACATGGTCACCTGATCGTATCGACCCGGACCGCTGGGCAGCGGTGCGAGCGAGCGCCGGTGGCGACCTCCTCGGCGCCATCGAGGACCATTTCGGCATCACGACGACGCCTGGTTTCTCGGATGTCACCAACGACCAGCAACCGCCGTGGACCGATGCCACTTATCTGCGGTTCTACGGTGACAACTCCGCTCAGGTGAGTACGTACGTCACAGATGGCCAGCCTCCGTTTATCATGCAGGACAGCGCTTCACTCAGCCAATACCCGGGAGAAAAACCCAACGAGGAGCTGTGGCGCTACGTTGAGGGTGTGATGCCTCACTATAGGACGCACTTTGGCATCGACGGGGCGCGCATCGACATGGCGAACGCCATGCCGGTCGAACTCAACGTGTCGATGGTCCGGCGCATCCGGGAGGTCGACCCCATGTTCCTCCTCTGGTCCGAGGAACTTCACTGCGGCAAGGGTACGAAGGCGCAAGAAGAGGGGTTCGACCTCATCAGCGGAAGCACCTACTATAACTACAAGAAGGTCCACGACGTTGACTTTAATCGTTCGATCCTGGATGATGGATTCCTCGCCTCACCGATTCCCGTAGCCGCCTCCGTGGAGACGCCCGATACTCCCCGGTCGGCGCTTGTCCACCCGGACGAGGCCTCCCGTCGGCTGGTACTGACCCTCAACAGCTTCATGCCCAACGCTGTCCTGTTCATCAACAGTGGACAAGAACTGCTGGAGGTACAACCCATGAACCTTGGACTGGACAACAGCGAGGGTGGCCGTTTCGTTCTGCCGCCCGGTGACCCGATGGCCGGCCGGCTTGCCTTCTTCGACCCATATTGCCTTCACTGGACGAACGACGACACATCGGTGGAAGCTGTCCTTCGGGAGACACTTCGTCTGCGGCGGCACTACCTGTCCCTTCTCAGCGACCCGGGGAACTTCGTGAAGCAGGAGGAGTCTTCACATCACAGGATCTTGACGATGCTCTGCTATTACGACAGTGTTCATGGCACCGGTCTCATCGTGGCTGCGAATCGCTCGCTGACGACGGACCTGTCGTTTTGCCCTGCACTGGAGCACCCTGCAGCCATGCCGGTCGGAGACAGAGTCGAGGTCGTGTATGGTGCACATGGTCTGTGCAGGCGTTCGATTTCTTCAGCTGACAACATTTTGCTCAGGCCGTGTGAAGCCCTTGTCATAGAGACGGGGACGTAGCAGACAACAGCTCGCTCTTCTTGTCGTTCCCCCGAGCACTTTCTTCCCATGCGAGGGGCGCTCCTGAGGGGTGCTTTCGGCGAAGGCGGGAACCCATATTCTTTTCTGTCGTTCACAATTCGCACATAGTGGAATAGCGGTTCCTGCTATCCTCTACGAAATAACCTCGCATCCGGCAGTAGCGCTGGTGGCGAGGCAATGGGAGACGCACATGAAAATGGAGACGGAGACAGCTCAGACATACATCAGTGGCAGCCTTTGCCTGCCGGAAGGGTACTCGCCGGCACTGTCGCTCCGGGAGACCGAACAGGCCATCAAGTTTATCAAGGATACGTTTCAGAGTGGCCTTGCGGCCGCGCTCAACCTTGCGCGTGTCTCGGCGCCGCTGTGCGTGACTGCAGTCTCCGGTCTCAACGATCACCTCAATGGCGTCGAGACGCCGGTCCGGTTTAGCATCCGCAGTATCGGTGAAGATGTCGAGATCGTGCAGTCTCTGGCCAAGTGGAAACGTGCTGCTTTGGCCGACTACGGCTTCGGCCATGGCGAAGGCCTCTACACCGACATGAATGCCATCCGACCCGACGAGACACTGGACAACCTGCACTCCGTGTACGTTGACCAGTGGGACTGGGAGCGTGTCATCAACGCCGACGAACGCACTGTCCCTTTCCTCGAGGGAGTCGTACGAGACATTTATGGCGTCCTGCTCCGCACGAACCGGCTCGTGCGCGAACGCTACCCTTCAGTGCCAGCCCTGGAGCTTCCTGACGAGCTAGTCTTCGTGCGCAGCGAGGATCTGGAGTCCGACGACCCTGATCACACTCCGCAAGAGCGGGTAGACCGCATCTGCCGTGAATCGGGCGCGGTGTTCGTCATTGGCATCGGCGCGCCACTGCTCAGCGGTGTCCCCCAAGACGGGCGTGCGGCTGACTACGATGACTGGTCGACGCCCACGGACGAGACACATCATGGCCTTAATGGAGACTTGTTTATCTGGAATCCCGTCCTGGGTTGTGCGTTCGAGCTCTCGTCGATGGGCATCCGTGTAGATCCGTCTGCCCTGCTGCGTCAGCTTAAAACACGCGGTGAACTCGCCAACCGGGACCTTCCATACCATCGCCGCCTGCTTGCGGGCGACCTGCCTCTAACTATCGGCGGGGGCATCGGACAGTCACGGTTGTGCATGCTGCTCCTGCACACGGCGCACATCGGAGAGGTCCAATCCGGTGTCTGGTCCGGCGCCATGCGGTCTGCCTGTTTCACCGCAGGGATACCTCTGCTCTAGAACGGATGCGTGAAGCGCTATCCGGCCAGGACGCTCCGCGCAAACTCCTCCGCGCCGGTCAGGTCCTGGGCGTTGGGGTGGCGGAAGCTGAAGAACAGGAACTTGCCCAGGCAGAAATAGTGCTTGCTCATCACCGGGATTCTCCGTTGTGCCAGCAGGTCCTTCATGATCCCCACCGCCATCTCCTTGTTCCCCTCGAAGCCCGTGCCGAACACTGTCACGTGTTTAACGAGGGCGGGGTCGAGCCCTTCGATGAATTTCTTGACTGATGGGTCGATGTCCTTGGCATGGATCGATGCTCCCAGGAATAGCATGTCCACGGGCTCACTCACTGTTGCTGCGCTCACTGGCTCCGCGACGCAGCCCGCCGCGCTTGCCATCGCCTCGGCGACCCTCTTCGTGTTGCCTGTTCTGGACTGGTACACTACTCTGACACGCATGTTACCTCCGTTGACTATGTTCATATCTGGCTCCATAGCCGCATCGATGGCAAGCGCTCGCGGTCGGGTTCGAATACCGTCTCGTCCCCCTCAAGCGCCATACCGAATAATGTAGGAATATCTTCGCCAGACGCAAGAGTCAGGAGAGGTTGGGATGCGCTTAGGTGGAATGTGACGACGGTCCCCTGCCTGGCGCATGCCATCGGACTGCCGTCGTTGGATGCGAAAAAGGCCACAGGAACTCTCTTGGGGTTATCATGTTATAGTGATGAGGCATCTGAATGCGTTCGTTGTCTCAACGTGATCCAGACAGAGGTGGAGGAACGATGAAAAAAGTGGTGGCTGTCCTGATACTGATTGTGGTTGTGGTCTCGTTGACTGCATGTAAGGGTCGTGAACCTGTGAGCTTCGAGGAGTTGCTCTCTCCCTACAATGCCATCGGCCATGTGCGTGCTCGTGACGTGGAGAGCATCACACGGGGAATGACGTACCGGCAGATCATCACGCGACTTGGCGCCACCCAGGACATCGGCAGCGGTCTCCACGTTGCGGTGTACGTTGTGGACGACAAGGAAAACCTGTGTTTCTCCATCGCCGACCCGGACCTGGCCTGCACGAAGAGTGGAACAGAACTGTTGCAGAGTGCTCAGCCTATCGTCGACGAGAGTGACAAGATCGGTATCAGGGCGTCGTGATGGCCCAGTAGAGAAGCATCAGAGTCCTCCGCGCAGCTCAAACAAGCCGCGCGGATAACATTTGATCTGGGTGAACGTTACTTATTCCAGTGCGGATTGACCGGTGTAGAGCTGGAAGTACCGACCTTTTTCAGCGAGCAGGCTGTCGTGGTTGCCGCGCTCGGCGACCTCGCCATGCTCCAGGACGATGATGGCGCTGGCATTACGGACGGTGGAAAGGCGGTGAGCAATAACAAACACTGTTCTGCCTTCCATGAGCGCGTCCATGCCTTGTTCGATCAGGCGTTCAGTGCGCGTGTCAATGGAGCTCGTTGCCTCGTCGAGGATCATGACAGGCGGGTTGGCGACATAGGCGCGGGTAATCGCGAGCAGTTGGCGCTGCCCCTGAGACAGGTTGCCACCATCGCCCGTAATGACAGTATCGTATCCCTGTGGCAAGCGGCGGATGAATGAGTCAGCGCTGGCGCGCTTCGCAGCCAATCTGCAGTCGTCGTCTGTGGCATCAAGCCGTCCGTACCGGATGTTGTCCATGACCGTGCCTGTGAACAGGTGCGTGTCCTGCAGCACCATGCCGAGCGAACGGCGCAGGTCACTCTTGCGGATCGTCTTGACGTCGATGCCATCGTAGGTGATGATCCCTTCCTGCACGTCGTAGAACCGGTTGATCAGGTTAGTGATCGTCGTCTTGCCCGCACCGGTCGAACCGACAAAGGCGATCGTCTGACCAGGTTTTGCATACAGCGAGATGTTTTTGAGAACAGGAGTCACCCCGTCATACGAGAACGTGACATGGTCAAACCGGACATCTCCTTTGAGAGGCACAAGTTTATGCCCATTGTCTCCCGGGACACTCCACGCCCACTCATTAGTTTTAGTATCCCCTGGAGCCTCGACGATAGTGCCGTCTTCCGTGCCGTCTTCGGCATACGTGACATTCACGAGCGTAACCGTTCCATCGTTGACTTCTGCCTGGTGGTCCATGACCTGAAAGATGCGTTCCGCGCCTGCGAGGGCAGCGAGCACGACGCTCAACTGGTTCGTGACCTGGTTGATAGGCTGGCCGACCTGGTAGGAATATTGCAGGAAGGCGACCAGCGACCCAGTGTCGAGGTGCCCGGTGATAGCAAGGACGCCGCCAACGATCGCAACTGTTGCATAGCAGACACGGCTGAGGTTCCCCATCAGCGGCATCACGACGCCAGACAAAAAGGTCGCAGTGGCTGCGGATGAACGGAACTCCTCATTAAGACCAGCAAATTCGCTGCTGGTCACCTGTTCGTGTCCGAACACCTTGACGACCTTCAGGCCGTCCACCATTTCTTCGATGTAGCCGTTGAGCTCGCCCAGGGACTTCTGCTGAGCCCGGTAGTAGCCCGTGCTCTTCTTGCTCAGGTTGATGCTCAAAGAAATCATGAACGCCAGGATGACTGCGGCGACAGCGAACAACGTGGGGCTCAGTACCAGCATCATGACGAGCGTTCCAACGAACGTCAGGGCGCCAGCGATCAGTTGAACGACACTTTGTTCGATCGCCATCTCGACATTATCGATATCATTAGTGAAACGGCTCATCAGTTCACCGTGCGTATGCGTGTCGAAGAACCTGAGTGGCAGGTCCTGCATCACTTCAAAGAGGTTCTTGCGCATCAGGTTGGCGGTCTTCTGTCCGATTGTGACCATGATGCGGCCTTGAAAGTACGAAGCGACCACACCAATCAGGTAGATGCCGGCCAGGACGGCAAGGGCACCTGCCAGTCCCGTGAAGTTACCGGGGATGATATAGTTGTTGACCAGTGGTTTCAAGAAGTACGAGCCGGCAAGTGCGCTGCCAGTGCTGATGATGAGCATGATGCAGACGACAATGAGTGCATATTTGCTGGCTCCAAAGTATGCCAGAATGCGGCGTATTGTTGCCCCGACGTTCTTGGGTTTCTGGAACGCCATGCTGGGGCCGGTGCCGCGTGTGGGCACGATCGGGCGCTGCTGTTGTTCAGCCATTGACGACCACTCCTTCCATCTGTGATGCGCAGATTGCCTGATAGGCTGGATTGTTTGCAAGCAGCTCAGCGTGGGTCCCAATCCCGACAACGCGGCCATCATCGAGCACGATGATCTTGTCGGCTTCCTGCACCGAGCTGATGCGCTGGGCAATAGTCAGGATCGTCGTATCCTTGAGGTTCTTGCGGAAGGATGCGCGGATCTTTGCCTCTGTAGCCGAATCCACAGCGCTTGTGCTGTCGTCCAGGATCAGGATGTGTGGCTTCTTGAGGAGAGCGCGTGCGATACACAAGCGCTGCTTTTGACCGCCCGACACATTGACGCCGCCCTGTCCGAGGTCGGTGTCATAGCCATTCGGGAAGCTCATGATGAAATCATGGGCCTGGGCATTCTGTGCGGCCTCCTCGATCTCCTTCTGTGTCGCAGCAGCATTTCCCCACATCAAGTTTTCACGGATGGTGCCGGAGAAGAGTACATTGTTCTGCAGTACCACGCCGATGGAACTTCGGAGCGTTGCAAGCTTGTAGTCGCGGACGTCAACGCCGTCCACGAGGACCTGCCCGTCAGACACATCATACAGGCGTGGGATCAGGCTCACCATCGTTGATTTGCCAGAGCCCGTACCGCCGACAAGTGCAACGAATTCGCCTGGCTGGATAGTAAGGTTGATGTCCGTCAGGACGTTTTCACCCTTGCCGGTCGCAGTGTATTTAAAGTCAACATGGCGGAATTCGATGGCACCGTGCTGGATGGCCAGTTTCTCTGAGGGTGCTTCTGCATTGACAGGAAGGTCGGCTACTGCGCGAGGTGCCACGTCGGATTGTTTGTCGGCAATGTCTGGCGTGGTGTCAAGCACTTCGATGATGCGCTCAGCGCTGGCTCTTGCGCGAGCGAGCATCATGAGGATCGTGGAGACCATAAGGACGCTCATGAGAATCAGCATGACGTAACTGATGAAGCCGACCAGCTCTCCTGTGCCCAACTGGTGGTTTCCGACCATGTGACCTCCAAACCAGATGACGGCAATGGTGGCTCCGTTGAGGACGAGGAGCATGATCGGCATGATAGTTACGACAAGGTTTCCGGCCCTGATGGCGGTATCGCTCAACTCGTCACTGGACTTCTTGAACTTGGTCTTCTCATGAGGCTCACGAACAAAGGCTTTGACAACGCGGATGCCGATCAGGTTTTCCTCGACAGTGCCGTTCACGGCATCGATCTTTGCTTGCACTGCCTTGAAGAATCGTTCTGCCTGTCCCACGATAAGCCAGATCCCTGCCACAAGCACGGGAATAGCGATGAACAGAATGATTGCAAGCTTGGCGTTGATGGCGATGGCAAAGACGAGCGCGCATATCAGCATGAGCGGTGCACGCGTCAGAAGGCGCATACTCATGAGCAGCGTGTTCTGAAGTTGCGTCACGTCGTTTGTGAGACGCGTAACCAGGGAGGCAGTACTGAACGTGTCAATGTTTGAGAATGAGAATGACTGAACTTGGTCAAACAGTGCCTGGCGCAAATTGGCGGCAAACCCTTGGCTCACTTCAGCCGCAAGCTTGTGGTTAATCGAACCAAACAGCATGGCAACCAGTGCAAGGCCGATCATCAGAATACCGACTTGAATAATGTATTGCAGATTCAATGCCGGGATCCCTTTATCGACGAGCTTCCCCATCAAAAATGGCATAGAAAGCTCACAGACAACATCGAGCATGACGCAGAGCGGTGACAGGATGATCAGCAACTTGTAGTTGCCAATGTAGCTCCACAATTTCTTGATCACGTTGTTTCCTCCTGCTTCATGAATGTTGGCACCTGTGCGCCCATGGCCACAAGGTTCTCCATCATGCGGCGATAGTAGCCTTCCAACTGTTTTCGTTCTTCTTCCGAGAACCCCTTGAAGGTGCCTGTGTCGACATGCTGAAAGGCTCGAATGCAGTCGTCGACGACGTGCAACCCCTTGTCGGTGATGGCAAGGTGGTTACGCCGCAGGTCAACTGGGTCAGTTGACTTGCTGATGAGCCCCGCCTTCTCCATGCGCCTGATCGAAACGGCAACGGTCGCAGGACTGACGCCTAACGCCTCCGAGAATCCTTTCTGGTCACACTCGGCGGCGACCTCATGATTTCGCAGCATGAACAGGATCATTGGTTGTCCGACCTTGCTCAGGCCCCGGCTATCCATTTCTTTCTTCAGGCAGCGCCGGTGCATCTTGTTCACCGCACGAAAAAACAGTTCCAGGTCGTCTGCGGAATAGCTCAGTACTTCTTCTTGTTTATGTTTAGCTTTCATAAGCTGCTTTACCTCACTATTTTCATGTCGGCTAATCATTAGCCGACATACTAATACAGAATAGTATAGAGCGACTTCACCTATGTCAAAGAGGTTTGCTCCACCCAGTTCTCACATTCCGACGACAAAGGTGAGTACTAGAGGCCGCTTTCGGAACTCATGTGAGGAAGTGGCGAGATGTCAGGAGCATTCCAAGCACCAGCCCTGCAACCAGTCCTGCGATGCCGGCAAGGACGACCCAGAGGGTACCGCGGGTTTCGACGGCGCGCTCAGTGGGCACAGTCTTTGCGACAGTCCCGTCTGCAGTGTAGGTGACCATTGTCACGGACGGGTTTTTGCCACGAGTCTGTTCGACCAGATCGAGGTTGTGCTGCAGTGTCTTGTCGATCTCAGAGTCCATGGACCAGGGGAGCGTGCCGTACGAGGCAACGATCTTCTTTAGCTCTGCCTCAGCTTTGTCACAGAGAGCATTGGCCATCGGGACGCTGGAGTCCAAGGTGACGGTAACGCCTCGGCCAGCGTCGAAGCTGATCTTCGGGGCAATCGCCTGCAACCACGTGCAGCTGCTGGACTGCATCGAAGAGTCGATCATGGCATCGCCTGGATAGTCAAACTCCATGCCACTGTATGCTTTGGTAAACATCAGATTGGTGGCACTCGTGTCCGCTGCCGTCGTAACGATCTTCTGGCATTCTTCGGCATTTCTGACTTCTACAAGAGTCATGATAGACAGGTAGTCATCGGGATTCGTATCGGAGAATCCACTCTCGATCAAGCCGTTGTTGGAATAGTATTGGACCAGTCCCGTTTTGTTGTCGATTGCCGGCATCGTTTTCCAGTCCGGTTGAGACGACACTGTGAAACCTTTGACAATCTGTGCCTCCGATGACGGCAGCGTCTGATGCAGGATGATGCGCACGCGCCAGGCGGGGCCTCCGACGATCGTATCTATCTTCTGTTGCTGGATCTCGACGTGCGGGACAATGGACACACCAACCAGCAGGCGGGGATTGTTCCAGGAGCTGATAAACCCCAGGACTGCCTCCAGCACTTCCTGGTATGCATCGCTCTCCTGGATTCCTTCCTGCTTGGCGTATGCTTGCGACTGATCCAGTTCGTGGATAGCACTCAAGCTGTACCCACCTGACATGGACTCGCCGGCCATGTTGACCGTCAGCCACGGCAGCAGGCGCGCCTCCTCCGGTGACAGCTTCGTGACTGACATGCCTGCATCGAGTAGTTCCCGATACAGGTCGTGCGCTCGTATCGATGGACTGGTTCTCCACCTGTCGACGCCGTTCAGGAAATCGCCCGTGACTCTGTAGTAGGAGAACCGGGCATCGTATGCCGCCCTGAGAACGCGTGCCTCTGCGCTTCCGTGCGTGCAGTGGTTGAGCGCAGTGATCAGCGTCCGCTGGACATAGTCTGCATATGCGCTGGTCTGAAGGCCTCGTACGAATGCCTGCGGGGTCGACGAGACTGCGCCCTCGGACTCCGACACTGCAGCGTACCGCCCGACGACGCTGTCCGGCAGCAGTGCCATCGCATACCGATACCAGTCTGCCCCTGAGCCGGTCCGTTCTGCAGTTTCCTTGAGTGGGCGCACGCTTCGACAGAACACCGGCGACATGCTCTCGATCTCGATGTCCTGCAGCGGCTCATAGTTGGTGAGGTGCCACAGGATGTGGTTGCCTTGGGTATGGTATCCCGCGGGCTGCACCGAGAGGAGGTCCGGGAAGGCGGCCGGGCGGCCGAAGTTGACGTCGATGGTCAGGTCACCAATGGGTCCCTTCCACAGCCGCCCTGTTTGCAGGACATAGAGGAAGTAGCCAGCTCGGGGAAGGATCCTGTAGGTGACGTCGACAACCCGCGTTTGCCCGGTCGCAAACGATACCTCATAGGCACTCCACATGTCGTAGGTCAGCTCGCTGCCGGCAGTGACCTTCTGTCCCTCCAGCATGTGGGCTATGATGGCAGTGCCGTCCACGGTGACGGTGAACTCCGGGCCGAACATGCCAAATCCGCTGAGTTCTTCCCGCCCGAGGGGAAACCCCATCTTCTGTGTCACGGCCTTTCCCTCGTTCCTGAACCAGAAGCGGGCGCGCACGTTGACGTAGTCTGACTGGTGATCGGGTATCGGCGTGATCTGATTCGTGTAGTCGATGGTCAGCACTTCGCGTGTCATCCGGATATCGTTGCTGGTGGTCGGCACCAGGACGCCCGCCGAGAAGTAGACGGGGCCACTGTCAGCCATCGCAGCTGCCGGCAACCCCGTGCACAAGAACGCTGCGATAATGAGTGCCGATAAGATAAACTTGTTCTTTGCCATGCTTCCCTCCATCACGTGCTTTCGACGAGAACGGTGGACAAGGACCTGGTCACCAGAGCCGTCAGCGAGCCACATTGCCTCTACTGCACAAAACGGAACTTCTTGACGCACCAAATGCCGGTCGGGCCGGTACGGACAGGCTGAATCAGCACAAGCTGGATCGTGCGCCCGTCCTGAAGGCTCACGGTCACGTTGCGCTGCCCATTCGGCTGCTTCTCATCCTGCACATTGCTCACAGTGCTCCCTGGAATAGCAAGTTCATGCACCAAGAAGTCAAAGGCCACGAGTTGCGGTTTAAGGAGTTCTGGCAGATGCCCATTATCAACTTCTTCTTGAAGTGCAGGCATCTTATCTGAATCGATAGGCTTCGTTACCAGTACAGAACTTTCCGAGTCAAATCCGTTATCCCCGGCAGTCTGTTCGAACGCAAGCGGGCTCGAGATGTAGACATACGGGTAGTCCTGCCAAGGATTCTGGAGGATTCCGAACACGTCATACGACTGTCCCACAACAATCTGAGGATATGTGATGCCACCATACGCAATGGTACCGTCTGGAAGCTGCTCCGCCTTGGTTAAGAGCGGTCGACAGAGATAGAGAATCACCGTGTTATGTTCCGGATTCTGCCCAACGATATTCGTAAACGAAGTGATTTCTCCCAAAATTGTCCTAGTGTTCTGGACGGAGGTTACCTTCACGGTAGCCGAAAAATCTGCAGTGAACACGCCCGTCCCTCCCGCCAGGACGTAGTCAGGGACATTCTTCGTATATATAGTTGCCCCTTTCTTGATTTGTGTAGCCATGTCATCACCGACAGGAAGGTCAATTGAGGACTTCCCATTAGGCGGAAACAAGAAATATGTGCCAGCATAGATGACAAGAAACAATACAATCCCAATAGCGATAAACCTAAATAAATTGTTAGTATTCATGCTATGCACCTCGAACGCGTGCTTTCAATAAGACTGGTGGACAGGAACCCGGTCACCGAGCCGTCAGTGCGCCATATCGGCTTGGCAGCGCAGCGGAGATCATACCTCCCACTACAAAACACAGTGAAGCTCCATGGACTCAGAGCGGCTGTGGATACTATGGAACCTTTGCAGCCGCAGCTATGGATTCGGCATCGGCATAGGCTTGTGCAACAGTAACCCAGGCAGAACGAATGTTCTTGAAGTACTGAGTTGCAAGAACCCAAGCGTATCCCCGTGGCGGTCCTTCATCCGCGTATACTTGAAGAGAGCCGGCATCGACCGTACCGGCCTGGTCGACATCGGCAACAACCTTGATCATATAGTTTGTCTCCGTGGGTGTGTTCATGGCGGATTCAATGGTGTTGCGCCACTCCGAGATGTCATCTTCAACAGCCTTCCTGGCAGCAGCAGATAGTTCGGCGCCGTGATCACGAAGATACTGAAGCTCTCCAACGATTATCGGTTGTGTATCGGGATCACCGCTATTCATGGCATTCAGTGTTCCGAGGAGCATCATAACTTCCATCTTGCCTGACTTAACCTGTTTGCTGGCGACCGTGATGACAGGCTCAGCAGTCAGGTGATGATCCCCCGCTGCCTCTGCCTGTTCAGCAAAGGAACGCGCGGCAGTGAGAAACACCTGCTCATCGGCACTGCCCGTTGATGTCCCCGTAAGGGTCGTATGGTTCTCGAACAAATCGACGGAGGGAAAGGACAGGACATCCCGTGCGTTATCGACGGGAACAGGTGTTCCACGGTGTCCTTGACCATCAAAGCTGGTGATTGAAGTTGCGTCAGCATAAAGGTTGCCGATGACTTCTCCCGAAGCAGATATGGCATAGTACATGGTGGTGTCCCAGGTAACATCCGGATACCCAATGATCAGTATGCCGCCATCACTGGCCAGTGAAGCCTGGAGCGGTGCTTGTATAGTGGTTGGTCCTTCACGACGGAGCTTCTCAAGAAGCGTATTTATCTTCTCTGGAACTGTCACCGAGGACGCGGCTGCTGACGTGTCAACGCAGTAGATCTTTCCATGCGCATGCGTGAAGTAGAGGAGCGGACCAATGCGCGCAAAATTTGCGCTCTGCCCTTCGATAAGGTCTGTCCCGTGCCCAGTCGTATCGGTGCACTGTACCCACGTTGCTTTCCCGTTGTTCATGCGGAGAAGCAAGAGAGAGATTGTCACTCTGCCTTTCCATCCCACGGCCAAGACAAATCCGCTGTTTGTGCTCCCGCTTCCGTACACAACGGTAAGCTGTGACAGTCCAGAAGGAACCGGCACAGTCAGGGTCTGTGCTTGGGACTCAGTAGCGAGGGGAGACTCTATGATCGGGATGGTCAGGCCGTCCAGCGTCTTTTGTGAGGAAAGAGGGACAAGTTCATGTGGAACGGTGACAAAAGCGTTCTCTTTTGGAGCGTACCAACGGGAAAGGCCCGGGCTTAGATAAGCGGAAGAGGAATGCTGTGTTCCTTCGGGCGGCACAAGGATTTGAGCGTTGTCTGATGTTGCCGTGAGAAGCGGCTTGTTGCTACTGTAGTCCCAGACCTGAACAGCGAGAAGGGGTGCACCAGTGAACCAGTGCAGCGGATAGGTAGAATACTTGCCGTTCACGTGCACAACAGGCGTCTGAGAGTTTGTGACCGTATTCTGTCCAATATCCCACACGAGGGGAACCGCGTCATAGTCAGGTGCCGGCGTATCCATGGGCAGGTTGGGGGTCACGTACCTCATTATGTGGACTTGGACATCCCTCACAGCGGTCTTCGGGGCGCAGCCAGTCGCAAGTCCAATCGCTGCGACCAGAGCTAGAACCAATACCGTACGTGAGCCCCTTCTCATTTCATGCCTCCAACCGCAGATCTCGTGCAGGAAGAGTTGTCATGTCACGTCATCAACAAGCCATGTGCCATTGACCTTCTTGAGTGTGAGCGTGATGGGTGTCTCTCCTGCATTGCCGCCGTGTGCCAGTGCATCGCTGTCCATCATGATTTGGTTTCCAACCACCGCGTAAGACCCGTTATCCAGCCTCTGTACGGAGACAATCTCAATGCCTTCCGGCCATGGGCTGCTTGACGCAGCCCTTCCTGGGATCCTCGACGTGTCCTGAACGAACGCCTGATAGAGCCGGTCAGTAATGAGCTGTTTCAAGTTGAAGTCCATCGCGGTAATCACGTCCTGGTCGGGGGCGATCAGACCCACATCCTTGAGGCGCGCGCCGAACTCGCCAACAACCCGGTAGATCGCGTTGATGTCTGCTTCATTCGGGGGAGACGTTGTGGACGGTTTAAACAAAAAATACATGCCAACAGAGATGACAAGCAGCACCACCATGCCTACAACGATAAACCTGACCAATCCGTTAATATTCATGCTATGCGCCTCCAGCGTACCATTCTAACAAGAGCAACATCTATTACCTCTGCAGGTGCAGGGTTTCAGTGCCACCGTTCCAGGTGATGGTAAGGATCAAACCATATGCAAGTTGTGGCTCGGAGAGAAGGATGTTCGTGTTATGCGTCACCCATGGATTGAACGGTCCGGACGCACCGTTTCCTTTCGTAATCATTCCATGCAATCCGGTGAGCTCATACTGTACATCCGTGAACTTGCCCGGAGTGCCGGTCCACCATACTTTGAGCTCATCGAAGGAGCTTGTGCGAAAATCTTTGTCTAGCTTTTGCACATGAACAACGTCCTCCGCTTTCCAGTGCACAGAAGAACCGGTAAGCGTCGTAGTTCTTTCAGGGAGAAGCAAGAAAAAGTACAAGCATATGCCGACGAATATGATCGACAAAGACACCCAGATGACGATTGCAGTTAGCTTCTTGTTTCTTCTCACTATACCCCCCAACACGTACTTTCAACAAGATTGGTGGATAGGAACCTGATCACCAGAGCTGTCAGCGCGTCGTATTGGAGACCACGGTCTGCGCTATTTCTGGCTCTCATCATGTACCTTTACTTCCACATATTGACGTTGCCATTTGAAGTGATGATATAGAATCCCTTGTCTACGGGCTGAAATACGAACATTCCGCTGGTGGACTTCTCTCCAATCTGCAGATTAGAGATACGTTTGTCCCACAGTCTCTTGCCAGTGGTTGGGTCAAGTGCTGCTACAAGTCCACCGCCGTCTTGTACATACAGAACATCTCTGGTCGTCGTCAACGTCATGGCCGGATATGTATCAATTGATTTTATCGTATTCGGGCCATCTAAAACAGAACCCTTGGTCGGTGCAAACCGATAGTTCCACATTTCCTTGCCGGTGCCAAGGTCAAGAGCCATAAGTTCTCCTTCGCTCCCCTGAAGATAGACGTGCGTATTATCGATGGCAAAGGGAGTAAACGATCTAATTTCGAACGTTGCGTCAACTTTGCGAGTCCAGAGCCTTGCTGCCCCGTTATTACCAATCTGCCACACGTCGATCCAAGGATCGGAAGACCTGGCATTGCGTACAAAGACCAACATGTCTTTCTGCTTGACAAGGTTACTGCCTTCTCCATCGATGCTCTCTTGCCACAGTATCTTGTTCGTCGTGAGGTCAAAAGCTACAAGAGAAGACTTCTGGGCGGGGTACTCAGCTTCCGTAGATTCAGGGATGCTCGCATACAGTGTTGCGCCATCACACAGTAACTCTCCGCTACCATTAGACAATGTAAGCGCAGGCAAATCCATGTGACCGAGTAACTTTCCGTCGGCCCCATCAAGGATGTAGATGCCAGGATTGGATGTTTTGGGCGTCATATCTGGCACTGTCGTAGCACTGGGATCAGGAAGAGGCACTGCCGCGACCAGTTCGCCGACAACGTATAGTCTGTCTGCAAGACCGTTTTGCTTGCTAATGTGCATGGCAATTTCGCTGTTGGCCTCAAAGAAGAAAGGTGAAGCGGTAAACATGTCGTTCTTCCAGATCGTGGCGCCGGTTGCCTTGTCAAGACAGACTATGGATACGGATGCCGTATTTGCGTTCAGTTTGGTGTCAAAGGTGAGCACTGAGCTGACGTAGAAGAGATGGTTGCCACTCGAATAGAGAGGAGTGTCGGTCCATGTGCGTGCGTTGGTACACACAGACCACAGTTTTTTGCCCGTCGCCTGGTCCCAGGCTGTGGTCCACGTGTCTTGGTCGCCGTCGCTTCTATCGCGGTACGTGAACGTGTAGATTATCCCGTCCAGGAATTGCGGCAGGCCGTCGCCAGAGTCGTTGCCCATGTTCAGCTCTTCAGTTGGGTATGACGCAGCGACTCCTGCGGGTGCCACAAGGAGGCCGCCTACATCGACAAAGGTACTATTGACAGTGCCCGACGTTGTGCTGTTGCCAGAACCCGGTACTGTTGACTTCTTACATCCAGCTATGGCAGTACTGAGCAGCGCCAGTACAAGCAGTCCCGCAATGATCCATGGGCGCTTCTGTGATCGTTTGTTTGTGTTCACTTCTTGTCCTCCGTCTTCCCCTCTTGACCCAATGCTGGATGGGGCCCAATCACCAGAGCCGTGCCGCAATTGATTCCTCGTTCCACTAGAACAACGCGAATACGGGATTTTTGCTGAAGCTACCCGTCCCCCGTCTCCCATTGCCATGGTGACATGAGTCTACACGTTCCCTTGGTGGTGCTGCAGCAGGTCGCCACGGCTCAGGACCTTCAACCGCAGGGTGTCAGCAACAATCGCGAACGCCATCCATGGAATCAGCATGCGCGCATCACCACATACAGTGAGCCAGCCTCGTATGCGTCGCTGCGATGTTTTCGACCGGATATCTTCCATTTCCCGCGGCTCCAGAATCCTATCGTCGTTCATGGTCTACTGGCCCTTCAGTTGGGTGCAGACCTCGGCTACCTGCTCCACTATTACCGTGCGAGCAGAGGAATCCGTCTCGGTGACATATCTCCCAATGAGGTCGGATGCCTTCTTCAGATTGAGGGAGAGATTCTGCAGATAGGTGGAATCCTGTGGTGTCAACGTCCCCTTCTGGGAGACGCGTCCGGCAATGTCCTGAACGCTGGCGATCGGTTCATGGGGCGCCTCGGAACAGGCCAGACACACATCGGTCATGAGTCGTGCTGCCTGGATTTCCTTCGAATCAACAGAATCAAACCCTAGATCCTTCTCATTCAGTGGCATCGCTGCTATGCCGATGTTGGCCATCGTTTCAAAGCGTCCTGCAATGGACCCTGCCAACTGACTCCTCGTGAGTGGTGTCATGTATCCGGTCGAGGCTGTCAATATGCCCATGTCTCCCTGCAACTTCGTGATCTCACCCCGAAGAAACTCGACGCTGTAGTTGTCGGCGGACATGATTCTGCCAAGGAGTTGATCTTTTGTCGGCAGTTGATCTCGGGTAGGCGCACAACCCACTGCCATAAGAACCACGGCAAGCAGAATGCTCATGAACGTGGCAATTATCGAAAAGGATCGTGATGTCAGTGTCTTCATGCTATGCGCCTCCAACATGTGCTCTCAACAAGATGGGTGGCCTGAAACTCGGTCACCAAGCCGTCAGCGCACCATATCCATATGGCGTCGCAGCGGAGATCATACCCTCCACCACGAGTGTAACGCGTTAGTGATGTTTTTGCTAATCGGCAGGACAGAAGGTCCGAAATGCCAGAACTTTACTGTCCCATTTCACGCCATTGGCGGGCTTGACCTTCTCCTCCGTCCGGCGATAATCAGACCAACCGGTCGGTTTGTCTGCCAGGGGTCAAAGCGTCGGAGTACAACAAAGCAGGAAGAGCGTCTTTGGCAGACCGCTGGCAGCGAATCGAATGACGGGCTGAGGAGGCTGGCATGGGCACATTTACGTTCATTCCCACCTGGATAGTCCAGGATATCATTGTGTACCTTGTGGCCACCATAACGGTGGTGTTCATCATCAGGCATGAGAAGCACCCGGTGTCCGTGATCCTGGAGTTTATCTGTTTCGTGCTGTTCTACGCAGCCGTCTTCGAGAACTTCGCAACACTGATGGGCTGGTATGGCTACGGCCGTTCGGTCCTGATGATCTTCAACGTGCCGGCCTCGGTACCTGTCATGGAGTACCTGGTCGTCTACAGTGGGCTGAGGCTGGCAGATGCGATGAAGATACCAACATGGTGCAAGCCGATCTTTGTCGGTGTGATGGGAGTATTGACCGATTTCTCGCTCGATCCGCTCGCGGTCAGCCAGAGGTTCGCCACCCATGAGGGCACAATCGGGCGATGGACATGGTACCCCGGTGCCGCTGACATTCGGATCCACAATATCCCCATCTACAACTTCACGGGCTGGTTCTTGCTGTGCGGCTTCGCAGCTGCTTTGCTCGTGCTGGGACGGTGGTGGCACAAGAAAACCGGATACAATGCCACGATCGGCTTCGTGTATCCGCCTCTTGCCATGCTGCTTTCGCTTGGTGTTCTGGTAAGCCCACTTTCAAGTTTCCTGCTGTGGCTGGCGCCCATCTTCAAGAAGGGTGGAATCACGGAAGTCATCATGCTCTGCTTCGCATTCACGCTCTTTATAATGGTGATGGTCATCTGGCGAGGCAAGATGAAGAAAGGGCTATCGCTGCGCGAAGACTACCCGGTCCTGATGATATTGATCGGTTTCCATGTCTGCAATGTGCTCTTTGCCGTCATCGGCGGCTACTGGAACATCCTCCTCATCACGCTCCCATTTGCAGCACTACACATCCTGCTCATCCTGTACATCTTCAGAAGAGGCTTCAGGTTCGAACGGACGTGAGGCCTCCCGTCTGACTCCACGTCCTCTGCACAAACACCTCAAAGAATCTGCGAAAGTGGGCTATAGTTAACGTATGGACTTGGATAAACTTCAAACCACCTTAGAAGAGCTGGGACAACCTGCGTATCGTTTCAAGCAGATCAAGCTGGCCATGTACCGAGACCTCAAGGAAGGGTTTGATGCCATCGAGAATATACCCATAGCATTGAGGCAGGATTTGAATCGGCTCTTGCCTTTCAACGAACTCATCCTCAAGACGGAACAGAAGTCCCTTGATGGTTCAGGTAAGAACTTGTTCTTCACGCGCGACGATCTCGCCATAGAGAGTGTTCTCATCAAACACGGAGACGGCAGTCGCACGGTGTGCGTCTCCACCGAGGCCGGCTGCCAGATTGATTGTTCTTTCTGCGCTACTGGACACTTGGGTTTCAAGCGAGTTCTCTCTCCGTCTGAGATCGCTGAACAGGTGCTGTCCTTTTCCCGCGAGCTGAAAGCCAAAGGAGAAAAGGTCACCAACGTTGTGTTCATGGGCATGGGGGAACCTTTTCTCAACTACGACAATGTCAAGAAGGCCATTCTGCTGTTGAACGACAAAGATGGCTTCAATCTGGGACAACGACGCATCTCGGTTTCTACGAGCGGTATTATTCCGGGTATTGAACGTTTTGGAGCTGAAGACTGGCAGATCAATCTGGCGATTTCCCTGCACGCTCCCGACAATGCCTTGCGTTCCCGGTTGATGCCCATCAACAAGACGTATCCTTTGGAGAAGTTGATGCCCGCTCTCGATGCGTATGTCGCAAAAAACAACAGACGACTCATGATCGAGTACCTGCTTCTCGGGGGGATAAACGACAGTCCTCGACAGGCTGACGCCTTGGCCGATCTCATCCATGCTTACGGGGAGATTCTTCGCCTGAGCGTGGTGAACCTGATCATCTACAATCCCACCAAAGACAGTGATGGCCACTGGGACAGATTCCGATCCCCAAGCCTGGCGGCTTTGAGAGCATTCGAAGAGATCCTGACCAAAAGGGAGATTGCCTGGACCCGCAGAGCCAGCTTTGGAAGTGATATCAGCGGAGCTTGCGGGCAATTAGCTGGTGAAGTGAACTCTACGCATTAGTGCGGTGTCACAGTCTAGCCATAGAGCTTCTCTATGGTCTCAATCATTGTTTTGTTTCTTTTTCCGTAGTTACTATTTCTTTTGCAGAGCTCCTTCATCCAGAACAAACTCTATTTGGTAACCAAATTTATTGGCGGTTTCTGTTGCAAAGTCTTTTACTTCATTCCAATTGAAGCTATAGGTATAATTCTTTCCAAATAAAACAGATTCTTCTTCTATTGTTCCTCTTCTGGTACCATTTTTGGTATTGTATTTCTCCACCTTGAACCCAAATCCTGGAGTTGAAAATGTTTCATCATCTCCACTTCCCATAGTCATACCAGAACCTCTTTCATCCAGGATCTCAAAAAAATAGACCTTCTTTTCACTGTCGTTTACTTTTATTCTACACCTATAGGTTAGGACTTTCTTTGACAAGAAGACCTTTCTTTCTGCTATTATGCTCGTCAGTAAGAGACTTCTGTCTCTCTGCTCCAAAAAACTGCCAGGAAAACTGAACTTCTTGCTAAGAAACTCTTCTTTCATTCCCATAGAGCACTCCTCACTCCTATTACCAGTATTTTGTCTATGTCGTGCTGTCTTTTGCCTTTCCATGTGCCTAGCTGCTCCCTTCGGCACCAGCTAGCAGAGCGTCAACGCCGCCGCCAATTTCAAGCACTCGTGTAGCCTCATCAACGAATTGTAGTCACTGGAGGAGGCAAAACAAGAGAGACAGGGGCGGGGCGTCGTCTGAGAGTATTTCTGATCGAGTGTGGCGCCGTCAACGCACCGTAGTCGTACAGTGTCGCAGCGGAGATCATTCTCTCCACTACCTTAGTTCCCCGCCGAAGCTTGCTTGAACTGACTTGCAGTAGTAACGTAGACAAAAGGGTAATCTTGCCAACCTGGCTGGAGGACTCCGGTTACATCGTATTTCCCTCCGACGACGATCTGCGGATATCCGTCGCCCTTGTACACTATCGTACCGTTGGAAAGCTTGTCCGCCTTCTCCGACAAAGGAACACAGAGATAGAGGAATACTTTGTTTCCCGGCTGCAGCTCCCCAAATGGAATAGGAGGCATAATCTCCCCTCTGATAGTCCTTGTATCAAGAACTTCACGAACTGTCATGGTGAGAGAGAAATTCGCAGGGTACTTTCCTTCTCCCTTGAAGATCGACAGAGCAACGGTGTTTCCATAGGGTGACACAACCGTTCCCTCCACAGCCGTGGTTGTCAAGTCATCTCCGACTGGAACATCAATCGTTCCAGTGACTCTCGGTGAGCAACCCGCTACAAGAATCACAGCAAGCAGAGCGCTCATAATCATCGCAACGATTGAACAGGATCGTGATTTGGTTGTTCTCATACTATGCACCTCCAACACGTACGTTCGACGAGACTGGTGGATAGGAACCTGGTCATCCAACCGTCAGCGCACCGTATCAGCACGGCATCGCAGCGGAGATCGTACCCTCCACTACAAGTGTAACGCGGTGGAGATGTTTTGGCTGACGCCAGAGTGAGCCGCGTGTTACCAATTTCTGTTCTCCTTGATTCCCGAGTAGACACGTGCCGCCACAGTTTTCATCCACACCCACGCTCGTTGAGGCACGACATACGGGATGCCCAGGAACATCAGCAGCCAGAAAACTGGCATGGCGAGAAAGCGTGGAGTGATGAGCATAAGCAACACCAAGTATGGCCAGGGCATAGCCGCAAGGTACAGGAGATACCCTACCGGAATGACTCTCGCAAGTGACATCCATGGGGAGTAGATCATTCCCAGGAGGTAGTAGAATGCTGCGTTGAACTTGGAGATGGGCAGCTGTGTGGGATAGAACGAGGGGAAGGAGGAGGAGATGCCTGTGGAGGTTCTAGCGGCGAGTTCAATGGCCTTCAGAAGACTGCCGTGGCTGGCTATGGTCGCACAGTGGTAGAATCCTCCCGCAAGGGCCGTCGCCACAAGAATGACAGCAACGAATCCCTTGAGAAACAGTCGCGAGGCAGGATAGTGCCGCAAAGCGATGACCAGAATGATTGTTGCGAGAACGGGAGACCCAAAGTACGCCAGATAGGCTGCGTATTTCCACATTGTGTAGCTGCGTATGATTCCAGCGGGGATGCCAAACGCCATCAGAACAGCGAACCAGCAGAGCACAACCATGGTGAGTCTGGTTCCGATACTTATTTTGTGAAATTGCATTGTCTTCATGCTATGGGCCCACCAACAGGCACCCTCTATCGATGCAACGCGACAAGCATGTACGCGTGCCATATTGGTTCGGCGTCGCAACGGGATGATCTCATCGCATCAGCGAGGCTTTAGCACGTTATACAGCGTGACCCAGTTCGAAGTACTGGTGCCGCGCAGTCCCAAGGTCGTGCTATATTCGAGCGCGTCCGGACCGATCCACACAGGTGGCAATGTGGTGAGAGGAAGCGAACCGATGCCGTGAGTGTTTCCAGTGATAATATCGTACAGGAACAGCTTCGGTGCAACCGTTCCAGCATCAAGTAGGTTGTCCCAGCTACCATATGCTACAGTGTTGGTTGTCGGATCAAAAGCAACGCCAATGTTACCAGCCTCGTTCTCGAGAGGAATGGCTGTCTTGGCCTCATATCGCGTGACCGATACATGGTCGGGAGAATTGCTGTCGAAGGAAGCCTGGACGAAGCCTGAGGCAGCCGGCATGAAATGCGTGTATGACGTAAATATGTAGGTCAAGACAGGGGATTGGCTTTGCGACATATGTGCTACGACCCACCAACCCTGATCTCCCCATTCCGGGCTCAGGTCGTAGTAGCCCGTGCGATCGTCGGCTTTGATCGTAGAAATGATCTTCTTGTCTTCGAGCGACCAGAGGTCCAGTGTCTTGGCCCATCCTGGACTGGCGCTCCCGGCTTTTTTCATGGCGACGGCAGCAAAGCGCCTGTCCGGAGAGATGGAGAACATGCCTATGCTGCCGGCAACGGTAAGGACGACGGTGGGCTTCGATGTCTGGCTACAGGAATATATGTGGGATACGTCATCTCTCAGCGTGAAATAGGCAAATCCGCCACAATATTGAATGGCAGACGGATTTGCCGCATCCAGCGTTCCAAGAGATGCATCAATCGTACGCCATACCTTGCCTGTAGTATCATTCTTGTTGCGCCAGTCCAGTGCCCTGTACCTCAAAGTCATTCCGTCTGGCGTGAACAACTCCACGTTCTCATAGGATGTGAGGTTGTCGTCGGACCTCTCGGATGCGGCCGAGGCCAGAAACTCAGCTTTCGTAGAGGCTTGAGCAACGGTTGCTCTGATCGAGCGCACGTCATCGAGGAAGGTGGCCGCAGGAACAAAGTCACTCGGCCGGGCTTGTGTTCCCTCATCCGCATATACTTGAAGAGTATTGACATTGATGATTCCAGCAGCATCCACATCAGCGGCAACTTTGATCATGTAAAGCACTTCGGCCGACGTGGTTACAGCCGAATTGACAGATCTGCGCCAGTCGGCAATGTCGTCTTCAACTGCTTTCCTGGAGGCAGCGGAGAGCGTGGTGGCATGGTCATGAAGGTACTGGAGTTCTCCGGCAACCATCGGCTCAGCGTCCGGGGACCCATTGTCCGGGGCATCCATTATACTGATGCCCATCCTGACTTCCATTTTGCCCGCTTGAATCTGCTTGCTTCTGAAGGTGATGACGGGGTCGGCGGTCGCGTGATAACCCTTTGTCGTTTCTGCCTGATCAGCAAAGGAACGTGCAGCCGTCATGAGTATCTGTTTGTTGCTCGCATCGGCGGCTGTTTGCGCGGCTGTTTCCACACACGCTTGCTTGAACTCAAGTGCGCTTGGAACATAGACATACGGGTAGTCCTGCCATCCAGGCTGAAGGACTCCGATGACGTCATACGACTGTCCGGCAACAATCTTGGGATACCCGTCTCCGCCATACACAATGCTTCCGTCGGAGAGCTTGTTGGCCTTGGACGAGAGTGGCTGGCAGAGATAGAAGACAACAGTGGCATGTTCTGGATCTTGCGACCACAAATCCGTTGGCGAAGTTATTTCGCCACGAATTGTCCTGGTGCCCTCAATACTCATGACCTTCACCGTGGCCGAAAAGTCCGTAGTGTCTGGAGTCGTCCCATTCTGGATGAAAGCAGGTATACTGTCACCGTAGAGAGCCCCACCATTAAGTAACTGCGTTTCCAGATCGACCTCAACGGGAACATCAACTGTTCCAACGGTTCTCGGCTTGCAACCTGCCAGTAGAACTATGGCAAGCAGAACGGTCAGGAATGCTGCGGTCGTCGAACAGATTCGCGATTTCGTTGTTGTCATACTGTGCGCCCTCCTACAGGTGCTCTCAATCAGTGCGACGGATGTATCCAAGATCCATACGGCTCGCAGCACGATCGTACCTTCTACAATAAATATAATACGGTAGTGATGTTTTGACTAACCTGGGCGACGTGCAGACGCTACTTGAAGGAACAAGTCGTCATCACCATGGACTCTGATGCAATCTCTGACCCCACCATTCACCGCCACTAGTATCTGCGACTAAAGTCGTGTAATTGCGGGTCCGCAAACCCGCATGGTTGCGTAGGGCATTTAGAATTACACGACATTACTCAAGGCGCAGAGTGCTGACAATCTGTCCGAACTGACGACAACTTGAGGACAGTTTTCGAGCAGGAATGGCAAGAACGTCAGTCGGACAGATGCGTCATCGCGAATCAGGGAAATCGGCAACGAATCGGGAATTTGGGGGACGAACACGGTTTTTTGGAACGAACTGGCAACATGGATGGCGAAGTTGCGGCGGTCATAAGAAACAGCGTAACTCCGGTCAGGATCACTGACCGGAGTGCGGAGTCACTCTACCCTACGACTTCGCTGTTATCGTGATCGTGTGCGCGGTCCCGTCCCATTGGACGTCCAGCCCGAGCGATTCCGCCACGAACCGGAGAGGGAGGAGAGTCCTCCCGTACGAGATGACCGGTACAACAGCGGGATTGGTGTCGATGCTGACCGACTTGCCGTCTATCTCTGCAGCGTTCTTTCCGATCCACAGGTCCACTGTCATGCCGTTCCTCACAACAGTGACCTTCTGCTCCGCCGCATCCCAGGCGATGCTTCCTCCAAAGACTTCAGTAATTATCCGTATGGGGATGAAGGTACGCGAGTTGAAGATGGCGGGGGCTGCGTCGATTGGGACTTGCTTTCCGTCTACCGAGATCGTCGTGCTCCCGAGCGTCAGCTTCATGATGCTTCCCGTGTTCATGACAAAGGAGGCCGTGACTGTCTTGTCGGTGTCCATCGTGATGGTTTCGGGATTCTTCGTGCCAGACAGGTCCCCTGACCATCCGGTGAAGGAATAGCCGGTGGCAGGAGTGACGGTGAGAGTAGCCGCTGTTCCGGCTGTGTAGGAAATCGCATCGGGGGATCTGACGACGGACCCTCCCGCAGAAGGGGATGTCACGGCCGTCAAGGTATGGGATGAGGACATGTTGTAGCTGAACACGCCGTGCCAGGTGCAGGCATATAAAGTAGCAGTAGCCGGGTTAACGACAAGGGACGTAACCCCTTGATGGAGACCGGTGTCCGTCCAATTGGCCCCACCGTCCGTCGAGCGGATGATGCCGGTATCGCCGGCAGCGTAGACGGTCGTGGGCGTTGCGGGGTCGAGGACAATGGCGTAAAGGTCGATGCCAAGGAGCGCATCGCCGGCAGCAAGGGCTACAGTCCACGTGTTGCCGCCGTCGATGGAACGCAGGATCCGGCACCGTGTTTGCTGATAGTAGGTATAGGCAGAGGCTGCATACATGATCGAAGGATTTGCTGGATTGATCGCCAGTGCGACAACGCCGTCCCCGCCTTCCGGTCCCATCTTGATGGGCATCAGGGTCCAGTGGTCGCCGCTGTCTGTTGAATGATAGAAGTAGCCATCACTGAGATACAGCGTCGTATGGATGACAGGATTGATGGTCAAAGACTGAAATCGGTATTTGTGGTCGAAGCCGTTGTTCATGGCAGTCCAGTGGTCGCCGCTGTCCTTGGAACGGTAGACACCGCCGGCGGCATCTGCACCGTCAACATAGACATACAAGGTTGCCGGAGTGACCGGGTCAACGATGATGCGCAGAATTTCATAGACGGTCTTGAACGTTGTTTTCTTCGTCCACGTTGACCCACTGTCGTTTGATCGGAAGACTTCTTTTGCAGTGCACGCATAGAGAATAGTGGGAGTCTTCGGGTCGATGGCGATGTGGCTGACAGAGCCAATGGTGGACGTTGAGCTCGCCGTGTGCCACGTCATGCCGCTATCGTGGGAGTAGAGAACGCCATTGACGCAATTCTGATACATGATGGAGGGAGTGATGGGATCGACGACAAGATCTCCAACCCTCTTTCCGCCAGTGAAGGCAACTGGGAAATTCACCTTTGTCCAAGTGGTGCCGCTGTTGGTGGAACGGAAAAGGCCAGCATTGGTGCCGGCATACAGTGTCGTGGAGAGTCTCGGATCAACGACAAGCGAATTGGGTGTCTTGTTGGTAAGTCCGCTGTTTATGCCACTCCATGTACTACCGTTGTCTGTGGATCGAAAAACGCCGAGGTCGTTGGTACTGGCATACGCAGTGGCAGGAGCCTTGGGACTGATGGCGAGACAGAAGGACGAAGTCCAGTTACCTCGGCCGAAGTGCAACGATTTCCAGGTATTGCCGCCATCCACGGAGTTGAAGAGGCGATCCTGCGAATTCGCAACGCTTGCAGTGCTGCTGGCGTACAAAATCGTAGGGGTCCGGGGGTCGATGGCAAGAGAAGTCGCATCGTAGCCGGTGAGACCGGTGTTTATCGCCGTCCACGTAGCGCCGCTGTTCGTAGATCTGAGGACGCCATTGTAGTCAGCTATGACGTACAGCGTGGTGGGGGTCTTTGGATTGATGACAAGAGACTTGACGCCACTTTTTGTCAGGCTGGTATTCATGCTTTTCCATGTGCCACCGTTGTTGGCAGAGCGGAAGACACTATAGCCGGTAACAACGTACAGGGTGGTTGGAGTGAGGGGATCTATGGCAACGGACTCAACGCCCGGTTGAACTGTCTCAGCAGGAATGATGCCGCACGCTGTCCAGGTGGTGCCACCGTCAACGGTTCGGAAGAGGCCTTCATTGGTGCCGGCAAACATCGTAGAGGGGGATTTCGGGTTAATGGCAAGGCAAGTCATGTTGCTGAAATCAGAAACAATGCCGAAATAGTCCGGCACACTGGAGAATCTTCCGTTTATCGCTGTCCACGTAGCGCCGCTGTCTTTGGAGCGGAATAAACCTTCTGCCGTGGTAGCGTACAGGGTAGAAGAATGGACGGGATCAACGGCAAGAATGGAGACGCCGCCATCATACATCGGAAGCTGTTTCCAAGCATTCGCATCTGCTGCCTGAACAGCAGGAGCGCCCATCAGAACACCCGAGAAGCTCAGAGCAAGACACAAAGCCAAAACCATCATGGTCGTAGTAAGTGAGTAATCCCGTGCTTTGACTGTTGCCATGTTATGCGCCTCCAACACGTGCCTTCGACGAGAGCGGTGGACTGAAACCCGGTCACCAGAGCCGTCAGCGCGTGGTATCCATACGACGTCGCAGCGGAGATCATACCCTCCACCACAAGTGTAACGCCGTGGCGATGTTTTGACTAACTTGGGCGACCGGGCGACGTACAGACGCTAACCGAGCCAATATATCGCCATCACAGAAAACGCTGACAATCTGGATGGGTTGATGACAAACGGAGGGCGGTTTGTGGCTGAAAGTGACAGAAACGTCAGTTCAGCAGCTGTGTCACCACAAATCCGGCAAGTTGGCCGCGAATCGGGAAATTGGAGAAAGAACCGATGTCTGGATTAGAAGGCGTGAAATGAATGTCCTTGCAGGATCTTGTCTACCTCTTCCCAGCCCGTGATATAGGCATAGTTGTACCTCGGCGGCAGCCCGAATACATAGGTGCTGTTGCGTCCAAGCTCGCTTGGTCCTATCGGTGCAGCGCTGATGTAGAACTTCTCCTGCTGAATCGCATTCCACTGAGCGAGCGTGAAGACCATGACGGGAATATCCTGGCGTGGATCTTTGGTTGTCCAGGCTGGATGCCTGATGAGGATCTCAGGCCCGTGCTCACTCGCCACCTGGCCGTTTGGCCCATTCGTATACCCCGTCCACGTTTGGTCAATGACGGAGTACCCTTTCCATGTCGATGGCAGCGAAACATAGAAACCATACTGAGCGTTCCGATATTGAGTCTTGTCGAATGTGACGATCACTACCAAAACAACTGCGGCTATGACTACAACGCACAGCGCCGATAGAAGCGCTCGTTTTGACACTGTTCTCATGTGGTCTTCTCCTATTGCCTGAAGAGTAGTATCTATAACGGAGTATATCGACGAATTGGGAATTGTATCACGCAGGCGCAACCCCGGTCATTGATATTGACCGGGGGCGCGTAATCATTTTATCTCTTACGACTTCGCTGTTATCGTGATCGTGTGTGCGGTCCCATCCCATTGAATGTCCAGCCCAAGCGACTCCGAGACGAACCGGAGAGGCAGGAGAGTCCTTCCGTACGAGATGACCGGTACAACAGCGGGATTGGTGTCGATGCTGACCGACTTTCCGTCTATCTCTGCAGCGTTCTTTCCGATCCACAGGTTCAGCGTCGTACCGTTCCTCACAATAGTGACCTTCTGCTCCGCCGCATCCCAGGCGATGCTTCCTCCAAAGACTTCAGTAATTATCCGTATGGGGATGAAGGTGCGTGAGCTGAAGATGTCGGGGGCTGCGTCGATTGGGACTTGCTTCCCGTCTACCAGGATCATCTTACTGCCGATCGTCAGTTTCATTAGGCTTCCCGCGTTCATGACGAAGGAGGCTGTGACTGTCTTGTCCGTGTCCATCGTGATGGTTTCGGGATTCTTCGTGCCAGACAGGTCGCCTGACCATCCGGTGAAGGAGTAACCGGTGGCAGGAGTTGCAGTAAGAGCAATTGTTGTGCCCACAGCGTAGGAAACCGCATCGGGGGACCTGACGACCGAGCCTCCCGCAGAAGGGGATGTCACGGCCGTCAAGGTATGGGATGAGGACATGTTGTAGCTGAACACTCCGTGCGAGGTGCAGGCATACAAGGTGGCAGCCCCCGGGTTGACGACAAGGGAAGTGACCCATTGATGCAGACCCGTATCTGTCCAGTGGTTCCCGCCATCGGTTGAGCGAATGACACCAGTATCCCCAGCGGCATAGATGGTCGTGGGTGTTGCAGGGTCGAGAACAATTTCCCAAAGGTCCATGCCAAGAAGTGGAGAGTCGGAGTCAAGCGCTATGGCCCACGTGCTACCGCCGTCGGTGGAACGCAGGATTCGGCACAATATCTGTTGAAAGTCGCCATAGGTGGAGGCTGCATACATGATCGAAGGATTTGCTGGATTGATTGCCAGTGCGACAATGCTGTCCATCTGATCCGGGCCCGTCTTGACGACCATCGCAGTCCAGTGGTCACCGCTGTCTGTTGAGCGATAGAAGTAGTCGGCCCCGAGATATAGCGTCGTATGGATGACAGGATCGATGGTAAGAGACGAGACCATCATGCGTGTGAGGCCAGTGTTCGCCGCCGTCCAGTTAGCGCCGCTGTCTGTGGAGCGGAAGATGCCAGCATCGGTTCCGGCGTACAAGGTTGTTGGAGTAATGTGGTCGACGATCAGGCAGTTAACCCCATTTGTACACGGTAGAGTGGCTTCTGCTGTCCAAGTTGCCCCGCTGTTTGTAGAGCGGAAGATCTTCTTCGCGACAGAGGCATAGAGAATAGAAGGAGTCTTGGGGTCGAAGGCGATATGGTTGACGTAGCCAATGGTTGACGTTGCGCTCGCCGTGTGCCACGTCATGCCACCGTCGTGGGAGTAGAGAACGCCATTGATGCAACTCTGATACATGGTGGTGGAAGTCTTCGGATCGACGATCATCTCCCCTACGACCTTTCCGCCGGTGAAGGCAACCGGGAAACTCACCTTTGTCCAGGTGGCTCCGCCGTTGGTGGAACGGAAGAGTCCGGAACTCGTGCCGGCGTACAGTGTCGTTGGGATCTTGGGATCACTGGCAATAGAATTGACCGTTCTGCTGGCAAGACCGGCACTTATCGTCTTCCACGTGTCGCCCTTGTCTGTCGACGACAGGACACTATTGTCGGTCCTCACATACAGAGTGGAAAAAGTCTTCGAACCAATGACGAGCTCGACGCGGGCCGCGTTATCAATATGCATGCTCAATGCTTTCCAAGTGCTGCCGCCGTTGACGCTTCTGAGGATGACGCGCCTGGAGAAGCTATTCACATAGCCAATTGCGTACAGGGTTGTCGAAGCCAGTGGGTCGATAGCAAAATAGGAAACCCCTTCCAGAGTAGAACCTTTGCCCAGTGTTGTCCAGGTCGCACCACTATCGATGGAGCGGCAGATATAGGATTGGGTTACGGTGTACACCGTGGTTGGCGTCTTTGAGTCGACAGCAATCTCCCAGCATATTTGGTTTCTTGTCAGTTCAGAGTTTATGTCCTTCCATGATCCACCGTTGTTGACAGAGCGGAAGACACCATGTCCATTGGTGCTGACGTACAGGGTGGTTGGAGTGAGGGGATCTATGACAACGGAAGTGACGGACGGTTGAGTTGTCTGAGCAGAAATGGTGCCGCACACCGTCCAAGTGGTGCCACCGTCAACGGTTCGGAAGAGGCCTTCATTGGTGCCGGCAAACATCGTAGAGGGGGATTTCGGGTTGATGGCAAAGCAAGTCATATTGCTGAAATCAGAAGTGTTGCCCAGAGCGCTGGGCGTGGTGGAGAACTTGCCGTTTATTGCCGCCCACGTGGCGCCGCTGTCTTTGGAACGGAACAAGCCACCTGCTGTGGCAGCGTACAGGGTGGAAGAATGGACGGGATCAACGGCAAGAATGGAGACGCCGCCATCATACATCGGAAGCTGTTTCCAGGCGTTGGCATCTGCCGCTTTCACGACAGGAGTGTAAACCAGAACACCCGAGAGACTTAGCGAGAGACACAGAGCTAGAACCATGATGGTCGCAGCAGGTGAGTGATTTCGTGCCTTGGTTGTTGTCATGTTATGCGCCTCCAACACGTACTTTCAACAGGGGCGTTGGAATGGAACCTGGACACCAGCGCCATCAGCTCGCCGTATCGTTGCGGCGTCGCAGCGGAGATCGTATCGTCTACTACAAGTATAACGCGTGGCGATGTTTTGACTAACTTGGACGATGGGCGACGCGCAGACGCTACTTGAAGGAACAAGTCGTCATCACCATGGACTCTGATGCAATCCAGTGTGGGCGTGAAATGCCAGTGCTTCAATGTCTGACTCCACCTTTCACCGCCACTAGTATCTGCACAATTAGAGTCGTGTAATTGCGGGTCCGCAAACCCGCATGGTTGCGTAGGGCACTCAGGATTACACGACATTAATCTTCAGGCGGCATGCTGAGGATCCAGTAAGGTCAATGACAAATTGAGGGACGTTTTCGATCAGAAATGGAATTTGAAAGAGAGTCTACGGCAAGTGCAAGGAATGGTCACGGATAGCAAGACCCCCGTAGGGATTACTGATCGGGGGCGCTTGCCAGTTGCTGGTCAATATGAACCGGCGTGCTCTGAGCGAGTTCCCTACAGGCGTTCAGCGTCCGACTTCTCGTCTCCAATATCGCGCGGAACCATACCTCCATATGGTTCGTGGTTGAGATACGTATCTTTTGACGCTGAGAAGACGGAGTTCTTCCTGATGACGTCTTCTTTGTCGTCGATGGAAAGGTACTCGTTCTCAGGGTCGTCTGTACGTCCGGCTCTATCGCGTTTCGCAATCAATGTAAGCAACACCGCGATGATAATGACTGCTGCTATCAAGAGTATCGGCCACCAGATCATGTCTGCCTCCCCCATGCTGTTCAAACGTCAAATAGAACGTGCTGAGTGCCTTTCGTCACGTGCATCACCCAGGCCCTCCTTCGGCGCAAGATATTGATGCAGCTGCGCCGTGCTTTCCAGTACTAGTGCATCATTGTCAACGTATTATAGCCGACGAGACAAACCAGACAATAGAGAAAGGGAAGGATGTAACACTCGGAACGCCCGTGAGCAATGGCATCGTCACCACCACAGACACTGGCCCAATCAACTGTAAATGGGATATTGCAACTCACCCACCCATGCCGCCGTCATCAATTACACGGCATATTGTCAAATTACACGACTCCAATTGTCGCGCCCACCGCGGGGAACTTTGTACTAGACCCCGTCAGGCACCTTCTCTTCCATCAAGCTGCGATAGTCGATGATTTCGGCGTCCACAGAGAAACTGCCGTTTCCGATGGCATGGCAGACTCTCTTCTCCGTTTTTCCTTCGTTGTACCAGACGCGGGTTGCTTCCAGTATTACAAGACCGTGTTTTTTCACATAGTCTACGACCTTGCATTCCAGAGCGGCAAGGCATTCGCCGATCAGCGGTGCCTTCACATCTTTTGCCGGAAGTGCGGTCAGATGGAACTTTTCAAACTTGTCCACTTCTGTACCGGAAACCATGCCGATGCGTACCACAGTCTCCAGCATTTCAACCGTAGGAACATTGATGACGCATTCTTTTGTTTCCAGCATGGTATGAAAAGAGTGGTTCCACGGGCCGGTGGAAATGGCAATGTGCGGGGTGAAGTCCATCACCATGTGCCAGGAAATCGTCATCACGTTGTTCTTGCCATGGTCGTTGGTGGAAACCAGCACGACCGGGCCGGATTCCAGAAAGGTAAATCCTCGCCGTTTATCAATTTCTTTCAATGGCATATTGAACCTCCGCTTACTTAGTCCTGCTCATAGGCACCGAGAGTTCGTTTGTGAGATACAACTTCCTTTTTAACGAATGGATTTGCGGAGTTCCTCGTTTTGGCGCATGACCTTCATCATTTGAACAAAGGCATCGTCCGTCATTCTCAGATAATGGATACCCTGTCCGATAGCAATTGCGCTCGGAATACCGGTCCAGGAGAAAAGCAGCATGAAGATTCCAGCTCTTGTATTTCCAAGGTAGAACTCATGTATGCCGAAACCACCGAGAAGGAGAGCGAGCATGGCAGCTGTTTTTCTGTCTTTGCCTTCGCCATCAATATACATAACGCTCGGATAGAGAAGCGTTGCAGCTGGCACTGGGACGAACGCGTCGTTATTGACACCGCAATATGGGCATTTTGCGAATGAAGGAGAATATGTGTTGCCGCACTTGGGACAGACGATCTTGTGCGTAACGGTGCATCTTGGACATGCATCATCAACGGCATTGTCGTACAGCTCATGGCAGTTCGGGCATTCAACAAGCATGTATTCCTTTCATGCATCTAGCAAGCAAGCGCGTTGTAACATCTCCACACAGGAAAGTATAGCTAGCGATCGTGAACACTGAAAGTGGTTAGAAAGGAGAGGGCCGTCCGTGCTCTTTTCATAGAGAATCCTCTTCTTGTGGTTTCTGCAACTAGAGTCCTGTGATTCCGTGTCCGCAAACCCGCATGCTTGCATAGGGCACTCAGAATTACACGATATTACTCCCGGGGCAGGTTGATGATGGGCCGACATGGCTGACAACACAGAAAGAGACAGAAACGGCAGAAGGGTCAGTTGGAGAGGGACGTCATCGCGAATCTGGCAAGTTGGTGGCAAATCGGGGAATCTAGAAATGAACACGGCTTTTGGGAAATGAACCGGGAAAACAGAGAGTGAACACCGGGGGTGTTAGTTCTGGTGACCGAATCGGCTATTCTCGTAACCTCTACCAATCATACCCACCACCACCCCAGTCATAAATAAGCCACGGCGAGTTTGCATTGTCTCTCTTGAGTAAATAGCCCCAACTAACCCTTCCTTCGTCTATGGATGAACTCTTTCCTTTCTTGTACTTAATCTCAAAGACCACGTTGAAGGTCTTGGTGCCGGGAGCCTCTTGTGAATGCCTCTCGTTGATATCTATCAGTTTCACATAGTCTATTGCATCAAAACCCCAATTTATGTTCTTTCTGTTCGGTGTCATGCGCTTTTCCATTTCAGCGAGGTTTTTCCCATTCCAGTATTTGAAGTACTCTTCGATGACCTTTCTAGCGGCGATGGATGATGGTTCTTGTGCAAATTGGTCGCTGGGACCATAGAAGAAGGATTCATTTGCTGTGTCTTGTACAAAGCAGAACGCGGAAGGAAGGTAGATAAGAGGAATTCCCTGCCAGTGAGGTTGGAGAATCCCTGTGACTGTGTAGGTCTGTCCTTTGATGATCGTGGGGGTTGGAACATCTTTCTGAGGGATTGCACTACTGTACGTCATGGTCCCATCAGGCGATCTGTCTGCTTTGTCTGAAAGCGGCTGGCAGAGATAGAAAACAACAGACAATTGCTTCTTCGAAGTCTGTCCAGCAAGGGTGACCAGGGCGGTAGTGTCTGCCCGCACCGTTCTGGTGTCGATGACATCCGTTACTTTGAAGGTAGCCTGAGTATTCATTATGTAAAGGCTCTTTCCGTCCAGGACAAACGCGGGAACGATACCCTTGCATGGAGTTGTACCCTTCTGAATATCTTGAGCCATGGTGTTGCCTTGAGGAACATCAACTGTACCAGTGGCAGCTTTCGGTGTGCAGCCAGCTGCAAGCACAAGTGCAAGCAGGATTCCCGTGAATGCCGTGATTCTTGAACTGTGTCGTGCGTTCGTTATTTTCATGCTATGCGCCCTCCAACAGGTGCTTTCTCGATCGAAACTCGGCCACTGCTATCATCATTGCGCCACATCGGTGCGGCGTCGCAACAGAGATCGCACCTTCTCAAATAAGTATAACGCAACAGCTATGTCTTGACTAATCTGGGCGCATAGACGTTGGCAAAGCCACTCGGCGTCTCTGAATGCAACGTAAGGAGAACGAGCCGAAGTGAGAAGAAGCACAGTCTGCCTGAAGTGGCTCTGGAAGCGTCAGAGAGAATGCTTTGGATCGAGCTACTTTGGTAGGAAATGCCTGACAACCAGCTTGTCGTGCCGCGCTCATCAATTACACAACTCCACTTCGATACCACACAACTCAATTCGATATTACGCAACCCATTTCCAAATCACGCAACTCTATTTGCACTCCCCAAGGGGAAGCGGAGCGTTGTCGGTATCGATTTTGATGTTAGGCATCCTGCGGCAAGGTCCGACTGCGGACGCCCGCATCCAGGGCATAGAGGAGCTTGTCCAACCGGCTGTTTCCCGCTTGACGAGCGGGCATCTGAAGCAAGACTTCGCGCACTTCCGAGGGGACGTGTTCGATCGCCCAGCGAACCTCGCCATCAGCGATGGTTGGATCGCCGGCGTGGTCAAGCTCCAGTGCCAGGGCAGCATAGGCCGCTGGACCGACAACGTGCTTGGTTTGGTGGACATCCACTAAAGGATGCGTGTAGGCGGACGATGCGGCAAGGCCAGCGGCGCGAGCGGCTGCAACTGCAGCCGGATCGCCGACCTCACGGGCAGCGGCCAGCGCTGCAAAAGCAAGGGAGCGCAGCTGAGCCGTGCGCCTTCCCCCACCGGCAAACACCCGGATGCCTTCAATCGCCGCCCGGGGTCGGGTATCTGAAACCGCATGCTTCTCAAACACCGGCAGCGCTCTTTCAGCGCAGTCCGCAGCCCAGTGCCCCAGGGCCCTGAGGGATTCCAGGCTCAGCGTGAAGTACGTGGATTCACGACCCATCATTCACCTCCTTACACTATGAATATTGCAGAGCTGAGAAAGACGAGGCCCAGGACGACATGCTTGTATTCTGCCGAGTCCATGCTACCGCGCAGACTGTCAGCCATGCTCCAGAGCTTCGATTCGAAACCCAGGTTTGCTCCCGTCGTGTTGTCCTTTGTCTTTCCGCGTGCCATGGTGCCCCCTTTGGCGTCAGTTATCAAGGCAGCCGCGCCGTACTTTCCAATACTAGTGCAGCATCATCAACGAATTGTAGCGACTGAAACAAGCCAAACAAGAGAGACTGGGAAGGAAACGATACCTGGGGTATTCTCGGAGCGATGACGTCATCGCTGGCGCAATCAGTGTTGGAGGCGATACTGAAGCTCATTCCGTCACTGCGGCCATCATCAATTGCCCGACTCTTTTGTCAAATCTCCCGACTTAATGTCAAATGTTCCGACTCTAATTGTCGCAACCATTGTCTCGTTCCGCCCTCTTGACGTCGTGTAACGGTGAATATACTGTAACGACAGTTACATATCCCCTGCGAGAGGTGCACCTTATGGAAGGCCCAAGTGAAGTGAACACGGGAGTGGAGACGAGCCAGGAGAAACCGCAGCGCAAGTTCTTCGGTCTCAGCCAGAACGTCTTCGTTTTCGGCTTTGTCTCGATGCTGACGGATTTCAGCAGCGAAGTCACGGTGAAGACGCTCCCATTGTTCCTGGCCAATGCGCTCGGCGTTCAGCCCGCGATCATCGGGTTCATCGAGGGGTTTGCCGAAACCACGGCGACCATCCTCAAATGGGTCTTCGGCTGGCTGTCAGATCGGCTCAAGAAGCGGAAGTGGCTGGCATTCACCGGATACGCCATCTCCAATATCACCAAGCCGTTTCTCTACTTCGTCAACTCATGGCCATGGGCAGCATTCCTGCGATTTGCCGACCGCACGGGCAAGGGGGTCCGCACATCACCCAAGGATGCTCTGCTGGCTGACTCCTCCGAGAAGAAGAAGATGGGACGTTCGTTCGGATACGGCAATTCGATGGATACCCTTGGCTCCGTGTTTGGTATGCTGGCGGCAGCAGGCATGATTGCAGCGGGCGGTTCGGCCATGGCAATGACGTTGACACGCAGCATTTACCAACGGCTCATTATTCTTGTCAGCGTTCCCGCCCTCCTTACGCTACCTCTCATCGCATTCTTTATCCGTGAAAATGCACCACGTGCAACCAACCACCGCACGTTGAATCTGTCCCTGCGTGGGTTTGACACGAGGTTCAAGCTATTCCTTGCCATTATGGTCATTTTCACTCTGGGCAACAGCAGCGATGCATTTCTCATGCTCAAGGCGCAGAGATCCGGTCTGGACCTTGTGCAGATCTTTCTGATGCTGGCAATGTGGAAAGCTGTCACGTCGGCGTTGTCCATCCCCGCCGGCATCCTGTCTGACCGCATCGGCCGGGGGCGTGTCATTCGCCTTGGCTGGCTGGTGTATGCGCTGGTCTACCTTGGCTTCGGACTCGCAACGCAGGGGTGGCAGGTCTGGATCCTGTATGCTATCTACGGCGTGTTTTACGCCATGACCGACGCTGTCGGTCCCGCGCTTGTTGCTGATATGGTACCAGAGTCTGAGAAGCGTGGAACTGCGTATGGAATCTACAACGCAGCTATCGGCGTCAGCGCCCTTCCCGCCAGCTTGATTGCGGGCATCTTGTGGCAGTACATCAACCCGAGTGCCCCATTCCTCTTCGGGTCCGTTCTTGCCTTTGTAGCCATGATCGCGCTGACAGTACTCATAAACTCTGGTAAGGAGACTGAAAGAGCAATATGAAGACTTGGCTGACGATTACATACAAGGTCCCCACAGAGCCCTCGCGCACGCGCGTGTACCTGTGGAGGAAGCTGAAGGAGCTGGGCGCGGTCTACGTCCAGCAGGGGGCCGCCGTCCTGCCGATGACGGACACGCTCCTCGCACAGGTACTCGTTCTCAAAGCCGAGGTGGTATCCAGTGGGGGAGAGGTTCTCGTCGGGAGGATGGAGTTCGTCGAGGAAGAAGACAATACACGCGTGATTGCTGCGTTTCAACTGCAGCGCGACGGAGATTACGATGAGATCGTGGAACAGTGCGAACGCCTGGTGTACGAGCTGGACCGCGAGACCGAGAAGGAGAAGTTCACGTACGCCGAGATCGAGGAAAACGAGACCGAGCTGACTCGGATCCACAAGTGGATGGAGCGCATCACTGCGCGGGACTGGTTCGCAGCTGCCGGCCATGCGCGCGCGGAGCAGGCAATCGAAGATGGCGAGAAACGCTCAGGCACGTACACCGAAGAGGTCGAGCGCCGCCTGGGTCATGCTATCGACGTCAACCTGCCACGAGGGGCACACTCCTGAACTGGAGGACGGAAGGAAATGCAGAAGCCCCGGCCATATGAGGTCGGGGCTGTTGTCGTCTATGGGGATCAGGGTTGCTTTTCGGTATAGCCGCCGTATGCCACCCATGCGTCATACCCTCCTACCAGGCGGTTGATGACCGTGAAGGAGCTTGTCAACAGTACGTTGGCTGCCTTCTTGCTGGATTCCTCATCGTGCGAGTATACAACAAAGTGCTTGCTGGCATTGAGCGTAAAGTTGCCGTTGATAATGCCCTGCAACTTGTCCAGCGGCGTGTCGAGTGCCCCCACGATGTGCCCCTCGGCCCATTTGCCAGATACGTCGATGATGACGAGGTCACGGTCCGTCTGGATAAGTTCTTCGAGCTTCTTGGCGTCGATCTCGACAATTGTCCTGTTGGTGTCTCCTGAGGTATCCAGACCTGGGCTGGTCGTCGCAGGCTGCTTGGGCGCTCCACACCCAACCAGACCGACGACAAGCGCCAAGAGTGTCACTGCAACAAGTATCTTCCTCATTCGCATCTCCTTCTCTCCCGAACTTGATGTGTCGAGACCAGACTACTGCCTATCGGCCGAGGCTACGGCGGGTGCTCTGCTCTCGTATTCTAGCTGAAGAATAGAGCATGGCGAGATTTCTACAAGGGCAAATGCGAATGAACGCCGGACTGCGTTGTCACGCTACAGCGTCGGGAGCGGGTTGCGGACTGGAAGCCCTGGCTACTTGCGCGAGAATCCCATGGAGCCGATGAGATCCCCCAGCTTCCAGTACTGCCCACCCACGAAGCAGACTGGGTCCAGGGCATGCCCGCCTTTCTGGGCGCGCTCGTCCATGTGGACGGCGACGACCTCGCCGATGAACAGGTCGTGGCTGCCGAGGTGCAGGGTCTGGCGCACGACGCATTCGATGTTGAGGGGGCACTCCGCCACCAGAGGCACGGCTGTGGCCGTTCCCTGTTCGCGGGTAAGAGCGCTCAGCTTCCACTTGTCGGTATCCTTGCCGGACACCATGCCGCAGAGGTCGAGTTCCCGGGCATGTGCAACATCCGCCACGTTGACGACGAAGGCGCCTCCCTCGACGATAAAGTGATGCAGCCAGCGTTCTGGACGGACACCGATGCCGATCATCGGGGGTTTTGAGCACAGTGTGCCGACCCAGGCGAGGGTCGTGATGTCAGATGATTCCATCGTGCCCGCAGTCACGAGGACTGCCGGCGCCACACTCAGTGCTGTTGATGGTGCTTTGACAAGTTTGGACATGTTGTCTCCTGAATGGTCTGGCAGAGACGCACCAGACTCGTATTTCCAGTATAGCGCAACATGGTTGCGTTGGAGAACTCAGTGTATAGAATAGGGGCAGGAACAGCGTTGCCGTGCAGTAACAGCAATGCTCCGGCAACAGGAGGTCGACGATGGCTAACATGCGAGGACTGGTTGAGCAGGCATTGGGCGATGATCACGGCGGTCACGGAGAGGGAGAGGACTGATATGGCTCTGGGAAGCTTGACGATGGATGCCGGTGCCTGCCTCGTCAGCGAGGAGATGGCGCAGTACTTCCTGACCGTGGACGGTCAGCCAGGAACATATATCCTGGGGGACGCGTCCGCTTCCTCTGTACGGGCGCCGCAAGTCGACCGCAATCGCATCTTCAGGGCTCGTCTTGGTGCGGACACCGCCGATCAGGGCATCGAGCAGCTCCTGTTGCCGTTTCGCCGCGCTGCCGTGCCGGTCACCTGGTACGTCGACGGCTGTTCCAGACCCAGCGACCTCGCGACACGGCTGGCGAGCCATGGGCTTGAGCTGCGATATGTCTGGACGGGCATGGTCCGCTCGGTCGACGATCCAGAGGGAGTAGAGGAGGTACCGTCGGGCGTCACAGTAGTCGAATCAGTCTCCGCGGATGAACGAGAGCAGTGGATGCGCGTCGTGCTGGAAGGGTTTGGTTTGACACAGTTTCATGACATGGAGTCGATGCTTACGGAGACCGGCGTCCTCTCCGGCCGCTGGCATCGTTTGACGGCATTGCAGGACGGGACCGCGGTGGGTGGCGCACTGCTGTTTGCAGGTGACGGAGTGGCGGGATTGCACTGGCTTGGTGTGCCTCAGATGTTCCGAAAACATGGAGCAGGCATCCTGCTCACTCGACAGGCTCTGGCCCAGGCAGCTCGTATGGGTTATTCGCATCTCGTGTTGCAGGCGAACCTCGAGGTCGTGCAGTTATATGTCCGGCTTGGCTTCGACAAGGTTGGAGATATCGCTGTGCTCGACTGGCGTCCCGGGATTGGCGCGTTGACAGTGGAACCGGACTAGGCACGACGAGTACTGTGGCGAAAAGGTACTATGCTGATACCGTCTGTCCAGCGTGTCGTGCTGTGGACGGTAAGGAGACAGGGACATAAAAAAGACAGGGGAACGCATCATCGGGAAAGGGAACTGGCTGGTTCTGCGCGAAGACACCTTCGTGAACGAGAGTGGCGAAGAGGTGCATTGGGAGTGCATTGCCCATGCAACGGACACATACGTCGTCGTGGTTGTGGCGCGGCTGATGCCCAGCGGACGATACGTGCTGCTGCGGCAGTACCGCCAGGCCATTGAGAACACTGTCATCGGGCTCTGCGCGGGTGCCGCGCCGGCGGGCAGCGACCCCGAGGTCGAGGCTCTGCGCGAATTGCGTGAAGAGACGGGTTTCGTCGGCCACATCGTCGCGTCGAGCGGTCCCTTGAAGGTGAACGTCGGGATGTCCAACGACGACCAGTATATTCTCAGCGCGGAGATCGACGAGACGGACCCGCTCAATCAGCATCCTCAGCAGGAGCTGGAGCCGAGCGAGGAAATCGAGGTCGTCCTGTTGATGAAAGATGAGATTCCAGCCTTCCTCCTGAGCGAGCAGGCTGCTGGTCGAACCGTTGGGCCGGGTGTCTGGTACATGTTTGGAGCACTGGCCAGCTTGGAGCGGCATGTTTGAAGTCATCAATCACAGGTGCTAGTCTGAAAGGACGCGCTGGACCGGCGCGAAAGAGGTGACGCATGCACAGTTTTGAGTTCTACAATCCGACGCGGGTGATCTTCGGTCGTGGGACCGTACAGCAGGTAGGCCCGGCCGTTGCTCGCGAAGGTGCTCACAAAGTGCTGTTGATAGCCGGTGGCGGTTCCATCCGCGAAAACGGTGTTTATCAGGCTGTCACCCAGTCCCTGAGCGTGTCGGGTATCAATGTGGTAGAAGCCTGGGGTGTTCGGCCCAATCCTGAGCTGGCGCTTGCCCAGCAGCTGGTACAGATCGCCCGTGAGCAGCAGGTGGACAGCGTGCTGGCTGTCGGCGGTGGCAGCGTCATCGACACGGCCAAATGCGTTGCAGCGGGTGTATATGTCGACAACCTCTGGAGCTGTTTCGAGAAACGGTGTCCGATCGACAAGGCGCTCCCGGTCTTCGTCGTTCTGACGATCTCGGCTTCCGGCAGTGAGATGGACCCGTGGGCCGTCCTGACGGAGAGCGAGCAGCACAGGAAGTGGAGTATTTCCTCTCCTGTCCTGTATCCCCGGTTTGCGATCGTGGATCCGAGTGTGCAGACCAGCCTGCCATGGCGCCAGACCGTGAACGGCGCAATTGGCGTCCTCAGTCATATCATGGCCACCTACCTGGTGGGGTCGTTCGAGGAGACGACGCTTGCGCTTGGCGAGGGGCTGATGCGCACGGTCATCAAGATGGTAGATCAGCTGCAGGCAGACCACGCCGACTATGGTGCGCGCGCGAACCTCGCCTGGGCGGCCACGCTGGCCATGAACGGCCTGAGCTCCGCCGGCATCGAGGACAGCGACTGGTCGGCCCGCAGTATCGAATCCGCGATGAGTGCTCTGCACCCCGAAGTAGCTCATGGAGCTGGCATGGCGGTCATCCTTCCCGCCTGGATGACCTACCAGCGCGAGAACAACCCCGGCCAGTTCCAGCGGTGGGCGAGAACCGTCTGGGGCGCAGGCACCGTCGAAGAAGGCATCACGGCTATGAAGACAGCGTTTCAGCGCTGGGGGGCTCCGTCGACGCTGGGAGACCTTGGCATTGCAGCCGGTGAGCTCCGTGACATCGCGTTCAATGCGCTTTCCGAGGGTCCGCTCGGAAAACTGCGCATCCTGACGGCGCGCGACGTGGTCGAACTGCTCAAGCCTGTCCTCTAGGTGTGCCGGCAGTGCAGCGTGACGTATCTATGAAACAGTCACTGCGGGTGACATTTCTGGAACTGGTCGGGGGCGTTGTCCTGGGAGGCTGCATGCTGCTGCTGGGCAGCTGGGCGGGAGCGAAGCTGGGCAGTGGAGCCAGCGATGGCTGGGGGGACATCATCGGGGCTCTGTTTGGAAGTGTCCTTGCCTTTCCCGTTGGATTCGTGGCCGGCATGTGGCTGGTGGCGTGGCGACTGCATTTTCCTCACAGCCTGTGGCGCGGCATCTTCGGCGCGGCCCTGGGACTCATGCTGGTTCTCCTGCTGGCAGAGCCGCTGCGTCTCAATCGGGATTCGCGTGTGATGGGGACTCTCCTGTATCTTGTCCCAAGCGTGGCCGCTCTGTTCGGTTTCAACCAGTCGCAGCACGAATCGGGCTCTGCAGGCCGCCGATAACCCTGTTACTTGCTGACAGTGAAGGTGGCCACGATCGGGCCGTCTTTTCCATCGCCGGCGGAGACGAACCCCAGGCGCTCAAGCATGGTTTTGGCCGCAACGTTGTCACGGTGGTAGGTCACTTGCACGGACTTGTATCCAGGACTCTCCTTCAGCATCTGGATCGCCAGCCGCAGGGCCGACGTCCCATACCCCTTGCGGCGCTCACAGCTATCGATCAGGAGCTTAGCAAGCCAATAGCTCCCCTCCTCCGGTTTCTGCCCGACCATGATGAAGCCGACGATTCTGCCGTCATCGCTGACGATAGCATAGGGGGCATAGTCAGTGTCCGGGCCGCTGCCGGAGATCGTGTCCAGGTTGCGGGACATGAACCGCTCGAGTTCTTCGGAGACGTTGGCGTCCATGAACTCTTCTTTGTGATGTCGGTCGATCTGGCGCAGTCTGATGCTCATAGTGTCCTCCCGGGCCTACTGGCCGTCAGAACCATTTGAACCTGCCTGTCATATCTAATTATTTATAGTATGACACAGCGTCATTCACATGCAACATCGTGGCAAAGCGCGCCGACGTTGGAAATGCTCGACGACGCTGTATACTGAAAAACTAGTTTGCTGACGAGCACAAGGAGCAGAAGGTGGTACAGAAACATACTCTGCACACGATCCTGGCACTACTGGCGATAACGGCGTTGCTTGCCGGCGTCGTCGCTGTGTCACGTGCTGTGCCCATATACTACGACGCTGTGAACCCTTCGGTGCCGGGTGCTGTCGACCATCCCCCTCCTGCGCAGCGTATGGTACCCCCGATACCTCTCCAACCGGAGCCCGATCTCAACAAACCCATCAACATTCTATTGCTCGGGGCCGACTCCCGCGTGACGAGTGACCCCGGTCGTGCAGACACGATCATGCTGGTGCGGCTGGACCCGGTGACAAAACATGTACGCCTGCTGTCTCTTCCACGTGACACACGCGTCACGATCCCCGGCCATGGCGTCAACAAGCTGAACCAGGCTTCCAGCGGGTACTACCGGGACGGCGGAACCAGTCTGTTGATCGATACCATCACAACGGACCTGTTGCCGGGCCTCCGCATCGACTATACGGTCAAAACCGATTTTGCAGGGTTCGCCGCCATCATCGACGCCTTGGGCGGCGTGACCATCGACGTCGAGGAGAGGATGTACTATAAGGCGGTCGACGTATTCATCGACCTGCAGCCGGGCGTCCAGCATCTCAATGGCGAGCAGGCGCTGGGGTACGCGCGCTTCAGGATGGATGCTGTCGGGGACTTCGGCACGTGGTCTGGCGAGGACCACGGGCGTGTGGAGCGCCAGAAGAAACTCGTGGCGGCTGTCATCGATCAGACGAAAGACGTACGGACACTGCTGCGCTTGCCTGCCGTCATCCGTGCTGTGCAGGCGGTGGTGACAACCGACATGTCGTTCAACGTCATGGCGCTCATCGGAATGACGTACAAGGACGTCGCGGAGAAAGACGTGGAATTGGTTCCTTTCACCGGGATGCCGCAGTATGTGGACGGCGTGTCGTATGTCATCCCCAACATTGATGTTCTCCGAAAGACGACGGGGCCGCTCTTTGGTGTTGCGGCCCCGTCTGAGCCGCCTGCAAACTGAGCGGGTCTAGTTCTTCAGGGGGATCCTACAATCCGCGTAGCTCCTCGTCGAGTTTCTCACGCCGCAGAAGGTCATATCCGAGCAGGTGGCCGTTCACGAGGATGCCAGTGAGACCGCCGTGAGCCAGGTAGCCTTCGGGATCGTTCACGGCGTCCACCTCGGTGACCGTCAAGCCGAGCTTCTCGCCGACATACGTGGCGGTCTGGCCGAGGATGCGGTACTGGAACGGACACGAGAGAGGTCCGAGCAGCACCGTGACGCGAGCCTGATCGTCAGGCAGCGACGTCGGTGTCACGACTGCGCGGGGAGTTGGGGTCCAGACGGTTTCCGGCAGGAAGGGCTTGAACATGAGGTCCGGGTCGCCATCCACGTGGACAAACCCGTGGTGCACATAGAACGATTCGGCGGACTGCTGGCCCTCAGCTTCGCCATGAAAGGCCATGGCGGCAATGCCATCGGCAGGCTTGCCGTCGAACCAGCGATGCTGGCGCTGCATGGTCGTCTCAACCTCTGCCAGAAGCTTGCTGCCTATGCCACGTCCCCAGCGGGACTTCTTGGGGACCCAGATGCAGTCGATAACGGCCACACCCACGCCCATGGGGTCACGGTCGGGATGACACTGGATCATGCCGATAGGGTCAGCTCCGTTGTAGGCGACCCAGGCAAACGTGCCCAGCTCGGCGAGACGATCGCGGATCCACTGTCTCTTGGCCTTGGTCGCCCGTTCCCACAATGGATCGGACTTTGCGCCTTCTCCTGCACAGATCGTGGCAAGGTCGCCTGCGTTGCGTACTGCTACCGGAAGAATCCTTGTTGCGCTCATGATGGCCTCACCATTCGTTGAATACCTTCTCGGCAAAACCGAGAAAGTGGTCGAGGTGCACCCGGGTCCCGTCGTCGAGGACGGCGTCACCGGTGAAGCGCCCAAAGACCTGATGCTGAACGGTCTTGATGACGCCGATATCAGTCTTGACATGGCGATCCAGGATGGGCTCAAAGCCCATGTCAAATCGACCGTCGCTGCTCACGAACTTCCAGGGCTTGATGAAGGAGTCCGGCGGGATCTGGAACTCGATGCGCTCGAACTTGTGCACCCTGCCATCCCAGAAGATGACGTTCTCACTGGCGGCGCTGGTGTCGCCAAACCCGTAGCCGATGTTGAACCCGAAGGAATGCCCGTCCATACGGCCGGAGCCGGAACCCCAATACCACGTGTTGCGGTATGGCCAGACGCCCCGACCCCAGTCGAGGATGCCGGCCGAGGTCTGTGGGTCGAAGACATGGTCCACGCCGCCGACGGTGATGGTTCCAGTCGCGGGCATGCAGTTGATCTTCTGGTTGTAGTAGAAGGCCTTCGGTGCGTGTTCGAACGGGGTCAGGATGACCATGCTTTCCAATGACGGGTCCTGGTCCAGCCTCAGACTGCCCTTGATCCCCTTGCCATAGTCGAAACCCGGAAAGTCCAGGGTCAGCACGCGTGACGCGGGGTTGCGAGTGAAGCGCAGGTCGATGCGGCTGTCCTTGTACGCGATGTCACCTGTCTCGGACGTATGTGGCAGGTTGAGCGACCCCCGCGTAAACGGCTTCATAATGGTTTCCGTGACCTCAGTCTGGCTCACGAAATCCAACCAGGTCACCGAGATGTTGGCCAGGTAGCCGATGTCTGAGATCGTCATGGCTACGCCGTAGTCCGGGGTCAGGACACAGTAGTAGTCCCACTCCTTGATGCGCAGCCAGCTTGTGGCAATGCGTTCGCGGTTGTAGGTGGCCACCAGCCGGCGTGCCCAGCCCTTCTCGTTCAGTTCGCCCCTGTCGTTCAACAGGTCCACCTGCGTGGTCAGCTCATGCTGCATCGACATCCCCCTTTTCGGTGTGACTCACCATTACTGGCAACCGGTGTGCGTTAATCCAAACGGTTCTTTCCGTTCTATCCACTCCTTGCGTCCCCAGTCCTTCGACTTCCAGGGCATATTCTGCGGTGTGACCATTGGCAGGATGTCGCGAAAGAATGCCAGGCGCTCGACGCTGGTCATCGGTACGAAGTTCTCGGCGACGTCGATGTTGCCGTCCAGCTGCTCGATCGTGGAGCATCCGGGAATGACGGTGGTGACCGGCAGGCCAATGCTGTACCGCAGCGCCCGCTGCCAGTCGGTGGCCAGGGCCTTGCAGCCCAGGACCTTCATGCCGACGATTCCCATGCATTTCTGGAGCGCAAATGGCAGGAACTCCTCTGCAAAGCTGTAGATGAAATGGTCCAGCGCCGAGACGGCGCACAGAGCTGTGTCAAAAGGAAATCGCCGGATGGCCTCGAGAAGTACCTGGGGGTTTGCATGTCCCGAGATACTGATGAACCGGATCAGTCCCTCGTCCCGCGCCTCGATCAAAGCCTGGAGCGCTCCGTCCTTGCCGGTCATGGCATCCAGTTGGTCAAAGCTGAAGACGTTGTGCAGACGCACTTCTTCCACGTGGTCGGTCTGCAGTCGGTCGAGGCTCGCCTCGAGTTGCCGACGGGCACCATCTCGTGTGGTCTTATTGACTTTGGTCGCTATCCACATGTCCGTGCGCCGCTTGGCAGCCACCAACCCGACACGCCGTTCGCTTTCGCCCTCCGAGTAGGCAGGTGCCGTGTCGAAGTAGCACACACCGCGTTTCAGGGCCTCTTCAAGGATGGCAACAGCCTGGTCCTGGCTGCAACCTTCCTCATCCACCAGTCGCTGGCATCCGAGGCTCAGGATCGGGAGTTCAACACCAGTCTTGCCAAATGGTCGTTTCTCCATGAGGTTTCTCCCTTCCGCGGTGGAGCCGCGTTCTTCATTAGTATAGCCTCACGGGGCAGCCGTACCAGCGGCCCATGTAACCTTGGCTCCTTCACCTGCGTAAACATGGTGACGGCAGGACAGGCGCAGTGCAGTGATCCTGCGAATCTGCGACAACATCAGAGGAGATGAGATATGAGCAATCGAACCGAAGAGTTCAAAGTCAGCGGTGAGAAGCTGCTGCAGCAGGTCAAGGACCTGGTCCATCAGGGCAACGTCCGACGTGTCACGATCAAGAACAAGGACGGCATCGCGCTGTTTGAGGTACCGCTCACCGCAGGTGTCGTGGGCGCGGTCTTGCTTCCCGTATGGGCGGCCATCGGGGCAGTCGCCGCTCTCGCGGCGTCTTATACCATTGCCGTAGAACTTGTCGACGCGCCGGCGAGACCGACCGTCGAAGGCTCATCCGTCGACAAGACCGAGGTTTAGGCACAGCAATCTGCCCTCGTTGGGGCACTGCAGACGGCCGGGTTTTTGCCCGGCCGTCTGGCATTTCTCTCTCAGAGACTTGAAACGTGGGGCGTTTTATCTATAGTGCCGGCATCACACCCGCATATTTGCATGGGAGGAAGTCATGGATGACGAGAGAGTACGGCTCGAGGGAATAGTCAGTGCGCTCGAACTGAAGGTCAGCGAGCTGGACGAGGACAACGTTGCAGTGGAAGAAGCAGCACGCTTGCGTGCAGAGCTTGATGAGGCATATGAACAGATCGATGCATCCGACCTGGCGGACGATGCTATCGATGATCTGATGGATCGGCTGGACGACCTTCAGGATATCCTCGAGGACCTTGCCGACAGCGACATCGACTGGGACGACGAGGAAAAGGAAGAGGAAGAAACGGACGAAGCCGAGGACGACGAAGACGATTAGTTGCTTGCCCAAGTTTCCTGAATGCAGAACGCCCCGGAGTAATCCGGGGCGTTTGTAGTATTGGGGACAGGCCCAATGTTACAGCGTTGAACGGAGGGTCAGGGTTTCAGCGCAAGCAGACGGCTGAGGAGAACGCATGCCTGGGCGCGTGTGCAATGACCCTCGGGACTCAGCTTTCCATCGGATTCGATGCCGGGGTCGGGGTTCTTGATAATGCCCCTGGTGAAGCAGGCCTCGATGAACGCGTGGGCCCAATAGCCGGACTGGACGTCAACATAGGGGAGTATCGCCGTGTCCTTCCAGTGCTGTGAGCGTGCAATGACGACGAGTGCCTGTGCCACGCTCACGGGTTCCTCGGGCTTGAAGAGGCCGCCGGGGTATCCGATCAGCCAACCTTGGTGGACAGCGGCGGCGACATAGCCTGCAGCCCAATAAGCCGTCGTGACATCCTTGAAGGGATCTGACGTGATGGCGAGCGGCTGGATACCGAGGGCACTGCAGATCAGCTTGGCGTATTCTGCTCGCGTTATCGCACTGTCCGGATGGAACTTGCCGTCTTCGTACCCGGTGACCAGACCGCGGGCGCTCAGGTCGGCAACTGCAGCAAAGGCCCACGATGAGGCGGGGACATCTTTGAATCGAAGCCCGGCGGCGATGGCCTGGGGCACGAGCTGGCGCACACGCATGATGTCGTAGGCGGCTTTGGCCAGGTCGTACTTCATGGAGAGGACTCCTGCGAGGTTCAGCTTGTAGTCGATCCATGGCGTAAACCCGTAGGTACCGGGGCAGGAGGCGATGAGGAGGGTTCCAATGCCGGGGTCGGTTTCCTCCCGCCACATGCCCAGCCCTGGACGAGCACCGCTGGTCGAAGGGAGAAGTGACGAGACTGTCGTGTAGGGAGTCGCAGCGATGGTGGACGCGGCAGCCTGGTCCTGCTCGATCTGGGCGACGGCCTGCTCCGAGAGGATGTGCTTGCCGGACCAGACGCCGCGCTGCAGGAGCATGGTCAGGAACCGGGAATAGTCGTCGGCTGTTGAACGTGCACCTCCAGCGACGTCTGGATTCCGGTTGAAACCCATCAGGTTGAAGGTCGTGTCGTCCATCCCCAGAGGTTCGGCGATATGGACACGGAAGAATTCCTGCCACGTCATCCCGCTGATGACCTCGCAGACACGGGCTCCGACCTGGATGGAAACGGACCCGTCGCTCACCGAGGTTCCGGGCAGAGAGGGCAGGGGTCCGGCGGCAATACGTTTGACACACTCCTCCAGCGTCAGCGTCCGGTCGGTGATCGAGGCGTCTGTCGCCGGCAGTCCGGAATCATAGGACCAAAGCTGTCGTATCGTGATGCCGGCCTTCTCGCCGGTGAACTCGGGCAAATACTTGGAGACGGGGTCGCCCAGCGCAAGCGTGCCCTGGTCCACCAGGGTCATCATCGCCGCCGCGGCCAGCCAGCGTGAAGCGGAGCCAATGTCCACGACTGTCCCGGGGCCGAATTTGGCGTAGCCGGCACTCTCGATGACCTTCCTATCCTTCACGACGACCAGGGCCATGCCACGTGCAGCGGGCGCAGCCGAACTCAGCAGATGGTCGACCTCGGTCATGTCGTAGGAGCCGATGGCGACGACCTGGCGTCCTGGAGCCGCACACCCGGGTGCGCTCATCAGCATTGCCAGAACAAGTATGCCGGCGACCAGGCGCAGCGCCGAGCCGCTATGGTGCAGCGATGTCTGATGCGTCACAACCGGTGCTGACTGGCGAACCGGTGCAGGTTTGCGACACTCCAAGGTTCTCCATTTGCTGTTCACAAGCAGAAGTATACCGTTGTAGGAACCACATGCAACGCTCTCCCTCGCCGGTGAGCCTTTTTCCGTCGTTCCTGCGCGGGAACGACGAATGCGCCCGTGGAATGACGTGCCGTGGGACAGGTGTTATACTGCACGTGGAGGTGACCCATGTGGAATGAGTTCAAGCGGTTCGCTCTGAAAGGCAGCATGATCGACCTGGCTATCGGTATCATCATCGGCGGCGCGGTCGGCAAGGTCATCACGTCTCTTGTCAACGACATCCTGATGCCCCCGATCGGTCTGCTGCTGGGGCGCGTCAATTTCTCGAGCATCTACATCAATCTGGGACGCACGAAGTATCCGACATTCGACCTGGCCGAGGCTGCCGGAGCGCCGACTATCAATATCGGGCTGTTTCTCAACGCGGTCATCGATTTCTTCCTCATCTCGCTCGTCATTTTCATCATGGTGAGGTCGATGAACAGGCTGAGAGAGATGACCGAGAAGAAGATCGTGGTCACGCCCCCGACTCCCACGACCAAGGAGTGCCCTTTCTGCAAGTCGGAGATTTCGATCGACGCTACTCGGTGTCCACATTGCACCAGTGAGCTGACGGTGGAGAAGTAGGAGGCTCTTCTTTCCGGATCGGAATGAACAATCGGGCGGACCTTCCGGGTCCGCCCGATTGCATGCTAGAACACCAGTTTGCGGTATTCGTCCTCCAGCTGCCGCAGATGGTTCATACGGTTGGCGAGGACGAGCTGAAGGTCTGATGCTTCTTGCAGAGAATTGTTGAGGAGAGCGGACATCAGTCGGGTGCACAGGGCGGGATTCCCGACTGTATCGTCGGTCATCTCGTGCCTCAGAGCGTCGATGCGTTTCCACAGGTCCTGAGCGCGGTCGCTGGCCAGGTCGAGTGGCTGGCAGGCCCGTACAACGTCCAGGTCTTCGGGGATGATGCGGACCAGCAGCTCGTGTTTCCAGCGAGCAGTGGCTGCAGTGCGGAACGCATTGATCACGCGTGGTGTCAGGCCACTTCCTGCGGTCAGAACGCGAATGCGGTCCGGAAAAGCCACCAGATTCTGCATGTTCTCCCACACGGTGGCCGGAGGAACGCCAAAGAGATGGTCGCGCTCTTCCTGTGAGTAGTTCTCGAAGACGTTCTCTTCCGCCCGGTACGCCCGGTCCTGTTCAAGGTAGCTTCCGGGTTCACCTGCCTTCTTGGAGATCTCTGCGAGGAGCGCTTCGGGTGGCGTGCCGGACTCGATCGTCCATCTTATGCCGTCAAGCATTGCGAGGATGGACGCGGCTACGGCAAGGTAGGTGTTGGTGTAGGCGTTGGGAGCCCGCAGTTCGAAGCGCGTTGCTCGCGGGTTGTCGACGTCTCGGACTAGGCCTGCCAGGACCGTGCGGTTGCGTGACGGGGTGGCGGGATCGAGTCCCAGCGCCGCGACGATGCAGACAGGTGCTTCGAAACCGGGTTTGAGCCTGTTGAAGGCATCGTTGCTTGCAGAGATGAACGGGCCGACGACTTCGTAGTTGCGGAGAAGACCCATCAGCGCTCCGTATCCGATCACACTCAGGAAGTCGGCATGCATGTTCGCGGGTGCGAAGAGGTTGATGCGCCTGCCGCTGGGCAGGACGCCCGCGATGCCCAGGTGCGTATGTTCGCCGGAACCTGCGACGCCCGGGATGGGCTTGGCCTTGAAGGTGACCGTGAGGCCGTTGGCGCGAAACGTTTCCTTCACCAGGATGCGCGCAAGGAGTTCATTGTCGGCGGCCTGGAGCGCTGGGGCATACCGCCAGTCGATCTCCATCTGCTCCATGATGTGGGTCAGTTCGCCGCCGGCCCCGATGGCTGCCTTGACGCCGCCGACTTCCTTATGGCCCATCTCGGGCTGCAGACCATATGCTTCAAGTGCCATCACCGCCTGTTCGAGAGCGGTTCGGGCGACGCCTCGCGTGCGCTGCCAGTAGTTTTCCTGCAGCATCTGCGCTGCCGAGAGCTCCTCGACGTTTGCTGTATCGGTCGGAGTCTTGACCCAGAACTCCAATTCTGTCCCGACGGTGAACTCGATGCCCGCAAGTCGCGCGGGCTCGAGGTGAGCAAGCAATGGGGACGAGGCATGGTCGCGCACAAGCTTCAGGATTTCCGCCCGTGCATACTCCACTGTGGCTGCAAGCAGAGAGCGCGAGTCGATGCGCTCACCGCGGTGTACCAGAAAGGACGGGATGCGCAGTGTCCCCACCGGGAGACCGGTCTCGTGGTCCACGTGTTCCTCGTTGTAGTCGACGAACCAGGTGGCAGTCAGGTCCGGCGCAAGATCGACCTGCGCATCGTCCAGCGAGGTCATGCCGCCCAGCACGACAGACGAACCGTCGGTCTGGACAGCCTTTCCGGCCAGAAACGCGTCGATGTCGGCGACAAAGGTCTGGATGGGGATACGCTCGTCGGTGTCGTTGCCGGCAAGGTCGATCGCCACAAGAGAGACGAAGCGAATCTCGGGATGCTCGCGGAGGATGGCGAGCAGGGTCTCGCGGCCACACTGGCCTCCAGCGATGCTATAGATGCGTTTGCCGTTCATAGGGCCTCCTCGATGCAGTTTTCCTGAGACTACAGTCGGGAGCGATTTTTGCAAGCCGTCGGCTTCACACTGCTATACTGAAAATATGAGAAACCAACATGGACAGGGCGGGGGCGAGCTGGAACCAGCGCTTGATGGCCGAAGTGCCAGAGAGCTCATCCCGGACGTACTGACTGATGGTCTGAGTGTCGTCTTCTGCGGTTCGGCGCTGGGGGATGTCTCCTGGGAACGAAGGGCCTACTATGCCAACCCGGGCAATCGCTTCTGGCAGACCCTGGCAGAGGTCGGACTGACGCCTCGCCGGCTTGTGGCTGAGGAATACCCGCAGCTGGTCGACTGGGGGATTGGACTGACCGACCTGGTCAAAACCGATCACGGGCAGGACGTGCACATCTTCGACGGCCATGTCGACCTGGACGAGGCGCGCAGACTGCTCAGGGCAAAGGTCCTGCGGTGGCAGCCGCGCGTGCTGGCGTTCACCAGCAGGACCGTGGCGGCTCAATTCCTGGGGTGGCGCGCCGTGCTGGGTCGACAGCCGGACTGCGTCGGGCGAACAGTGGTGTGGGTCCTGCCATCGACCTCCGGTCTGGCGCGGCGCTTCTTCGATATCGGACCCTGGCAGGACCTGGCCCGGTTCGTCCGTGACACGACCGGCGGAGTCTCTTGATTCCCTGCCGCGCGGGATACACTGATGGTGTCTGGTATCATATCGCATGAGAACAGGGAGAACGATGGTGTCTGAGACTGTTGCACGAGATGTCCACGTTATGCTGGAGGCACCGTTGCTCCAGCTTCTGGACGAATACGGCCTGCTGTGACATGACGACCGACAAACTCACATCGCTGCACATCACGATTCCTGAGCTGAGGGGCATGCTGCCCGGCATTCAAGCGTCGGTTTCAACAGCGTTCTGGGTCCCCCTCGCCGAGTTTGTCCTGCGTCGCTCGGGAACCTTCGAGGTCGTCTGTCTGCGAGAAGACACCGATGCTATCAAGCTGCTCATGCCGGTCGCTGAGACGATCGAACGGAGACGTGAAGACGGAGCCCTGATGTTCTGGGGTGCCGTCACCCCTGAGGTCACCAGGGCTGTCGTCGGGGGACACGGTTCCGGCCACGAGTCTCTCTGGTGGTGGCAGATAGCCCTGACACGTGACGGAGACCAGGTTTTCGTCCTGCAGGACTATGGGGAGCACATAGACCTGTTCGGGCTGACCGGGGATGAAACGACAGCGGTCCTCGACCTCTTGCCACTCTCGGCACGTACTGCCCGTACGATGGACGCCACAGGGACTCGGTGAGGGCAGGCGCATGACTCCCTTCGAGTGGGGCGATGCTGCATCCTGACGGCAACTGGTTCAAGGACGACGCGGGGCGCACGCTCCTCCTGCGTGGCGTCAACCTCGGAGGAAACAGCAAGGTCCCGGTCATCCCGGATGGGGCGACGCATCTGGCCCAAGGGTTCTTCGACCACCGCATGGTCTCCTTCGTGGGTCAGCCGTTCCCGCTCTCGGAGGTGTCCGAGCACCTGTCGCGCCTCAAGTCCTGGGGACTGACGATGCTTCGGTTCCTGGTGACGTGGGAGGCGATCGAGCACGCGGGGCCGGGGCTCTACGATACCGAGTACCTGGACTACGTCGAGCGGGTCGTCCGGCTGGCCGGGGAGATGGGTTTCACCGTGTTCATCGACCCTCACCAGGACGTCTGGAGCAGGTTCACGGGAGGCGACGGGGCCCCCGGCTGGACGCTGGAGGCGGTCGGCTTCGACATGACCCGGTTTGCAGACACGTGTGCCGCCATCGTTCATCAGACGCACGGAGACCCGTTCTCGAGTGTCATCTGGCCGAGCAATGCGAATCGGCTGGCGTCCGCGACGATGTTCACACTCTTCTTCGGAGGCAACGACTTCGCCCCACACCTTCTCGTCGAGGGCGAACCAGTCCAGGAGTACCTGCAGCGGCACTATGTGGACGCCGTTGTCCAGGTCATGCAACGCTTGAAGGGGATGCCCTGCGTCCTCGGCTATGACACGTTTAATGAGCCGTCACACGGGTACATCGGCAGGAAAGACCTCACGGGCCACGAAAGCCTGCTGAAGGCCGACCTGCAACCGACACCCCTCCAGTCATTTGCCCTGGGCGACGGGCTGGAGCAGGAGGTGGGAGTCTGGGGCATGGGACGGAGCGGCGCACGCCTGCAAGGACACCGACTGCTCAACACAGGACACGTCCGGGCCTGGAAGGAAGGCAGGCCGTGCATCTGGCGCGACCACGGGGTCTGGACGGTGGACGACGAGGGTAAGCCCCAACTGCTCGTTCCAGACTACTTCTCGCACGTCGGCGGACGAGACGTTGACTTCGAGTGCGACTACCTGGTTCCGTTCATACGGCGCTATGCAGACGCTGTGCGGGCGGCAGACCCCGAAGCGCTCATTTTTGCTGAGGGGGAACCACAGTCTTTGCCGCCGCAGGTCGGCGAAGGATGTTCGGGGTTCGTGTCCGCGCCGCACTGGTACGACGCAATTCCACTGCTGCTGAAGCGGCCGAGTGCATGGTTCGGTTATGACGTCGTGCACAGCCGGATCGTTTTCGGACCGTGGGCTGTACGCCGCAGCGCCGCCTGGCAGCTCGCCGCCATCCGCCGGGCTGGAACCGAACGCCTGCACGGACCCACCGTCATCGGTGAGATCGGCGTCCCATATGACCTTCGCGGGGGAAGGGCCTTCCGGACCGGCGACTACCGGGAGCAGGAAGCACTCATGGACTGCAGTCTTCGTGCCGTGGAAAGCAGCCTCTGCTCAGCCACGATCTGGAACTACACGGCCAGCAACACCAACGAGAGGGGCGACGGCTGGAACGGCGAAGACCTGTCCATCTGGAGCGCGGACCAGGGACGAGATACGAGAGTCCTCGACCGTGGGGGACGGGCGCTGTGTGCCGTCGTTCGCCCATATCCGGTCGCCACGGCCGGCGAACCCTTGCATCTCTCCTTCGATATGCGTCACAAGGTCCTGAGCTTCACCTTCCGTCACGACCCAGGCATCATGGAGCCCACCGAGATCTTCGTGCCACCGTCGCAGTACGCATATGGCTATTCCGTCTGGATGACGGACGGCACCTTCCTCAAAGATGACGTAGGCCATGTGCTCAGGTATCGTCACACGCTCGGACGGCCGACGCATACAATTATTGTCAGGCCGAAACAGGCACCCAACAAGCGCTAGGCTGGTATATGACATCCCGTTTGCCGTTGGCGATACGGTTGACAATTCTGTGAAAAAAGGTACAAGGAGGGCACCCGAGCTTCATGGCCTACGGCAGTTGCTACGGAGTGAAGCCAATAGGGCATAAGGGAAAACTCTTATACCTCCCGCATTCGGAAAGGGAATCGAAACAGGGAGGCGTGAGCATGAAGGTACTTGTGCTTGAGCCGGCGAAGTGTACCGGATGCAGGGCTTGTATGGACGCCTGTTCGTTCGAGAAATCGGGGGTCTTCAATCCACTGGATTCCCGCGTCAACGTGATCACATTCCACGAAGACCTGATGTTTGTCCCGACGGTATGCAGTCAATGCGAAACGCCGTATTGCGCGCAGGTCTGCCCTACAGCGGCACTGGTCAGGAATACCACAACGGGTCTTGTGGACTTCCTCAAAGAGAAATGCATCGGCTGCAAGCAGTGCATCGTAGCATGTCCCTGGGGCTCCATCAGGATCAATCATCTGGGCAAGGAGATCATCAAGTGTGACCATTGCAGCGGAGATCCTGCCTGCGTCAAGGTCTGCAAGGCCGAGGCGCTGACGTATGTTGAAGTCGAGGATGTTGTTGCCAGCAAGCAGCAGGGGGTTGCACAGACGTACAGACGCATTGCAGCGGAGATGGTGAAGGGGGTGAACCCATGATCGACGGCGGCTATCAGGGCAAGATCCTCAGGGTGAATCTCACGGACCACGTCGTGAAGGAAGAAGCTCTACGGGAAGACTGGGCGAAGAGATACATCGGCGGCAGAGGGTATGGCACGAGAATCATCTGTGATGAAGTCGATCCAAAGGTCGACCCCCTTGCCCCTGAGAACAAGGTTGTCATTGCAACAGGTCCCCTGGATGGTACGACAGCGCCGTCGTCAGGCCGGGTCATGGTGATCACCAAGGGACCACTCAACGGCACGATCGCCTGCTCGAATGCCGGCGGGTATTTTGGACCGATGCTGAAGAGAACCGGATATGACATGATTATCCTGGAGGGAAAGTCCAGTGAGCCCGTGTACCTCTGGATCAATAAAGGAAAGGTTGAGTTCCGTGATGCCAAACACCTCTGGGGAAAACTCGTCAACGAGTCTGATCAGCTGATGAGAGAGGAAACACATCTCGAAGCCGAGACGATGGAGATTGGACCTGCCGGCGAGAAGATGTCCATGATCGCCAATGTCATGTTCAATGGGCACAGAGCTTCGGGCAGGACAGGCGTCGGCGCCGTCGTTGGCAGCAAGAACCTCAAGGGTATTGTTGTACGAGGAAATCTGGGCGTCACCGTCGCTGATCATGACAAGTTTGCAGAGGCTGTGCGGGCAACAAGAGAGATCCTTGCACAGAATCCCGTTGCAAGTGGAGGACTTCCTCTGTATGGAACTGCAGTTCTTGTGAACATCATAAACTCCACTGGTTCAATGCCTGTGCGAAATGCGCAGGATGCATATCTTCCTGAGGCGGACAAGATAAGTGGTGAGACGCTACGGACGCGCAACCTGGTACGCAATGAAGGTTGCTCTGACTGCTCTATTGCCTGCGGAAGAGTCACTGCAATCAAAGAAGGCAAGTACAAAGGCGAGCACGGTGGTGGGCCCGAGTGGGAGTCTATCTGGTCACTTGGTGCAATGTGTGGCAACTCGGACCTCGATGCTGTCACCATGGCAAACTACCTCTGCGATCGGTACGGCCTCGATACGATCTCTGCCGGATCAACGGTTGCCTGTGCGATGGAGCTCTATGAGAAGGGGTACATGCCTGCCAAGGATGCGCCCTTCCCTCTGAGGTTCGGCGACGCGGATGCAGTTGTAGAATCAATACGAGCAATGGGAGAGCAGAAGGATGAGTTTGGAAGACTGCTCGCGCAGGGTTCCTACCGACTTGCTGAGCACTATGGACATCCAGAGCTGTCCATGTCGGTGAAGAAGCAGGAGTTTCCTGCCTATGACCCGAGAGGTATCAAGGGAATCGGTCTGGAATATGCAACCAGCAATAGAGGAGCCTGTCATGTCAGGGGCTATACCATAGCTGCCGAAATACTCTCCCCGGGTCTTGACAGATTGGCTTATGAGGGCAAGGCGGCTGTCACCAAGTTCCTGCAGGATCTGACGGCAGCACTTGATTCTACGGGGACATGCCTGTTTACGACATTTGGACTGCAGGCAAAGGACCTTGCACAACTTTACTCAGCTGCTACCGGTTTTGACTGTGATGACAAGGAGTTCCTGAAGATCGGCGAGAGGATCTGGAACATGGAGAAACTCTTCAACCTGAAGTCAGGGCTCACCGGGAAGGACGACACCCTGCCTCCGAGAATCCTCAACGAGCCGATCCCATCAGGCCCTTCCAAAGGCGAAATCGAAGAGCTCGATAAGATGCTGGGTGAGTACTACTCCCTGAGAGGATGGGGCAAGGACAGCGTTCCCACAAAGGACAGACTGAAAGATCTGGGACTCGAAGACCTGTCATGAGACATGTGATCATCGGCGCCTCTGTCGCCGGAATAACGGCTGCAGCGAAGATAAAGAAACTCAGTCCAGAGCAGGAGGTGATCGTCCTCTCAGGGGAGGGAGTCCAGCCATATGGCAAGATGTCCCTTCCCTACATTCTTTCCGGGATGACCTGGTTTGAGAACTGCATGCTGCCTTCCGTGGACGGGGTCGAGATTGCCCTCAACAAGTACGTCGACGGGGTCGATACGGTGTCGAAAACCGTCCATACTAAGGATGGCGAGCAGCTCGACTATGACAGACTCCTGATAGCGACGGGTACTTCTCCGTTCATCCCCGATATCCCCGGTTCCAGACTTCCTTCGGTGGTCGGTGTCAGGAATATCGGAGATATTGAGGTCATTCGGAAGAGAATAGCGGAGTCGACACAGAAGAGGGTCATTCTGGCAGGCGCCGGGCTGGTCAATGCTGAAATAGGTGATGCTCTTGTGAAGCTTGGTATTCCTGTGACCTATGTCATTTCTTCGGACAGGGTCCTGTCCCAGATCGTCGATCGAGAAGCTTCTGCAATCATCGAGAAGTCGTTTGCAGGACTCGATGTGGAGCTGCTCAAGGGCGAAGACATCCAGGAAATCGAGGAGAAGGACGGCGCCTTGGAGGTGAAGCTCGCATCAGGGAAAGTCCTCAGCGGCTCCTGCGTTGTTTATGGCAAAGGGGTGCGCCCCAACACTGGCTTTCTGAAGGGAACGGATGTACGGCTCAACAAGGGTGTCGTTCTTGGACGGTATCTTGAGACAAGTGTACCGGGTATCTATGGCGCGGGGGATGCCGTCGAGACAGACGACATCCTGCTGGGTGAGAAGACACTTCACGCTCTCTGGCCTGTAGCCGTAGAGCAAGCGAACAACGCTGCCGAGAATATGCTCGGCATGGAGATGCCCTACGGTGGCGATGTCCTCAGGAATATCCTGATGGTCTTTGGACAGACCCTCTTCACCGGTGGGATCAGCACGCACGACGAAGGTGATGTCTACAGGAACGTGAGTGACGGCGAGTACAGGAAGATCGTCGTCAAGGACGGCCAGTTGAGAGGTTTTGTCTTCGTCGGCGAAGGTGTCGTCAATCCCGGCGTCTATCTCAGGATGATGAGAGACCAGACCGACATCAGCACCATGATCAACCCTGTTCTGCATGGAACCATTGCGCACGCAGACTTGTATTCGTCTGTTTTCAAGGTGGCCCTGTAAGGGGCCACCTTGTCAAAAGGCTAAGAGACCCTCGAGCGTCTCTGCTGTCTAGCCACCGCCGATCGGTGGAAACAGTGAAAGGGTGTCACCGTCCTTGAGTAGAGCATCTTCCTTGCCCAGAAACTCGACACTTCTCCCGTTGAGCAGGTAGATGTAGTCCCGCTTCAATCTCAGGTCATCGGTGAGGATGACGCTCTTCAGGACGGGATACTCCGCAACAAGGCTTCGCAGCGCCTCGATATACGTCGAGGCTGAGAGTGGAACGGGTCCCTGTTTGAAATCTTCTGCCAGATACACTCTCACCGTCACCGTCGCCATCATCTCACCTCAGCAACCATTGTAGGCGAGCAGAGACAAAGGGCAATCAAGCGCATCGACTCGTCCAGAACTGGAGCTGAACCGGCTCAACAACAGGTGGCAGCAACCCTCATAATCAGAAAACCGTCCCTGAGGGGAAGAGTCCGTTACCATTCCGTTACTTTCGACGATTACACCATTGTTGCCTGCACAAGATTGTGCGGAGTCTGTAACAAGGGGTGATAGATGCAATGGCATCATCGTGGTAGTGCAATCGGTTCCATTCTTGTCGCCATCGCAGTGATTGGGTTCACGAAGAGCCAGACGCTGCATCTCCCCAGTCACCCGCAAGGCAACCATCGGGACATCAATGATATACTCATCAAAGAGCTATAGAGCATCAGCGGCAGGCCAGAGAAGGAGAACAGATATATGAGAATCCTAGTCGTAGAAGACGAACCGGATATCTGCAAGGCGCTCGCGGATGCACTGCGGCAGGAACACTATGCCGTCGACACGGCAGATGATGGAGCCAGTGCGCTCGCGAAGGTCCATGTCGAGCAAGTGTATGACCTTCTTCTCCTTGATCTGATGCTTCCTGAGATCGATGGGCTTCAGGTCCTGCGCCAGCTGCGGTCCGAAGGAAACCGGACACCTGTTTTGATCATCACGGCACGCGATACCATCAGGGAACGCGTTGCCGGGCTGGACCAGGGAGCTGACGATTACCTGGTCAAACCATTTTCCATCGATGAGATGCTGGCACGTGCGCGTGCCCTGCTTCGCAGAGGACCTGCCGTGCAGCAGACTGTTCTGTCATCAGGAACCGTATCATTTGACCCGGCAACGCGTCTCTGCACGGTCGCAAACAAACTTGTATCGCTGACTGTTCACGAAGAGCGGGTCCTTGAATACCTGCTGTGCAATGTTGGTCGTGTCATCCCGCGCAGTCAGCTGGAAGAGCACGTCTGGGATGATCAATCATCAATGTGGACCGATACGCTCAAAGTCCATGTTTGGCGGCTGCGCAGAAAACTGGATGCAGTGGGCGCCCCGGACTTTATCCAGGTGGTGCGAGGCATCGGGTATGGCATCGGCCTGCCAGGCAAGGGGAATAGATGAAACAGAGAATGCCTTCGAGTGCTTTCGGTCGTTTCCTTAAAGCAGAACTGCTGGTGGTGCTGGCCGTTGCGGTGGTGGTGTTTGGTCTTGCCCTCCACGACAGACATATCGACTACCTTCAGAACCTGATACTGATCGTGCTTCCTGTTGCAGCCATCGTCGCGCTCCTTGTATGGCCCATCAGTTTCGACAGTCGCCTCGAACCCGGCGCTTTTGTGCCGGTGCGGCGTACCTATCTGTTCTATTCATTGTTTGTCGCGCTTGTCGTCGCGCTCCTTCTTTCGTCAATGTTCTGGTTGGGCGATTATGCGCAGACGAAGACCGAACACAACCTGACGCAGGAGATGCTCTATAATGACCGCGACACACTGAAAAGCCTGACTCCTAGGGTACAGAAACCAGTCACCTCAGCGCGCGAGCTGTCGGACCTTCTTGATCATGCCATCCGGCTGACAAACAGCATCAGAATACCGGGGGGATTTGCCATTGTAACGACAGCTTCAGGTGTCCGTTCAGTATGGGGGTGGCTTCCCGAGGACGTGGATACGTTCTGGGAGCAGGCCAAAAAAGATGTCGTCATCCGTGTTCCCGCAAAAGGTGGTGGCATGTGGACTCAATCATACATGACGACCCCTGTATCCATCAGCATCGGAGGTCAGCCTGTATATGTCCTGTTTGGCATCCGTATAGCCAACGATCTTTCGGTGACAGGTATGTTCCTGGGCCGCGTAGTATGGCTGATGGTCCTGTTTGGTGCCTTGCTGATAGCTATTGTGACACTGTCCTTCGGCAGGATCGCTGCCCGCCCGGCGACGGCAGCGCTGGAACGCCTGGGCCAGTTTACCGGTGACGCCGGCCATGAACTGAAGACACCGCTTGCCGCTATCCAGCTGAATGCTGAAATGGCATTGCGGCCGCAGTCCACACCTGAACAGGTGCACAGCTACACCGAAGCCACCCTCCGGCAGGCGCGTTCCGCTTCGGAAACGGTGCAGTCACTGCTTCTGCTGGCCCGCATGTCCGATGCAGCTGCACGCCCTGGAACCCCCGTTCTCTTCGGAACGCTCTGTGCCGATGTCCAGCAAAGTCTTACGCCTGTACTGGAAGAAAAGAGCCTGCGGCTCGAGATCGCCGGCGCCGATGTCATGGTGTCTGCAAATCGTGGTCTGATACTCATGGTCCTCAAGAATCTTGTGCAAAATGCAGCACAGTGGTCACCGGCAGGTGCGGTGATCGAAATGAGCGCCGAGGTGGCTTCACGACACAGAATCCGGATGAGCATCACTGATCATGGAGAAGGCATTCCCGTAAAAGCTCTGCCACACGTTTTTGAACGATTCTATCGCGCCGACCCCAGCCGCAGTCATGCACAACATGGTGGCGCAGGGCTGGGTCTTGCTATCGTGAAGCAGGCTGCTTTGTGTATGCGGGGGTCCGTCAGCGCTGTCAGTACACTCACATCTGGAACGACGGTGACGTTGCTGCTCCCTCGCTGAGATACCGTCAAGTGTTGGTGGTCGAGGCAGCTGTTCTGGTGCGTTCACGACCTGACGTTCACGCACAATCTTACGTGAGTTGACGCGAGAGGGCGTGGCGACGGATGCGGAGCGATCATCACGTGGACAATATGACCTTGCCGGGTGTTGCGCTAAAATAATTTCATGAAACGGGGACAAGAGGCATCATTGAGGTCATCTCCGCAATTGCAAGCCCAACCGGAATCAGCAGGATCGCGAGGATGGGGAACAATGGCACTGATCCTGCCCTCGTGGCTTTGAACCAATAAGGCGCTTCGGCAACCCCTTCGCCGATGAACAGGACCCGCCGATATGGGACCCAATGTCAAGAGACTGATTTCCCGCTTCAGGCTTCCCTTCTCTCCACCATAAACCTCTCCTCTACTGGTCCGCCAGGTCCTGGAGCACTTCTTCGGTTGAGACCACCTTGCAGTAGATCTGGTTCAGGATCCTGGTCTCCCAGACCTGAAGGTCGGCGTTGATGGCCGACGTAGCGTCCTCCACCAGGAAGACGGTATAGCCCCAGTCCGACAAGTCGCGCACGGTGCTGGAAACGCACTGATCCGTGAACAGGCCACAGACTACCACGTGCTCGATGCCCATCCATCTCAGGATGTGGCCGTACTGAGTGCCATTCACGGCGCTGTCCGTGGTCTTGCAGACGACAATTTCGCCGTCTCTGGGCTTCAGATCATCGACAACCTCCTGGTCCGTGGAGCCAATCTTCAACAGAGTGTTGCCCCTGCCTGGCCTGGCCTCGGTCGGCGAACGGTCCCGACCGTCTTCACGTTGATTTCCGATCGTTGCGAACGTGACGACCATCTGCTGGTCACGGAAGAAGCTGAGAAGCCGCTTGGCGTTTGGAATGACCGTGCCCTTCAGTCGGTCCTCCAGGTAACTGTTGCCTGCATTCCTGAGCTCGACAGCCAGGTCCTGATCGTGTTTCTGAACATCGATGATCAGCAGTGCAGTCTTGGCCTTCAGCGGTTTGAACTTCTCCCAGTAGTCACCTTCGGGATGCACTTCAAAGTTGGGGTTCAGGAACTTTCTGAATGTCGGAGTCTTTGTGTATTCCATCTTTTCCTCCCATCATGAATATTGGACTTGCCACGTGATCGCTTTTGTAGATTTCTACTGCATCTTCCCCCCACGCAGACTGAACCCGGTGGAACTACATCAACTAGCTCGGTTTCCGTTACGTATTGGTAGTGTGTGCCGTGACGTGCGTCATGTCAACAGGGCGTATTGCCTCATCCATTTTCTTTTCGAAATCGCATCGTTGCCTCATGAACAAACCTACTCGAACATACCAGATGCGTGCAGAAGCGCCGGTCACGAAGACCAGCGCTTCTGCATACGGCGATGTTGGCCGTGACAAGGATTTGTATTTTCCCCTCCAATTGATAGCATCAAGTGTAGTCGCGCGAGCGACAAATCCTGTTGGGAAATCGGAGGCTATTGCATGAGGAAAGCACTGTCACTTGTCTTGGTAACAGTACTTCTGGTCTCGCTGTTTGGTGGACTGTCTGTTGTACCGTCAGCTAAGGCAGTCGCTCAGGAGGTAACGTACAACATGGGGACTGAGCCCGCCACGATCGATCCGGGCATGGCCAATGGCGTTTCGGAAAACAATGTTGTGGCACAGGTCTTTGATGGGTTAACGCGTCTCGACAACAAGAATGCGCCGCAGCCCGCAATCGCAAAGAGCTGGACGATCTCCAAGGATGGGAAGACGTATTTATTTACGCTTCGCGATGCGTACTGGACAAACGGAACGCCCGTCACAGCATACGATTTTGAGTATGCATGGAAGCGTGCTCTCAGCCCGGAGCTGGCTTCCCCGTATGCCTACGCGCTCTACTATGTATATGGTGGTCTGGCATTCAACACATCCATCAAGGTCGGCAGCAAGTACTATGTCCAGACTGTCGACGCCAAAGGCAATCCTCTCACAAAGAAAGAAGGGGGCAAGGACGTCCCCGTTGCGAACATGGCGAAAGAGATCGATCCCAGCAAGAACATTGGCGTCAAGGCACTGAATGCCAAGACACTCAAGGTCTATCTCCAGTCTCCGGCTCCGTACTTCCTCAACTTGACGGCGACCGCTACGCTTTACCCGGTCTGCAAGGCTGTTGTCAGCACGAACGAGAAATGGGCTTTCGATCCGACGAACTATGTCACCGATGGACCGTTCAAGCTCACGCAGTGGTCACACTCTGATAAGATGGTCTTTGTCAAGAACCCGACATACTGGGATAAGGACAAGGTCAAGCTCACGAAGATCACCTACCTAATGGTCAATGATAGTTCGACTGCGCTTTCGATGTATGAGACCGGTCAACTGGATGCGGCGGTCTTGGTACCCTCCTCAGAGTTGTCCAAGCTGGTCGCCTCAGGCGATGTAAAGATCCTTCCATACCTTGGGACACAGTACTTCTTGTTCAATGTCCCCGAGAAGCCGTTCAGCGATGTCCGCGTGCGCAAAGCCTTGACGCTCGCAATCAATCGTCAGCAGATCACTACGGCCGTCACGAAAGGTGGGGAGATTCCCGCGCTGGCCGTGGTTCCTCATGGTATTGCAGACGCGCTTCCTGGCAGCGATTTCCGCACTGTGGGTGGTTCATACTTCAAGGACAACGACATCACAACTGCAAAGGCACTGCTTGCTCAGGCCGGCTATCCCAATGGCAAGGGATTCCCTGCCTTCACACTGACGTTTTCCAGCTCTGACCTGCACAAAGCCATGGCCGAAGCGATCCAGCAGATGTGGAAGAAGAACCTCGGTATCACCTGCACCCTGAGGAGCGAGGAGAGGGGCGTCTGGTTGGATGACATGGTCAATATCAATTATGATGTTTCATTTGCGGGCTGGATTGGTGACTACATGGACCCCAACACGTTCCTGGACCTGTGGGTCACGGGTGGTGGACAAAACAGCACTGGCTGGAGTAACAAGGTTTACGATGCTCTTATCGCAAAGGAAAAGGCCACTGTCGATCCGAAGGTACGCATGGCAGCCCTGCATGCCGCAGAGAAGATCCTCATGACGGAGATGCCTATTCTTCCAATCTACTTCTACACGAACCCTGTGCTCGTGAGCAAGAGCATCAAGAACTTCTACCAGTCGACGCTTGGAACTGTTGACTGGAAGACCGCTTATATGGGATAGCTGTCAGAAACTTCTTGACGGTGGCACTCAGGATCTAGACAAGAAGACAAGCGGGGGGCGGCCAGGCTTCCAACTGTTGTTGGAGGCTGGTCAGCCCCCGGCTGGCTACTGGTCGTTGATTGTCGAGATGAAAATTGTCTTCTCAAACGTCTGAAACTTGCCGACAAGGCGGAAAGGAAGTTTGTATGAAGAACCAGTACTATCAAAAACGGGTTGTGCAGTTTGCAGAGATCATGGACAAGGCCAATATCGACGCCTTCCTCACAATGGCCCCTTCAAACCAGCGGTATCTCACGGGATTTACCGGCGATGAGTGTTTCCTGCTTATCGTTGCCGGTGAGCCTCATTTGATCGTTGACAGCAGATTTACGACGCAGGCGCACGAGGATTCACCGGGGCTTGACGTTATTGAACACTCTTCGTCTGAAGGCAACCAGTGGGTCAGTGCTGTTGCATCGCTTCTTGCAAAACATCATGCGCACTGGGTAGGATTTGAACGCGAGCGCATCCCGTTTGCACAACTGGAGACGATTCAAGCGGCCACAGCGTTTGCAACGCTGGCGCCGACGAGGAATCTGGTGGAGGACTTGCGGAGGGCAAAGGATGCCACCGAGCTCGAGTCTATCCAGACTGCCGGGCATCTGGCTGATACTGCCTTCCGTGCCATGCTTACTCATTTCAAGGCCGGCATGACCGAGAACGATGTTGATGCGGAGTTGGAATATCAGATGCACAAAGCTGGGGCACTCGGGACAGCGTTTCCGACGATCGTCGGATCGGGTCCACGTGGCGCCATCTCGCATGCCATGCCGACATCCCGCGTCATCCAGAAGGGCGAGCCGGTTGTCGTCGATTTTGGTGTGCAATATCAAGGCTACCTTTCAGACTGCACAAGGACTATTGCAGACGGTGAACCCTCAAAGGAGATCGTCGACACCTATGCCAGGCTGCGTGTTGCCCAACAGGTTGGAGTTAGCATGGTGCGTGCCGGCGTCAGCTCACGGGCTGTCGATACCGCTGTCCGTGCCAAGCTGGCAGAGGACGGTCTTGGATTTGGCCATGGGCTTGGCCACAGTGTCGGACTCGAGATCCATGAGAACCCCCGTTTCTCGCCGTACTCCGATGCAACGCTCGTACCCGGGTATGTCATGACTGTGGAGCCCGGGGTCTATGTTGCTAATCACTTCGGGATGCGCATCGAGGATACGGTCATCGTGAGAGAGGATGGCTGCACGCCTATCACTGATCTTGGCAAAGACCTGGTGATCACGCGCTAGGACGTTCCAGAATATTGCGAGTAACCAGGCTGGAGTGATCACTCCAGCCTGGTACGTTTTGTATCCCATGATGAATATCCACATGGACTTCTAAGACGTTATGCTAGAATATCATTATGGATGGAATCGTTTTTAACATCATGCACTATGCTTTACATGATGGGCCGGGGATCCGCACGGTCGTGTTCCTCAAGGGCTGTCCACTGGCGTGCCGGTGGTGCCATAACCCCGAGAGCCAGAACCCAGATGCTGAACTAATGGTTGTGGCGGAACGGTGCACCGGGTGTGGGGATTGCCTGACGGCATGCTCGACGCATGCGGCAATCCTGGAGGGTGGAGTACCTGGGGCCACTGACGCGTGTACCGCATGTGGACAGTGTGTCGATGCCTGTCTCGCCGGGGCCAGGACGATTGCGGGCAGGATCATGACAGTGGCAGAGGTGGTAAGCGAACTCGTTCGGGACCGCGTTTTCTTCGAGGAGTCGGGCGGTGGTGTCACATTTTCTGGTGGCGAGCCCTTCATGCAGCCGGCATTCCTGAGAAATCTGCTTGAGGCGTGTCGAGAACAGGGCATATCGACTGCGGTCGAGACCTGCGGGATGACTGACCAAGGGGAATTGCTGGGGATGGCGGACAAGGTCGACCTGTTCCTGTATGACGTCAAGTTGATGGATACCGCGCGACATGGAGAAGCGACAGGCGTGGGAAACGAGACGATTCTGGTGAATCTAGCCACCTTGGTGGAGCATGGTGCGCAGGTGGTTGTGCGGTTTCCGGTCATTCCTGGACTCAACGATGATGACACAAATCTGACAGCGATGGTCGGCATGATGCATCATCTGAGGCTGGGTCGAATTGATCTTCTGCCCTATCACCGCATCGGGACGGACAAGTACCGGAGGCTTGGAAGGCCGTACCAACTGGCCGACCTGCAGCCTCCTTCAGCGGAAGCCATGGAGAACATCCGGTGCATGTTCGCAGACGCCGGCATCGAAGCATCGGTGGGAGGTTAACATGAACGAGCGCGTTGCACGTCTGCGTCAGGAGAGTCTTGACGCAGTACCCCGGCTGTCCCTGGAGCGAGCGCATCTGGTGACGGAGTTCGACCGGCAGGCGCGGGGATTGTCGGTACCTGTCTACCGCGCACGCCTCCTGCAGTACATTCTTGAACATAAGCAGCTATTCATCGGACCTGGCGAGCTGATCGTGGGCGAACGTGGCCCCGCGCCCAAAGCCGTGCCGTCCTTTCCGGAGCTGTGCTGTCACAGCATGCAGGACCTCACTGTCCTCGATACGCGGGAGAAGATCTCCTACAAGGTCGACGATGAGGGTCGCCGCATTCAGCAGGAGGAGGTCATTCCTGTATGGAACGGGCGGTCTATGCGTGACCGCATGTTTGCTCTGATGGAACCCGCATGGAAGGACGCCTACGAAGCCGGCGTGTTTACCGAGTTCATGGAGCAGCGCGCACCAGGTCATACTGTGCTGGGCGACGTCATCTATCACAAGGGGTTGCTGGAGCTGAAGGCGGAGGTGGCAGAAGCCATTGCCGGCCTCGACTTCCTGAACGACCCACAGGCAACCGCACGTCGCGAAGAGCTGCAGGCAATGGCCATTACCGCAGATGCGATGATGGGCTATGCAGAGCGCAATGCCGGCTTGGCCCATTCAATGGACAATGCAGAGCAGGACCCCGTGCGCAAGGCGGAACTTCTGCGCATCGCCGAGGTCTGCTCCTGGGTTCCGGCGCACGCTCCGCGCACATTCCACGAGGCGCTGCAGGCATACTGGTTTGTGCATTTGGGCGTCGTGACCGAACTCAACACCTGGGATTCGTTCTGTCCCGGGCGCCTCGACCAGCACCTGGAGCCGTTCTACGCAAAAGGGCTTGCCGACGGCACACTGACCCGCGAGTCGGCCATGGAACTCCTGGAGTGCTTCTGGGTCAAGTTCAACAATCAGCCTGCGCCGCCGAAAGTGGGTGTGACGGCTGCCGAAAGCGGAACGTATACGGACTTTGCCAATATCAATGTGGGTGGACTGTGCCCCGATGGTTCTGACGGTGTGAACGACGTCAGCTATCTCCTGCTCGACGTCATCGACGACATGCACCTGCTGCAGCCGTCCTCGAACATCCAGCTCAGCCGCAAGAGTCCAGACCGCTTCCTCAGGCGTGCCGCCGAGATCATCCGCGAAGGCTGGGGTCAGCCCTCTGTCTTCAATGCCGACATGGTCGTCGAGGAGCTCCTCCGCCAGGGAAAATCCGTGGTCGATGCCCGCATGGGCGGCATTTCCGGCTGTGTCGAAACCGGTGCGTTCGGCCGTGAAGCGTATATCCTCACTGGCTACCTGAACCTGCCCAAGATCCTCGAAGTGACCCTGCATGGCGGTCTGGACCCACGTACAGGCAAGGTCATCGGTCTGCACACGGGTGATCCGCGAACCTTTGCCAGCTATGACGAGATGTTTGAAGCATTTAAAGCGCAACTGTATCACTTCGTGGACATCAAGGTGCGTGGCAACAACGTTATCGAGCGGCTGTATGCCGAGCAGATGCCGGCACCGTTCCTGTCGCTTTTCGTGGAGGACTGCATTGCGCGCGGGCGTGACTACAACGACGGTGGCCCGCGGTACAATTCGACGTACATCCAGGTCACGGCACCGGGGAGCTGCACTGACAGCCTCTCTGCATTGAAGGCGCATGTCTTCGACCAGAAGGACCTGACTATGGGCGAGATCCTGGCGGCGGTCGATGTGGACTTTGTAGATCATGAGAAAACGCGGCTGCTGCTGTGGAACCGCTCGCCCAAGTATGGCAATGACGACCCGGCTGCCGACGACATCCTTGCTCGGCTCTTTGATGTGGTATTCGACGCGATCGACGGTCGTCCCAACACCAAGGGCGGGACGTATCACGTGAACTATCTGTCGACCACGGTCCATGTGTACTTTGGTTCGGTGACCGGCGCGATGCCGGATGGTCGCCGCGCATGGCAGCCGCTGTCAGATGGCATATCGCCTGTTCAAGGGGCTGACAGGAAAGGCCCGACCGCCGTCATCCGTTCAGCTGCTTGCATGGACCATGTACGCACCGGCGGCACCTTGCTCAACCAGAAGTTCTCGCCGTCACTGGTGGAAGGGGATGTGGGGCTCGGCGCGCTTACGCACCTGATCCGCTCCTATTTCACGCTGGATGGGCATCACATCCAGTTCAATGTCGTGACCGCCGCGACCCTGCGTGCCGCCCAAGCCGAGCCGGACAAGTACCGTGATCTCATCGTGCGCGTGGCCGGCTATAGCGACTACTTCTGCGATCTGACGCCTGGCCTGCAGGAGGAGATCATCGCACGCACCGAACAGCAGTCGTTCTGATTCGCCACAAAGGGGTAAGGGTGCCAGTACACTTCCCCCTCCACGCTGGGGAAGTGCCTTGTTGCGGTGAGACTGTTACACGTATGGAACCGTCCCGAAGTGTAACATTCTCTGCGTCCTTCGTGTCGAAGAACTCTTCCCTGACCTCCAATCCCTGAAAGAAGAAGATGGTACGTTCTTGACACATTGGAGCGTCGGCATATATTATATCGGTTGATAACGATATAATCGGAGAATGGCGATGCAGACGACTAGTGCAGGGAAGATTAACAGGATTTGGGTTGCAAAGGCGCTGGGGGACCAGACAAGAGCACGCATTGTCGGGCTCCTGGGTGTACGTGCCTTGTGTGTCTGTGAGCTGAAAGTTGCTTTGAGTCTGTCGCAGGCGACCGTCTCGGATCATCTGCGCGTTCTGGTTGAGGCGGGGCTCCTGATGACGTCCAAGCGGAGCTACTGGACGTTGTATACAATTCGCGACGATTTGCCGTCTGGGATCCTCGGCTTTATGTCTCTTCTCACGGCCCAGGTTCATGCCGAGTTTCCCGACGACCGGAACCGCTTGACAGATACTCCTGCGTTTGTCTGTAATGTGATTGCCAAGCCAATGCCCGCTGGACGGCACCAAGCTGAGCAGCACTCTCGAAAGCCCAGTACAAGCAAGTAGAACTGCTTCATATGAATCTTCAAGGAGGTCACGTTGAAAATCGAGTTCTATGAACCACCTATGTGTTGCACGACGGGGCTGTGTGGACCGTCTGTAGATGAACATCTTGTTCAGCTCAATGAAGATCTCAAACGTCTTCAAGGGGAGGAGCCTGGCATGATCGTTGAACGCTATGCGATCAATCAGCAGCCATTCAAGTTTCGCGACAATGCAGACGTCTATAAGCTAGTAACGGGCAATGGCAAAAAGATCCTTCCGGTGACTACTGTCGACGGCAAGGTTCTCAAGACTATGAGCTACCCATCGTACGATGAGATGAAAATTGCACTGACTGGAGGAATAGCATGAATCCTGAGTACGTCTTCTTCTCAGGCAAGGGCGGTGTCGGCAAGACGTCTATGGCATGCACGGCGGCGGTCTACCATGCAGACAACGGCAAGAAGACCCTCATCGTCACAACAGACCCGGCATCGAACCTGGCCGACGTATTCGAGCAGCCCATAGGCCACCACGTAACGCCCATTACCGGTGTTCCCAATCTGTGGGCCATGGAAATCGACCCGGACGAAGCCACCCGTGAGTACAAGGAGCGGTCATTGGCCCCCATGCGGGGTCTCTTTGACGACGAAATGTTGAAGGTTGTCGAAGAGCAGTTGAGCGGTCCGTGTACAGAAGAAATGGCTTCATTCGACAAGTTCACCGATTTCATGGAGGACGACAATTGGGATGTCATCATCTTTGATACGGCGCCAACTGGCCATACGTTGCGACTTCTGGAGCTTCCGGTCGAGTGGAGCAAGCACATCAAAGATAGTGCGGAGGGCAGTGGTCAGACATGCATGGGACCCGTCGCCCTGATTCAGGACAGCAAGAAGAAGTACGACGATGCTGTGGCGCGACTTCGTGACACAAGCCGAACGCAGTTCATCTTCGTCATGCAGGCAGAACAGACATCTCTTGAGGAGACGTCACGTTCGGTCACTGAGCTGGCAGCAATAGGCGTGACGACGTCGAGAATCATCGTGAACGGGCTTGTCCCTGAGGCTGAGACGGTGAATCCGTTCTTCCGGAAACGACGCGACATGCAGCTGACATACCTGGAGCGCGCCAAGCAATCGTATGCGGGGATACCGGTACAGACGATGGAGTTGCTCGACAGTGAGATCAAGGGAGTGGAGATGTTCCGTAAAGTCGCTCCAATGTTGTTTCAGAGGGGGGCGAGCAATGGCTGACATCGAGAGTTTGTTGCGTCCAAGTGCAAAGGGTGCCAGGCAGGTATTCTTCGCGGGCAAGGGTGGCGTGGGCAAGACGACCATGGCATGTCTGGCCGCGGTGCATGCTGCCAGACGCGGGTACCGAACTCTGCTCCTCACTACGGATCCTGCGGCACATACTGGCAGCGTGCTTGGGAAAAAAGTGACGGATCAGGTAGAAGTCATCGACGGCGTCCCGGGGTTGTTTGCCGCCAAGATCGACCAGAAGCAGGCAACAGAGGACTACAAGAAGGGTATTCTCGACGATGCGCGAGCCAAGTTCGATGAGGACACAATTCGGACGATGACCGAAGAACTGGCCTCCCCCTGCACTGAGGAGATGGCTTCGTTCCAGCGCTTCATTGACCTTTCGAGTACTCCAGGGTTCGATGTTATCGTCTTCGATACGGCGCCGACGGGTCACACGCTGAGATTGCTCGAGCTGCCTATGGATTGGAGTGAACAGATCAAGCTCAAGGCCACTGGCGGCACTGAGACATTGTCTGCTGGAGACCGCCAACAGAAGGACCGGTTTGACCGGGCAGTCACGACGATGCGGGATCCCGATCTGACGACGTTCAGTTTCGTCATGTATCCCGAGAGCACCCCAATTCTTGAGGCATCCCGCGCATCGGAGGAACTGGCGGGCATCGGTGTGGCAACGCAGCTTGTCGTGGCGAACCTGCTGATTGCGGAGGAACAGGCGACGACACCCTTCTTCCAGAAGCGGAGACAGCTTCAGTTGGGATACCTGGAAGAGATAAAGCGACGCTTTGCAGAAGCTGCATTGCTACGGGTTCCAATGATGGACAGCGACATTCGTGGTATCGACAAGTTGGACATGCTGGACAAAATCGTATTTGAGGGAGTTGCATAATGGCAGAGAATGTTGTTCAGATTGATGTCTACGGAATCTGGGACGAGGCTCCTGCAGCCTCGTCGTGCGGCTGTGGCGGGGGTGGGTGTGGCCCCAACGCTGCGCCAACGCCGACAATGGGCGAGATGTTCGAGAGTCTGAGGACGTCCCTCGGTGCGAGCGATATAGTAGATCAATGCTCGCTGAGGTTCATAGATGTCATGAAGGACAGCGACTCTCAGGTCAATGAGGTACGTCATCTGGCCGAAAGCGGGTACACTCTGCCACTGACAGCGTTGAACAGCAAGTGGTCGTTCTATGGTGGCATCTCAAATGATACATTCTACCTTAAGATCAAGGAACTGACCGGCAAGAAGACTGGAGTCGAGACTCGACGCTGACGCACTGACACAGCAACGACAACGTAAGCTGTATCGGATCTGATGGAGATGGGCAGCCTGCGTTGTTCGTGAGTCCTATGTTGTCATCCAGAGTGTTCGTCGAGGGGCTCGATCAGCTTGGGGAATCTACTTTGTCAAGCAGTCAAGAACACAGCAGATGGTCAACCAGTCTGGCGGAGGAAGCGTCTGGCAATGCGTCGACGCTGTGAGGATTGGGAGACTGGACACCAAGGTTACTGGTCCGTCATCCAACGTGTCCGGATGTGTTCCGGAGCGCGAATCGAGGAGGAGACATGAACGTATTCTACTGCGACGCATGCCGCACAAAATTTGAGACGGAGGGTACCAGGACTGAGTGGATCGACCGCACGTACGGACCCTGCATACGGTGGACCGCAGTATGTCCAACCTGTGGAGCCGAGTGTAGGCTTGCAGAGACTGTCCACGCACAGAGTGGAGGCAGCGGTATCGGCGGATCCATGGACTGGGGCGGAGGATCGGGGTGCGGGCCGTCCTGCAGGTGATGAAACTGAAACTCCTGGCAACCTTCGCGGGTATTGTCGGATTCAGTATCATCATCGTGGGATATCTCTTTAACTGGATCTTCTAGACCACTGAGCAGGAACGACCAGTACAGACCCCGGCCTCGTCGAGGCCGGGGTCTGTTTCTTCCTGGTGCAGCTGTGTCTGGTTCTAGCGTGCGTGTTCCTCGATCAACCCGACGACCTCGGTGAAGTCGATGTCATCGGCTTTGGCAGTCTCAAGCGTGGGAACGTAGTCGGCACCCCAGCCGCGACGCGTCTACACGGCGTCTTGCAGCTTCCTGAACTGCCGCTCGTGGTACAGGCGGAGGTCCGCCAACTTCTCCTTGGTCGATCTGCCGGAGGGGTTATAGCCGACCTCATTTCACAACTGCGTATCATAGCGGTCTTCCGGTGACAGGCACTCCACTTCCGTCATCGGCGTCGTGCGGTTCGTCCCGGCCGGGGTCGATGCCCAGGGACTTCTTCCTGTTTGTCAGGACACACCGCTCTGCACACGAAGCCAAGTCGAGAATGCATGGGACCGTAAGCGAGTAGCGGATTTGCGTGCCGATCCTCATGGCGTCTACGAGGCCTGCTTCCTTGAGGAGGGAGAGGTGCTTGGACGCTACGGACTTCTCGACCTCTGCCTCGGCAGCCAGTTCACAGACGCACCAAGGTCTGGTGGCAAGCCGAGTGAGCAAGAACACGCGCAACGGGTGAGCCATGGCCTTGAACATATGTGCTGTCAGTTCGCAGTGTATTCTCTCTTGTTCAGTCATAATGATATTGTTGCAAGGTTCGGAAACTTTGTCAAATTCACTCTTGACAAGGTTGCTAAGTTGCCGACAATGGAAACATAGCAAATACAATATGGAGAGGTACATGTGGAGAACTTGATTCTGTATGGTGTCGTCGCTGTCCTGTTAGTGTTCTCAATGATCAGAGACAGGGCCAAAACAAAGAAAGCCCTGATGAAGGGACTCAAGGCGTTTGAGGGCATCCTGTCGCAGTTCCTGATTGTTTTGATGCTTGTCGCGATCGTTCTGGCTGTGTTCGATCCTGCCACAATCTCGCGGCTGCTCGGTGCCGGCTCGGGTTTCATGGGAATCATGATTGCCTCACTTGTCGGGGCTATCACACTCATTCCTGGATTTGTGGCGTTCCCCGCAGCGGCAGAGCTGCTCCGGAATGGTGCAGGGGTAACACAGATAGCGGCGTTCGTGTCCTCGCTCATGATGGTTGGCATCGTGACCCTGCCTCTGGAAATCAGGTACTTTGGCAAGAAAGCGGCCATTGGTCGCAACACCCTTGCCTTCGCGTTTTCCATTGTAGCTGCGCTGTTTGTCGGATGGATGGTAGCAAGATGACGCTCAACAGCTTCCTGAAGAAATATCGTGCCACTCTCATGATGGTCGTCATCTTCGTGGCGTTCTTGTTCCTGTTTCCCTCCAAAGCTGCTTGGGCAGAGAAGTCCCTCTTTGATCAGTTGAGGACCATGTTCCTCGTGATGCCTCCGATTTTCGTCCTGTTGGGACTGCTGGATGTCTGGGTTCCACGAGAGACACTCATCAGGTACATGGGCAAAGGGTCTGGGCTAAAAGGGACTTCGCTGGGTATTGTCCTGGGTGCTGTTGCTGCAGGGCCTCTGTATGCGGCATTTCCGGTGGCGGCCGTCCTCATGGACAAGGGAGCCAGCTTCATGAACGTGCTCGTATTCATCGGAGCGTGGTCCACCCTGAAGATACCGATGTTTCTGTTCGAGATGCAGTCGCTTGGGGCGCGTTTTGCGGTCGCGCGGTTCCTTGTCGATGTCCCCGGCATCTTCCTCATTGCATTCATTTTGAACAAGTTGCTGACCGCGGAGGACGTTGAGAAGATCTACTCTGCGTCGCACGATGCCAAGTGATTCTCTGCAACTCCGGTCGTGGACCGCGTCGGGTAGAGTGCAGGGAAGGTGTTGTCGAGCGCACAGATCACTGAATTGCTGACCAAGGAGGCTACTACTATGGAAAGCTCTTGCACATCTGGTTCAAAGGTTCTTCTTTACTCCTGTTCTGGCGCTGCGAATACGGGCTATCTTGCCGATCAAATCGCACGAAAGCTCTTTGCTGACGGAGTAGGAAAGATGACGTGTTTGGCAGCGGTGGGAGCAGGCAACTCCGGATATGTAGAGACTGCACGTACTGCCGACTTGGTGGTCGTGATCGATGGTTGCCCAGTGTCGTGTGGCAAACAGATCATGGATAAACTCGGCATCCGTCAGCTGCACGTTGCTACGACGGATCTTGGTATCGAAAAGGGCAAGACAGCCATTACGGCCGACGTCATCGACAATGTCACCGAGAAAGTCCGGACACTCATCTGTGATGAATTGAAACGTGTCAAGTAGAGAGCTGAGTCCAAATCGAAAACTGCTGATTGTCGTGGTGGTCTTCTTTGAAGCCTATTTCGTTCCGTGAAGAGCGCCTCGGGTCAGCAGCTCCCTGAGCGAGGCTTCTTCGAGAAGATGACCAGTCTCGAGCTGAGGGTGTCCGCAGGGCCACCGGGGCCATCTTCGTGCCGGTCGGCATCTACTACTGTCTCAAGTACGTTTTTGGTCTGCCAATCTGAACCCAACTGCTACGGTAACTAACCAAAGGTGACTGATGACCCACATCGACCAATCTAGTGTCGTTCGGTATATGCGTTCCAGGAGGTTCGCATCATCCAGTGTCTGGGTCTTGACAACGCAACACCTCCACATAATATATCAATGTACATTGAATCAATGGGAGTTGTGACATGATCCAGCGTGTGCCGGTTAGTGGAGTACAGGACATAGGTACGGACTGGAACTCCGTATGCGAGGAGCAGGCGAAGTTTGTGTCAGTTCTGGTGGGCCTGCAGCGCATCAAGATTTTGAGGTTGCTGCGTGGCGGAGAACTGTGTGTCTGCGACATCGAGCACGCGCTCGGTATCCCACAGAACCTGGTTTCGCATCACTTGAGGGTCCTGCGCGAGGCTGGGCTTGTCTCTGCTCGCAAGGAGGGGCAGTTCGTGTACTACTCGCGCGTCGAGGACCGCATTCTTCAGTTGACACAAGCCTTGACAGGATTGCTGTCAACATAGGACGAAAGGAAGCAACAGGGACTATCGTCGGCGCTGGCGCCTGACGGGGTAGCCGGAGGGCGGGCGACCGCCTTTTTTTAAACACCGATATATCAACGGAGGTTGCTATGCTGACACTGTTTGCTGACTGGTTCACCTACACGCTTTTGCGCCTGCCAAAGGGGCGCCTGATAACGGAAGCCATTCACTTCTTCGTGTACGACATCCCTAAAATCTACCTGCTCCTCGTCGTTATCGTGTTTGTGGTTGCTATGCTCAGAACCTGGATTCCCGCCGAAAAGATCAAACGTCTACTCGTTCACCGGCACCAGTTCGTCGGCAATGTCCTTGCTGCTTCTCTGGGCATTTTCACCCCCTTCTGCACGTGCTCTGCCATTCCGATGTTCATTGGATTCGTGGAGTCCGGCGTACCGCTTGGGGTGACATTCTCGTTTCTGGTGGCAAGCCCTATGATCAACGAGGTCGCGATGGTGCTGCTATGGGGACTGTTTGGAGCCAGGGTCGCCTTGCTCTATGTGGGTGTGGGGCTCCTTATCGCGATTGTGTCGGGTGTCATCATCACTCGGCTTCACATGGAGAAGTACGTTGAGGATTATGTCTACATGATCAAGGTCGGCGCTGCTGCAGGGGATGCTCCCATGACCTTCAAGGATCGCGTCGTTGCCAGCTGGAGATACGTGGGCGAGATCTTCCGCAAAGTGGCTCCATGGGTGGCGGTCGGCGTTGCCATCGGTGCATTCATCCATGGGTACGCTCCCGAGAATTTCCTGGCCAGATACGCAGGTCGTGACAATCCCTTTGCGGTTCTCATCGCCGTTGCGATCGGTATTCCTCTCTATTCGAATGCCGAGGGCGTCATTCCTGTCGTTCAGGCGTTGTGGGCCAAGGGTCTGCCTCTAGGGACAACGCTGGCTTTCATGATGGCTGTCACCGGACTCTCGATGCCGGAGATGATTATCCTGCGCCGCGTTCTCAAGCCAAGGCTGCTTGCAACATTCATCGGTGTCGTGGGCGTCGGTATTCTCATCGTGGGGTATTTCTTCAACTGGGTCCTGTAACCGTCCGCAGGACACCCAATTTGGATCAGCAAGAAGCCCGGCCTCGTCGAGGCCGGGCTCTGAGCCGTTCCACAGCAGCTTGCACGATCCCATGAGTGAGAAACAGGTTCGGAATAGGGAGAGAGCTTCAGCCTTGTCGGCAATCGTCGGAAGTTCGCCCTACGCCGGTTTGCTCTCTGACTGCTCTCTTTCCGAGACCGCCTCTCGTATCTTGTTCACCACCTGTTCCGTATTCATATTTCGTATTTCGATGCCGATGTGCTTGTCTCTTGCAAATCCCGCACTATCAAATGCATCTCTGTACATCTTCTTCTGCATCGCAGGATCGCAGGCAGCAACATAGAGTTCATCGATCTCAGCCCCTTTGAGCAATTCCCTGAGATATCGGTCTCCATCTTCTGCACAGAGCTGTGGGTGGACTCCTACCCATTCGAATATATTCTCTCTCCTCAAGGTGTTCAAGACTTCAAACGTGTCCATCGCTTGAAATGATGGACATGTCCCCTGGCACACGCACAACAGTAATCCTTTTTTACTCATACCTATTTCCTCCCCTCTCCAAAATAGCTAATAGCCTTGTTATCACAAATCTTCGAACATCCTCGGCAGAATTCAACACAGTTGTCTGGATTTACTACTTCCGGATATCCGTCTTTATCAATTGCATAAACGCCATGGGAACAGAAGTTTACACATTCGTGACACTGAATGCATTTATCCTTATCTACTATAGGATACCAATTTTTCGCCATTCCACTCACCTCGCTTCAATGTTTTGGAAAGTCTTCAACATATCTGCAATTCTGCCCGCACTTCCCTCCTGCACCAATACATTGCCCTTAAGAAGCTCGTTCGCTATGTCTGCATTCTCAACAGACGATACAACCAATTTCTCTGCCTTCGTCTCTTTAATGAACTCAGCAAACGCTACTGCATCTACTTCTTGCTTGAAAAAGACATTTTCCACGTTTGTCACTTTCTTGAGCTTACCGCCTTCGATCTCCACAACAGTGATATATTCCGATTGAGAAATGTTACTGCCCAGATCACTGTTTAATCCAAGGTGGTTTTTTGATGCGAAAGCAATAATCATTGTGTCACTTCCCTCACAGATATTACACTAAGCGCATCGACTCATCTAGAATGTCCATGAAATATAAAACGAATCTACTCGAAAATATCCACCATTTTCTCTAAGTGAAGCCTCGCCTTATGGCGGAGCTTCTGTAAACTTGCTATCTGACAGGACAGGCGACTACTTGTCGATAACGATGGTCGCTGGTTTCAAACTGACGCCATTTCCAAGTGAATCGCCGGCCGGGCAGCGGCTCTGGATGAATTTCTGGAATGCTTCGACCTTATCCTGGGGCGCATCCGTCTTGATGTGCATGGTGAACCGGATTTCCTGGTAGCCGGGACGCACGTTCGGATCTCCCTTGAGAAACCCGTCAGTGTCCAGATCTCCCTCGAGCTCGACCCAGAATTCCTTGAGATCGATGCCCTGAGATTTAGCAAACGCAGCGGCGACGATACACTGGCAGGAACCCAGAGATACCAGTAGACCCTCAACCGGGTTCATGCCAGTATCGGTGCCACCCAGCGACGGCGGTTCATCGATGATCACCTTGAAGCCGCGGGACTCGCTCTCGACTGCAAGACCCCCTGGGAGCTTACGCGAAATAGCCTTGAATGTTGTCATTGCCATGTTGACGCCTCCATTTCTATTTGAGACAACGAGCGTTTTATGTCTCGATAGAAGCATAGTTGCGCAACTTGCCAACTTCAACCAGAAGCAACTGTCCATTTATTCACAATGTTCAACTGGGATGTCGCCATCAGGATCACCACACAACCTTCATGTCAACTCACGTAAGAATGTACGTGAACCATCAGGTCGTGAACTCATCAGAAATGGTCGCGTAGCTGTCACTGGACTCTCGATGCCGGAGATGATTATCCTGCGCCGCGTTCTCAAGCCAAGGCTGCTTGCAACATTCATCGGTGTCGTGGGCGTCGGTATTCTCATCGTGGGGTATTTCTTCAACTGGGTCCTGTAACTGTAGACGATGCGCCTCTCCTGAACAGCAAAGAAGCCCGGCCTCGTCGAGGCCGGGCTTTCTGATGTGGCAGATCTGGCTGAAGACTATGCTTTGTGTGTGTGCTTCTCGATGAGGTCCACAAGTTCGGGGAAGTCGATACCGTCCGCTTTCACTGTCTCCAGCGTGGGGACTCCGTCGGCATCCCAGCCGCGCCGTGCATACACCGCGTCCTGAAGCTGGCGGTATTGCGACTCGCGGTATTGGCGCAGGGCTGCCATCTTCTGCTGCAGGCTCATACCCGCGATGTCCACCTTTGCGGCTTCAACCAATTGCTTGTCATAGCGTTCCTGCCGGGAAAGGTATTCCTCCTCGGTGACAGGTCCCATGCCACGGTACGGCATCCAGTCGTCTTTGCGCGTCCCCTGTCCCATGCGCAGGTTGAACAGGCGCTGGAAATCGTACACACGCTTGCTCTGGGCGAGGAGCCCATCGAGGTCGAGTGCATGACCGGTCATGCCCGTGTACAGCAGAAGGTAGTTCTCAACGTGTTCGGGGATCCTGGCGGCCTCGATACCAGTGTAGCGGTCGTGGTTGTCCCTGGGCTCCGAGTCGTTCCACGGCAGCTTGCACAGTCCCATGAGCGAGAACCAGGTACGGAAGAGCGGGAAGAAGGACAGGGCCTCAGCCTTGTCGGCAAACGTGGGCAGCTGGCCCTTGACCTGGTCCATGAAGATGAGCCACGCCTCGTCGTGCTGTGGTCCCTTGGACGCCATGGCGTACCCGCCCTGCTGGGCCAGCGAGTCCTTGCAGTTGTACTCGGAGACTTCCATACCTTTGACTTCCATACCGATGTCATTCACGAACTGAGCGTCAGCATGGTACTCTTCGATGAACAGTTTCTTCAGACGGTGGATACCAAGCCCGGCGACCTTGCCGAAGCCGCGACCTTCGCCGATCTGGTGGATGAGTTCCAGCGCGTCCATGTCACTGCCAAAGTGGAGGTCGAGACCGCCGGTGATCTCCTTCGTAAGGATGCCGTTCTCGTAACATTCCATCAAGAAGGCCAGTAATGTGGAGACCGCCACCAGGTCGAGGCCGTAGTAGTCGCAGTAGAAATTGGCCTCCAGGACAAAGTGAGGGTCGAAGCTGCCGGTATTTGTTCCCAGGCCGCCGATCGTCTCATATTCCGGGCCGTCGACCAGGACCTTCTGTCCTTTGAGGGGGCCGGTGAGCAGTTCGAAGTTGTCCACGCCGTGGGCACACGACATGGAGCAGCCAAGCCAGCAGCCGTCCGGCATGCCCTGGGAAATCAGCCCAAGCCAGACATCGCTCTTGATCTTCTCTGTCCGCGGGTCCGACCCGAACTTGTAGTTCATGACGGGCAGCACGTCGCACTTGTCCAGGATCTCGACGGTGTTGCCGGTGCCGATCTCGCGCATGCGGCTGTGGGTATGGTCAAGGGTGAGAATCTCCTTGTTCATGCGCCCGCCGGCGAGCTTGATAGGCTCCATGTCGACTGGGCAGTTGAGCGTTGGCGTCGTCCCGCTGAAATGGATGACGACAGCCCTGAGCCCCTTGTCTCTGAAGACGGTGCCGGGTCCGCCGCGAGCGAGCTGCTTGATACGGGTATGTTTCCGCTTGGCGTCCCAGTAGCTGAGATTGATGAGACCCAGCAGCGAGTGGTCGGCACCCTCGCCAGAGGTGGCCACGCTGACATTCTTGCGGTCGTCATCACCATCGGCGTACATGGCGTGCAGGACCTCTGGCAGGTCGTAGCTGTTGGTCGGTTCATCTGGAGCTGTTTCGATCGTAACGAAGCCCTTGTTTCCGTCGATGACAAGCATGACGTCTTGAGCAGCCTTGCCCTGGATCTCGATGCAGTCAAAGCCGGAGAACTTCATGAAAGGGGCGAAGAAGCCGCCACCATTATTGTCGACAGGAACACCGGTCTCAGGAGAGATGGTAACGGAGTGCGTCTTGCCGGAGCCAGGATACTGCGTCAGGCCGGTCAGTGGTCCGGCCGTGAAGATGAGTTCGTTCTCAGGATCATTCCAGTGCGTCGCAGGTTTGACGGCCTGCCACAGATAGTACATGCCATAACCACGCCCGCCCGTGAACTTCTCTCGTACCATGGGCTCGATGGCGCGTTCCTCGATGGTGTTTGTGGTCAAGTCGACGTACAGTCGCCGATCGGTGTAGCCGGCGTGCACACCTCCCGGCGTAAATGAATACGTCGCCAGGACCTTGTGTGCCTGTCGCATTTCCTCGATGGTCTTCACCTTCTACCTCCCGGTTGGCTGTGAATCCATTCACATGGTATGCCAATCAACACGTTGTTCAAGGTGGTGCATCGGTACCGGCTGTCTGCGTCTGCGGTGTATCCTCGAGTCTGTTGTACAGGCAATGGGGCCCGGCACACACCGGACCCCGGAGAGGAGGAACGCTGGTTCAGGTCAGCAATTGACTTTGGAGCCCCCAAGGTAGGCGGCGCGGACGCGCTCGTCGTTCTTGAGGTCGCAGGCATTGCCCTCGATGGCGACCTTGCCGAGTTCCAGGATGTAGCCGTAACGTGCGACACCCAGTGCCTTGCGGGCGTTCTGTTCCACCAGGAGGATGGAGACGCCCTCTTCCTCGTGGATCTGCCGGATGACCCGGAAGATCTCCTGGACGATGATGGGGGCAAGTCCTAAAGATGGTTCGTCGAGCAACAGGACGCGGGGTTTAGAGATGAGTCCACGTCCGATGGCCAGCATCTGCTGTTCACCACCCGAGAGCGTCCCCGCCAGCTGCTTGCGCCGTTCCTTGAGGATGGGGAAGAGGGTGAAGATCCATTCCTTTGTTTTCTCCAGTTCCTTGCCGGCCGGCAGACTGCGGACGCCGTAGGCACCCAGGTTCAGGTTTTCCTCCGTCGTGAGGGTCGAAAAGACATGCCGGCCCTCGGGCACATGCGCGATGCCCAGTCCCGCGAGGCGGAAAGCCTGTACTGTGGCAAGATCCCGCCCCTTGAGCGAGATGGAACCCCCCTTGATGGGCTGGATGCGTGAGATGGACTTGAGCAGAGTCGTTTTGCCTGCCCCGTTTGCGCCGAGCACGGCGACGATGTCGTGCTCGCCCAGCTCGACGTCGACTCCCTTGAGGGCCTGCACGGTTCCATAGTTGACGACAAGGTTCTTTATGGCCAGTACTGTCGCCATGTCAGTCATCCTCCTTACCCAGATAGGCTTCGATGACGCGCTGGTTGTTGTAAATGTCCTTGGGCAGACCTTCGGCGATCTTTTGCCCCATATCCATGACGGCAACCCAGTCCGAGATGCCCATGACGACCTGCATGTCATGCTCGATGAGCAGCAGCGTGAATCCCTCCTTGACAAGGGCCTGCAACAGGACCATCAAATCCTCGCTTTCCCTGTCGTTGAGTCCAGAGGAGGGCTCGTCCAGAATCAGAAGGTGGGGAGCGGTCGCGAGTGCGCGGGCGATCTCCAGGTAACGCTGCTTGCCGTACGGCAGGTTTTTGGCCAGTTCGTTGCGGTATTTCCACAGGCCTACCTGGTCGAGGCGGTAAGCAGCCGTCGCGACGATGTCGCGTTCCTCACGGACTTCGCCGATCGTATGCATAATGGCGGCCCATGTCCCGGACCGCGCATGGCAATGAGGGCCGGACATGATGTTCTCGATACAGGTCAGCGACGGGAACAGCCGAATGTTCTGAAAGGTGCGGGCGATGCCGTAGCTGATAATGGTATGGGGCTTGAGGCCCGTGATGTCGCGTCCCAGGAAGTCGATCTGCCCCGACGTAGGTTTGTAGATGCCCGTGATCATGTTGAACAGCGTCGTCTTGCCGGCGCCGTTGGGCCCGATGAGGGACGTGATCTTTCCGGTACGCACGTTCAGGTCGAAGTTGTTTACTGCGGTCAGCCCACCGAACTTCAGGGTAGCGCCGTGCGTCTGCAGCAACATCCCCTCGTCCATGACCACGGTCACGGGTGGGAGTTTCACTCCTCTGACGACGGCTGTGGTGGACGGCTTGAGCATGGCAGGGTCTGGCTTTCCCAGTGGGATGAGGTCTTCATCCTTCTTGGGGAGACCCCGGATGCCGAGACCATCCAGTCCGGTGCCCTCTCGCTTGCGCGGCCACATGCCCCCGGGGCGGAAGATCATCATCAGCATGAGCGCGAGTCCAAAGAACAGCAGACGGTAGGTGGCGAACTGACGGAAGACCTCGGGGAACACGACGACCACGGCTGCCCCCAGGATACTGCCGGGGATAGAGCCAAGACCGCCCAGCAGGACGATGCAGAAGAGCAGCGAGGACTCGATGAAGGTAAAGCTCTGTGGTGAGACAGACATTTGCTTGGACGCGTAGATGTTGCCTGCAATACCCGCAAGCGCGGCACCCAGCACGAACGCCAGCAGCTTGTAGGAACGCACGTCCACACCACTTGCTTCAGCTGCGGTCTCGTCCTCGCGGATGTAGTTCCAGGCTCTGCCGATGCGGGAATGCTGCAGGCGCACCAGGCCGAAGACGACGATCCCTATGATGATCCAGGTGTAGAAATAGAATTGCGTCGATGAATTGATGGCAAGCCCGAAGAGGTTTGGTCCACCGATGCCGTTGATGCCGTTGGGCCCGCCTGTCAGGTTGAAGGGGTTGTTGATCATGGTCAGACGCACGATCTCGCCAATGCCGATGGTCACGATGCACAGGTAATCGCCTTTCAGGTGGATGACAGGCGATGTCACCAGGAACGCAAACCCGGCAGCGATCAGGGCGCTCAGTGGCAACAGCACGATGATGGGCACGTGCAGGGTCGTGTTCAGGATGGCCGTGACGTAGGCGCCGACGGCATAGAACGCGGTGTGCCCCAGATCGAACAGGCCGACCTCGCCCAGCACGATGTTGAGACTGAGGCCCAGCAGTGCATAGATGCCTACGAAGAAGGCGACGTCAATCCAGTAGTCGGAGATGAACGGCAGGAATGGATATGCGGCGAACAGCGCCCCGGTGATGGTAAGCAGGAGCCACCCACGGTTCCTGGACCAGAATGTGGAGGGCTGGTCACCAGAGGGCTTGTTCACCCCCAGGCCGACACGCTTGAGGATATTCTCTGTGATTCCCATGGCAGCGGTCTCAGACCTTTTCCGCTGTTTTCTCGCCCAGCAACCCGGTCGGTCGCCAGAGGAGAACAGCGATCAGGATGACGAAGACAAAAACATCCTTCCACGCTCCACTGATGTAACCGGCAAAGAGTGATTCCATAAGTCCCAGCAGCAACCCGCCGATCATGGCGCCCGGGATGTTGCCGATGCCGCCCAGGATGGTGGCAGTGAACGCTTTGAGGCCGTAGGTCCAGCCCATGTTGAAACTGATGGCACGGTAGTACAAGCCATTCATGACGCCGGCAATACCGCCGAGGGCAGGGCCCAGGGCGAAGATGAAGAAGATGACGACGCGGACATCGATGCCCATCAGCGTCGCAGTGCTGCGGTCGAGAGCAGTGGCGCGTATGGCTGCGCCAAATGTCGTCTTCTCGACGATGAACCAGATGACCAGCATGAGCGTAAACGAGAGCAGCAGGATGACGACCTGCAGACTGGTCACCGGCAGTCCCAGGAGGGAGAATCGTGTTGAGGGGACGACGGCTGCGGGATAAGCCTGGGGACGGGAACCCCAGATGGCCATGATGCCGTTCTGCAGGAAGATGGACATACCGAGCGCAGAGACGACCAGCGAAAGTCGACCTGCTGGATAGACGGGGCGATACGCGATGCGTTCCATCAGGACGCCTGCGAGGCCGATGCCCACGAAGGCAAACAGCATCGCTATGGCCATTCCTCCCCAGAGTCCGAAGTGGACCGTCACCCAGGACGAACTCGCGATGAGCAGGGTGTAGCCCAGATACGAACCCAGGGCGAAGAGGTCACCATGGGCAAAATTGATCAATTTCATGACACCGTACACCATCGAATAGCCCAATGCCACCAGTGCATAGAACGAACCGATGGTCAGGCCATTTATCAACTGTTCAAAGAACGTGGCCATGGTGACCTCGCTTCAATCAGGATTCGAGACTATGGCTTATGGATGACAAGCTTTCCGTCGGCAGCGACCTCATACATCTTGTAGGGAACGTCCTTGCGGTCGCCCTGCGCTGTGAACAATGTGGGGCCGGTGACGCCTTCCACCCCGGTCATGTTGGTGTGCATGGCCGTGGCGATGGCATCTGCATCCGTGGAATTGGCCTTGCCGATGGCGCCCACAATGGCGTACAAGGCGTCAGCAGCGTAGACTGGCCACGGGCTGGACGGGAGTGCGTTGAACTTCTGCTGATACAGGTCGCGGAACTGCCCAGCAATGGTGGTCGTGACATCGGTGACGAGAGGCTCCTGTGTCATGAGAGCGCCTTTGGCAACATCAAGACCGGCGATCTTGACGAAGTCGTCATTGATGGCGGCGTTTCCACCAATAAACGGGCAGGTCAGACCGGCATCGTGTGCCTGGCGGATCAGCAGGCCGGCTTCGGGGTAGTAGCCAGTGAAGTACCATACATCAGGCTTGGTATCGCGCAGCTTGGTGACGGCAGCCGAGAAGTCCTTCTCGCCAGGGGTGATGGCGTCATAGTAGACGATTTCGGTCTTCTTCGCGTCAAGGTACGGCTGGAGTGCCTTCTTGGCTTCCTCGGCGACACCCTTGGCGAACGTGCTGTTGTCGTGCATGATGGCGATGCTCTTGGCACCCATCGTTTCGACGGCGTACTTGGCGAAGAACAAACCCTGGGCATCGTCGCGGCCGCAGGTCCTGAAGAAGTACGTGCGCTGCTTGTCCATGGTCAGACCGACCGCGGTGCAGCCATAGCCTACCGAGACCATCTTGTTCTTCTCATAAATGTCTGCGGCCGGCTGGGTGACGGAAGACCCGTAGCTGCCGATAACGGCGACAACCTTCATTGAGACGGCCTTCTGGGCTGCGATTGCGCTGTCCTTGGGGTTGGAACCGTCATCCACGACCGTGACGGCGATCTGACGTCCCAGGACGCCGCCGGCTTTGTTGATAAGTTCAGTGGCAACTTCGACCGACTGTTTTGCCATTTGACCTTCATAAGCATAATCACCAGTGATGGGGGCTTGCAGCGCTATCTGGATCGTTCCGGTGTCACCAGTCTTCTTGGCACAGCCGGAAAGGAAGAGTACTGCGGCAAGCATACAAACCAGTACGACTGATACGGTCTTTCTCATTCTCCTACCTCCTGTTTCTCGCGCGAATGTGGTGAGATCGATATCGTCGTGCACGAGCTTTTTCGGTAGAGCTTGTCGTGCCGTACCATTTTGTCGGAGTCCGTTTTTTCTGTTGTACCTCCTGGGGTTGAGGTTCTGCTCCATGTTGATAGATGCAGAAAAAAATACAATATCAACCCCACCGATCAACCCAGAACCCGGACGGGGTCAATATCTTGTTGACCCTTCGTTTTGTACGCTCGGAGACGTCGTCCTGCGTCTGAGAGTTGTCGTTTTTTCACTGTCTTGTAGAAAAAAGGCATGGGTGGTTCTATACTGCAAGTGTAGGAAACCAATTCGCATCGGAGAGGTGAAAAAGGTGGAAGACAATCGCATTGCCACGCATCCGATCCTTGCGTGGAACCGGGGAAACCCGGTACACGTCACGTACGACGGCAGACAGATTACCGCCTACCCCCAGGAAACAGTAGCGATGGCTCTGTATGCATCTGGCGTGAAGCAGTACAGCACCTCCTCCCGGTTCTATCGCCCCAGGGGCATGTTCTGCGCTATCGGCAAGTGCTCATCCTGCATGATGCGCGTTGACGGGATCCCCAATACGCGTACCTGCGTCCTGCAGGTGCGGGATGGGATGGAGGTCGAGACGCAGCACGGTGATGGCAAGTTCCCTGACGTGCAGGCTGCCATGAAGGGTGTCAAGGAGAAGAACGCAGAGATCCTGGTCATCGGCGGCGGGCCGGCGGGTCTGGAAGCGTCTCTCTGGGCGGCAAAGGCCGGTGCGGACGTCATCCTGCTGGATCAGAACCCCAAGTTGGGTGGCCAGCTGGTCAAGCAGACGCACAAGTTCTTCGGCTCGGCGAAAGAGAACGCCGGGACGCGCGGCGTCACCATCGCGAAGAAGCTGATCGAGGAGGTCGTAGCGACGTCCAACATCACTGTCTACAGCGGCTTCACCGCGTTTGGGTGGTTCCAGGGTTCTGTCTGTGCCGCTGACCAGGACCATGCGGTTCTCTTCCACCCTCGCAAGGTCATCGTCGCCACGGGCGCAGCCGAGAAGATGCTGATGTTCAAGAACAACGACATGCCAGGCGTCTTCGGGGCGGGAGCCGCGCAGACGCTGATGAACGTCTATGGCATCAAGCCTGGCAACAAGGTCCTGATGGTCGGTGCGGGCAATGTCGGCCTCATCGTCAGCTACCAGCTGATGCAGGCAGGCATTGAGGTTGTTGGGGTCATCGAGGGCGCGCCACGGGTGGGCGGGTATCTCGTCCACGCGAGCAAGATTGCCCGGAACGGCGTCCGCATCATGACGCGTCATACCGTGCTGGAAGCGGTCGGCACCGACCACGTCGAAGCGGCGATCATTGCCGAAGTTGACGAGAAGTGGCAACCGATTCCCGGCACCGAGCAGCGTGTCGAGTGCGACACGATCTGTCTGTCTGCGGGGCTCAAGCCTTCCACCGAGCTTCTCGAGCAGGCAAAGCTGGATCTCGCCTATACGGGTGAGCTGGGCGGCTGGGTCGCCAAGCGCAACTGGGCGATGCGTACCAGCAATCCCGACATCTTTGCCGCAGGTGACGCCTCCGGCATCGAAGAGGCCTCCACCGCCATGATGGAAGGCAAGATTGCAGGACTCCAGGCCGCGTACGACCTTGGACATATGGATGTGCCGGTCGAAGAACAGAAGGAGACCAGGCACAATCTGGATGACCTCCGGGCCGGACCGTTCGGCGTCAAGATCTGTATCGGACTCAAATGCGTCGAGGTGCTTGAATGAACCACTTTGAAACCGGAATCATCGATATTACGTATCTGCGCGAGAACGATTTTCTCCCTCCCGAAGAGCGCGAGAAGAAGGGACCAGTCGCTGTCATCGAGTGCATCCAGGAGATCCCTTGCAACCCGTGTGTCAGCGCCTGCAAGTTCGACGCCATCATCATGGACGGCATCAACGGCATCCCGCACGTCGACTTTGCCAAGTGCACGGGATGCATGAGCTGCCTCAAGGTTTGCCCCGGTCTTGCCATCTTCATCCAGGACAAGTCAAAGGCGAAGCCGTCGGTCACGGTCCCGTACGAGTACCTGCCCCTGCCCGTCAAGGGCAGCACGGTTACACTGCTTGGTCGCGACGGAGCTTCGCTGGGAAGCGCGATCGTCAAGTTTGTGCTGCCTGCCGACACTGTCAGCAGGTCATCGCTCATTTCTGTCGAGTTCGACAATCCTGCTCTCTGTGAACAGGTGCGCAACATCAAAGTGGGGTAACGACATGACCAGAGAAGACGAGAAGACGATTGCCTGCCGGTGTGAGGACATCTCCGTGCAGGAGATCAAAGACGCCATTCACGAAGGCTATGCCGACCTGCAGTCGCTCAAGCGTTACGCCAAGTTCGGCCTCGGACCATGTCAGGGCAAGACCTGTATCTTGCTTGCGGCACAGATTCTCGCGCGCGAAACGGGCCGGACGCTCGACCAGATCATGACCCCCACGACGCGTCCGCCGGTCGATCCTGTACCCATCGGTTTCTTCGTGAAGGGCAGGGAGGCGGACGATGAAAAGTAGGTACGATTGCGTCATTATCGGCGGGGGCATCTCAGGGCTCGCCATCGCCTACGAACTTGCCAAGAGGGGTTACAAGGATGTCGCGGTCCTGGAGGAGTGCTATTTGGGCAGTGGTTCTACCGGCCGCTGCGGTTCGGGTATTCGCGCCCAGTTCACCGGACCTGATCAAATTGTCCTGCTTCGGGAAGCCGAGGAGATGTGGACGCATATGTCCGACGAGCTGGGGTACGACATCCACTTCAAGGCGTGCGGCTATCTCTTCCTGTGGGACACGCCCGAACTGGTGGAGAAGGCGAAGCAGAACGTCGCATTCCAGAACAAGCACGGCGTCATGAGCCGCATCATCGACCGCCAGGAGGCCAAGGAGATCTGTCCGTCGCTCAACACCGATTCCTTCCTTGCCGGCCAGTGGTATGACAAGGATGGCATGGCCTTCCCCTTTGACACTGTCACCGGTTACGCACAGGCTGCGCGGCGCCTGGGGGTGGACATTCTGACCACGACGCATGTATTTCAGCTGGAGACGACCCCCGCTCACACGTTCACCGTACATACGACCCAGGGCAACATCGAGACAAAGAACGTCGTCAATGCTGCCGGACCCGGTTCGAAGGGCATCGCGGCCATGCTCGGCGTTGACCTCCCCTACCGCCTCGACAAGCACCAGATCATGGCGACGGAGCCTCTCGAGCAGTTCCTGGGCCCCATGCTGGTCAAGAACTCACTCTATTACTTGCAGACACACCGGGGCAACGTCGTTGGTGGTACCGACAATGACGACAAAAACGCCACGGACATCGACTCCACGTTCGAGTTCCTCACCAAGTTCGCCAGTGAAGCGTGCGAGATCGTGCCGCGCCTTGCCGGCGTCAAGCTGATGCGTCAGTGGGCAGGCTACTACGTCGTCTCACCCGACGCCCATCCCGTGCTTGGCCCTATCGACGAGGTCCCGGGCTTCTTCCAGGCCAACGGCTACTCAGGACATGGCTTCATGATGGGTCCGATCGTCGGCAGACTGTTGGCCGAGTACGTCGCCGACGGCAAGCCCAGCATCGACATCGAACACTACAACTTCCGCCGCTTCGCCCGTGGCGAGCTCCTTGTCGAGAAGGCCGTCATCGGCTAGGATACGTCGCAACACTACATGAATCGAGGAAGAGGGCTTCTGTCTTCTCCCTCTGCCATTCCGGGGCACTATGGGAGCTCGCCGTTCTTGCGCGTTTACCCGGCAGGCATACACTGAGCGTGTGCCGAGCATGTTTCAGACTGGGCCTTGGCGCGGAGGCAGGATATGGGGATGTATGTTCAGGAAGTGGGACCGGCAGGGGCACCGACCATTGTTCTGCTGCACGGAGCAGGCGTCGGCGGCTGGATGTGGCGCGACACGATGGCTGCGTTGTCTGAGGTTCATCTGCTGGTACCCGACATGCCGGAACAGGGGCAGAGTCAGGATGCGGGTCTCTTCTCGATTTCCGGAACGGCGCGCCTGGTCGCGGACCTCATCACGGAGCGCGCACACGGGGGCAAGGCTTTTGTCGCAGGTCTTTCGCTGGGGGCTCAGGTGACCGTGTCATTGCTGGGTTCTCGCCCGGACGTCGTTCTCGGTGCGTTTGCGTCGGGAACGCTGGTACGACCCATTGCCGGCGTCGGGCTCGTGAACGCGATGCTGCCACTGTATATGCCGATGCGGAACGTGCGGTGGCTGGTGCGGGCCAACATGAAGACCCTGGAGGTTCCCGACAAGTTTGAGAGCGACTTTGCGCGCGAGACGGCGGCGCTGACCACCGCATCATACCGGCGCATGACGGTCGAGAATGCAGCGTTCCGTGTTCCACCTGGACTAGGTTCTGTCACATGTCCGGTACTGATCACCGTGGGAGAACGTGAGATGAAGGTCATGAAGGAGTCAGCTCACGACCTGGTGGCCGCGGCACCATCGGCACGCGCGTTTATCGTTGCGGGACACGGTCACAACTGGCCGGTGCAGGATCCCAGCCTGTATGCTCAGGTGGTGCGGGCATGGATGACCAATGGGCCGTTGCCGGACATGCTGCGGCCTCTCTAACTTTGCAGGAGGAAATGATGACTGAACAAGTTGCATTCCGGGGTTGGCCCCATTGCCTGCGACTCAACAATGGTACCGTGGACCTGGTGCTGACGACGGACGTCGGACCGCGCGTGGTACGGTATGGGTTCGAGGGCAAGGACAATGTTCTATGTGAGGTCCGCGACGAGGACGGGATCACCGGCGGCGACACGTGGCATACGTTCGGCGGGCATCGCCTGTGGCATAGCCCCGAGGCAAGCCCACGAACATACCAGGCCGACAATGCACCGGTGCCGTTCGAGGAAGTGGAAGGTCTCATACGTCTGAAGCCCGCTCTCGAGACGGCGACAGGGATCCAGAAGGAACTGGACGTGTCGCTGGACCCGACCGGAACAGGCGTGACGCTGACACACCGCTTGATCAACCAGGGACTGTGGCCGGTTCGCTTGGCTGCATGGGCCATCACCGTAATGGCACCCGGGGGCGTCGAAGTCATCCCGCAGACACGAGTCGATACTGGATTGTTGCCCAACCGTTGCGTTTCCCTGTGGCCCTATGCGCGTATGGACGACGCGCGCGTTCGCTGGGGAGACCGGTTTGTCGTGCTGCATCAGGACCCGACAGCCAAACCGCCGTTCAAGCTGGGCCTCACGAATGAGGCCGGGTGGGCTGCCTACTTCAACAAGCATTCAGTGTTCGTGAAGCGTTTCCCTTTTGTCCCGGGAGAGACATATCCAGACTTCGGCGTGAACTGCGAGAGCTATACGACCGACTTCATGCTGGAGATGGAGACGCTGTCTCCCCTGCGGACGCTGCAACCCGGCGAGGCCATGGAGCACGTCGAATCGTGGCAGCTGATCCCTGACGTGTCGTACCCGGATGGGTCAGAGGACGACCTCACTGCTGTGCTGACGGACTGCTGTCACCTCGAACTGCCGCAAGCGAGACTCTGACGATAGCCGGCGTGACAAGGGACGCCGGCTACTGAACGCAGTGACGGGAGAGCCTACGCACGGCCCTCCCGTCACCACTTGCAGGATCAGGTCCCTCATCGGACGCGGCAGCTGCAGCTACCTCGCTTCTTCGGGACATTTCCCTGCAGTTCTTAGACTATGAGTAGACCTCGTTTGTTCCCTTCCTAAGGCGCCAACGTCAGGACGAGGGGGATGTCGACGATATCCTGCTGACTGCCATCCTTCATGCTGGTAATAAAGATGCGCAGGGATCCCTTGCCGTCCGGGGCCGGCTCCGAGGCTGCCCCAACAAGCATCAGCATCTGGTCGAACGTCCCGAATTCAGGGGCCCCCGCCGACGTCATGAAGCTTCCCTGACCCAGAGAGGTCAGGACGTTAGATGACAGCTGTTGCGTCGCTTCCCAGCTGACTGTAGCCTCAAACGCACGGGCGCTGCCGGTCGTCTGGATACTACCTTTCCACGAGCCGTCGGTCTGCTTGACGAACGTGACCGCTTGCTGACGAGCCGGGAGTGTGACCTTGACGTTACCCTCATGCGACTCCATGGGTCCGGATCTGCAGCCAGCGATGGACAGGAGCAGGACCAACAACGGGAGAACAGTGCTTCTTCTCATGGGCATCACCACCTTGATGGCAGTATAGCACCTGGGCATCTTCGTTGCCAGATGCATTTTGCTGATCGCGAGAGCTCCCTGGAAACGGGAAAGCGGGCAGGTGCTATGGCACCTGCCCGCCGGTCATGCAGAACTATCTAGCTGTTACGGAAGCCTGGCGAGGAGACCTTGCAGGAGAGTGAGCTTCACGTTGGCGTTCGCAATCAGCGTGACGAGACGGCTGGAGTAGTCTGTCAGCGCAGCGGTACGAATACTCTTGAGATAAGCAGTACGTGCAGTGACGGCAGCCTTGATCTGCACTTTGATTGCATCAAGTGTTGCCTGGGGCGCCTTGGCCTTTCGCTGTGTCTTCAGCTGCTGCTCAAATGTACGAATGGACGTTTGCATTGCAGCCAGCGCAGTACGTTCCGCTTCGGTCAACATGATTCCGCGAGAGACTGCTCTATGTGTTGCGTCCTTCAGGGCGGTCTTCAGATCAGTGGTAAACGTGGTCAGATCCTTGCCAGCTGCCTTGTCGGCTTTGACTTTGTCGCGGATCAGCTTGGCAGTGTCTCCGATCTGCTTGTACAACGCTTTCAGCGTCAGAAGGTTTGCTTTATCAGCAGGTGTAAGAGTCCGTTTTGCTATGACCGGCCGTTTTGCAGTGACTGATTGCCCTGGGGCAACTGTCTTTGTCTCTGCATATACTGCAGGAACAGTCATCAACGCGCCCATACCGATGACAACTGCCAAGATAATACTTATGAGTCCAATAGTTCTTCTTGTCATGTGTACCTCCAAAATTGCAGAATTATTTCCAATTACACCTATTGGACTGTGAAGGTTCCAGCTATGTTCACGACGAGTGAGCGGTGATGGTGACATCCAGCTTGACGGCTTTGGCCAGTGTATTGTAGACCGTGCTGCGCCCCAGGGCATACGATAGCAATTCCTCGGCAGCCTGTTGGGACAGAGATGCCGACCACACGTCGATGTGACACGATGCAGCGTCGATGCAGGGAATGTCGTCATCCCGGTGACCTTGTAATGTCATGGTCAGCTTCTCTACGGGATATCCGGACAGCTCCATTGCTGCTCCCAGGTCCAAGTTCAGGCATCCACCCAGGGATGCTACGAGGACCTCCATCGGCCACAGGCCCTGTTTGTCGATGCCATTGCCCGTATCAAAGATCAGCTCCACGCCACGCGAGCGTGCGACCCCGAGAACCTCGTCTACCCTCTCGAACTCCAGCTCGATGTTCACGAACGACCTCCCGACACGCAGGCGTTTCCAAATCAATCCTACTATGATTCGGCTTCTCCTGCAACGGCCGGATCTCCCAGGAAGGATTCGAGACGCGCGAGAGGTTCTTCTGGAGAAGTTCCAGTTGATCCAGTGGTACAATAAACAAATGAGCAGACGTACGAGGCGCGGATGGATAAGCATGGCGGTTGTGGTGCTGGTCGCAGCAGCGGGGGCCTTCACTGGACCGGTTCTGCGTACGGACGCTCCCACCCGACTCCGGGCAGATATTGTCATTCCCGCGCGGCCCACCTCGCTGCAGTTGGAGACTCCTACCCCACCCTTGGCGGGTATTGTCATTCCCCGGCGGCCCACCTTGCTGCAGTTGGACGTTCTCACCCTCCGCGAGACGTACAGGTTGCCCTCGCTGGAGATTTGTGTAATCCGCGCGGACAGCGTCGTGGATGTTGCCGTGGGTGGCGTGCGCAAGGCTGGTGGTACAGCCGCGGTCACATCGCAGGACCTGTTTCATCTAGGCTCCATGACCAAGGCCATGACAGCGACAATGCTGTCGACGCTGGTCCAGGAGGGGAAACTCAGCTGGAGCATGACCATGACACAGGCGTTCCCTGCCATTGCATCCACCATGGATCCACGATACAAGAATGTGACGCTGGAGCAGTTGGTGACCCATACGTCGGGGCTGGCAGGCTACACGACGGATCCCGAATGGGCGAGCATTCCCCCGTTTACCGGGACGCCGGCGCAGCAGCGGCAGGCATTTGCACGCATGCTTCTGACGAGCCCGCCTGCCGGTCGGGCAGGTGTGTATCGGTATTCCAATGCTGGATACGCCGTGGCCGCAGCGATCGCCGAACGGGTGACGGGCAAGACATGGGAGCAACTGATGCAGCAGCGTGTGTTTGGTCCGCTGAAGATACGAGCCGCGTATGGCTGGCCACTTCTGTCTGGTGACGACGAACCTTGGGGCCACCGCATCAAGAACGGCGTGGTCACGCCGCACAACCCGTCGGACAATTACAGGGTGCCCACTGTCCTCGCCCCGGCAGGCGATGTCAGCATGTCCATCCTGGATTACAGCGTCTTCGCCCGGCTGCATCTCGCAGGACTAGAGAACATCGATGGAAGTGTGCTGTCGGCGGCGGGCATCCAGCGTCTCCACCAACCGGTCCTGGCGTACAGTTGTGGATGGCATGAGGAGTTGATCGACGGCGTTCCGACGAGCTGGCACCGCGGGACGTGTGACACCTTCGACACATTCGTGCTGCTGCAGCCCTCGCGGGACATCGGCGTGATCGTCTTCACCAATGCCGACGGTGACAATACGGCAGCGAACGCGTTGTTTGCTGAGATGCCCAAGCTTGCCGGACTCTATGCGAGACGGTAGATCCTGATCATCTGTTGTGCTGGGGCGGCCGCTTATCCGAAATCGTTGATCAGTTAGCTCCCATTATCAGTGGTTGGTGATTCCTTTGCAGTGTGCCTTCGGTTCTGGAGATAATGTAACAGTACCGCGACGTCGGCAGGGCGGACACCGCTGAGACGGGACGCCTGGCCCAGCGTCTGTGGCTTCGCTGCCACTATGCGTTCGCGTCCTTCCTTTGACAGGGACGGTACCAGCGCAAGGTCCACGTCCTCCGGGATGGCGTAGCTCTCGAGCTGCGACAAGTCGCGCACCTTGGCCTGCTGGCGGACGATGTAGCCCTCGTACTTCACCTCGGTCTCCAGTTCCTCCAGCAGCTCGTCGTCAATGTCTGCGAGGTCGGGGACCAGGGCGACCAGGTCCTTTCTCCAGAAGTCCTGGCGCTTCAGCAGTGTGGCAAGGGACGTCGGCGTCTGGATGGGACCAACGTCAAGAGCAGCAAGCCTTCCGAGCGTCGGGCCATCCGGGTTCAGCATGCGGGCTCGCAGGACCTCCTTGAGGCGGTCCAACTCCTGCTGCTTGTACACGACACGCTGATAGGCGGCATCGTCGATGATGCCCAGCTCATGGGCAAGAGGCGTGAGACGCAGGTCGGCGTTGTCTTCCCGCAGGATGAGACGGTATTCACAGTGACTGGGTGTGATGCGGTACGGTTCGACGAGCTCCTTGGTCGTGAGGTCATCGACGAGCACGCCCAGGTAGCCGTCCGAGCGCCGCAGGACGAAGGGGTCACGCCCCCTGACCCTCTGAGCAGCATTGATGCCCGCGATAATACCTTGGCCCGCCGCCTCGTCGTACCCTGTCGTGCCGTTGATCTGGCCGGCCAGGAACAGACCCTCCACGCGCTTCGTCTCCAATGTCAGCTTCAGCTCCTGCGGGTTGACGTAGTCGTAGGCGATGGCGTAGGCGGGTCGCATGATCTCCACGTGTTCCATGCCTGGGATGGTGCGCAGGATCTCCTCCTGCATCGGCAGGGGAACGCTCATATACATGCCCTGCACGTACATCTCGTTCGTGTTTCGGCCTTCCTGTTCAAGGAACAGCTGGTGCCGCGTCTTGTCGGGGTACCAGCGGACCTTTTCCTCGATGCTGGGACAGGTGCGCGGGCCGACGTGGACCATGAGTCCCATGACGGATGGTGACAGGTGCATGTACTTGCGAGTGACATCGATAGTCTGTGCGTTGGTCCAGTTGAGGTAGCTGGGCAACTGGTGCTCCCAGACGCGAGGTTTGCTGCGGAAGGACCAGTGCAGGGGGGTGCTGTCACCCTCCTCCAGCACGAACTTGCTCAAGTCCACGCTCCGCTTGTCGATGCGCGGCGTCGTGCCGGTATTGAAGCGCTGGACGTCGAAGCCGAGCTCGCGGAGTGAGTCGCTGATGCCACTGCTGGCGAAGTCCCAGGCGCGCCCGGCGGGGATGGCGATGTCGCTGATGTGGATGACGCCACCCAGGTATGTGCCCGTCGTCAGGATGACGGTGTCCGCCTCATAGCGGACGTGATAATTGGTGACCACGCCGACGATATGTCCAGACTGTGTCAGCAGGTGCTCCACGCGCTCCTGCTTGAGCGTCAGGTTTGACTGGTTCTCCAGCACTTGCTTCATGCTGGCGCTGTACTCCCATTTGTCGCACTGGGTGCGCACACTCTGCACCGCGCGCCCCTTCGAGGTGTTGAGCAGCTTGATCTGGGTCAGTGCCCGTTCTGCGTTGAGCCCCATCTCGCCACCCAGGGCATCGACCTCGCGAACGATCTGTGCTTTGCCAGGGCCGCCGATGGCCGGGTTGCATGGCATCCACGCGATGGCGTCCATCGAACCAGTGAGGACAAGTACCTGGAGTCCAGCACGCGCGGCGACCAGAGCTGCTTCACACCCGGCATGACCCGCTCCAACGACAATGCAGTCGTACCTGCTGTCCCCGCTGAACTCGTTCTGTTCGCTCATCGCTTCATCTCCTGTTTTGTGGCGGGACTGGGAGTGTAACACTCTCGGGACGGTTCCATTCTTGTGAGAGTGTTACAGCTAGAAGACTGCTACTCCAGAGTCTGTATGGAAGAGGTGCGTCCTCGCAACATTCACGACGAGCTTGACCATGTCGCCCTGCATATATTCAAATGCACTGCTGGCCCGTACGACGACAGGGGCGCCACCAAGGTTCGTATGGATGAAGGTCTCGCTGCCCATCATTTCGACAAACGAGATCTTCGCATTGAACGTAGCCGCAACTTCGGGCACGTTCGATTGGCCGTCGATCAGCAGGTCCTCGGGCCGGACGCCCCACGTGTAGCTGCCGGCAGGCACGGACTTGGCGGCCTGCTGCTGGCCGGCGGACAAATGTATGTGCTGCCCCTCGATGTCCAGAGCGGGCGTCGGGGACAGGACCAGGTTCACGGGGATGAAGTTGGAGGGAGGAGTGCCGACGAATCCGGCGACGAACTTGTTGGTTGGATTGTCGTACACCTGGCGCGGCTTGCCGATCTGGCGCAGGAATCCGTTTTCCATAACGGCGACGCGTGAACCAAGGGTCATGGCTTCGACTTGGTCATGGGTCACGTAGATCGTTGTGACGCCCAGCGTCTGGTGCAGCTTGATCAGTTCTTCGCGGGTCTGCACGCGCAACTTGGCGTCCAGATTGGACAGGGGCTCGTCCATCAGGAAGACCTTGGGCTTGCGCACGATGGCACGGGCGAGAGCGACACGCTGGCGCTGTCCGCCGGACAACTCCTTGGGGACGCGCTTGAGGTAGTCCTGCAGGCCCAGCATCTGTGCTGCTTCGGCAACACGGTCGTTGATTTCCTTTCCCGGGATGTTGTGCAGCTTGAGACCAAACGAGATGTTGTCGCGTACGGTCATATGCGGATACAGGGCATAGTTCTGAAATACCATGGCGATGTCGCGGGCGGCAGGTGGAACATCATTGACGACGTCATCGCCGATAATGACCTTTCCCCCATCGACCAGCTCCAGGCCGGCGATCATGCGCAGCGTCGTCGTCTTGCCACAGCCGGACGGGCCCAGCAGGACGAGAAACTCCTTGTCTTCCGCTTGCAGGGATACATTGTTGACAGCGATGACCTTGCCGAAGCGCTTCGTCACATTTTCCAGAACGACTTTCGCCATGTCTTCCTCCGCTTGCGGATTTGCACGGGTGCCAGGGAGCCGCATTCCTGCAAGAACTTCCACCAGTCTCGGGAACGGTACACCCTTTGGCTCAGCAGACCCTGGTATCTCAGTCAGTTTAGTCAGCGGCTCCCTGTTTGCAACGGAGATGGCTCCCCCGGTCGTTTCAGCAAAGGTGGAAGCGCACGAGAACGTTCAAGTGCAACATGGCGACTTGTCGGGCGCGGACGTGTAGGTATAATATTTAGCTTTGCACAGGGCACGATGGTTGTGCTCGTACCTGGATTGCATGGAGGAAGTATGTCAGTCAAATTGACCTTCTACGGCGCGGTAAACGAGATAGGCGGGAGCAAGACTCTCCTGCAGTACAACAGCACAAACCTGTTTCTCGACTTCGGCAAGGACTTTTTTGGCGGTACGGACCACTTCAGCGACCGCCTGAGACCAGCGGCATATTTGCAGATCCGCGACTATCTCCGGTTTGGCAATCTGCCGCCGATGGCCGGCCTGTATCCTCCGGCCCAAGCTCAGTTTCTTCAGCAGGAATTCGGTGCCACCCTCGACACTGGCAAGGTGGACGGCATCCTGCTGAGTCACGGGCACATCGACCATTTCGGGTTCCTGCCGCTGGTGGACGTCAATGTCCCGCTATACATGAGCGCCGAAACGCTTGAGGTTCTGCGGTTCTTCGACGAAACGGGTGAGTTCGATCTCCGCATGGATCAGCGTCCTGTGACCGTGTTCGAGCACGACAAGGTCATACACATTGGGAACTGCGAAGTCCTGCCGGTCCGCAGCGACCACGACATCTTGGGCATCCTCGGATTCATCGTGCGGTGTGGGGTCACGTCGATCATCTATACAGGCGACTATCGCCTGCACGGCAAGCATCCGGAGCGGGTGCGCACCTTCTTCGAGCTGATGCGTCAGGAGAAGCAGCATGCCAGGACGGTTCTTCTCACCGAGGGGACCAGACTGGGGTTCGGCAGTATCGACCAGCTGACGGAGGGTGAGATCCAGGAGCTTGCCACGAGGGTGGTCGGTACGGCTCCCGGCCTCGTGCTGACCAACTATTACATCCTCGACACGGATCGTCTCAAGGTGTTCCTGCGCGTCGCGGAGAAGACGGGACGGACAATGGTCCTGCAGCCACAGCACATGCTGATGGCCCGAAAGTTCGCCCGTTTCGACAGCGAGCTCGAGCGACTCATCAGGAACGCCGAAGTATACCTTGTCAGGCGTGGTTCGGGCAAGTACCTGGCGCCTGACTATCGGCTGTTCGAGCAGGAGTATCTGGTAACCGCGCTGCGCGCGACTGACATCGCCGCTGAACCCGGCAAGTACATGCTGCAGCTTGATTTTTCCGACCTTGGCGAGCTGGTAGAGATCAACCCCGTCCCGCATACTGTTTTCATCCAGTCCGGCGGTGAACCACTCGGGCAATACGATCCGAACTATACTGTTCTCATGAAGTGGGTCAAGGACTTCAGGATGGACTTCTACCGCATCGCTACCCCCGGGCATGCGAGTGAACTCGATATCAGGGATCTGGTCATGCGGGCAGACCCCAGCGTTCTGGTGCCTATGCATTCCAAGGCGCCCGAGGCACTAAACGGGTACATCAAGGACACTATCGCATTGAAGAAAGGCGTGACGTACGAGTTCTAAGGAGCTGACATGAGCGCAACCAGGAAGGTTCGACGCATACGGATCCTGCTCACCAACGACGATGGCATCTTTGCCAACGGTATCAACGCCGTTGGAGCGGCACTGGCAGCAACGTACGACGTGACGGTTGTTGCCCCGGAGGGCAACCAGAGTGGCTCCAGCCATTCTCTTACGCTGGGTGACATCCTGCCGATCCGCGAGGTGACGATGCCGTGCGGTCTGAAGGGTTTTGCTCTTCGCGGGACTCCTACCGACTGTGTCCTGGTAGCTCTGCTCGACGTGATGAAGGACAATCCGCCGGATATCGTGATCAGCGGGTGCAATCATGGACCGAACGTCGGGGTGGACGTTCTCTACAGTGGGACCGTCAGTGCCGCCCTCGAAGGACTCCGCCAGGGGCATCCGTCCATCGCGGTCAGCCTGGACATGGTGCACGGCGTGGAGCCCCACCATTTTGAGACGGCGGCGGCGGTACTCATGGAGATCCTGGCCGAACCAGCGTTCTATGCCGATCTGGTCAAGGCACCCGCCATCCTCAACGTCAATGTTCCCAACGTCCCCTTGAGTGACGTCAAGGGGGTCATGATCACCAAACAGGGGTTCAGGGCTTACGAGAACTTCGTGGAGAAGCAGTTCAGCCCGCGCGGTCGGGCGTACTACTGGATTGCCGGCAACTCGGGTCCCCACGATGCCAAGCCTGGCAGCGATGGCTATGCACTGATCAGCGACTACGTTTCTGTAACGCCGATCAACCTTGACCTGACGTGTGACGAGCTGCTGAAGCCGCTTGAGGCCCGCAAGGGTCTGGTGGAAAAGCGGCTGGCCGTGGTCACCGGTGCGCGTGGGACCTTTGGCAGGTCGGCGACCCCGGCTGTCGGCGCCAGGCGAAGTGTGAAGGCTCCTGTAGTGGCCACCAGCCCGAATAGTGCTTTAAAAGCTCCTTCCGCTCCTACCAGGGTTGCTTCGCACTACACCGGGTCTGGTTCTGAAGCGAAGGCTGCGAGCGCCACGGGGGTCAGGAAGAAGCTCAAACGTTGACACAGAGCCTCTTTCAGATGCTCACATAATGCGGGTGATAAGTGGGGTCGATGCTATTGACAAGAAAATCGACCCCACTATAGTTTGTGCGAAGTCAATTTGCTTCATGGGAGATAACTGCGTGAACACAGAGACAAGAATGGTTCTTTCGTACGACGACCACGAGTCTGTCGACGAACCACCCCCAGGCCGCAAGCGGCATAGACGGGGGCTGTACGCACGTTCCCTTTCTACTGGTAACAGCCTTTCAGTATTGATTCTCCCCGCTGATGAGCGGCGGTTTCAGCCGTTCTCTACGCTCCTCGGCGATGGTCGGTCTGGATAGTCATGAGCAAAACCTTACTCATCACCACCCATCCAACAACCAGGAGAACGTATCATGCGCATAGGCATTACCTACAATCTGTCTACTGAAGTCGCAACCGCGGAAGGAATCCCATCCGACAGGGCGGACGAGTTTGACTCCCTGGAGACGGTTCGGAATATCGAGAAAGGCATTATCGCAGCCGGGCACGAACCTGTGCGGCTCGGATTTGGTCTGGACGCTATCGCGCGCCTGAAACGGCAGCCGGTCGACCTGGTCTTCAACATTGCCGAGGGACTGTATGGCCGCGCCCGTGAGTCACAGATGCCGGCTATCCTCGACATGATGGGGATTCCGTACACCTTCTCCGACACGCTCGCCCTATCCCTGGCGCTCGACAAGACGATAACCAAACAGCTCCTGATGCAGGACGGCATCAACACGCCGGCCTTCTGGTCCGTGGACAATCCTGTTCAGATTGAGACCATCATTCAGTCCGGTACTCTCAAGTATCCGCTGTTTGTCAAGCCGTCCTGCGAGGGTTCCAGCATGGGCATCAACGACAACTCCCGGGTCACCTGCGATGACGAGCTCCGCAACCAGGTGGGTGAACTGCTGGCAGCATATCCCGGCTCGAGCATTCTCATCGAGGAGTTTCTTCCTGGTCGCGAAGTTACCGTGGGCGTCATCGGCAACCGGGAGCCTGAGGTTCTGGGTGTGATGTCGTTCAAGCTGCTGAGCAGGACCGAGAAGGATTTCTTCTACACGCCGGAGATCAAGCACCACTGGGAGAAGTACCTCGTTCCCGAGTGCCCCGCCGATCTCACTGTCGATGAATACCAGAAGGTGCGCAACTTGGCCATAGGTGTCTTCAAGGCACTGCATTGTCGTGACTGCGCCCGTATCGACATGCGATTCGACGCAAATGGCGAGCCATCGTTCATGGAGATCAATCCGCTGGCCGGTCTGACCAAGGGCAAGAGCGATATCCCCGTTATGGCCGAACTGATGGGACTACCCTATGAGGACCTTATCGGCCGCATCATCCAGGCTGCCGTCGAACGCATCGACGCGGAACGGCCCGAGACCACGATGGTCACCGAGGTTCAGCGCGCGACTGTGTGACGTTTTGCAATTTCAGTCCAACATCGATGGACGCCGGCTCCGACCGGCGTCCATCTCGTTTCAGGTGGTGCGACCATGGGCAAGCCGGCGGCAGGGTTTGGGTCGGTGGTCTGGTCTTTTCATAGCTGAGGGGAGAGCTACACTAAATACGTTGCAGTGCTGCCAGCCTAATCAGGCGCTGCCGACAGGAGTGTGCATGCAGTGAGTAGTTTTCCGCGCGTCGTTGTTGACCTCGATTGTCTGACCGACAATGCCACCAAGGTCCACTCACTCTGTCAGGAGCATGGACTAGGTGTCGTGGCTGTCACCAAAGGTGTGACGTCCGACGCGGAGATCGTTCAGGCGTTCATGCGCGGCGGCCTTCACAGCATCGGCGACTCACGTGTCCATGACTTTCTCAGTCTGCGACAGGAGGAGTTCGGCGTTCTGGAATTGACACTCCTCAGGCAACCTCCGCGCTCACAGATCCATCTGGTTCCCCATATCACCGATCGTGCGTTCATGTCGGAGCTGAGTGCCATGGAGGCGCTGGGTGAAGCTGCTCTGGCTAAGGGAACGACCTGTGATGTCCTGGTGGTGGTCGAAATGGGAGACCGTCGCGACGGCGTTCCGATGTCGGAACTGACCTCCTTCGTCCTTGCCACATCGAGGATCGCGGGTGTCGAGGCCGTAGGTCTGGCGGCGAATGTGGGATGCATCAGCGGACTTTTGCCCACCGCCGAGAACCAGGAGCTGTTCGGTGCTTCAGCTGCGCGTGTCCGTCGCGAGACGGGGCTGCCCCTGAAAATTGTATCGACCGGCGGAACGGTAGCTCTCGACCTGATAGAGCATGGTCTGTTGTCACCGACGGTAACGGAGCTGCGGGCCGGCGAAGCGTTGCTGCTGGGTGTCAGCACCACCGACTCGCGTGTGATTCCCTGGCTGCGTCAGGACGCGTTCACACTGGAGGCGGAGGTCATCGAGGTGCGGGAGAAGCCGAGTGTGCCCGATGGGGCGGTGGGCCTGGACGCGGAGGGCCGGCGACCCCATCTCGTGGACCGCGGTGTCCGCAGGCGTGCCGTCGTGGCGCTGGGATACACCGACACAGACCCTGACGCTCTGATACCTATGGATAGCGGTGTTACGATAGCCGGCAGCTCCAGTGACCATATGGTTCTGGATGTGACAGAAGCCGACTATGACTTCTGCGAAGGCGACGTCGTGCATTTCAGGATGAAATACACAGCATTGTTGCACTCTATGCTGTCACCGTATGTGGCCCGAGAGTATCGCCGAAGCCAGAACGCGGTTGTCGAGAAGCTGACTCGGGAGGGTCGATTGACACAGCCACCTCAGACCAGCACAGATCGTGGTGCCGGGGAGAGTATTGCTCCGACCGGCGGTGAGTGAAGAAAGGGGATTCTATGAGAACATTACCAGAGCTGGTAATTTCACTGGACGCTCTTGCAGATAATGCGAGGAGGCTGAAAGAACACTGCGACGCTGCCGGTATCGAGGTTGTCCCGGTGCTCAAGAGTTTGCGCTCGGCTCCCGAGGTAGTACGCGCTTGCGCCCGAGGCGGACTGGTACACGTGGCAGATTCACGTGTGGAGAACCTTGTACGGCTCAAGGCAGACAACCCTGATGCATCGCGGTGCATGCTGATCCGGTCCCCGATGATTGGCCAGGTGGAAGCCGCAGTCGAAGCCTGTGACTGCATTCTCGTCAGCGAGCGACATATCCTGGTGAGCCTTTCGGACGCCGCTCGGGCTGCTCACCGCACCATCAACGTTGTTCCCATGATTGACGTCGGCGACCGGCGCGAGGGGATGTCCCCCGACCAGCTGGTTGCTTTTGCCCGGTATGCGATGATGCTGTCGGGCCTTCATGTGGCCGGCGTTGCTACCAACCTGGGGTGCTTCGCCCGTGTCCAGGCGACGCCGCGCAATCATCAACTGCTGGTGCGCTCCGCTCAGACGCTGCGTGACCAGCTGGGACTGGCGTGCGAGACTGTCTCGACCGGAGGCACGCTGACGCTGGCGCTCGTCGAGCACGGTGCCATGCCCGCCGGCATCACCCAGGTCCGCATTGGCGAGGCTCTGGTGCTGGGGACGAGTACGGCTGACGGCAGGTTTATCCCATGGCTCCGTCAGGACACTGCCATTTTGCGGGCGGAAATCATCGAGTTGCAGGATAAGCAGGCGGAGCCAGAGGGACTGGTCCGGTCGGATATCGCAGGTCCCGGCCCACGGTTGCGCGTCAGCTCGAAGGGGCTGCGACGTCGGGCGGTGGTCGCCCTGGGCAAGATGGACACTGATATCGATGGACTGACGCCGGTCATGGACGGTGCAGTGGTACTGGGAGGGTCCAGTGATCACCTGATTGTCGACATCACAGATGGGGAGAGCAGCGTCGCCACCGGCGATGTTCTGGAGTTCCGGCTCTCCTATGCTGCGCTGGCACGTGCTGCGGCAAGTCCATATGTACATTGCATCTACACCGGGGCATAAGAGTACAGTCGAGAGGGGGGCAAGATGAAGGAATGGAACTGGAAAACGATGGTGGAGCTGCCGGCTGATCAGGCACGGCAGGAGCCGGATGCTTCTGGTGTTCCTGGGAGCTGCCCGTGTTCGTGCCTTCGGAGCATGGTGCGCGTGGTGGATACAGTTTCGACTGAGCAGGCCGTGCTGGAGGCCCAGGCGGCTCTCGGTGACGTGACCGGCAAGGTGCTCCTCTCCGTCTACCGCAGGGTGGAGGGCGAGGACCAGCTGGACCTTGTTGCGACAGGACATAATCCCGGTGACACGCTCGCGCGCATCAGAGTTTCGGTGGTAGCGGCCTCGATGCTGGCCGCCGTACTGACGGATGGCGTGGTGCGCTGGGCGATGGCGGATGAGGGCGATGTTTCGGCGGTCGGCGTGGCAGCGCTCCGCGACCGGGGGCAAACCATTGGACTGGTGGTCGCCGAGTTTGCACGCGACAGTACGGGCGTCGGCAAGCCATCTGCGGTTTGCCTGCACTGCGTGGCAGCCGTCATGAGTGTGGTCATCCTGAGAGCAAGGGTCGATGAAGCGCAGGGAAGCCTGCTGTCGCTGGCGCGTTATCGCAGCGTGGCGGAGCTGTCCGTGCAGGTAACCCACGACTTCAACAACATGATGCAGGGGGTGCTCGGCAATGCGGCGCTGGCCAAGATGGATGCACCTGAAGATAGTCCCGTCGCGGTGTCGATGGCTGCTATCGAGGAATCCGCCACGCGGGCTTCGGCTCTGGCGCGCAAGCTGCTGAACTTCGCGCGCGACAGCGCCAAAGGCGGGGCGACATGCGACGCGGTCAAGGCGGCCTCAGATGCGCTCGACCTGGCAGGGACGCTGTACCTGAAGGGAGTCACAGTTACCAAGGATCTGTCTGGACATGCCGTCCCCGTGCGCATGACCGACAACGACCTGCAGAACGCACTGATCCTGCTCATCAAATCTGGTGTCCTTCGGCTCAGGCCGGTCACGGGCGCCCAGTTGACCATTGTCGGTGATCCGACGAGCGAATGTGCAGAGGTTCGACTGGAGCTCCATGGCGTTACCCAGGAGATCAGTAGTGAGGATAGTACGGAGGCAGAACTGCTGGCGTCGGCGGCGCAGGCGGTGGCAACCAGGAGTGGAGCGTCGTTTGACGTCACGTCCGTCCCGGGAATCATCAGCATCGTCCTGACGGTGGCAAGAGAGGTAGCGCAACAAGCTTCGTCCGGTTCTGGCGCCACGACGCCGGCCCAGGGGATGGACCTTAAAGGAACGCACGTGCTGGTCGTCGGCAAGCCGTCGCCGCTGGTCATGCTGCTCGGCGCGACAGGGTGTACAGCGCAGGCGGCGTTGACGTGGGAGGACGCCGAACAGGACGTGGCGCACTTCGCTCCGCGTGTACTACTGGCCGTCATCGGCGACAGCTCCGACCTGGATGCGGCGGTGGAAGGCCGCAGACGTCTGGGCCTGCCAGTCATAATCATTTGCCAACACGGCGTCGGTTGCCCTGCCGACAAAGCATTATCCGTTGACGGTGTCCTGGGACTGCCCCTTGACCTCGACGACCTGCGTCAGATGCTCGTTCGCGTCCTTCGCTGATCAATTGTGAATCCCATTGTACCAGGTACAATGGGATTCACAATTGATGACAGGATGTCCGTCAGATGAGTTCGAGTGCCTTGAGCCCGTCCTGGTACTTGGATGAAGCGCGACGGGGGACGACGGCGAAGAACGTCTCGAACGCGCGCATCAGGTCCTGAAGACCCTCGACCGAACCGGCTTTCTGTTCGATCTCCAATTCGGTTGCGTCTGCCCTGTGACCGGGTTTGCGAGGGGAGCTGAAGACGACTGTGTCACACGCGATCTCGTAGGCGCGCTCGCTCTCATGGAGAACGTAGTGGAGGGAGCGCTTGTCCATCGATCGCAGGGAAGCAGACAGAATCAGGCCCTTCAGCAGCCCCGCTGACGACGGCATCAGGCGCAGGATATCCTCTACGCTTGGCAGCGATTTCTCCGAAAACCCCGGGGCGTCGACCTCGTCCTCGGGACGCTCCTGCACCAGTCCGTCCGGCGAGGCGGACGGACCCTTGAGAGAGAGAAAAACCCTGCCCTGCATGATACGCAGGCGCAGGGCGTGGTGGCCGTAGAACAGGGCCAGTTCGGGAGTGTCGAGGTAGATAGTCAGGATGTCGACGGTCCCGGCATGCTCGAGCGCGAAGTTTCCAATGTGGTCCATGGCGTTCAGGCGGCGAAACAGCGCCTGGTCCAGGACCTGATACTTGACTTCGCGCTCGATGCCCACCTTATCCCTTGAGAAGTTCTGCCATGGCGTACGCGTAAATGCGCGTCGCCTTGAGCAGGGAGTCGACATCAATATACTCATCCGGAGCATGCTCAGTCATCGGCTGACCGGGGAACAATGGCCCAAAGGCCACTGCGCCAGGAATGAGCCGCGCGTATGTGCCACCACCGATGGAAAAGCACTTTGCTTCTGCGCCCGTATACTCTGTGTACGCCTTCTGGAGTGTCTGGATCAGTGGCGTGGCGGGGTCGACGTAGTGTGGCGGGCTGTCATGCATAACCGTGAACTCGACTTTGGTCCCCAGCAACTTCTCGACGAACTGGTCGGTGACCTGTTTGCTTGTGACCGTGATAGGATACCGGATGTTGATGACCGCGGTGCTGTTGTCATGGTCAATCTGCAGGGTGCCCAGGTTGAGCGTGAGGACACCCGAGACCTCATCCGCAAAGTCGACACCCACGCGATGTCCAGTCCACTCGATACCGATCTCGCGTGCAAGGAACTGCAGGGACTCGTCGTCTTCGAGACAGTGCACAGCGTCCAGCACCTGCAGCAGCTTGCCGATGGCGTTGCGACCCTTCTCGGGAGTAGACGCATGCGCCGGCACGCCTTCCACGTCGAGCTTCAGCTCGCCGTTTGCGAGCGTCGTCGATACCGAGAACTCGTCCTTGGGCAGGCGTTCGATCAACCCTTGCAGGCGCTGCAGCTTGTCATGATCGGTGACCAGGACAGCTTCCGCGTGTTGCGGTACGATGTTGGAACGCGTACCACCCTCGGCGTGACGCAGGATGCCCCCATGCATGCCGTGACCGACCAGTTGCAGGTTGAGGATGCCCTTCTCGCCGTTGATGATAGGGAACTCACCATCCGGGCTGAATCCGGCCTCGGGGATGCCGTACTTCTTGAAGTAGTAGTCAAAGTCGGCCATTCCGGTCTCTTCGTCGGTGCCAAACAGCAGCATGATCGCGTTCTTGGGCTCGATGTGCTGCGCTTGCAGCGCCGCACGGGCGGCAGCCAGCGCAAAGATGGAGGCAATGGCGGGTCCTTTGTCGTCTGTGGAGCCGCGGCCATAGAGACGGCCGTCCTTGACGGTGCCGGCAAACGGGGGAACACTCCAGCCCGTTCCTTCTGGCACGACGTCTACATGGCTCAAGACGGCATATTGTGTCCCGTCGCCGCCCCAGCGAACGCGGCCGACATAGTTGTCCATGTTTTCGGCTGTGAACTGTCGTCCTTCGGCAGTCTTGAGAACAAACTCCAGGGCACGGCCGACCTCTTTGCCAAACGGTGCATGCGAGCTGGCCGTCGTTGGGTCCTGGACTGACGGGATAGCTATGGCGCCGGACAGCGCCACCATCATCTCGTTCTCATGTTCGTTGAGATAGTTGTCGATAGCTTTCTTCATCTAGTTCCCCCTTTACCTGAATATCAGGAGCCCGAGTCCACCGGCTGCAAGCAGCACGAGGAACAGGTTGAGTTTCTTCCCATACTTCAGTATAAGCAAAAGAATGCCGAGTGCTGCGACGTATCCCCACCACGCGGGGATCCCGCCCCTGGCGATGGAGTAGACCGCATAGGTGAGCAGGGCCAACACGACTGGTTGCAGGCCGTCGAGAAACGCAGAGACCCAGCGGTTTGTGCGGAACGTGTGTGCGACGGTCGCGATGATGAGGATGATGATGAACGAGGGCAGGATGACGCCCAGCGACGTGACCAGCGCGCCGGTGAGACCGCGCAGCTTGTACCCTACAAAGGTCGCCATGTTGATGGCGACAGGACCGGGAGTGATCTCGCTGATGGCGACGAAGTCCAGAAACTCCTTCATGGGGATCCACGCCAGATTGACGACCAGGTTGTTCTGCAGCAGCGGGATCATGGCCTGTCCGCCACCGAACGTGAACATCCCAATCTTGAAGAAAACGCCGAACAAGGCAAGGAAGCTGATCATGAAGCGCTCTTCCCAGCAGCCGGTGCTGTTCCATGCGGTTTGAACGCCTCGACGGCGATGCCGACCAGGCCTCCGACCAGAATGAGCCAGATGGGGCTGACCTGGTGGACAAAGAACAGGATGCCGAGCGATGCCGCGCATACGACAGCGGAGACAATGGTCCATTTCTGTCGTTTGCCCAGGTCGAGGACAACAGTAGCGATCTGAGCCACGACACCCACGATAACGCCGGCAAAGAAGCGCTGGACCCAGACGTTGTCCTTGAAGCCGGGGAAGAAGACGGCGATGATGATGATGACGGCCACGGCCGGGATACTGACGCCCAGTGTGGCAAGGACGGACCCCAGGACACCACCCTGCGTGTAGCCGACAAATGTCGCCATGTTGATGGCGATCGGGCCGGGCGTGACCTGGCTGATGCCCAGCATGTCATAGAACTCCTCATCCTTGAGCCAGTGGTACTGCTCGACGAGATAGCGCTTCATCATGAGGATCATGGCATAGCCGCCTCCGATGGTAAACGCCCCGATGATGAAGAAGATCCAGAACAGCAGAAGCTGTTTTCTGACTGACGCGTGACCGGCTGTGTAGGCGATGAGCTTCTTCTGTTCCATTCATTCCTCCGGAGTCACGAAAGGGGCAGCACACGACTGCCCCCAGATCTCTATGTCGTGTGGGCTAGTTCCTACAACTACGCGTTCAACAGCGCGATGCAGCAGACGTCGCGGATGTCTTCGGGCGAGCAGCCGCGTGACAGGTCGTTGGCCGGCTTGGCAAGGCCCTGCGAGATAGGCCCGATAGCCTGAGCGCCCGCCAGCCGCTGGACCAGCTTGTAGCCAATGTTGGCGGCGTTGAGCTCGGGGAAAATGAAGACGTTTGCCTTGCCTGCGACCGGGCTGCCCGGAGCCTTGCGTTCACCGACGGAGGGCACATACGCGGCGTCGAACTGCAGTTCGCCGTCGAGCAGGAGCTCGGGCGCCTTCTGGTGTGCCAGTGCAGTTGCCTCGCGGACCTTCGTGACCATGTCGTGCTCTGCGGAGCCTTTGGTGCTGAAGGACAGCATCGCGACAGCGGGCTCAACGCCCGTCAGCGTCTTGTACGTCTTCGCGGTCGCGATAGCGACGTCCGCCAGCTGGTCGACGGTAGGGTCAGGGATGATGGCGCAGTCGCCAAAGCCCAGCAGCTTGCCGTCGGGCATCACCATGAGAAACATGGAGCTGACCGTCTTGCAGCCAGGTGCGGTGCCGAGAATCTGCAAGGCAGGCCGCAGCATGTCGCCGGTGCTGTGGACCGCGCCCGTCACAAGCGCGTGGGCCATGCCGATCTCCAGCATGCAAGTGGCAAAGTAGATGGGGTCGACCGACAGCTCGGCCGCTTTCTCGGGTGTCATGCCCTTGGCCTTGCGCTTCTCATAGATCAGGGTGGCAAACTCGGCTGCCTTGGGTGACATCTTTGGATCCACGATCTGTACGCCGGTCAGGTCGACGCCCAGACGGGTCGCGTTGGCGCGGATGGATGTCTCGTCCTCGACCAGGATGACGTCAGCAATTCCGCCGCTGACCAGCATCTGTGCCGCTTTCAAGGTGCGCTCTTCGTTGCCCTCGGGCAGAATGACGGTGCGGTGCAGAGCCTTCGCCTTGACCCGTATCTCTTCCAGTACACTCATGTGTTCCTCCCGCAAAGGTTGATTACGCCAAATATTGTACCACGGCGGCGCTTAGCGTCCAACAGGACTGTGAAATGTCCCATGGCCAGCGGGTTGCGCGGGCATGTTAAGCCATGCTTGCAATAAGTATCTCTCACGATATACATATGGCAAGACAGTGAGCGACACGAGGCGTGCAGCTCTGTGATGTCTTCGGAGATCCAGTGGAGTCGACGAGGGGAGAGTGTTATATGAGGAAATTTCTGTCCGTTGTAGTTGCTCTGGTTGTGCTGTCTGTGTTCTGCCTGCCCAGCATCTCACATAACATGAGCACCGTCCTTGCCGGTTCGCCTTCGTGGGTGAAGATCTACGGTGGAGCTGGTGGCGATGAAGCCCGTTCTGTGGTGCAGTTGGCAGATGGGGGGATGCTCGTCACTGGTGTGACATCGTCGTTTGGCGAAGGCAAGGGCCTGCTGGTCGTGAAGCTGAACGCCGCTGGGAGCGTCGTATGGACCAAGACATTCTCAGATGTCGTTAGCTACAACACTGCGTGTGCCGTGGAGACCAAGTCAGGAGAGATTGCCATTGCCGCCACTTCCTCTTCTGAGGATGTGCTTTTCATCAAGCTCAATTCAAAAGGAAACGTCCTGATTCAGAAGACATATGGTGGCGACGGAAAAGATTGGCCCACCCAGATTATTCAGACGTCCGACGGTGGGTTCGTCATTGCCGGCAACACGACCTCCTTTTCGGAAGGCCAAGGTCAGGGGCTTATCCTGAAAATCGACGCCAGCGGTAGCATCAAGTGGGCAACTGCGCTCAGCGAAGTTGACACTGATAATGCGGTTTCGGTGTGTGAATCAGGCGACAAGGGAATCGTCGTTGCTGCCTCAACAACCACGATTGGAGCAGGAGACGTTGACATTCTTGTCTGCAAATTGACTTCGAGTGGCGGCCTGGGCTGGACAAAGACTTTTGGCGGAAGTGCCGAGGATGTGGCTACCTCGATTGCCAGTGCAAGCGGTACTGACTGCGTTGTTGCAGGATATACTTCTTCACTTGGTGCAGGAAACGACGACTGCCTTGCCATGAGGATCAACTCTTCGGGTGGAGTTGTGTGGTCGAATACCTATGGCACCGGCTACAATGAAGAGTGGTATGGCATGACAAAGGCCCGCGATGGCGGGTTCGTGGTTACTGGCGTGACATTGGGATTTGACGCAAAGAACGAGGACGTGTTCCTGGCGAAGCTGAATGCCGGTGGAGCCGTACAGTGGGCAGAGACATTCAAAGGAGACAACGAGGATCATGCGAATGCGGTGACACAAACTGCCGATTCCGGGTTTGTCGCTGTTGGAATCACGAAATCGTTCACATCGTTCGACAAGGAGAATTACGACTTCCTGGTCATCAAGACAGACTCATCGGGCGGTATTTCTGGCAGCAGCAAGTATCATCTCTTCAGCGCTGACCTGCAAGCGGCGACAGCAAAACTGACAGCAAGTACTGCAGGCATCAAGAGGTCAACCGTATCTGTGGCTGCGGCCAAGGCAAGTTCACAGGACTCCATTCCGAAACTCCTTTCCGCTACGATCTGTGGTGGTTCTCAGACGATTGTCACACTTCAGATCAACAATCCGAAAATGACAGTGAATGGGACTGAACAGGCGATCGACGAGCAAGGTACCAAGCCCATCATCAAGAACAACAGAACCCTTGTCCCAATCAGAGCGATTATCGAGTCGCTGGGAGGGACGATTGCCTGGGATGCGACTGCAAAGAAGGTAACTCTGGCGCTGGGCAGCACCACCATGCAATTGTGGATAGGAAATTCGACTGCCAAAGTGAATGGCAAGGATATTCCCATCGACAAGGATGACGCGAAGGTCGTTCCCGAGATCATCAATTCGAGGACCATGATACCACTGAGGTTTGTCGCCGAGAATCTTGGATGCGATGTCCTGTGGGATGCCGCCACCAAGACAGTAACGATAAAGTACCCAAAGAGCTAGAGTCTCCTGGCTGCACTTCTTTTCTGGAATTTCCCAGGACCGCTGGTAATTACCAGCGGTCCTGCATTTCTCGTGAGGCTCGCCTGCTGGAGTCTCGTTCCTATGGCTCTGAGAGCACCACCTGAGGTCCAGGATCGTCGGTCAGGATGACGCCCGAGATGCCGGTCGTGTCCACAATGGCGATGACGCGCTGTGTGTCGATGTCGACGACCGCGGAAAGACTTGCGGGGTGTGAACCCGTAGTCTCAATGGGAACGGTCACAACCCGGTGCAGGTGTACGTAGCCGCTGCTGAGGTACAATGTGGTGGGGTCATACGGGAGTGCTGGTTTCCCTTGCTGGCCTCCAGGGTACGGAGTTACATGTTGATAGACTGCTGCAGTCATAGGGTGTGCCTCGACAACCCGCCCCAAAGCTGCCACACTCACATCGCGTGAGGCAATTTCCTCACCGGTCGCCAGATCCTGCGCTGTCAGCGTACGTGCATCATGAGGGGCGATACGAACAACGCTTTCGGTGAGTGATGACGATTGTGACGACGAGGCGACAATGCCGACGATGCCATGCCCCGGCAGCAGAAGCAGGTGACCGGTCCCACCCGCCAATTCGGCTCGCAACAGCCTGGTCCCAGGAATCTCGCAGACACTTGTCAGAAGCCCGCGTGGATCGCGACCGGTCAACGAGGCAAGCGCCCGCTGCAACGCACCGGGAGTAGAGTCTGCTTCTACAGGGACCAGGCGCACGACGCCGGCGGGAATCGTCTGTGTCTCGTGGACTGCCGTCACCATCGGTCGTGTCCAACGGTACCAGACCGTGCCCGTAACCATGACGAGCACAATGATGGCCAAAACACAGGATGTCCGTGCGACCATGTGCATTCTGTGCCGCCGCTGGTCCAGCCGGGCAATCAGGCGTGCGAGCGACGCCTCGGTACGGGCATGGTCCTCGGCCGGCTCCCAGTCTGTTGTCTCCAGCAGTTGCTCTATGTCTTTGTCATCTATTTGCATGAGGTTGCCTCTCACCTATACAACGCATATGAGGTCAAATGTCCGAAAGCTTGCGACGCAGCAGCCCATATGCATGATTGAGTGCTGCTGTCACTTTACGTGGACGACATCCCAGTTCACGTGCAACGTCCTTCGTCGCCATTCGCTGAACATGGCGCAATATCACACACGCACACTCAAACGGGTTCAACGAACTGATGGCGTTCAGGATTTCGGGGGCGTGCGCTTCGATATTCTTCACCGTGTCGTCGTCAGGGTTGCTGCACGCGATGTCTGTGATGCCAAGCAATCCTTCTCGCCTTCTCCTCCTCAGTTCGTCCATCGCACAGTTGCGTGCCACACAGTACAGCCATGGCAACAGAGGCCGGCGTGTCGAGGCGAGCCAGCCAAGGCGACTGGTGAGCCGTGCAAACGTCTCTTCGGCAACCTCCTCGGCCAGGTCCCTGTCGTGCAGGATACTGAGAGCATAGGAGTAGATATGATGGTGATGACGGCCGTATAGGACTGCAAACGCATGCGAGTCCTCCCGTGCCAGTATCAGCAATTGCTGGTCGCTTTTCTCCTGCAGATCTGGTTCCACTCCCACCTCCACTACCAGCATATGCACGGGCAGTGCACAAAGCAACACAGCAATGAACCGGGCGACGGCACATCTGCTGTTTGGCCAAGCAATTAGCACGCAGACATGCTGGGAGGCCGTGGACGTGTCACCTCATGGGGCAACGCAATGGGAGCATGTATTGGTGGAACATTCGTGGTGATTCGGACATTTCGGACGATCTCCGTTATATAGATGAGAGGGAGCGAGATGGAGGTTTCAACAACGACCAACAACATCTCCTCCAGCGATACCACGTGGGAGATATGGGATACACGGTACTAGGGAGGCCTTCCTTGCGTAGACGGATACTTGTCGTTGTAATTGCAGTAATGCTTGGAGTCAGTGGTTGTGTAGCAGTTGCTCTTGCTCACACCTCACGACCTGCTGTCCATACTGACGGGTCCTCTCAGAGTTCTTTCTCGGACAGCGATATGGAGTATTTCCGTTCGAAGATTTCAGATTTTGGTATAGAACTCAAGCCCCTCGACGGGGTGCCGAGCGTTACCAAAGACGCGGCCATTGCCATCGCGAAGCGCGAAGTGGGCGGCGATACGATTGCCAGGGACGCGGAACATATCACGGCCATGTACACGAGTCTCTCCGACTACCCCGCTAGCCCGGAGAAGTCTCCCTTGACGTTGCCTGGAACAACCAGGGTCATGAAAGACGTCCCCGTCTGGATCGTGACCTTTCACGGCGTGTACATGCCCCATTCCGGTCCCTGTATGATCGATGCCAGTGGCAAACAGATTCCTTCGACCAGAGATCCGTATGTGTTCGGAGACGCGAATGTTGTCCTCGATGCTGAGACAGGCAAAGCACTCGAAGACTTCAACTACAATACCCCTTCGTGAGCGTGCGGGTGGAATGGGAAATTGGGGGCCAATCTATGTACCAAAGTTCTCGCAGGTGAAATAAAGTCTTTGAAGTTCTGGTATTCTGGGCCTTCTGTCCTGCGGGTTAGCAAAAACATCGCCACCGCGTTACACTTGTAATGGAGGGCATGATCTCCGCTGCGATGCCGTACGGATACGGTGCGCCGACGGCACTGATGACCGGGTTCCAGTCCATCGCTCTCGTCGAGAGTACGTGTTGGAGGAGCATAGCATGAATACTAAGGGACTAGTCAGGTTTATCGTAATAGGCATAGTGCTGCTTCTCGTCATCTCTGTTGGCGGATACTCTCTGTATCGAGCGCTCGTAGCGTCTTCTCGGGATAAGGCGGACGTCAACACGATCTACCAGGTTGTCGGCGAATTCGGCGCGCGCCTCAGAAATATAGCGACTTATCCTCTCCATGATCTGGAAGATCTGGCTGCGAAAGAAGGTATCAGGGTACGCACCGTCAATGGAATCAAAGTGTTCCACACAAAGGACGGGCGAGACCTCGAGATGTCCACGACCTCCGACGGAAGCGACTGCGTTGTAGATCACGGAGAAGTCATGCTGCTTAAATCAGCGCTTCAGTGGCAGCTGAATCTTCCGATAACCGGCGAGATAGCTTCGAGCGCTGAAGATACTTCGGAGCAGTATCTCTCGACAAAACAGGCGGTAGACGCCAACCTGAAGGAACTTATTACCGACCGACTCTATCAAGCATTCGTGCGGGATCCGTCGACCATTCCAGGAAGATCCGCCTACGGTGAGTGGCCAGATGAGATTCGAATTGATTCCATACAGAAGGTAGACGACACATCGTTCTCGGTGAGCGCAAATGTCATTTTTGTGACAAGCGTCCAGACTGCTAGAGGTCGCGGAACGACATGGAAAAAGCCCATTACGCTCACGCTCAAGAAGGTCAACGGCACATGGTTGATTGACGATGTGACGGGAGGGCCGAAGGCATGAGCCGGATAGCCGAGTACGCAGTGTCGCAGGCGAAGGAAGCGTTGGAGGCGCATAGTATGAGAACAATGATGTTCAGATCCAGTTCAAGGGTCACTGCGTTCATTAGCATCCTGCTCGTACTCGTTCTTGCAACTGGTTGTGCACCGAAAGTTGTTCAAGTGGAGGGACCACAGGTCAGCGCCATGATGCTGACCAACGTGACGGATTCCGCTTACGACGCTGTTCCGCTCACATGGAATGTTGGCAAGAACGCCCTGCAGAGCACCGGAACGGTGGTGTTGCATGTAAACAACACAAACGGAGAAGCGAAGTTGTTTTGGCTACCTGCTTCGCCCGCTACGCCCATCTTCGTCGTCCAGCAGTGGAGCTATAAGAATAGACTGCCGCTCCTGACGAAGGCGACATCATCAAGCAACGATCTTATGATTCGCACGCCTCCCATAGGGATACAATATGCATCATCTGCTACGGGAAGTCCTCTTGTCCGGTGGCATTACGGAGAGAGTTTTATTGCTACGCAAGGCGAACTTGAGGTACCAACAACACCTTTGACACCGAAGACCAATTTGGACGGAATGATCATCAAGATCACTGAAAGGAGCATTTGGCAACTACCAGGGATCGCCGATCCTCCCAAGGACAAGATTCTGACTGTCCCCGCTCCTGCCGGACAAGTGCGGATAGAAGTCTTGTATGGAAGTGGCGGGGTAGACAACGGATTTGTTCTCGTCCAGGCAGAAGCGCCTTTTGCAGTGGTCTCGCTTTGGCTCATCCGCATGAACAATGGAACAGGAACCATGGTACGATGCGGAGATGCGGACGCATTTGGCGGAAGCCTCATAGCGGGTCAGGATCCAAGCTTCGCCAGGGTCGGCTCTCTTCTCTACCTCACTCACGGTCACACGAAAATCGGCTGCATCGACACGGCAGCTTCCGCGCCCTCGGTAACGTTGCCGGAAACGCTCAATGCGCTTCTCACCAAGCTGTACGGTGAAGGGCCGACCGCCGCCGAGGCGCCGCTCATGGCTCACCTGGCAAGCGACAGCGACACATTGATTGTAGAGTGTCCCGATATGTACTGGAATTCCGTGTACTACGCTGTCGACGCATCCGGAATAGTTCTCGGAAGTTTGCACGTCGACAAGACTTCGATCGTGAGCTTCGACGCGAAGGGGCAACAGGGTTTTACGCTCAAGACACCTGGTTCTCCGGGGGCTATCTCCCTTCCTTCTATCGATCTCTTTCAGGCGAACATCTTCTAACCACCGTAAAGTAGCTGGCACAGTCTGTGCCACAGCCGGATCAGACAGACTGATCTGCTCTTCTTGTAGAACCGTTGATATCAAGCAGAAGAGCCCGTGGATATGCGCCCACGAGTGAGCTTAGCCAATATCGTGCTTCATATTCTTCTGTATGGGTCGACAGACGGCGTACGCGGCCACTCCGCCGATTATCGCTTCGGGGATACCGCTGGTCAATATGGTCAGGCCGATCAATCCGAGAAGCAGGTCGAACCCTTTTCCCAGCACCGTTGCGTAGTTATGCCCGAAGAAGACGTAGATACCCCCCAGGACCCCCAGGGTGTTCACGAGACTGCCCAGTGCCCCGCTGAGGCCGTAGACGACGCCGCTTTTCCAGTTCAAGCGGGTAAACAGCTTGAAGCAGGCACCCGCTACGACGCCGACCAGGATCCTCGGTACAAAACAGATGACCAGGCTCCACACATTTCCATGCGTGGCTCCGAGCATGTAGAACGGAGTGAAGACAAACGCGACCAGAGGGTTCGGCGGGGTGAACGTCCAGACCAAAAAGCTGAACAAGCCGGCGAATGCCCCCATATAGGCACCTGCGCCGGTGCCGAGAAGGATGGCCGTGATGATGACGGGAACCATGCCGAGCGTAGCGACGATCGGTCCCACTGCCGGAAGGGAGCCGAGCGGTGTAAAGCAGACCAAAGCCTCAATAGCGAGAAGCATGGCGAATTGGGTCAGAATGAGAGTCTTCCCTTTGAGCGGTGTTTTCATGCCAAACCTCCATGTAACAGAGTGCGGCATCCTCGGCGCAACAGTCGCGGCCGCTTCCCGGCACGGAGAAGGCGGCGATGTCGTCATACGAGACCACCTTACTGAGGGGTCTAATATTCATTGTAGCAGTGTTTCTGCGAGCGTGTGCTTTCTGCGGGGACGAAGCATGCGGGACGGTGGTCGGAGGAACCGGCGATGGGTCTTGCAAATATTTGCACAACGGGCAAGAATGTGCCCAGTTGCACATACTGCTCGACCTCAGTTGAAGGTTATGTGACGGACTGCAGAGAGAGGAGGCTCAATCGTGAGGAAATGCAACTTGTTTGCCAGTAGTTTCACCGCAGGAGAAGCTGTCGCAAGGACCTGGTTCCGCGAGATCGTGATAGGCGTTCTTGTCGTGACGCTCCTGCTTACACCACTGAGCCCGGCCCTCAGAGTACTGGCCGCTAACCCTCTCGTCCTCGATGGGACTGAGAGCTCCTGGGCAGAACCTGAGCTGCAGCTCGCCTACTCGTACGGGCTGACGTATCCAGCTGTTATGAACCACTTCATCAAACCGATCACGCGCGAGGAGTTCTGTGTGATCGTCGTGAAGCTGTATTCGAAACTGACGGGCAAGACGCCGTCGGCAGGGACGTCGCCGTTCACCGACACGGCGAACCCCGAGATCGTCAAAGCCTATAACCTGGGCATCGTCCAGGGGACGGGTGCAGGGAAATTCTCTCCCTCTCTCTCCATCACGCGCCAGGAAATTGCCACGATGATCTACCGTGCACTGGGCAAAGCGGTCCCACCCTTGAAAGCTGTCAGCCAGACCGATTTCCCCTTTGCCGACAAGGTTAAGGTCGCTACGTGGGCGCTGGAGGCGATGGAGTTCGCTTATCAGAATGCCATCATGAAAGGTCTGAGCGCCACCACTATCGACCCTCTCAGCAACACCACCCGTGAGCAAGGCGTCGTCCTCATCAAGCGGACCTATGAGGCGTTCCGGACTGCTTCCGACGTGAAGGCAACCCTGGTCTTGCCGACCGGCAGGATTATCACGTTGACCGAGAAGGCCAAGTACCTGGCGTCGGACTGGGACGGTTTGCTCAACGCCCCTTTGTACGATGCGCGCCTGACGCTGTATGCTGCGACAGGATCAGCGAAACCCAAGAGCAGACCGGCTGACAGGCTTCTGATCAAGTCTGCGTCCATGTACTCAAAGGCCGACAACGCCGCGCTCATCGACATTGCTGGAAATCGCGTGCGGTACTTCGCCTATACGCTGACCCGAGCTGCACCTGCGAAGGTGGTCTGGCAAGTTGCGAATGTCCCGTTCATAGGATTCCCGACAGACTGGCAGAAGCCGACAGGACTGGTCGCGTCAGGCCAGGTGGCAGGGACGGCCGGTGAGTTTGCCATCGATTTCGCGACGTTTGCTACGAAGTTGGGTGTCCCAAGCCACTACCGGCAGCTGACGACACCTGGGACCCAACAAGTTCTCTACGTGAGGGCGGTCCCTGTCGACGGCAGCGGGCGGTGCATCGGTGATCCGGGCGAAGGCGTACGAGTGCTGTATGGCAGCAGCCTGTCGGTACCACCGTCCGCAAGTTCGCCGCTGGCCTCCCCCTCCTTCCAGTTGTGGACGCCTCTCCGCAATCTGGAACCCGATGCGAAGCCGGAGTTTCCCAACATTCTTGAACACGTCGCCAAAGTCGGGGTTTCCTGTGAAGAAACGACTCCTCACTGGTTCCAGTTCAGGGGTGCAGGTGCGACCACGAGCAGTGTCGTCTTCCAGGTTTCTGCCAAGCCGTTCAGCGACGTGGAGGACTGGAACGCGCCGTCGGGACTGGTCTACTCCAAGACCTACAGTCCACTTCCTGTCACGCTCCTTGCCGACTACCACAATACGGTTCCCATTCCATTTCATGACTTCGGTCCAGCCGCGGCTACGCTGAAGCCTGGTGATCAGGTGCTGTACTACGTGAGAGCGGTTGCGCTCAGCACTTCCGTGACACCCGGCGTGACATCAGCGGCCTTCTCTGATACCGTGACGGTGAGCTACTTCAAGCAGCAGCAGGTGAAGATCTACCAGTGGAAGACGGTTTCAGAGCCTTCGTACACGCCCACCATCAAAGTTGTCCACTATGAGCCAGTCCAGTGGGAGGATCCGAACTGGGCACATTACTACACTGTGTACCGGTATCCCAAGTGGAATGAGCTGAACTTCAACATCACGAACGGCACCTCGACCCTCTACACATACCAGTACTACGCAATGAACGACCCAACCATGACCCCCGACCGCTACGAGAAGGAAATCCTGTGGAAATGGCTCACACCGGGGTCCCATCTCCAGGTCTGGGACAAGTCAGGGGATAAGTCCTGGTGGGCGGAACTCTGGGATGGCATTGTCAGTTTCTTCAAGACAATCATCGACGTTGTCGCCAAGATAACCAACTGGGTATCGACCGCTTTTGCCAAGCTCAAGGGAGGCCTGATAGCGTTCATTGCCAAGAACTTCCCTGGTATTCCTGACGACTGGCGCAAGGGCCTGGAGTTTGCCCTGACGATGCTGGCAGACTACGGACTTGCGTCGCTTGGCATTCCACCATCTCTGCCCAATTTCGACCAGCTGGCGAGTGGAAGTCTCAACTACCTGGCCAATGAGGCCCTGGCTCAGGCAGGCATTCCGGCCAGCGCCGTGACGGATGCGCTGATAGACCAGGCGAAGACCACTATTACATCAAGCCTGACTGATGCCGCCAACTCTGCGACACCCAACCCGCTCAACTCGCCCTTCCTGAAAGCTGACCCAGCCAAGCTCTACCAGCCTGCCTACATTGATGTCGCAATCACCAACCCATACAAGGACAAGCCATCACTCGCCGGCTTCCTGAACTTCGATGCCGGATGGGACTGGAAGGACACCAATATCACCGTCACCACGTCGACCTGGGCTGAGAAGCCTACAGGTCAGATATGGGCTGACGCGTTGGCATACAGGGACCACTTCTTCAACGGCCTGAGGAAAGGCTACCCCTATTACCCCGTCAGTTATTGTATCTATGAACCTGTGCGCAACATCGCCATCCCGCCGCTGATGCCAGGCGAGACGACGACCATCCGTGTCTACCTGAAGGAGTACTCTGGCATGCCGTACCCCTTTGCTCCTCAAGGAGACTCAGTCACGTGGGATGACTTCACCAACCTGTATTGGGGCGCCACGGGCAAGGCAGACTTTACAGTATGGACAAGCGGGTTCCGTCTGGCGAACATCACGCCTGCGACGTCGTTTGATCCTGCCACAAACACGATCTATACCCACACGTATGATCACACTGCTTCTTCACAGACTTTCCAGACGGTACCGAAGGACCCCTACAACTGATAGCGGAGAACCTTCAGACAATACGTGACATCTGATGGCCGGAGGTCGTTGATCTCCGGCCATTACGATGAGCGGTGTGATGTACCGCTTCACACCTTTATCCGATATACTCATATGGAGAGAGGAGCTGGTGTGATGGACGAGAAGGAGAAGGCACAACTGGCGCAGGCACTGAAAGCACAACTGGCTGGGGGGCAGCGCCCCGGTCCCGTCATCCCATCCGTACGCCCTGCCATCCGGCCCAACCTCGCGCCCTTTGCGCTTGCGGCCTGTGCCGCGAATGCCCATCTGCATCGGCACATTGATGAAGCGTTGAGGCTGGCCGACCCCGCATGGGACGTGCAGACGGCGGGCAGCATGCTCGTGCACCACCCGGCGCTGGTCACCCTGCCCATGGAAGACGCACCGTACGCGTGCAGGCTGGTGGGAGTATCGCTGGCGGCACAGCACGACCAGCGGGCGCGGGCCTGCCTGGGCGAGATCATGCGGGATGGCTGGCGGCGCGCGTGGCAAATGGTCAGCGCCGGTGAGAGCATCAGCCTGGAGCGGTTCAGGGTGATGCATCCCAGGGAACAGCAGCAAGAGCCCGATGCGGAACTGGTGGTATTGGCATGGTATGCCGGCATCTGTGGTGTTCCAGTGGCGGAGACCCCATTACGTGAGGCTCTGGACCATTCCCTCGTCAAAGCGCTGCATCGCCTGACCCTGGCAGCCGCGGAGATCGATCCGGCAAGCCGGTCCCGCTATGATGCCGCTTTGAGGTATGACCAGCTGTGGTGGCGAGCCGCCGGTGGCGACAGTGGAGACCGGGAGCTTGCGACGCGTCTGAGCGCTGCCCGTGATGTTCTCAGGCAGGTAGCGCAGGTAGACCAATCAGCTTCTCCAGGACCGGGCGACGTCTGGCAGGCTGCGTTCCTGCTCGCTGGCACCGATGCTGGACTCGACGATGGAACGACCGTCAGCATGCTCGCCGGACTCTTCGCCCTGAGGCAGGTGCCGGCGACGCAGTCACCGACCGCCTACGGGCCGACTCCATCGGTCGGTGCCCCGGCAGACGGTGAAGAGCTGTGCAGGGCACACGCAGACCTTGCTGTACAACTGCGCGAGACGCACCGCCTGAGCGGCGAGCTGGACCGGGCGCGCGACCGCCTGAGCGCGCGCGAGGCCGAGATCTCACGACTCACAGGTATTCTCTCGGCGCGTGGCGAGCCTGAGCCCGAAGTGCAGTACACCGTGCGCTCCATCACCGAGCGGGTCCTGGTCGCCGGTGGACATGAGACACTGTCCCGAAACCTGCAGACATGGCTTCCCAACAGCGTCTGTATCGCTACAAATGGCAAGGAAGACCTTGACCCGGCGGTCCTTTCCACTACCCGCCTCGTGGTCGTCCTGACGTCGTACATCAGCCATTCCTTCTCGGGCAAGGTGATCAACGAGGCGCACAAGAGGGACCTGCCCGTCGTGATGCTGGATTGGCGCAGCGCCAAACACATCCTGCAGGAGATCGACCGCGCGCTGGCGGCACAGCAGGACCTTCCGGCAAAGCAGTAAACCCTATTGTCATTCCCGCGCAAGGGAGCGTGCTTCTCCTCTATCCGTCATTCCCCCGAGCCCTTTTGTCCCTCGCATCCTTTTGTCCCAGATGCGAGGTGTTCTTCAAGGCGAGGGGTGCTTCCCTCGAGTATGTTAGTGCAATACGAGGGGTGCTCTGCCGCGTATGTGGAAATCCATTCTTAACCTTGTAACCGTTGCTCAAGCCAGTGACCGCCATATACTAAAAGGTTAGGCCCAGATGAGTCTGTGCCGCGAACATGGAGGTCCCGAGAGTGAACATACGCAAGGCAGCGGGGTGGATCCTGCTGGTGATAGCAGTTGCAGCGGCAGGCGTGGTCTTGGTTGGATTCAATCGTAGCCGTGCCGACCAGCGTCATGCAGTCGCTTATGTGCAGTCCGCGGACGTCTGGCAGGCCAGACAACTTTTGCTGTGGCAGGAGGTCGACGCCGCTCGTGATGCCCAGGTGGCACAGCAGGAGCGCATTCTGCAGACGGCTGAGGCTAAAGAGGCGGCAGATGTGGCTGCGGTCGAGGCCGGGGACCAGGAAGCCATGATACGCCAGAGTAACCGCGAAGACCAGTTCATCCGATCGGTCATTGCGGGATGCGACCCTGCGGTCGCTGCCCAGCTCAAACCCGTAGCGGAACTGGCATGGCCCCTGGCGGGACCTATGATGATCACCTCGCCCTATGGTGAACGCATGCACCCAATCATCGGTGAAGAGGAGTTCCACCGGGGCGTCGACCTGCGCGCTCACTATGGCTCGCCCATCCTTGCACCCGCTGATGGGATCGTCTTGTACATCGGCAGCAAAACTACCTATGGCAACATGGTCGTCGTCCTGCACGGGGGAGGTATTGCCACCGTCTACGGCCACCTGTGGAAGTTTGCGGTCCAGCCCTACGAACGCGTCCAGAAGGGACAGCTCCTTGGATATACGGGCAACACGGGCTTCAGTACTGGTCCCCACCTTCACTTTGAGGTGCGCCAGGATGGCGAACCGACCAATCCGCTGGAGTGGCTGCCTCCCATCGAGACAACTGAACAGGGGGCGGTTATCCAGTGACCGATGCTGGCGTTGTTGGGCGAAAGTACGCCCACAACGCTCCGGCCAGGTAGACAATCCACGCGACGATCTGGACGAGATTGGGGCTGTCGACGTATCCGAAGACAGAGCCCAGCAGTCCACCGACGACACTTGTGTCACTCACAATGGCCCGCGTGGACCAGAGAGGGGCGATTCCTGTCGGCAGAAGCCCAAGGCCCTGGAACTCGCCAATACCACCAACCAGGAGACCGGCGGCCATGACGATGAGGAGGACGCTCATGACGGTGAAAAACGGCTTGAGAGCCAGCCGCCTGCTACCGCTATAAACGATCTCGCCAAGAATGGCGGCAACGGTGAAGCCGAACACGGCACCGCCAATGGTTGCAGCTGGAGTGGCCTGCTGCGCGGAGCCGACGACAAAGAGGACTGTCTCGATACCCTCCCGGACGACAGAGATGAATGCAAGCGAGGCGAGCGTCCACACAGAACCGTCGCTGACGGCGTGCAGCACGCGTTGCCGAAGGCTGGAGCCGATCGTTGCCGACTCGCGCTTCATCCACAGGGTCATCCACGTCAGGATGATGACCGCCAGGAGCTTCAGACTTCCCTCGAGGGGCGCTTGGAAGCGTTCGACCTTCGTTGTGTGCAGGACGGCGAAGATACCAACGGCTGCCGCAACGCTGACAATCGCCGCCGCCGCTGTCCCCAGCCATACCTTGCTCGCAGACCGGCTGGCGCCCAGTTGACGCAGGTAGGCCAGAATGATAGCCAGCACAACCGCGATTTCTACTCCCTCTCGCAGCGTTATGATGAACGTATTCAGCATGTCTCAGCCTTTCCTGCCGGACCACAACAGGCGCTCAGCAAGAAAGTATATGTAGCTATTCTAATAAACAAGTGAAGCAGGTATCAACATCGTCGTCCTTACGCCCCCGGCACAATGCCGCCCATTGGTGTCAGGTCGAGCCTGTTTGCCCGCAAAACCCGGACGAGCGCATTGAGTCCCACGGAATCGCAAGCCATGTGACCGGCGACAACGAGCGTCCCTTTGACCTCTGACTGGCGGAGCTTCAGGATGTCGGCGACCTCCATGTGCAGGGTCATCACGGTCCCGATGCCATGGCGCCAGTACGCTTCCACGACGGCGGAACCTCCATTGGTACCACCAGCAAAGGCGGTGACGACCTTGCCGGCCGGTGCAGCAGGGCCCCCGACAACGACCGCGGGACGTGTCTTCGCGTGCGCGAACTCAGGGATTTCCAGCAGGATGTCAGTCAGGTCCTGTACGGTCGCTGCAGGGCCAGTCTCGGCCAGACGCCGCTGAACGTGGGCGTCCACGATGCGTTCCATCATGAGGTCACAGGGATAGTGGACGTTCATGAACGGTATCCCCATCAGGCGGGCGACGCTGGGCATGTAGTCCCAGTTGCGCATGTGGTTGTTTCGCTCGACACCGAACTGCCGGGGCCGCAGGGCCTCACGTGCCTCGTCCTCCGGAACACCTGCTTTCGTGAGGGTCTGCAGTTGCCGGTTCATGACGAGGTGCAGGTTCAGCATGGCCTCGTCTCCCTGCGGGTGGTGCACGATGACGCCGTCGTACCCAAGGTCGCGGGCGATGCTCAACAGGCCGGTGTCGACGTCGATGCACACCAGGGCCTTCGTTATCTCACCGGGCACGTACACCTGTGTGTCCTCCGGGACCTCCGTGAGTCCAGCCATCTCCAGTGCCAGCCGCATGATTCGGTCTGTGTGCATACGTGCCTCCGTCTAGTAGTTGAAGTAGCTGTTGCCGATGAACTCGCGAATGATGGACGTGCTGGGGATGACGTCGATGTCCATTACCGGCAGGAAGTAGTCAAGGAACCGGATCAGCCGGCGTGCCTCGGAGTATTCGGGCACCGTGTTGTCGATCTGCAGCAGCAGCTGCATGGCGTAGTTCTTGAGGAAGGCCAGCTCGTATACGAGCGACGAGTTGAACATGGCGTCGGCGTTTTCCTGAAAAGGGAAGATGTGCCGTTCCTCACCCATGCGGACAGAGTGCCAGATCTGCAGTGTCTGCAGGGCCGAGTACCCGCGGAACTTGTGGTCGCGCACCATGCGCCGCAGGATACGCACGTCCGTCGTCGGGATGCGGTTGTCGGCGTCCAGGTTGAGGAACGTGAGTGCTGAGACGTAGATGCGATACTTGGCGTTGTCCGGTATCTGGGAGGTCAATTTCGGGTTCAGGCCGTGGATGCCCTCGACGACCAAGATGGTGTGGTCGTTGGGAACGATGGTGTCACCGGCCTCGGAAGAGGTCCCGGTCTTGAAGCTGTATTTCGGCCGTGTGACAGTCTCCCCAGCCAGGATGCGGTTGAGGTCGTCGTTGAACCTCGCTGTGTTGAGCGACTCCAGACACTCGAAGTCGGGTTGGCCCTCTGCGTCCCGAGGTGTCTTGTCCCGGTCGACGAAGTAGTCGTCCAGCGAGATGGCGTGAGGGTCGAAGCCGTTGACCCTGAGCTGCAGGGCAAGCCGCTTGCTGAACGTCGTCTTGCCGGACGAGGACGGACCCGCGATGAGGACCAGGTGAGCACCTGAGGCCGTAACGCGATCGGCCAGCTGGGCGATCTTCTTCTCGTGAAGCATTTCGCTCACCATGATGAGTTCGCGGGTGCCGCCGCCGGCCACGACATCGTTGAGGTCTCCGGCCGTTTCCACGCGGATGATGCGTCCCCACTCCTCTGCCTCGTCGAAGATGTCGGCCAGCTTGGCCTGAGGCACGTAATCCGGCAGGGCTGTGGGGCTGGTGATGCCGGGGAAGACGAGCACCATGCCCGTGCGATAGGGGATGAGGTCAAAGAGCGGCGTATCGCCGGTGCTGTGCGGCATGAAGCCATAGAAGTAGTTGGGGTGTTTGCCCAGGTAGTAGATGTTGACGGTGGACTTGCTGCGGTAGCGCAGCAGCTCGGCCTTGTCGTGCATGCCCAGATTCTCCAGCAGCGGCAGGGCGTCCCACTTGTACAGCTTCTGCTTCTGGTACTCCAGGTCCTGGTTGATGAGCTCGTGCATGCGCTGCTTGATCTGGACGACCTCGTCGTCGGTCACGCGCATCTCGCGGAAGTCACAGAACAGGCCCTGCCCCAGTGAATGAAGGACCCGGAGCCTCCGGTCGGGAAAGAGATCACGTGCTGCAGCATACAGGATGAACACGAGACCGCGCTGGTAGATGCGTGCGCCGTCTTCGACGCTCATGTCGATGAAACAGACGGTGGCGTCGTGCTTCAGCGTCTTGAACAGCTCGCGGATGTCGTTGTTGACGCGTGCCGCCATGATGCGTGACGTGTGGTACGCCGCATAGTCCTTTGCCAGCGAGTCCAGACGGACTCCTCGCGGGTACAGGACGTCCTCGCCGGTCTCCTCTATATGTAGTCTGATCATCTCTGTCGCCATTGTGATGCCTCCTGACTTCTCAGTCTAAGCGCGCATGAGGTATGAACAAGTGCACTGTGGTCAGTAAACCAGCTATACTGTCCATCGAGGATGGGGGTGAGCGTGGCGGAGGGCAAGTCCGATCAGGATCTCCTGAAGGAGGCACTGAGTGACACGGGAGCGGTAGCCGTGCTCTACGATCGATATCGCGACCGCATCTTTGCATGTCTTATCCACACCGTGCTGGACCGAGACCTCGCCGAAGAACTGACCGAAGCCGTGTTCGTCAAGATGGTGGACAACCTGCCGAAACTTGCACGTGGCAGAGCACCCCTCGTGCAGTGGCTCTACCGTGTCGCCAACAATGAGGCTATGTCATGGTTCCGCCATCGCCGCAGTGCAGAGAGGTATCTCGCGACCGCCCGCATTGGTGATGATGACGCCGACCCCGACTACGACGACATGGTCGCGGAGGCTCAGGGTCATGCCGGCGAATTGCGTGCCGCCGCCGAGCAGCTGGCACCCTTCGACCGGCAGTGTGTCATGCTGCGCTACGGTGAGGGATTGACGCCGCGGGAGATCGCACCGATGCTTGGTTGCAGCGCAAAGCAGGTCAGCAACGCTCTTCAGCACGCCTTCAGCGTGTTGCGTGCCGGCATTTCAGCAAATCCGGGCGGGTTGCGTTATCCTCATGAAGAGGAGGAGAGAGAATGACTCAGGAAGAACTGGAACATCTGCTCGAGAACGTGGACTGGGAGCCGAAGGTCGACCCGTTGTGGGCTGAGACTAGTCGACAGCGTCTCGTTGCATATGCCGACCGGATGGCGGTTCACCGCCGCCACATGCGGCATTGGCGCCTGACGTTGGGACCCGCTCTCGCTATCGTGCTGGTTGTCCTGTGGTGGACCCAGACGGGACCCCTGCGCACGGCCATCCATGCTACTGCACAACTACCCGACAGCATCCGCCTGCTGCAGGAAACGCAAAGAGGAACATCCAGCTCTGATCTGGCAGAGTCATCGCTACGCCAGACGTGGAACAACCTGATTGCGCTGGTCACCCCCGGAGCACGTTTGGCGGCGGTCACCGATGCAAGGCGGGATTCTGCAACAGGCCTGGTCAGCGCGACAGTGCGCGGTACGGATGGATATATTCTTGTTGATCCTCATTCGAAGTCCCTGGTAGGAGTCGTTGGGATGAAGGTCCCGAGCGA